>CAYIXI010000069.1:0-4638 GCA_964367235.1 uncultured Chitinophagaceae bacterium | reverse complement strand
GAGATGAAATATTTATTATATCAAAATATCTACAAACAGAAAGCTCCTACGGAGCAATTAAATGAAAATAAAATTTTTGTTTGAATAGAAAAAATAATACATGTTGCACATAATTGTCCGCCAACTTTTTATTGGAACAAATCTAAATTATTTATTAAATCAAAATATCTACAAACAGAATGCTCGAGCAAAACTATACATAAAAAATATTTGCTTGAAGAGGATAGTATTTATTAATAATTGTTAAAGTAAAACCCGAAGATATATATATGTAAAAAATATTAGAATTTTTAGCTCCGAAGGAGCGACCTGTTTGTAGGAAATAGCAAATTAGATTTATAAATTAGCTCCGTAGGAGCGACCTGTAAAACATATATAACAAATGTATAATTAACATTTAAATAAATTTTGAATCACAAAGAAGAATTAAATAATGCCCGAACAACAAAACATAGAATATAAATCAAGTTGGCGAGACGAATATCTGAAATGGGTGTGTGGCTTTGCCAATGCTTATGGAGGAAGCATTTTTATTGGTAAAGACGATGCAGGAAATGTAGTTGGAGTAACAGATGCCAAAAGATTATTGGAAGAAATTCCCAATAAAGTAAGAGACACTTTGGGCATTTTAGTTGATGTGAATTTGCAAACCGCCGTACAAGGAGATTTTATTGAAATAATTGTTGAGGAACATCCCTATCCTGTTAATTACAAAGGTCAATACCATTATAGAAGCGGCAGCACAAAACAAGAATTGAAAGGTATGGCATTAGACAAATTCCTATTGCAGAAAAAAGGAAAACGCTGGGACGGTGTTCCTGTTTCTAATATTTCAGTAATGGATTTAAAACAAGAGACATTTGATTTTTTTCGAAAGCGGGCAATTAAGAGTCAACGCATTAAAGAAGATATTTTAACCGACACCAACGAACATCTTATTGAAAACCTGCAACTCAAGGAAAATGATTTTTTAAAACGAGCGGCAATTCTTTTATTTCATTCCAACCCCGAAAAATTTGTAACAGGTGCATATATCAAAATCGGTTATTTTGAAACAGACGATGACCTGAAATTTCAAGATGAAATACACGGCAACTTATTTGAGCAAATTGAGAAAACAATGGATTTGTTATTTACAAAATATATTAAAGCAAAAATTAGTTACGAAGGCATTAACAGAATTGAGAAATATGAATATCCGAAAGATGCGGTTAGAGAGGCATTGTTGAATGCAATTGCACATAAAGATTATTCAGGAGGTGTTCCAATTCAAATAAGCGTTTATAGTGATAAAATTATTTTTTGGAATGAAGGTCAATTGCCAGAAAGTTGGACAATTCAAAATCTTTTAACTAAACATCCTTCCAAACCTTTTAATCCCGATATTGCCAATGCTCTTTTCAGAAGCGGTTATATTGAATCGTGGGGACGAGGAACTTTGAAAATGATAAAGGAATGCGAACAAGCAGAACTTCCTCAACCTATTTATTCCTACGATATGTCAGGCTTTTTTGTGGAATTTAGAAAAGACATTTATAATAAAAAATATTTGCAATCACTTAATTTAAACGATAGACAAGTAAAGGCAGTTTTGTATGTGAAAGAAAAAGGGAAAATTACAAATAGTGAGTATCAAGCATTTAACGATGTTTCAAAAGCCACGGCAACAAGGGATTTGGCAGAATTGGTTGAAAAGTTTCAGATTTTAAAAAGAACTGGCAACATTGGTGCAGGGACAATCTATACTTTGATTGGCTCATAATTGGCTCAATTGGCTCAAAATAATTGTAATGAATGATATATCTGACATAAATCAATTGCACATTAATTGCACAATGACAGAAAGCCTTTCCTATTTGCAAGCACATTGCCAAAGATCCACAAGCCAACGCTATGACTGGATATGGCGGATAAATATGAAAAAGATATTTAATACAAATGCTAATTAACATTTAAATAAACTATGAATCACAAAGAAGAATTAAATAAATTAAAACAACTCGAAAAAGAAATCCATCTCGGTGGTGGTATTGATGCAATCGCAAAACATAAAAAAAAGGGAAAACTCACAGCACGGGAAAGGATCGAAAAATTAATTGATTCTGACTTCTTAGAAATCGCTTTGTTTGCTGGGCAAAATATGTATTCCGAGTTTGGTAACGCCCCATCGGCGGGAGTTGTTTGTGGAATCGGAAAAATTCAAAATCGCAATTGTGTAATTGTTGCAAACGACGCAACTGTAAAAGCTGGCGCGTGGTTTCCGATGACTTGCAAAAAAATTCTTCGTGCGCAGGAAATCTCACTTGAAAATAATATTCCAATAATTTATTTAGTCGATTCAGCTGGAGTTTTTCTTCCGCTGCAATCTGAAATTTTTCCCGACAAAGAACATTTCGGAAGAATTTTTTTCAACAATGCAATTTTAAGTTCAAAAGGTATCACGCAAATTTCTGCAATTATGGGACCGTGCGTTGCTGGTGGCGCGTATCTTCCGATTATGAGTGATGAATCAATTATTGTTGAAGGAACGGGAAGTGTTTTTTTGGCTGGCTCGCATTTAGTAAAAGCCGCAATTGGAGAGGAGATTGACAACGAGTCGCTCGGTGGCGCATCGGTGCATTCCGAAATTAGCGGAGTAACTGATTACAAAGTTAAAAACGATTTGGAAGCGATAAAACTTATTCGTTCGATAATTGGAAAAATTGGTGATAAACCAAAATCTGGTTTTGATAAAATAAAATCTATCGAACCAAAATTTATAAAAGAAAAAATATTTGATTTTCTTCCGAGCGATATTATTACTCCGTACGAAATGAAAAATATTTTGGATTGCATAATTGATAAAGATTCGTTTGATGAATATAAATCGAGTTTTGGAAAAACTTTAATTTGCGGTTACGCGCGAGTTGATGGTTGGGCAGTTGGGATTGTTGCAAATCAAAGACAGATAACAAAAACTAAAAAAGGTGAAATGCAAATTGGCGGAGTGATTTACAGCGACAGCGCCGATAAAGCAACTCGCTTTATTATGAATTGCAATCAAAAGAAAATTCCACTTTTATTTTTTCAAGATGTAACTGGTTTTATGGTTGGTAGCCGAGCCGAGCATGGCGGAATAATAAAAGATGGAGCGAAAATGGTAAACGCAGTTGCAAACTCGGTTGTACCAAAATTTACTTTTATTGTTGGCAATAGTTACGGCGCCGGAAATTATGCAATGTGCGGAAAGGCTTATAATCCGCGATTGATTTTTGCTTGGCACACTGCACGAATTGCTGTAATGGGAGGGAAACAATCGAGCGAAACTTTGCTTGCAATAAAAATTCAATCGATGGAAAAATCTGGAAAACATTTTTCTGCCGAAGAACAAAAAAATATGTTAAGCGAAATTTCTTCACGATATGAAAGCGAACTCACTCCGCTTTTTGCCGCAAGCCATTTATGGGTTGATGGAATTATTAATCCAACCGAGACGAGAAAAATTATTTCTCAAGGAATTGAAATTGCAAATTGCAATGCGGAGATAAAAAATTTCTCAACTGGAGTTTTACAAACTTAATTACAATTATCAGTTATCAGTTTATCCGCCTCTGGCGGATTATCAATTATCAATTATTTATTGTCCCGAAGGGATGCCTTTGGCATTAATTGTTCATTGTAAAATGTCTTGACTTTTAGTACATTCTTTCTTAAGTATGGGTAGGATTTTATTGGTAGGAGGTTAAATAAAATGTATTTTTTTAACTAATTTTTTAACAATCAAATAAAGGAGGTAAACCTATGATAAACCTAAACTTTACAAAAAACTTTTTATTCTCATATTTTTTTCTTTTATTTAGGTAAAATTTTTAAAGAGAATTTTAAATTATATGGAAACTAATAATAAACAAACACTCAAACCAATTATTGAAGAAATTCAACAACTTTCTAATGATGATATTAGAGAGGTGATATACTATATTCAGATGCTTCGATTAAAAACGGATAAAGTAATGAATAAAAAGAAATTAAGTTTATATGATGGAAAAATAAAACTTTCAATTTCTCCTATTCGCTATCAAAAAAAAATTCGTGATGAATGGAGCTAAAATCCTTTTAGATACAAGTGCGGTTCTTTACATACTTGGTGGAAAATTCGACTTTGTAAAAATTCGACCGCAATCTTTATAATTTCTTTTGTTACTGAATTGGAACTTTTATCGTATTCAAATTTAACGAAATCTGAAGAAAGAATAATTAAAAATTTTCTGAATGAAATAGAAATTGTGGATATAAATACAAAAATAAAACAGCAAACAATTTATTTTAGACAGAATTACAAACTCAAACTTCCGGATGCGCTCATTGCCGCAACCGCATATTTTAAAGATGCCACACTTCTCACATTTGACAAGCGATTGCAAAAAATAAAAGGGATAAATATTTTAGAAATCAAGTAATAACAATTTATTTTTATGAAAAACTTATTTTTTTTGTTGTTTTGCATTTTTGCATTTATACTAAATACAAATGCACAAACACGAGATGGTAATGCTGATTTACTTTGGACGGGTAATCATAATGATGGTGTTTGGTCCGTATCATTTAGTCCCGATGGAAGTAAGGTCGTTAGTGGGAGTCAAGATAAAACAGTTAGAG
>CAYIXI010000068.1:0-5125 GCA_964367235.1 uncultured Chitinophagaceae bacterium | reverse complement strand
CCAATTCGCTCATCCGCTCACCGAGTCGAGTCTGCGACCGACGATTTCGATTTCCACCGCACAAAAAAAAAATGTCATTCCTTTTTAAGGAGAAAGAATTTGGTTAGGTTAAAGATTTTCCAAATCTCAAAGATTTGGAAAATCTGCTTTTCGTCACGCTTCGATGAATTGCCCCAGACTTTAGTCTGGGGATAAAGCACAAAACCCACACTCGGACTTTAGTCCAAAATAATGCGAAGAGAATTTTTATTTTCCACTGCAAAAATAAAAAAATTGATATTGATGAAGTAAAAGAGAAATCAAAAAAGCATTAAATCTTTTTTAAAAAATTAAAAATAATTTTATTAAAAATTTCGCTTTGTTCGATGTTGCAGAGATGACTTGATTTTGGAATTATATTCATCTCTGAATTTTTTATTTTTGAATTTAGATTTTCTGAACAGGAGATTGGAGTTAATTTATCTTCCTCTCCAACAATTATACAAGTTGGCACTTTTATATTTTGCAAAAATTCTGTTGAATCAATTCTTTCTGAAAGCGCTTTGAGCGCGCCAATCACAGAATCAGAATCGTTTTGCAAAATCATCTCTTTGATTTCCTTTACATCTTCAGAGTTTGCGCTCGAGGTAAAAAGTTTTTCCACAAATCCATCAGCGAAATCTTTTAAACCATTTACACGAATCTTTTCAATTGTAGATTTACGAAGAATTTTTCCCTCTTCGGAATCCGCTTCGCTTCGAGTGCTCGATAAAATTAAAGCAGAAATTTTATTTGTAAAATTTTCAATCAATCTGAAAGCAACATATCCGCCCATCGAAAGTCCGACAACAATTGCTTTTTCAATTTTCAGATAATCTAAAAGCGCGTTCACATCGTTCGCAAATAAATCCATTGAGTAATTGTAATCGCATCGTGCGCTTACACCAAATCCTCGAAAATCCATTGCAATTACACGATAATTTGTTTGGAAAAATTTTGATTGCTTCATCCACATTTTATGATTTAGCGGAAAAGCATGAAGAAAAATTATTGCAGGTTTATCGGAATTTTGCGAATCGTAAAAATGGATTACAGAATTATTGATTTGTGCGAACATAAAAAATAAAGCCCTTCATTTTACTAAAGGGCTTTTAAAATTAATTTATAATTTATTTGCGTTCTGAAATTGAAACGACATCTCGTTTTGCGTGTCCAAGATAAATTTGTCTCGGGCGTGCAATTTTTTGTTCAGGATCGTTTTGGAATTCGTAATATTGTGCAAGCCATCCACTTGTTCGAGGAATTGCAAAAAGAACTGGGAAAAACTCTGGCGGAAAACCCATTGCCTGATAAATTAATCCAGAATAAAAATCAACATTAGGATAAAGTTTTCGTTTTACAAAATATTCATCTTCCAAAGCGATTCGTTCAAGCTCTAAAGCAATTTCAAGTTTCGGATTTTTTCCTGTAACTTCAAAAACTTTATCAGCAAGTTGTTTAATCACTCGTGCGCGAGGATCGTAATTTTTATAAACGCGATGTCCAAATCCCATTAATCGACCTTCACCTTTTTTTACACTCTCAATAAATTTTGGAACATTATTTACTGAGCCGATGAAATCGAGCATTCGAAGTACTTCTTCATTTGCGCCGCCATGAAGTGGACCGTAAAGTGCTGCGGCTGCTGCGGCAAGTGAAGAATAAACATCGGCGTGCGAACTGCCGACACTTCGCATTGCATTCGTGCTACAATTTTGTTCGTGGTCGATGTGTAAAATAAATAACATATCGAGCGCTTGCTCAAGAATTGGATCTGGTGTGTATCGTGGAGTTCCGATTTTAAACATCATACTTAAAAAATTTCCGACAAAGCTTAATTCGTTGTCAGGATAAATGTATGGCATTCCTTTTGTATGACGATAACAAAACGCTGCCACAGTTGGAACTTTTCCAATTAAGCGAGCAATTTGTTTTTTTTGAATTTCGCTATTTTTTAAATTTTTTGCTTCGGGATAAAAAGTTGATAACGCCGCAATCGTGCTTACAAACATTCCCATCGGATGTGCATCGTAACGAAATCCTTCCATTAATTTTTTTATGTTTTCGTGGATGAAAGTGTGATATTTAATTTCTTCTGTCCAAGAATTTAATTGTGGTTGTGATGGAAGTTCGCCATTTAAAAGTAAATATGATGCTTCAAGATATGTACATTTTTCAGCAAGTTGGGCGATTGGATAACCACGATGTTCCAAAATTCCTTTATCGCCATCAATAAAAGTGATTTTACTTTTGCACGAAGCGGTGTTCATAAAAGCAGGGTCGTAACCCATCAAACCAAAATCTTCATCTTTAACTTTTATTTGACGCAAATCTGCTGTGTGAATTGTTTCATTTTCGATTGGTATCTCGTAAACTTTACCAGTTCGGTTGTCGGTGATTGATAGTGTCTCTTTCATTTTATTGCTCCTAATTTATAAAGTGAGTTGTTCTAATTTAGTTAATTTTTCGCCAGACGATTTTTCAATCTCGGCGTGTAAGCTATTTCCTTTTGCATCCATTGTAACAATTGCAGGAAAATTTTTAACTCGCAAATGCCACATTGCTTCGGGTGTTCCAAATTCTAAAAAATTTACTCCATCAACTGCTTCGATGCACTTTGCATAATATTGTGCGGCGCCACCAATTGCATTTAAATAAACTGCGCCAAACTCTTTAAGTGCCGAAAGAGTTTTATTTCCCATTCCCCCTTTACCGATGACAGCACGAATTTTATTTTTTTTGATAATTTCAGATTGATACGGTTCTTCTCTGATGCTCGTTGTCGGTCCCGCGGCAGTAATCTTCCACGAGTCGCCATCTTTTAAAACTACAGGTCCGCAATGATAAATAATTTCTCCATTTAAATTTATCGGAGAATTATTTGTCATCAAATGAGAATGAATTGCATCACGCGCTGTAAAAATTTTTCCGCTAATCATAACTATGTCGCCAACATTTAAATTTCTAACAACTTCATCGGTGAGTGGTGTGTTTAAATATATTTCTTTTCCTGTAAGTTTGATTCCACTTTCAGTTGCCATTCTTTTAATTTCTTCATCGCCTTTGTAAAGCCATTTTTTTATTTCGCCCGATTTCGAATCAATTAAAATTCCTTGACGACGATATGCCCAACAATTATATGCAACACTCACAAAAAAACTTGCAGGCAAACGATTAAACGATGCAATCTTACATCCGATTAAAGTACTATTACCACCAAAACCCATTGTCCCAATTTGTAATGTGTTTGATTTTTCTAAAATATATTCTTCCAAATTTGCAAGTTCAGTATTTGTATTTGTGTCATCAAGATTTCGTAACAGTTGTTCTTTTGCAAAACTATATCCTGTAGTTCTATCTCCGCCAATTGCAACACCGACTGCACCGATTGAACATCCTTGACCTTGTGCTTGCCAAACTGCGTGAAGAATACATTTGCGAACACCATCTAAATTTCTTCCAGCTTTACCAAGATGTTCAATTTCAGATGGAAGAGAATATTGAATATTTTTATTTTCGCAACCGCCACCTTTTAAAATTAATTTTATTTCCACTTCATTTCTTTCCCATTGCTCGAAATGAAAAACCGGAGTTCCTTCGCCAAGATTATTTCCAGAATTTTTTCCAGTTAATGAATCGACAGAATTTGGACGAAGTTTTCCAAGTTTAGTTGCTTCAGAAATTGCATCGAGAATTATTTTTTTTAATTCAATTTGATTAAATCCGATTGGTGTGTGAATAAAAAAAGTTGGCATTCCAGTATCTTGACACATTGCACCTTCGTTGTCGGTAGCCATATCAATATTTATTGCAATTGTATTTAAAGCGATTGCGGCATTAGTTCCAACTTTTTCTCTTTCAATTGCTTTGCCAACAGCACGACGAACATCGGGAGGTAAATTTGTAGAAGTGTCGATAATTAATTTTAAGATGCTCTGTGCGAAGGATTCCATTAGATAACCAAAATTAGAACGATGAATAATATCTTACAAACAAACTTAAATGAAATTTGAACTATTAGCAATAAGAAAAATAAAAAATTATATTGACAAAATAATTTACAATTCAAACATGTCATGCTGATCTCGTCCACCAAGGTCGCAGACTCGACTCGGTGAGCGGATGTATCCGCAGAGGCGGATAAATCGAAGCATGTCATGCTGAGTGAGCGCCTTTGGCGCCATCACGCTTTTGGGCGTGACCTGTCGAAGCATGCCACTAAGACTCTAAGTCACAAAGTTGCACAAAGATTTTTTTATTCAAAATAAAAGTCCCTCTCCTTTTTTTAAGGAAAGGGAATCAAATGGTGACTTCGATACATTCACTCACCGAGTCTACAACTCTCCTTCGGTGAGCGAATTACTCAGTCACCGATAATTTTTGAAAAGACTCCGTAGGAGTCTGATATTGGTAGAAAAGAAATAAAGAATAAATTTAAAACCCCGTCGGGGTGATATATTATTTTAAAGTCTCCTTATTTTCTTTCCTTGATAGCAACAAAGAAATCCCGCATTAGGTCGCAGACTCGACTCGGTGAGCGGGAAATCCTTTTCGAAATCGTAACTGGCAATTAAACTTTCCAAGTCTCGAAGACTTGGAAAGTTTGTCACTCTTTGATTCTATTTAATTCGTTCATCCTCTCACCGAGTCTGCGACCGACGATTTCGATTTTCCATGCGCGATATTATTTTTAAAATGTCTGATAGAAAAGTGCTGTCATTCCCAAAATCTTTTATCGAGAATCTATTATTTATTTTGGATTTCCACTAACTACATGTGGGAATGACAAATTGGGTTTTGTTAGTTGTTTAATAAAAAATACTTCTTGACTTTTGCAATACTATTAAATAGGTTTGCTTATAAATAAGTCAGCATCATACAAATTAATTTAATAAAATTAAAATGGAGAATAGTAAAACGAAATCAATAATTTCATTTTTAAAAATTAAAATATTTCTAATTAATACTTGCTATTCTCCCAGAATATTTCTTAATTGTAATTAAGAAATTTGGAGGATTTATTTCTTTGTTAGATTTAAATAGAAAATCATTTGTTTTAAACAAAGGAGTTGGAGTAAAGAGTCCGTTAGACTGAATAACCGATGGA
>CAYIXI010000067.1:0-5288 GCA_964367235.1 uncultured Chitinophagaceae bacterium | reverse complement strand
TAATCATTTGACAATTAAAAAATCTATTTAAAATTAATTAAGAATTAAATCCTAACCCCAACGCATCTAACAATCTTAACCACCAATTTCGTTTGCCATCATTTTCATCTGCGCGATTAAGAGACCAACGAGTTGCATTAATAGTTAATGAGCGAAGTGGTTCAGGTGGAAATGGAAATGGTTTTGTCTGCACCATTTTTAAATTTGTTCGATCGTTTTTCTTTTTATCAAGAAGATCAAGCATTACTTTTGCGCCGAAACGCGACGCGGCAAGACCTAAACCTGTATAGCCAAGCGTGTAAGATAATTTTCCATCAAACTCAGTTCCCCAAAAAGAAGTAAACCGCGAACAAGTATCAATCGCGCCACCCCAACCGTGAGTAAAATGCAATCCCTCAAGCTGTGGAAAAATCTGAAAAAAATGATCAGCCAACATACCAAATGTTTTTGGACGACTTTCAAACTGCGGACCCATTCCATTATTCCAATTATAAATTGCATCGTAACCACCCCAAAGTATTCTTCCATCAGCGGTGTAATGATAATAATGATATTGGTTCGACACATCAACCAAACCCTCTCTACCTTTCCAATTAATCGAAGCGCGTTGCTCTTGTGATAATGGCTCGCTTACTAAAATATAATCGTACACAGGAACAATGTATCGCTTTAAATGTTTTAACAAAGGAGGAAACGCATTTGTTGCAAGCACAACTTTTTTTGAACGAACCTGTCCATATTCTGTTTTGACGACAACATCGCTGGTTCCATTTTCTAAACCTGTGGCTTTAGTTCTCTCAAAAATTTGAACACCCAAACTTAAACATGCGCGCCTTAATCCCCACGCAAGATGCGCAGGATTAACAATTGCATTTGCAGGATTTAAAACTCCAGCCAAATAAGTTGGCGAGTTCACAATTGCTCTAACCTCTTCTTGATTATAAAACTTTACTTTTTCGCCATAATGATTTGATTCGACACTATCCTCAATTAAAAATTTTACCTCGCTTGGTTTAGATGTTACTTTTAATTCTCCCGAACGAATAAAATCGCAATCAATATTATAGCGCTTGATTGTTTTTTCAATTTCATTAAGATTTGAATGTCCCATTTTTATAATTGTTGCAAGTTCGTTTGGCCAGCGTTGCAATCCATTTTTAAAAGAGTGAGTTAGCATTGCAGAAACAAATCCGCCACATCGTCCGCTTGCGCCCCACGCAACCTCGCTTGCTTCAAGCAAAACAACATTGCACGATGGATTTTTTTCTTTAGCCAAAAGCGCAGTCCACAAACCAGTATAACCACCACCAACAACTACAATATCAGCGTTGATTGAACGAGTAAGCGATGGCAAAGTCTCAGGGTGATTTGGATTATCTAACCAAAAAGGAGTTGGTTCGAGATTTGAAAGTGAAACAAGTATTTCGGGGCGAGGATGTTTTGAGAAATTCATAAAAGTTTTTTGTGTGATTCGATCTATAGTAAAATCGAATTTGTTGATAAATAAACTGCAACAGATGAAAAAATATAATTGAGAAATATTTTATTTAAACGCGAAATATTCAGGAGAGCAAATTTTTTATTTTTATACGAATCCGTTTCCCGATTCTCGGGCATAGTTCTTCTTTGTTTGAGATTTTGCGAACGAGGCGACCTATTTTTTGAAAAATTTTTTTTCATTTTATAATTTGATAATCTACAATTAAGAGGTTTTGGAGTTGGCGATTAAACTTTATGAGGATTTTTTGAAACCAAAAACCACAACTTCACCATCTATTATTTATTGACAAAATAGAAAAAAAAGCCCAAGCTTTCAACCAAAGGCTTAAACATTGGCTAAATAAATCGAAATCGGCAAATCGGGCTGATTTTAAAAGAGATTTTCCTTGATTAATAACCCACAAAAACCGATTTCCGATTGAGTTCGTCTTGTTTGTGGCGAGATGGAAATGCTCTCAGTAAACCAGAAACCAGATGGTTTTCAAAATAAAAAGGGCAATTGTAAATGTTTTAACTTCCGAAAAATATTATTATTATCTCACACAAAAAAAAATGAACGAACTCAACCCAACATTATCTGCCGCACTACTTGCTTTTATAGCAATGCTATCGCTTGTTATTGGCGCGTGGATTGGAGTTACTTTTTCCCCATCAAAAAAAATTAACGCAACAATTTTAGCTTTTGGTACAGGCGCACTCATTCAAGCGTTATCGCTTGAGCTTGCACACGAAGGAGCACAAAGACTTTTGCACGAAGGAAATTTAGGAACAAGCGCGAGCTGGCTTGTAGTTGCTTTTGGGTTTTTAGCTGGTGGAATAATTTATAATAAATGTAACTCAGTTATTGCCGCACGCGGAGGAGCATTAAGACACCAAGCAACAACCGAAAAATATTTAATCGAACAAAAAAAAATAAAAGCGAAAGCAAAACTAAATATACTTTCGAAAGTAGAAATTATTCGAGCGCTCCCAGCAGAAGAGATGCATTTAATAATTGATGTTGTACAAAGCGAAGAACGAGCAAAAGGAGAAACCATTTTTAAAAAAGGAGAAAATGGAAATGCTCTTTATTTAATTATTGATGGCGAAGTTGAAATTAATTTAAAAACAGAATCAAACAGAAATAAAAAAATTGCAACACTAAAACATGGCGACTCGTTTGGAGAGATTGCACTTTTAAGTGGAGGGAAGCGAACAGCAAACGCAGTTACAACAAAAAAATCAACCTTGTGGAGAATTGATAGAGAAGATTTTCTTCGTCTTTTAAAAGAAGCGCCAGCACTTAACAGTGCGCTTGAAAAATTAAACGCCGAAAGAACTGCAGAAAATATTACAAAGATAACCACGCAAACAGAAAAAAAAGAGTGGGTGCAAGTCGCACTTCAAAGCATAAGCCGAGTTACCGAAAAAGAAAAATCTGAAACCATAAATGAACATCACCAAAAAACCGAAACACCGATTGCAATTTTTCTCGGCGCAGTTTTAGACGGCATTCCAGAATCGATTGTGATTGGCGCAAGTTTTATTTCGTTCGCAACATTTAATCCTAATTTTTTAATCGCAGTATTTCTTTCAAATTTTCCCGAAGCAATGTCAAGCGCAATGACGATGAAGCGCGCAAAATTTTCCACCAAAAAAATATTTTCACTTTGGGGCGGGCTTGTAATTATCGGAAGCATTTCGGCGGCACTTGGGCAAATGTTTTTTTCCTCAGCAAACCCAATAGTTTTAACGCTAATTGAGGCAATTGCTGGTGGCGGAATTTTAGCAATGATTACAAGCGTGATGATACCCGAAGCGTTTGAAGAAGGTGGACCAGTGATTGGAATTGCAACTATTTGCGGATTTCTTTCGGCACTTTTCTTTTCGATTTTATAAAAATCTAAAACAGAATTAAAAATGAAAAACAATCCGCTTAAAAAAATATTTTATTTATTTTCGATTTTACTTTTAGTTTTTCCGCAATACGATTACGCCAAAACTAAAAAAGGTAAACTTGTAATAATTGGTGGCGATGAAAAATTAGATGTTTTAGAAAGATTTGTAAAACTTGCAGGGGGAGATAAAGCGCAAATTGTAATTTTCCCAATGGCAAGCAGTATCCCAGAAACGGCTGGACTTGATTACGAAAACAGATTTAAAAAACTAAACGCAAATGCTTTTTATTTAAATATAAATCAAGCCGAAGCGAACAGCGACACTATGGTTTCCAAAATAAAAAATGTAACGGGAGTATTTTTTTCTGGTGGCGACCAAGTTAAACTTATGGAAGCGCTTAGAAACACAAAAATTGAAAAAGAAATTAAAGAAATTTTTCTTAACGGCGGAATAATTGGTGGCACAAGCGCTGGCGCGGCTGTAATGAGTGAAGTTATGATTACAGGAAATGAAATTTTAAATAAAGATTCAAATAATTATTTTCACACAATTGTAAAAGGAAATGTTGAAACAAAAGAGGGATTTGGTTTTGTTACAAACGCAATCATCGACCAACATTTTGTAGTTAGGAAAAGACACAATCGATTAATTTCTGTAGTTTTGGAAAACCCAAATTTAATCGGGATTGGAATTGACGAAGCAACCGGAATAATAATTTCGCCAAACAACACATTTGAAGTTATCGGAAAAAGTTTAGTTTTCGTTTACGACGCAACCTCTGCAAAAGAAATATCCATTGGCGAAGAAGGAACCGCTTCAGCAAAAAATATCAAAATGACAATTTTAAAAAGTGGAGATGTTTTTAAAATGAAAAACATTAAATGAAGCAATTTATTTTTTTCCTCTCAATAATATTTACAACTCAATCGCAACAAAAATATTCCATCGAACTAAAAGATGCATTTCCACAAATCTCAAATTTTAATCGTCCAGTTCACTTAACACACGCAAACGATAATAGCGAAAGAATATTTGTCGTTGAGCAGGAAGGGCGAATTTGGTCTTTCGAGAACAAAGAATCGGCGAGAAAAAAAATTCTTTTTCTTGATATTCGCGACCGTGTTGACGATAGTGGAAATGAAATGGGCTTATTAAGCGTCGCTTTTCACCCAAATTTTGCGAGCAATAAATATTTTTTTGTCAATTATACCGCCGCAAATCCGATGCGAACCGTGATTTCGCGATTTACAGTCAGTTCAAAAAATAATTCTTTTGCCGACCCGAAAAGCGAAAAAATAATTCTTGAAATCAATCAACCTTACAGCAACCACAACGGAGGATTAAATTTATTTGGTCCCGATGGATTTTTATATATCGGAATGGGAGATGGTGGTTGGGCTGGCGACCCGCACAACAATGCGCAAAATTTAAAATCGCTACTTGGTAAAATGCTTCGCATCAATGTTGACTCAATTGACGGAAAAATAAATTATTCAATTCCTTCGGATAATCCTTTTGTAAATTTTGAAAATGCGCGAAAAGAAATTTGGGCATTTGGTTTACGAAATCCGTGGCGATTTAGTTTTGATTTGGAAAATAATTTTTTGTATTGCGCCGATGTTGGACAAAACCAGTGGGAAGAAATTGACATCATCCGAAAAGGAGAAAATTATGGTTGGCGTTGTTACGAAGGAACTAACAAATATGATTTATCAAAATGCAATACCACTGAAAATTTTACAATGCCAATAAAAGAATATACAAGAGCCGAAGGTGAATCAATCACTGGTGGAGTTGTTTATCGTGGAAAAATTTTTCCAGATTTGTTTGGCGCATATATTTATGCAGATTTTATTAAAGGGAATATTTGGTTATTGCGTTACGATGGTAAAAATATTTTAGAAGAAGGA
>CAYIXI010000066.1:0-5816 GCA_964367235.1 uncultured Chitinophagaceae bacterium | reverse complement strand
AAAGTAACAAAGAAATCTTTTCGAAATCGTAACGCACGAATCAATCCCCGACGCACTCGCCCGCCAAAGGCGGGCAAGCCTAATTTCTCTGCAATCCTCTTTGAAGAAATTATAAATATATTTTAATTGCAGAGAAATTAAATACGCTTCGATTGATTCTACCCAATTTGCTCATCCGCCTTTGGCGGATAAATCCTCCGACGATTTCGATTTCCTTCGCGCAAAAAAAAATCCCAATCAATATCGAAAGGGATTTTTTATTTTATTAAATTGAAAAAAATTATTCAGCAGTTTCTTTTTTCTTTTCCATTCGATTTCGTTCGTTGTGGTCTAAATATTTTTTACGAATGCGAATTGAACTCGGAGTGATTTCAACATATTCATTATCACCAACCCACTGGATTGCTTGTTCGAGCGTCATTAATAGTGGTGGTTCAAGCCGAATTGCATCATCTGTTCCGCTGGCGCGCATATTTGTAAGTTGCTTTGCGCGACAAACATTTACAACCATATCACTTTCGCGAGAATTTTCACCAACAATCATTCCGGGATAAACTTTTGTACCGGGCTCAATAAAAAATATCGAACGGTCTTGCAACTTTGCCATACCATACGCAACCGATTCGCCTGCTTCAAGCGCAACCAAAGCTCCTCTTGTTCGATGTGCAAGAGCACCTTTAAATGGTTCGTAACCATGAAAATTATGATGAAGCACACCGGTACCTTTTGTTTGAGTCATAAATTCGTTTCTAAATCCAATCAGTCCGCGAGCTGGAACCAAAAATTCTACTCTTGTATTTCCGTTTGATGAAATCATATTTTTCATTTCACCTTTTCGTTTACCAAGATTTTCGATTACTACTCCGTTGAATTCATCTGGCACATCAATTACAACATGTTCGATTGGTTCGCAAACAACATCATTAATTCTTTTTAAAATAACTTGTGGTCTTGAAACTTGTAATTCGAAACCTTCGCGACGCATATTTTCAATCAACACGCCGAGATGAAGTTCACCTCTTCCGCTAACTTTAAAAGAATCGGGTGAATCGGTAAGTTCAACTTGAAGTGAAACATTTGAACGCAACTCTTTCATTAATCGCTCTTGAAGATTTCTTGTTGTAACATATTTTCCTTCAAGCCCGGCAAACGGAGAATTGTTTACCACAAAATTCATTGATAGCGTCGGCTCTTCAATCGAAACAAACGGAAGCGGAGTTGGGTCGTTTGCATCTGCAATTGTTTCTCCGATATCGACATCTTCCATTCCACTAATTGCAATTACATCTCCAACACTCGACTCGTTGACTTCAATTCTTTTTAATCCTTCAAAAGAATAAATTTTTGATACACGCGCATCTTCAATCACACCATCGCGATGAATTACTTTCATCGGCGCACCAAGTTTGATTACTCCACGATGAACTTTTCCAATTCCAAGTCTTCCGAGATAGTCGTTGTAGTCGATTGTTGTAACTAACATTTGAAATGGTTCGTTGAGTTCTCCAGTTGGCGAAGGAATTTTTTTAACAATCGTTTCAAAAAGTGGAACTAAAGAATTTGATTCTTCCTCCAATTCAATTTTTGCAATTCCTTGTTTTGCGATTGCATACACAACTGGGAAATCAAGTTGCTGATCGTTAGCGCCGAGCGATAAAAAAAGTTCGAACACTTCATCTAAAACTTCGTGCGAGCGAGCATCTTTTCTATCAATTTTATTTATAACAACAATAGGTTGAAGATTTAAATCCAAAGATTTTTTCAAAACAAATTTTGTGCCAGGTAGTGGACCTTCGGAAGCATCAACCAACAATAAAACTCCATCAACCATTTTTAAAGTTCGTTCAACCTCACCAGCAAAATCCGAGTGACCCGGTGTATCGATAATATTAATTTTAAATTTTTCGCCATTTTTATCGGTATAAAAAACGGAAGTATTTTTTGCGAGAATTGTAATTCCGCGTTCCCGTTCCTGCGCATTGGAATCCATAACGCGCGTTTCGACTTTTTGATTTTCACGAAAAGTGCCTGTTTGACGCAACATAAAGTCAACAAGCGTGGTTTTGCCATGATCAACATGGGCAATAATTGCGATGTTTCTAATCTGTTTTTGAGTTATCATTTGATTTTAAAAATTGGTTATGAATAAAAAACGCTTCGAAACAAATTCAACACTTCGAAGCGTTGTAATGCAAGTTTACAAAAATTTCACATCATAAAAAAATTGATTTATGAATTTGTTTCTCGTAACTTTTTACTCTAATTTCAAAAATAAAAATGGAAAATAAACTTCAAATCATCTTGTTACTACTTGTGGTTGTTTTTTTACAAAGCACGATAGTTCCTTTCTTTGCAATTGGAATGATACAGCCAGACATCACTCTGATTTTTATTGCAAGCATTGCAATTTATTCTGGTCAAATCCCGGCAACAATTATTGGTTTTGCAATCGGTGTAACTTTAGATTTACTTTCGGGAGAATTTTTTGGCTTAAGTGCATTCACAAAAACACTCACCGGATTTTTAGTCGGATATATTTACAACGAAAACAGATCCGAAATAATTTTTAGCAGTTATCAATATATTGTAATTGTTGGTGTTACTGCGCTCGTACACAACATTATTTATTTTGCAATATACACTCAAGGCACATCAACTACTTTTTTAAATGCGATGATTGATGCAGGATTTTTTTCCGCACTTTACACTTTAACAATTACATTTTTTCCAATGATTTATTTTCAAAGAAAAAAATCATCTTTTATTAAATGAGTTTATTTAGCATTGAAGATGAACCGTATTACGCTTCGGCGGCGCGAAGAAGAATTTTACAAATTATTTTTGCGATAGTTTTTTTTATTCTCCTTGGCAGATTAATTCAACTGCAATATCTTTATAAAGAAGAGTACGGCAAAAAATCATTCGAAAATAGTATCCGCACAATTACAAAAATTCCTTTAAGAGGAATTATCTTTGATAGAAATAAAAAAATCATTGTCGAGAATCGTCCATCGTACACAGTTGTGGTTGCGCCGATTGATTTTCGAGATTCAACAATTGGGCTTCTATCAAAAATTTTAAAATTAACCGAAAAAGAAATATCAACAAAAATTAATAAGGGGAAAAAGTATTCAGTTTTTTTCCCTGTCAGATTAAAACGCGATATAGATTTTGCAACTCTATCATTATTTGAAGAGTACAAAAAAGAACTTCCCGGAATCGAAATTCAAATCGAATCGAAAAGAAATTATCCAACCATCGCCACTGCATCTCATTTACTTGGCTACAATAAAGAAATCTCCGAAAGGCAATTAAAAAAACTTGGAGAATATTACGAGCCGGGCGATATTGTTGGAGCAACTGGCTTGGAGGAAAAATACGAAAATGCTTTGCGAGGCGAAAAAGGCTTTGAATTTATTGCACAAAATGCTCGCGGGCAAATGATTGGTTCTTTTGAAGATGCGCTTCACGATGTTGAACCAAAAACTGGCTCCGAGCTTCATCTCGCAATTGATATTGATGTACAAATTTTAGCCGAGTCACTTTTTGCAAATTATAGAGGCGCGATGGTTGCAATCGATACGCGTGATGGTGGAATAATTTCGATTGTGAGCAAACCAGATTTTTCACTTACAAATTTCAGCGGAGTTACTTCGCCAGAATTTTTGAGAGATTTAATTTTTAATGAGGAAAAACCACTTTTTAATCGCGCGCTTCAAACCAGATATCCACCCGGTTCAACTTTTAAAATGATTTTGGCAGTCGCCGCAATCGAAGATAAAATAATAAATGAAGATTGGCGGATCCAATGCAAAGGTGGATATCGTTTTGGAAATAGAACTTTTCTCGACGAACATGTTCATGGCTCAACAAATTTAATCGAAGCAATTCAAAGATCGTGCAATGTTTATTTTTATCAATTAATGTTGAAAGTTGGTTTGGATAGATGGAACTCTTACGCACAAAAATTTGGTTTTAGCGATTCAACCGGCGTTGATTTATTTTTAGAAAATCCGGGATTAATTCCATCAACAGAATATTACAATCGTGTTTATGGCAAACGAGGATGGACGGAAGGATTTTTATTAAGTCTTGGAATTGGTCAAGGTGAAGTTGGAGTCTCACCAATTCAACTTGCACAATTTATGGCGATGATTGCAAACAAAGGATTTGCTTATGAACCACATGTTGCATCGTTTGCAAAAAATCCGAAAACAAATAAAATTGATACAATAAAAACAAAAAAGAAAAAAATATTTATTTCAGAAAAAACTTGGCAATTAGTTCGAGAAGGAATGAGACGAGCTGTAATGGAGCCCGGCGGAACTGGAAGAGCATCGCAAGTCCCGGGAATTATTTCTGCTGGCAAAACAGGTACCGCTCAAAATCCTCACGGAAAAAGTCACGCGTGGTTTGTTGGTTTTGCACCACTTGATGAACCAAAAATTGCAATTTGTGTTTTAGTTGAAAATGTTGGATACGGTGGAGCATACGCCGCGCCAATTGCAGGGCTTGTAATGGAAAAATATTTATACGGCGAAATTATTCGTTACAGCCCAAATGCAAAATTAAAATCAATCGGTGGAAATTAAAAATGAGTTTATTTAGAGATTATTTTGACTTACAAATTTTTTTAGCAACTATTTTATTAGTCATCATCGGGCTTGTTTCAATTTATAGTTCAACAATTCAAATGCAACCAGCAATATTTTACAAGCAACTTACTTGGGCAATTATTGGCTTGATTTTATTGTTGATATTTTTGTTTGTGCCGATTAAAGCGTTGCAACAAATCTCATGGTGGATTTATTTTCCATCACTACTTTTACTTGTTGCAGTTTTAATTTTTGGGAAAAGAGTTTACGGCTCGATGAGTTGGTTTGGTTTTGCAGGTATCGGCATTCAGCCATCGGAAATTGCAAAGGTTACAACATTTATTGCTCTATCGGCATTTTTAAGTAAAGTTGATGTAAGCATGAAAAGTTTAAAAGATTTATTAACCGCTTCAGCAATTGCATTAGCGCCAGTTGTATTAATTATTCTTCAACCAGATTTTGGAACAGCGTTAACTTTTGTTGGAACATTTATTTTTATTCTTTATTGGAGCAATGCATCGCAACTTTTAATTTTAGCATTAATTTCTCCAGCAATAATTGCAATCGCTTCACTCATCGGTACAACAGCGTTTATAATTTCTTTAATTATTGTCGGTTTGATTTTATTTATTTCGCAAGAAAATCGTCTCTTAACTTCATTTTTATTTGCGATAAATATTTTAGTCGGATTTTTTGTTCAATCATTTTATCTTCGGATGCCTTTGTATCAGCAAAAAAGAATTGCAACTTTTTTAGATCCAGGAAACGATCCACTTGGTGCTGGTTATAATGTTATTCAAGCAAAAGTTGCGATTGGCTCTGGTGGACTTTTTGGAAAAGGATTTATGCAAGGAACGCAAACGCAATTAAATTTTATTCCAAAACAATGGACAGATTTTATTTTTTGTGTTTTTGGTGAGGAGTTTGGATTTGTTGGCGCATCGCTTGTTTTAATTTTATTTGCAGTTTTACTTTTTCGCGGACTTGCGCTAACGACAAAATGTAAAAATGTTTTCGGAAGTTATTTAGCTTTGGCGTTCACTTCGCTTTTTGCAATTCATATTTTTATAAATATCGGTATGTCGATGGGACTGATTCCTGTAATTGGTATTCCACTTCCATTTTTAAGTTATGGCGGCTCGGCATTATGCTCTTATATGATTATTGCCGGAATTTTAATGAATGTGTACGCAAATAGAAAACAGTACTAAACAGTTATCA
>CAYIXI010000065.1:0-5910 GCA_964367235.1 uncultured Chitinophagaceae bacterium | reverse complement strand
AAAGATGAAAATCGTTTAGAATTTTCCCATTATCAAAAATAGAAGTAATCGGCAAAGATGAAATCAAAAAAATCGCATTAGCAACACTTCTTTCTCCTGCGGCATCGGATGGAGAATTTACAATTGTATTTCCGGCAACCATTGTTGTTGAGCCACCACCATCAAAATTAATTGCATGATGCGCGCCCAAGTTAATCATTAACGAAGCAAGTTCGTTTAAATTCATTCCAACACTTAAAGATTGCCTTCCATCAACAGTAACAAAAATTATTTCCGTGGAATCACTTGAAAAACCAAGTGCTGTGCGAGGATGCCTTTCGTACGCATGAGAAAGATTTCCTTCGACTATCATTGCATCGGCAACGAAATTAATACCGTTTTTTAAAATTTGAGGAAAGCCACCGATGAGTTGAGTGATTTGTTTTGGAGCAGGAAGAATGCCGAGAAAAATTTTAATTGTATCGCCGATTGAAATATTTGAATTTAGAAATTGTTGCGCAACTCCGTGTCCTGAAAAAACAATTTCATTTTCGGCGATAGTTGTGTTGCCTACACCTGTTCGTTTATTTTTTACAATTAATTTTACAGTATCGTTTAAAAATAATTTCGTAATTGGCTGAGTTACAATTTCCGTTCCCCATTGATTTGTAGAAGTAGAGGAACCGAAAAAATTATTAAATAAAACTAAAAAATCTGTTTGACGAATTGCGTTGATTGTATTAATTTTAATTGATAAATTTTTTGCGATAAATACAGAATTAAAAGCAAGAGGAGATAATTGTAATTTTTTATTTTCACTAACGCCAAAAAGTGATTGAGGTCCGGGCATCCTGAGAGGCGCGCCATTTACAACTTGCATATTTATTGGCACACCACCAGATCCATAAAAATCTCCATTAACTCCACCAACAACAAAATGATTTGCAAAATTTCTTCGCGCCGACATTGAGCTTGTCTTTTCGTAACCAGCGAGTTTGTCTTGCGCTTTTATAGTTTCAATCGAGAAATGCGATTTTGCAAAATTAAATCTCAATACATTAACCATCCAAGGAGCAGATGAAATATTTATTTTTGTGTGAGATGCTCCATCAACTAATTTTTTATGCGAAAGAGTATCAAACTGAAATTGACCGAAAAGAAATTGAGTCAAAAATATTAAAATGAAGAATTTCATCATCTCTATAATATTTAATAAAAGATAAAAAAGAAAGAAACGCTAAAATTTAAATTCAAATTATTTCCTGTCGAATTTATATAAGTTGATAATTTCTATTTGTATATTTAGTCATTCGGACCGAAAAATAAATTAAAATGAAAATTGATATTATTGAAATCCAAAACAAACTTTCTTTGCGGAAAAGGAATGTAACAATCGCATCGGGCGCAAAAAAAAGCGCTGTGCTTATCCCAATCGTAAAACGAGAAAATGGATTTACCCTTTTATTTACGAAGCGAACTGAGGATGTCGAACATCATAAAGGACAAATTTCTTTTCCCGGCGGCGCAACCGATAGTGATGATAGAAATATTATTGAAACCGCACTTCGCGAAGCGGACGAGGAGATTGGCTTAAAAAAAGAGTTTGTAAAAATTATTGGAATGCTTGACGAGGTGCACACTCCGAGCGATTTTCACATTACTCCGGTTGTTGGATTTATTGAAAATTTGCCTGTGCTAAAAAGAAATGAAAATGAAGTTTTGGAAATTTTTGAAATTGACTTGAATAATTTTTTTGATGAAAAAATAATCCGAACCGAACTGCGCGAAGTGTTTGGGAAAACCCGAACAGTTTATTTTTACGATGTTTGGAGGGAACCAATTTGGGGCGCGACAGCATATTTTGTAAAACAACTTGTTGATATTATAAATAGTCAGAATTAAAACATGAAAAGCAAAATATTATTTTTATTTTTAATTTTAATATTTACTCTTTCTGCAATTGCGCAACACAAATCGCAAATTAAAATTGGAAGATTAAAATATAGCGGAGGAGGAGATTGGTACAACGATCCATCGGCGGAAACAAACTTACTTGAGTTCGCTAAAAAAAATGCTGGGCTCGACACAGATGCTCGTTACGAATTTGTAGAAATAATGAGTGAAAAAATTTTCAACTACCCAATTTTATTTTTAACGGGACATGGAAATATTTTCTTTTCATCTGCCGAAGCGATTCGATTGAGAGAATATTTAACTCGCGGAGGATTTATTTATGCAGATGATGATTACGGAATGGATAAATCTTTTAGGCGAGAAATAAAAAAAATATTTCCAGAATTAAATTTAACCGAGATTCCATTTTCTCATGGAATATTTAATTCATTTTACCCTTTCCCAAACGGTGCGCCAAAAATTCACGAACACGACAACAAACCACCGCAGAGTTTCGGATTGTTTTATTCCGGCAGACTTGTTTTATTTTACACATTTGAATCAAACCCAAGCGATGGATGGGCAGATAGAGAAATCCATAACGACTCTGAGGAAAAAAGAATTGAAGCATTAAAATTCGGAACAAATATTCTTGTTTGGACATTAACGCAATGAGTGAAATAAAAAAACATTATTCGGAAATATTTAGTCGAGTTAACAAAATTCGTACAAGTTATTATTTGGAAAAAATCCTTTTCGGAATATTTTTATCGCTTCTAATTGTTTTTGGCTTCATGTTTATTGGCTTGAGTTTAGAAGCGATTATTCATGCTTCATCAATAATTAGAACAATTTTCGTATTAGTATTTTCGATTATTTTAATATCAACAATATTTCGATTTGTTGTAAAACCAATTCTTCAATTAAAAAATATTTTGCAATCTCTTTCGGTGGAAGATGTTTCGATGCTAATCGGAAATAAATTTCCAACAATAAAAGATAATCTTCGTAACGCTTTGCAAATTTCAAAAATTGAAAACGGAAATGAATTTGTTCTCGCAACACTTGAAAGTGTAAAATTATTGCTCGATGAAATAAAAATAGAAAATACAATTTCATTTTTACGAATAAAAAGATTTGCTAAAACTGCTTTGGCATGCGGAGTAATTCTGTTTACAATATTTATTTTTCCTGAAACAGGATTTTCTGATGCATTTGGTAGAATTATAAATTTTTCAAAGGAATATAAAACTCCCGCTTTTTTCGATTTTAAAATTTATCCTGGCAACACACAAATAATTAAAGATGAAGATATTGAGCTTCGCGCAAACGTAATTGCAAAAAACAAAAATGATTTACAAATAAATTTGATTGACGAAATAGAATTATCGGTTTTGCAAGAAGGAATTAAAACTGCAACTAAAATATTTTTAAAGAAAAATTCCTTTGGAGAATTTGTCTATAAAATTAAAAATGCGAAACAAACTTTTAATTATACATTTAGTTTTAAAAATATAAAAAGCGATGATTATAAAATATTAATTTTAGAAAGACCAATTGTTCGCTCTCTGAAAGTAAAAATTATTCCTCCATCGTACACAAATCTTCCATCCGAAATTTTAGAAGAAAATATTGGAGATGTTACCGCTTTAGTTGGCTCAAAAATAAATTGGAGCGTACAGTTAGAAAATAATATCAAAAATGCCAAAATTAAATTTATTAGTGGTAGAGAATTAAAACTACAATTAATTAAAAATATATTTTCAGGCGAAATTATTTTAAATCAAAATGATAAATACGAAATCATTTTAGAAGATGAATTTGGAAATACAAATACCAATCCAATTCAATATCAAATTAGTACGATTGCTGATGAAAATCCGAAGATTGAAATTTTATTGCCTGCAAAAAATATTGATATTGCAACCGATTTACAGCTTTTACTTCTTTCGGCAATAAGCGATGATTTCGGTTTTTCTTCGATGCGATTAGCGCACAGATTAATTCATTCAAAATATGAAAAACCACAAATCGATTTCCATTTTCAAAATATCCCGATTACAAAACTAAAACCAAACGAGGAGATTGAATTTAATTGGGATTTAAAAAAATTATCGCTTGTGCCAGAGGATGTTGTAGAATATTACATAGAAATATTTGATAACGATAATATATCAGGTCCGAAATCTGCAAAAAGCCAAACATATTTAGTTCGCCTCCCTTCGTTTGAAGAAGTTGTCGATGACCTAGAAAAAGGACACGATGAAACTTTCAAATCGCTCAAGGAAACTTTGAAAGATGCAACAGAGATTAAAAAAGAGGTTGAAGAACTTTCGCGTGAAATGAAAAAAAATAAAATCACCGATTGGCAACAAACCAAAAAAATAGAAAACCTTGTAAATAAATTATTAGAATCACAAAAAAAGGTTGAAGATATAAAAAATAATATTTCTGAGATGACCGATGCAATGCAAAAAAATTCAATGCTCTCGCCCGAGACAATGGAAAAATATTTTGAATTGCAAAAATTAATGAAAGATTTAAACAACCCAGAATTTTTAAAAGCGCTCGAAAGATTACAGCAGGGAATAAAACAACTATCAACCGAAGAAATTAAAAAAGCAATGGAGCAGATTCAATTTTCCGAAGAAATGTTTCGCGCAAGCATCGAACGAACTTTAAATCTCTTAAAGAAAATCCAAATCGAACAAAAAGTCAACGAACTTGTTGAGCGAGCAGAAAATTTATTAAAACATCAAAATGAATTAATTGAGGAAACTAAAAATTCTTCCAATTCAAATCTCTCCGAAAAACAAAACGAAATAAAAAAAGAATTCAATCAATTGCAAAATGAACTTTCAAAAATGGAAGAATTTGCAAAAGAAAACAACAGCGACTTTCCGTCGGAAAAATTTGATGATGCGAAAAAGACTGCAAACAAAGGGGAAATCGAGCAAAATATAAACGAAAGCATTGAAGATTTAAAAAATAAAAATTTGCAAAAAGCATTGAACGCACAAAAAAGCGCAAGTAAAAATATGCAAAAATTATCAAGCCAGTTACAATCTATGCAACAACAATTATTAGAAAATCAATTAACAGAAACTATGACTGCTTTACAAAAATCAATTGGTGATTTACTGAAACTTTCGCAAGAGCAGGAATCTTTAAAAAATAAATCTCTCGCAAATAAAAATGAAAATCAAAATCTTCGCGCCGAAGCGCAGGAGCAACTTTCTCTTCAAAGCGATTTGAATTCTATTGCGAATAATTTAACCGAACTCTCACAAAAAAGTTTTGCTGTAACCCCAGCAATCGGTAAAGCAATCGGCAAGGCTATGCAAAATATGATGCAAAGTATAAAAGGACTTGAAGATAGAAATTCCACTTTGGCAACTCAATCGCAAAATGCTTCGATGTCGGCGCTCAACGAAGCGGCAAGTATTATTTCTCAAACGATGAATTCTTTATCGCAACAACAAGGTGGAGGTGGTTCTCTTTTAGAGCAAATGAGAAATATGTCCGGCAAACAACAATCTTTAAATATGAAAACCGAAGAACTTATGCGCGGTAAAAATGGAATGAGTCAAGAAGATTTACAAAATTTTGGTCGGCTTGCGCGTGAGCAAAATGAAATCAGAAAATCGCTTGAAGATTTAAATCGTGAAGCGCAAATGAGTCCAGAAAAAAATAGATTGCTTGGCGAACTTGATGATGTTGTAGAAAAAATGAAAGAAGTTGTTCGTGCTTTGGAGTCTGGCGATCAAAATGCCTCTGAGATGCAGAAAAAAATTCTTTCTCGAATGCTCGATCATCAACGCTCGATGCAGGAAAAAGATTTTGAAGAAAAAAGAAAATCTATTAGTGGTGCAACACCAAGCAGAAAAACACCGAAAGATTTAAAGCTGGAAAATTTTGAAAAAAAGAAAATCTTCGATTTACTAAAATCTGAAAAAGAAGGATTTAGCAAGGAATATCAAGTTTTAATAAGAAAGTATTTCGACGAACTGCAGAAAATTAAATTTTAAAAACTATTTA
>CAYIXI010000064.1:0-6503 GCA_964367235.1 uncultured Chitinophagaceae bacterium | reverse complement strand
CTTTAAAAATATTTTGCGGAATAACTGGTGTGCTCGAAGGATTCATTCGCGATTCAAAATCGAAAGAAGCAATCGTTGGCGCAACAATTTTAATTGAAGGGACAAAACTTGGAGCCACCACTAATAGCAAAGGATATTTTTTAATCCAAAACATTTCAATCGGGACATACTCGGTAAAATTTACAATGATGAGTTATGCACCAATCGTAATGAAAGATGTAAAAATTTATCCCGATTTTAGCACCAAATTATCGATAGAATTAAGCGAAAGCGCAATTGAAGTCGAGCCAGTTATAATTCGCGCCGAGCAAGATTTAATTCAGCGAGATCAAGCGGGAACGATTTTTCACATCGGCTCGCAAAAAATCGAAATGCTTCCGCTAACAAAATTTTCTGAAATAATTTCATATCAACCCGGCACAACAATCGAAGGAAATATTCGAGGAGGAAAAGTCAACGACGCACTTTATTTAATTGATGGCGTTGGCGCACGCGATATGTTAAGTGGTGGAGTGAATTTACAATTACCAAAATATGCAATCACCGGAGTTTCAATTTTTACCGGCGGGTTTGATGCTGAATTTGGAAACGCACTTTCGGGAGTTGTAAATATTATTACAAAATCTGGCACGACCGATCATACAATTAGCGCGCAAGTTGAAAGCGATAGTTGGATTCCGACAAAAATAAATAAACAGCAAAATAAATTTATTTCATTTGAAACAGCTTTTAGCGGACCAATAATTTCTGATCAGCTTTCGTATTTTTCTTCGCACAATTTTTCTTTTAATGATACTCGTTACTGGCAAGATTTTGAAAATACTTTTTCTTCTCCGATTGAAAAAGAGGGAAGCGGAATTTTTAAATTAGATTACACGCCAAGTATTCTAAAAAAATTTTCTATTCAAACAATTTACTCATTTAAAAATTGGCGCGATTATGAGTTTAGTTGGCGATATAATTTAGATGGCTTGCCAACTCGTTCAAATAATTCTATCCGAACGCTGATGACTTACACTCGAACTCTTTCGATGGAATCTTTTTTTACAGTTTCGTTTGTTTCGCGATTTCAAAATTCAAAAATTGGAGAGGGAGAAAAAAAAGATATTGTTGCTCAGCCATACGAGTACGATTTTTTTCTTCGATACATTATTGATGGGAATCGCGCTTGGTGGGCAGAGACAAATCAAATCACAAATAGTATTAAAGGAGATTTTACTTCTCGAATAAATGAAAAACATTTTCTAAAAACTGGTGGCGAAATAAATTTTTACAATGTCAAATCAGATTTAATAAAATACGAACCGCAAAAAACTTATTTTGGTAAACCAATTACAAGTTTAGCGCTTTTAAATTTTAGTAATAGTTTTAAATATTCTCCACGCGCGGGAAATATTTTTATTCAAGATAAAATCGAAGTTAAAAATGGTGGCGCAAATATAAATTTTGGCTTGAGATGGGATTTTTTTGATCCGCGAGCCGAACGACCGATTGTAGAATTTATTCCAATCGAAGGAAAAGATTTTGAAACAAAAATCACAGGGACAAAAAAGGCTGATTTTACTCATCAAATTAGCCCTCGCTTCTCAATTGCCGCACCAATTGGTGGCGATAATTTTTTATTTGTGAACTTCGGACATTATTTTCAAATCCCTCTTTTTGATTATTTGTATTCTGGAATCACTCCAGCGCAAATTCGTTTTGGTTCAAAAAATGTTCAAGCCGGAAATCCCGAACTGAAACCTGAGAGAACAATTCTTTGGGAGATTGGCGTAAAGCGAGAATTATTTTTTAACACCGTTGGCTCGGTTACTTATTTTAAAAAAAGAATGATTGACCAAATTGATTCGAAAACTTTAATTCCGTTTGATAGTAAATATGGTGGCGATTTTGGTTTTGCAACTTATGTAAATAATTCCGAAGCCAATGCAAATGGATTTGAAATTCTTTTTCACCGAGAAAAAGATGGAGGAGTCAACGGAAATTTATCTTACACTTTTATGATTACCGAAGGATTGAGCGAATATGTTGACCAAACTTTAAATTATGCTCAGTGGGGTTTTCCTTTGGTTACTCGTCCTTATCCGCTGAGTTGGGATCAACGCCACGCAATTAAAAGCGACATAGAATTTATTTTACCATTTGATATTTCCAGCAATTTAATTTTGCTTTACAATTCACCAAGACCTTATACATTTTATCCAACACGCGATGGATTTTTGCCACGAGATAGTGGAAAAGTTTTTTTACCAAATAATATGAGAATGGAAAATGTTGTTTTTATAAATTTGAAAATGGTAAAAAAATTCTCTTTTTTAAAATTGTTGATTAAAGATGGGGAACTATATTTTGATATTCACAATTTGTTGAACAGAAAAAATATAAGATGGATTGATTCAAACGGAAGAATCGGCGGAGAGCTTGGAGATCCGAGTGCTTATTATTCGCCACGAAGAATAAATTTTGGATTCAGGTGCGAGTGGTAAAAATATTTAGTGTAAAATTTTAAATTGAGATGGAGTAATTGTGTAGTTTGTAATAAAGTCACTCTGAGCTGTCGAAGCATGACAAACCAAAATCATTTTATTATCAATCCCGCTAAAAAACAGCGGGATTTCAGTTAAGCATCACTCCCGCTTAAATACAGCGGGATTTCAGCTTAAATGATTGCATCATTTAAGCATCAACATTTTTTTTGAGAATCTGCTATCACCAATTTTTAATTCGTAAAAATAAATTCCAGATGGTTGTTTAGAATTTCCGTCATTCGTTCCATCCCATTTAGCATTATAATTTCCACCAAGTTGAAATTCGCTTACTAAATTTTTAATTAACTTTCCCTGCAAATCAAAAATCCTTAATTGTACATTTTGAGATTTATCAAGCGAATAAGAAATTGTTGTTGAAGGATTAAATGGATTTGGGAAATTCTGATTAAGCGTAAATTTAATTGGCTTATTTTCATCTTGTACGCCAGTTACACCTGTACTATAAATATCGAAAAAATATTTATTTGCGTAAGGGAAATCATATTTTGTAACCAAACATTCAAGCGTTCCATTCCCATCTAAATCCGAAATTATTGGATACGAATAAGAAAAATTCAAATCATTTTTTTCGAAAACTGTTGCGCCATTTACAATATTAATAATTTTAAAACTTGTTCGATAATTAGTAGATGTGCCGTAATATCCTAAAACATAAAATTCAACTTTGCCGTCGCCAGTTAAATCGTATTCGAGAGAATAAATTTGTCCGCCTGCAAATTGTTCGGCGGCGTTAAAAGTATAAGTGTACTCGGGGGTTGAAGAAAAAGAGGAATTCATAACTTGGAATTTCAACGAATCAACTGCGTACATTCTTCCTTTCCACGCATTATTTACTTTTTCAAAACTAAACCATCCGGCAACTACGCCATCTGGAATTTGAGTGGAAGACCAAGCAGTTTGCCATTGGGCAGAGGAATTTGAATAAATAAAAACAAGCATTAAAAAAAATATTTTTTTCATTAAATTTTTCTTTCTTATTCCGAGTTATTTAAAAATAAATATCTATTGTTATTTGCTAAAATTAAATTTGATTTTAATAAAAAAGCGCCTTAAATTTTTCAAGGCGCTTTTTATTCACAAACTCCACTAAAATAATACTTTAAACATTTTTAAGGACGGCCACCTCTGTGTCGATGCCAAAAGCGAGTTGCCCATCTTGCAAATTTTACTTTTTGCTCATCTGTTAAAACCGAATTAAACGATGCAACAAATTTATCGCGAGATACTTTAACCAACACTTTTGCTTCGTCGCGAGTTATTTCACCAGTTTTAACTTTTTCTCTGATTGCTTTTAACTCATCAATTAAAATTTTACCATAAACTTTTAATGAGTCAAATTGCGCGTCGCTTAAATTAAGATATACTTTTAATTTTAAAAGCATATTGCCGTGGCGAAGCGAGTCGTGAATAATTGAACCCGAGTTATGGTGAGATAAAGTTGAAGATGAATTTGAAATTTGTAAAACAGAGTTTTCCATCGATTCCTGCGAGAAAAAATCCTCATCACTCATGGAAACTTGGGTTGGAGAATTATCTTTGCATCCAGCGAGTAAAAGAGCAAAAACAAAAATCAAAAATAAGTTTTTCATAGTTAATCCTTTTATTTGTTAATGATTAAAAATTTATTACATCATTAAGACACAACTAAATAAAAAAGGTTTAACGAAGTTTATTTTTTTAAAAACTTTTCTTCAATACTGTATTTGCCGGCGCCAATAAAAATCAGAGCAAGAAAAACAAAAAATAATTCAATTGGGTTACTTGCGCTTTCGCCTTTTGATAAATGACGAGCCGCCGCAACAAACATAGTGCAAGCTAATAGAAATGCGCTTTGACGGAAAAAAATACCTAAAATTAAAAATATCGCACCAAAAAATTCTGCAAACGAAGCCATAAAGCCCCAAAAAATCGGGAGAAATGTAATCCCAAAAACAGAAACAGCGCCACCAATTTTTTCCCATCTTTCAGCACCACCAGTAATCTTCATCCAGCCATGGTTAATGATAAATGAAACCCCAACTCCAATCCTTAAAATGAGTAATCCTAAATCTGAATATTTTGACAAAAAAGAATTCATATCACTCCTTTATTTTAATAAAATCATTTTTTTAGTTTTTGTAAATTCGTTTGTTGTAAGTTTATCCGAATGGATCGCTATGCGATAAAAATAATTTCCAGAAGGCAAATTTTTTGCATCAAAATTATAATTATATAATCCCACATTTTGTTTTTTATTTACAAGCGTCGCCATTTCATTTCCCAAAACATCATACACTATTAAAGTAACAAAACTGTTCATTGATAATTGATAACTGATAATTGTAGATGGATTAAAAGGATTCGGATAATTTTGATTTAATTTGTACGAAGCAATCGGAGAAATATTTTCACTTATATTTGTAGTTGGAGTTACACGAATAATTTTATTGGTTGCGTGGTTCCACGCATCGCCACTATTGCCACCATTTAAATTTACACTATTACCTGTCGCAAACATTATTACTTCACCCGTTGAGGCAGGAGAATAAGCAAATGTAAAAGTCACCGAACTACCACTTTTAACCTTTGGTGCGCTATGCGTTAACTCAGTTTGAAAAAGTCGAGCGCCTTGTCCACTAATAACTCCAAGTGTGCCACTTGAAGTTGCAACATTAAAACCTGCCGCAGAAAGTGGTCCGCCAGAAATTGTAACTGTATAATTTTTTGTCTCTCCAATTTTTATTGTATCGGGTCCGCTAATAATTACCGAAACACTCGCGCTTGCTGATGGAGAATGACAATGACACCCAGTTCCATTTTTTTTAGTTGCATTAGTCATTCCACCACTTTCCGCAAAAAGTAAAATAGGAACGAAGAAGATTAAAAATATTTTTTTCATAATTATTGGCTCCGTGTGATTGCGAAATAAAGTAAAACAAAATAAAGAAACAAACAAATTTTTAAACAAAAATACAAAACCATCGTTAGTCAATAGCAACATTATTAAATTAGGACAATCAATCAATTAACATAAATAATTTAGGTAAATACTTGCATTTAACTAAATAATATGCTTTATTTAATCAACCTAATTCACGGATTTTATTAACCAAACTAAATAAACATTATGAAAAAAAATTATATCCCTTTTTTACTACTACTTGTAGTAATGGTGTTGGTGCTTGTTGGTCCATCAGCACAACCAATCACAACAGATTCTAAAATTGATACTGGCGACACTGCTTGGTTATTAGTCTCCACTGCACTTGTTTTAATAATGACGCCTGGGTTAGCATTTTTCTACGGAGGAATGGTGCGAAAGAAAAATGTTATCTCAACAATGTTGCAAAGTTTTGTCTGTCTTGGATTAATTACAGTAATTTGGGTTGTGTTCGGTTTCAGTTTAGCTTTCGGAGAATCCATTTATGGAATTATTGGAAACCCAACAACTTTTTTTATGATGAAAGGAACTTTGGGAAACGCAACATGGCCACTTGCTCCAACAATTCCACTTTTATTATTTGCGATGTATCAATTAAAATTTGCAGTTATTACTCCTGCATTAATTACCGGCGCATTCGCCGAACGAATTCGTTTCAACTCTTATCTTCTTTTTATTAGTCTCTTTATGATTTTTATTTACGCGCCACTTGCTCATTCAACTTGGCATCCGGACGGAATTTTATTTCAAAAAGGAGTTCTCGATTTTGCTGGCGGAACAGTCGTGCACATGTCTGCAGGATGGGCGGCGCTTGCATCAGCTTTATATCTTAAAGGAAGAACCGAACAGGAGCAAAGTCCCGCGCGAATCAGTTATGTAATTTTAGGAACAGGACTACTTTGGTTTGGATGGTTTGGATTTAATGCGGGCTCCGCACTTGGTGCAAGTACACTTGCCGCCACTGCGCTTGCGACAACTACAACTGCATCAGCCGCCGCAACTATTGCATGGATTTTTTTAGATATGGTTAGAGG
>CAYIXI010000063.1:0-6597 GCA_964367235.1 uncultured Chitinophagaceae bacterium | reverse complement strand
TAAATTCCGCCGCTATCACCGTAAGCTGCGACAAGAAATAAACGGGAAGATTTACTTTGTTGTATCTTCACAACCTGGCGGGTTGCTGACAATCCTTGGCTGATATTTTCCCAATTCATTCCTCCATCTTCTGTTTTAAAAATTCCTTCCCAAGACACTCCAGCATATATAGTGGATGGTGTTTTGGGGTCAATAAAAATATCAAGAATAAACTCCCCAGTTTCACCCAACCCTGTACGGAACCAAGTCGTTCCTGCATCTGTGCTTTTCCATAGAATGCCTCTCCATGCTGTTCCTGCATAAATGTTGTTGGTATCAATAAGATCAATGGCAATACTTATTACACCATCCTCTAATGAATCTGAAGATGTTTTATTCCAATGCAAGCCGCCGTCATAACTCTTATACAAGTTTCCGCCGAAGAATCCTCCCGTTCCGGCGTACAACACATTAGAATTTTTGGGATTCATTGCTAAACTCTGCACACGCGTCTCAAAATCAAGGTGAATTCCGTTAATAATTGGCTTCCATGTTTGTCCGCCATCTTCACTTTTAATAATTGCACCGGGCGAAGCATATAAAATATTATGATTTAACGGATCAATTAAAAGGCCGCGATACCCTCCGCCAATAAGCAGTGTATCCCACGTTGTGCCGCCATCTGTACTTTTAAATAGTTTCCCCAAAATTCCTGCACTAAAACCATATCTAGTTCCCACATAAATTATTTTTGGATCGATCGGATCTACAGCTATTGCTGTTACAATTTCGTTTTCCAAACCTAAATATCGCCACTGTTCTGCTTCTTGAACTTGAAAATTTATTGTTGTATCCGGTCGAACCCTAATGTTGGGAAATTCGGAAAAAAGTATTTTTGGAATTGTTTTATCTGTATTTGCTATTTGAACCGTATATGTCCCGCCTGTAATCTGCGTAATGGTTTTCTTTTTTAATTGTTTTACATCAGAGAAAAACCTGTCTATAGGATGCACGCTTACGGTTGTTGCACCGCCATCGGTCAATACCATTTTCTTTACTTGTGTTTCATTTCTTGCTTGTAGTCTGTAGAAATAAATTCCCGTTGATACTTTACTGCCGAAATTGTTTTTTCCATCCCAAACAACACCGTGCGTTCCTATTGTTTGGAGACCGACCGTAAATGCTTTTACTTCTCTCCCCAAAACATCATAAATCGTAACGCTCACATCCGCTTGTTTGTTAAGTTGATATGAAATTGCCGTTGAAGACGAAAATGGATTTGGATAGTTCTGCTCAAGTTCTATACTGTTTGGAACGATAGAACTGTTATTTTCTACCGTAGTAATAATGCCAATCTGGTAATTCCCCAAGGTATCGGTAATTGTAGAGAATTTTTTTGTCGTATCATTTTTATCTGTAAATACAATTGACGCATACCGAACCGGGATAGAAGAAGTAGAAACATTACCTCTTACAGTACTAACTTGTGAGAGTAATGGATTTGAAAATAATAATATCCCGATTAAATAAATTTTAATAACAGCAAAATAAATAAGCGATTTCAAGTATTATTCACCTTCAAAGTAGTTATATTGAAACGATATACAATTTCATATGCGAATTACTTTAATTTTTCAAACTACACACAACTTATTTTATACATCAAGGCTAACAAATAAATTAATAATAAGCAAGAACTATTTTGTCATTTAAAAATCCAAATTTTTTACAGGTTAATTTAAAATATTAGTGAAAAGAAAATAAATTAAAATAAAAATATTACTTTTATAACCAAAATCTTTTTAAATTTCATCGGAGGTTAAAATGGATCATTCACTTATTACAACTGCTTTTCAAATTGATGGCTATCGAATAGTTAAAAATTTAGGAATCGTTCGAGGAATAATTGTTCGCTCTCGTTCGGTTTTCGGAACTATTGGTGCAACATTACAAACAATTATCGGTGGAAATATTACACTTTATTCGGATTTATGCGAACAAACTCGCCGTGATGCTTTTGAACAAATGATAACTCACGCAGAAGCAATCGGCGCAAACGCAATTATTGGTTTTCGTTATGACGCAACCGAAATTATGGCTGGCGTAACCGAAGTTCTCTCATACGGAACTGCTTGTGTTGTTGAAAAAATTTAAATTTAAAAACAAATATGAATATTCAAAATAAAACTGTTTTAGTTTTAGGTGGGTGGGGTTTGGTTGGTTCAGCAGTTTGCAGAAGATTGATGAAAGATAAACCAAAACGAATCATTGTTACATCTTTAAATAAAAATGAAGCATTTGATGCAGTCAAACAACTTCAAAAAGAATATCCGAAAGTTGGAAAAAAATATTTTATTCCTTGGTGGGGAAATGTTTTTCACCAATTTAAATTTAAAGATATTAGCCGAGAAGAAATTCTATCCGATCAAAAAAAGCGAAACCAATTTATGGATGATTTTTTAAATGAAATGACTCCAGCAATGGTGAAGGATTCTTCAATAAATAATTTACTCGAAAAGTACAAACCACATATTGTAATTGATTGCATCAACACAGCAACTGCAATTGCATATCAAGATATTTTTCAATCTGCTCGCGAAGTTAGGCAAAAATTAAAATCATCGAGCCAAGCAGATTTAAAAAATGTTGTCGAAAATCTTTTAAGCACTTTATATGTTCCACAATTAATTCGTCATGTTCAACTTTTTTATCGTTCGATGTCTTTAAATAAAACAGAGATTTATGTAAAAATTGGAACGAGTGGAACTGGCGGAATGGGACTCAACATTCCATACACTCACAGCGAAGAGAAACCATCGCGAGTTTTACTTTCAAAATCGGCAGTCGCTGGCGCGCACACTTTACTTTTATTTTTGATGGGACGAACTCCCGATGCGCCAATCACAAAAGAGATAAAACCAACTGGCGCAATCGCGTGGAAAAAAATTAGTTTTGGTGAAATCAAAAAAAGAGGAATGCCAATCGACCTTTACGATTGCAAAATTGAAGATGCAATCGAACTAAAAAATAAATTGAAACTCAATTATAATTTATCTAAAAAAACTAAAGATACTTTGAAAGCAGTCTTCATTGATACTGGTGAAAACGGAATTTTTTCTCGCGGCGAGTTTGAGGCAATTTCAACTCCCGGCCAAATGGAATATGTTACGCCCGAAGAGATTGCAAATGATGTCGTTTTTGAAATTTTAGGCGGAAATACTGGGCACGATATAATTAACGCTTTAGATAATGCGACTTTGGAGCCAACTTACCGCGCGGGATTTATGTTTTTAAGTGCGATTGAAAAATTAAAATCGCTTGAAAAAGAATCTTTAACCGATAGCATTGCTTTTGAAATGCTTGGTCCGCCACGACTTTCAAAATTACTTTACGAAGCTTTTCTTTTGAAAAAAGTTTTTGGCTCGATGAAAGAAGTTGTGAAATTTTCTGCAAAAGAAATTTCAAAAAGAATTGAAGAATTTATTTCAAACAATAGCGAGCTTCGTTCAAAAATTATTTCAATCGGCATTCCAATTCTTTTATCCGATGGAAAAAGAATTTTACGCGCCAATCTTATGAAAATTCCTCCAAATCGCGGAGAAAATGAAATTAAAATTTCTTCCAAGTCAATTGATCTTTGGGCTGATGCTGGTTGGGTTGATTTGCGAATTAAAAATTTTGATAAATGGCGTAAACGATTTATACAACTTATGGCAATCGTAAATAGTCAACCTATTGATGATACAAGTTCGCGTTACTTCAATACTAAAGAGCATTGGGATAATTTTAATTCAATCAACGAAGGAAAACTTGTTGGCTGGATATTTATTGAAGAAGAACATGGAATTAGAATGAAATAAAAAAATAAATATCTTTAACAAAAAAATAAAGGAAAGGAAATAAAATGAATCAAATAAAAAATATTGCAATGCTTTTCGTTTTTGTTTTTACATCGCTATTTGCCGATGAAGGAATGTGGACTTTTGATAATCCACCTTTAAAACTTTTAAAAGCAAAATATAATTTTACTCCAACCAAACAGTGGCTCGATCATATTCAACTCTCCTCTGTTCGTTTCAACGATGGAGGAAGTGGTTCGTTCATCAGTCCAACAGGACTTGTTTTAACAAATCATCATGTCGCGCTCGGGCAACTTTCTAAAATTTCTACAAAAGAAAATGATTATGTCGAAAAAGGATTTTACGCTTCATCAAGAAAAAAAGAAATTAAATGCACCGATTTAGAATTGAATGTTTTAATCTCGATGGAAAATGTAACTGATAAAATTTACTCCGCAGTTAAACCTGAAATGAATCCGAAGGAAGCGCTTGAAGCACGAAAAAATATAATGGCGCAACTTGAAAAAGAAAGTACCGAAAAAACCGGTTTTCGCTCTGATATTGTTAGCTTTTATCAGGGAAGTGAATATTGGATTTATCGCTACAAAAAATATACCGATGTCCGTTTGGTTTTTGCGCCAGAGCAACACATTGCTTTTTTTGGCGGCGACCCAGATAATTTTACTTTTCCCCGTTACGATTTGGATATGGCAATTTTTAGAGTTTATGAAAATGATAAACCACTTAAATCAAATAATTATTTAAAATGGAATAGCCACGGCGCAATTGAAAATGAACTTGTATTTGTTAGTGGACATCCCGGCTCAACTAATAGATTACAAACGATGGCACAATTTAATTTCAACAGAGATTATAGTTATCCCGCTCGTTTGAAAACTTTGAAATACAGAATTAGCGCACTCAAAAAATATTCATCATTAAATTCTGAAAATGAACGCCGTGCAAAAGGGCAAATTTTTAGTTTAGAAAATTCTCTAAAAGCATCAATCGGAGAATATGATGGTTTAAAAAATACAATTATCACTGCAACAAAACAGAAAGAAGAAAATGATTTGCGTTCGCAAGTAAATTCAAATCCGGAACTTAATTCAAAATATTCTTCTGCGTGGAGTAATGTTGAAACTGCAATTGGTAATCTTACAAAAAGATACAACGAAATTTTTTATCGTTCGCTTGCTGGCTCAACACTTGGTTCGCGTGGTTTAACTCTTGTTAGATATATTAAAGAGATAAAAAAAGAAGATTCAAAAAGATTGGAAGGATTTCACGAATCGCAACTTGCTTCACTTAAAATGCAACTCTTCTCACCTGCTCCAATTTTTCCCGATTTAGAAGAGTTTGTAATTTCATCTCGCTTGAGTGAAGTAATTAGTGCACTCGGAGAAAACGATCCGTTTGTAAAAATGGTTTTAAAAGGAAAATCAATCGAGCAAACTGCAAAAGAACTTGCTTCATCAGAATTAATAAAACCAGAATTTAGAAAAACTCTTGCCGATGGCGGAGAAGATGCTTTGAATAATTCAAATGACCCAATGATTATTTTAATGCGCGAATATGATGCAATGAGTCGTGAGATGAACTCTTGGCAAGATGAAAATGTTTCAAGTTTAATTACACCAGCTGGTGAAAAAATTGGCAACGCTCGCTTTGCTGTCTACGGAAAAGAAAAATATCCCGATGCTACTTTTACTTTGCGTCTTGCTTACGGAACTGTGAAAGGTTATCCGATGAACGGAACTATTGCGCCGTACAAAACTGTTTACGGCGGACTTTTTACACGCTCGCTTGAGTTTGATAATAAAGGCGATTTTGAGCTTCCGCAAAATTATTTGGATAAAAAGAAAAAAATCAATCCTGCAACTCCACTAAATTTTGTTTCAACTTGTGATATTATTGGCGGGAATTCGGGCTCGCCTGTTATAAATACAAGTGGCGAAATTGTCGGATTAATTTTTGATGGCAACATCGAAAGTTTAGTCGGTAGATTTGTTTATGATGAAACAGCAAATCGCGCAGTCTCTGTTCACACCGGCGGAATGATGGAAGCATTAAGAAAGATTTACAACGCAAAAAAACTTGTGAATGAAATTGAACCAAAATAAAATTTAAATATTTTTGAAAATAAAATCCCGCCACAATTGTTTGTGACGGGATTTTTATTTGATATGTCATTCTTGCGTAAGCGGGAATCCAATAAATAATCACTTCACATTTTTTTGGACTAAAGTCCGAGTGTGTTTGAGTCACTTAACCCTAGACTAAAGTCTGGGGTTATTTATTTTATTTTTGTGCGGTGGAAATCGAAATCGTCGGAGGATGAGCGAATTGGGTAGAATCAATCGAAGCGTATTTAATTTCTCTGCAATTAAAATATATTTTTAATTTTCTCAAAAAGGATTGCAGAGAAATTAGGCAAGCCCGCAAAAGGTGGGCAAGTGCGTCTGTGATTGATTCGTGCGTTACGATTTCGAAAAGATTTCTTTGTTACTTTCTTTCTTGGAAAGAAAGTAAGGAAAACTCAAAAATGGATTCCCGATTGAAGCATTCGGGAATGACACCGCCAAAGGCAGATAAATGTTATCTGTTAATTGTTTCTTACTTCATCAATATCAATTTTTTTATTTCTGATTTTTCGTTCTGTTGAATTGTATAATAATATACGCCACTTGTAAAATTTGAAGCATCGAATTTGACAGAATAATTTCCTGCTTCTTTATTTTCATTCACAAGCGTTGCCGCTTCTTTTCCCAAAACATCA
>CAYIXI010000062.1:5302-7064 GCA_964367235.1 uncultured Chitinophagaceae bacterium | reverse complement strand
AAGGTATAATTGAGCCGATTTTTCGTAACTCAAAATTTCTTGCCGTAACGATGTTTATTGGTAACTTTAAAATATTAGAAATTTCAGAATTTGTTAGGTTTTGGTATTCTTTAATCGTGTTGAAAATTAATATTTGGTTTTTATTTAAGGATTTTTCAGATAGGTTGGTGAAGCTTTTATTTCGAGTGGAGGTTGCTAAAAAAATTAGATTGTATTGAAATTGATTTTGCATAAAATTAATTTAATAAATTATTTTTGGCTTAAAATAAAAATTGCAACCAGCACAGTGCGCACCGGTTGCAATCGGAAAGGAAGTATTTATGAATATTGTTTTACTCACAAACGAACTTCGTTTTATTTTTATAAAAAGTCAATAATTGCTAAAATTTTTAGCAAAGCAAAATAGTTAAAAAAATAACTTGACATTCACTTAATTTTTATTTATGATTATTTAACTTTTGAAAGGAGTTTTTGTGAAAAATTTTTTTATTGTAGTTTGCTTTTTCTTTATTAGTTGTACAGGTGGTATCGAAATTCAAAATAATTTTTCTGAATACCAAATATCTTTAAATCCCCCAACAACAAATCAAAAAATAGTTTATCATCAAGAGGATGAAATAAAATTGGATTATTTTTTATTTGGAACTATCAAACCTAATTTTGTTCCAACTGATTATTTTGCAATGCAAATAAAAAAGTATAATGGAAATGGAATTGCAAATTTAAAAATTCAAGTTGAAACGCCACTTAACACAATTATTTATAATAGTGTTTTTCCATTTCTTGTAAGTTTATTAAATGCTGGCTCGACAAATCCTGGAGCGATAGTTCTCGTAGCAGTTTCTCCTTATTTATATCAAACTGAAAAAATACAATTACAATTTGATATTGTGAAAACCAAAACCAATGAATGAAATAATTTTTGATAAAAATTTATTGCCAACCGAAAGAATAATTTTACAATTTTTTTATTTGCAAAAAAGTAAAAATATTATTTTCTCATCTCGGAACTTAGAAAACATTTTAGGGATTTCAAATCCGACAATTTCAACAGCAACAAAATCGCTCGCAAAAAAAAAATATTTAAAATTGAAAAAGATTGAAAAAGGAAACAAAGGTAGGTTTCTGATTATTTTACATAACTTTAATTATAAAAATCAAAAAAATTTTGGTGTACCGGGTGACACAATAGATATTATAAACAAAACATCTACTGAAAAATTCTCTGAATTTGATAGGTTAGAATTTTTAACGCCGCTTCAAAAATATAATTTAAATCCCGCGAAATATCCTCACCCGCTTGGCATTCTCGGAAAATGGAAATCAGAAAGTGAGAATTTATGACTTGCGCTTATGATATAGATCAAAAACATTTGCAAAATGTTAATGATATTTTGGAAGATAATAAAATTTCTTGTGAAAATTTTATTTCTCTTTTGAATGAGATTGAATTTAATACTTGGAAATTATCTGAAAAATATCATTTGCCAAAGCAAGAAATAATTTATTTACGAAAAATCTTTTCGCATTATTCTACTCACCTGCTTTTAATTAAATATATTGAAAGCAAAATTCTAAATCAAAAAATTATTTATAGAAAGGCAATATGAAAACATTTTATTTTTCACTTTTTACGGAATGTGGTTTTAAGGATATTCAAATTGAGTTGAAGAATTCAAACTCTGATGAAGAGGCGAAACTTGAATTTTGCAAATTAAATTTATTTAAGATTTTGTCGGTTTGTAAAATTTTAAAGGTTAAG
>CAYIXI010000062.1:2737-5202 GCA_964367235.1 uncultured Chitinophagaceae bacterium | reverse complement strand
TGAATTTTAACATTTGTTGTTATTTATTTTCTTTCACTTAAAATTTGTTCTAAAATAGTTTCAATTTTAGTTAGTCTCGATTCCAACCTAACTGATTCTTGCATTCCTTGCTTCACATTTTTTGCGATTGCAAAATAAATTATCATTGCGTTGAAAATTAATCCTACGGATAAAAAAAATTCGTTTGGCATATTTTTAATAAAAATATTGCTCCAGTCTTTGGACTGAAGCAATATTTTATTTTTAATTTACGATAATTCTACTAAAATTGTAGATACAATCACATCAACTCCTGCTTGATTTTGCATGCAATCAACCAGCGTATTTCCTAAATTCGCTGAATTGATAACAGGGATCAATGGTACGCCTAACGAATCGCTTAAGCGAATGAAAAAATTCGCTGTATATTCTTTGTTTCCAGCTTCACCTGGAATAGCGAATCTCATATTACCTGAATCAGCACCTCTCCAACCGACTGCTAAACAATTATCCGAAAAAGTTGCTCCGACCAATGCATAATCGGTATTGGCTTTAAGAAGGTTGAATGAACTGTTGAGGGCTGTCTCGGCGCTCCAGCCTCCTGCTACGCCTGTAATGAGTGAATTTTCGACTATTACGATATTTTTAGAGCGCATTCTTAACTCGTTGGAGTTAATGAAACGCGCATTTACTCCGTCTAAATTCTCGTAATATAATAACATAGCCCCTTGTTCAATTTCGGCAGCTACGGCTGAACCGGTTATTTCTGCAATCAAAGTGTCTTGAGCTTCGACTTTTTGAACTAATCCTTGTGGGATGTAGTTAAATTGTTCTCCCGCGTTGCCGTATACTCGAATTCCTTGCACATTATCGTGCAGTCGAGGGCTTCTGATTCTTAGATTACCTGCTGCATTGCGCGAATCCCAAAGTCCTACGATGTAGGCAGTAGTTCCTGTTTTGAAATTTCGGATTGTGAGTGAATTTCCTGCTCCCATAGTTAGAGCTGTGAATGTTGCGCCCGGAGCTGTTGCTCCGCCTGCAATTACTTCTAATGCTTTACCCATTTTTTGTTTCTCCTATTTTATTGTTAATTTTGTTTCGTTTTTTAAGTTGAAAATACATCTCTAAATTTTTTTACTTTTATAAAATAACTTTCCGCTAAATTCGGATTTTTGCGAATATTTCCTTCGCCATAATTAAATGCTCGAGTAACTAAATCCCAATTATTGAATTTGTGCCACAAATAACTCAAAAAATAAGTTCCGACAATTATATTTTTTTCTGCGTTAAAGAGGTCATCTTTTGTGAATGATTTTTTAAAATATTCATTAACTTGTTTTAGTGCTATTGGTGTAATCTGCATTAGTCCCCTTTCTCCGGCTGAGGCTGTTGCTTTGGTGTTGCCGCTACTTTCAACTGCGATAATTGCAGTAATTAAACTTTGCGGGACTCCAAAAAGTGCAGAATATTTTGAAATATCAATTCCGAAGTCTAAATAAATTTTATCTAATAATTTTTTTTTGGTCATGAAATATGATGCAACTTTTTGTGGATTTTTTATTGTTTCAAATAAAAAAAAAAATCCGATTGCGATAAGCAAATGTTTTTTTTTCATTTTTTAAAACTTTTCATTAGTTTAATTAAAATAAATCCAAAAATTGCAACAACTCCAAGTTGAATTGTTGGGCTGTCGATTAATTTTTCAACTTTTTCAAAATTCATGAAAAGTAAACCTAAACCAATTACCGAAAGCAATGCAATTGCTACAACTCCGGCGCTCATTTTTGCTTGTGTTCCTGCTTGTGATTTTTTAATATTTACAACAATTAAATATTTATTTTTTTCTAAATCTTTAATCGTTTCAGTGATTGTGATGTTTCTTCCTTCAACTGAAATATTTTTATTCGTCCAGTTTGGTAACAAGTCGAAATTTTTTACTTTGTTAAAAGAGAAGCGATAATTTCCTTCAGAAATTTCGGAACTTTGTGTCATCAGTGGTAACCAAAAATTAAATAGCATTTTTTATTCCTCTTTGAGAAAAATGTTGTACAAAAAAATTGCTGCAGTTAAATACAATCCGAAATTTGCGGTTTGTGGTTTTGGTTTTGGTAGATCTGGTTTTTTAATTTCATCGTTTGTTGGTTCTGGTAATCCTTTTTCTGTTTCTGGTGCTGGCGTTGGTTCTGTTGTTGGAATTGTTGGATCGAAAATTTCACCATATAAATTACCATTGCCCAAATTCATATCGCCTTTTGGTTGTGTTGGAAAACTATTTCCGCTACATATGAGTTCGTCAAAATAGGTCATATAATTATAAATCTCCGTATGAAATTCAAAATCGTTGTTTTTTCCGTTGCTGTAATCGCTCGAGTTTTCAGTATTGAAATTATCTTCGTTAAAACTGCTACTATCGTCGCTTTTTTTTTTTCTAATGCAAGTCGTGCAGTTTCTAAATCTGCAAGGCGTTGTGTTTCGATTGTAGCAAG
>CAYIXI010000062.1:0-2637 GCA_964367235.1 uncultured Chitinophagaceae bacterium | reverse complement strand
TTCGCGAGCTTCATTTGCAAGTAGTTCGTTTGCAAGCGAAATTAAAATATTTTGGTCAATTCCCGAAGATATAGTTGCGTCTGTTTCGGCAATAAGTGTGTCGAGACTAACATCTGTTGAAGTTTCAAATGCTTCGTACATTTATTTTTTTCCTTTCAAAAAATACCAAAGAGCAATTAAAGCAATTGGTAAAGTTGTTTGCCAATCAAATCCACTTTTATTTGTTGATGACTTTTTTTCTGGTGTTTTTTCGGCATTTGGTAAATCTTTGTTTGGATAAAGCATATCCCAAACACCTTTTCCAGGTGTTGGTAAATTTGTGTTGTCTGCGGGAGTTGTTGGTAGTGCTGATGGTGCTGATGGTGCTGGTGGTGGTTGTGGCTGTCCAATATCACCTCGTCCAGTATCTAAAATGTTTGAATAAAGTGATGGATTATCAAATGTTGGATTTTCAGTTGCTTTGATATAAGTGTTTTCCAATTTATTTTTTCCCTTTTGTAAAATACCACATTGAAATTCCTAAAAGTGCAATTGGTAAAATTGTTTTTAAATCAAATCCACTTTGTTGTGGTGTTGTGCCTGCTGGTGGATTTTGAAATTGTGAATAATCTTTTTTTGGAAAAAAAATATCCCAAATACTCCAATTTGTATTTGTATTTTTATTTGGTGGTGCTATTGCGTTTTGGTCTAACATTGGTTTGAATCCTAATTTTACCGCTGAATCTGATATTCTTTTAAAAACCCAAAAATCTAATTGTTGGATAAAATCATCTTGGCGTTTGACATCATAATTTAATGCAACATGAATTGTTGCATACCAAATCGGCGTGGATATATATCCGTAAGTAATAATTTGATTTGGATTATTTATGAATTTTTGTAAATCAGTTTTGATTGTTCCCGATTCCCAAGTTGTTCCCTTTTGTTCAAAATATTCGATTGTGCCTTTGACACTTTTCGCATATTCTAATCCGATTTGTTTTAAATTTTCTCCGTAAAATTGGAAAAGTACTAATTTAAGTGAATCGGCTGTTTTCATGGCTACTTCGTTTGCTTCATTCCAACTTAAATGTTGGGTTGCTCCAAAACTTCCTGTGCCAAATTTACTCCAGAGTGCAATTGCAACATCAACAACTGCGCCTGCCGCTGCGCCAAAAACTGCGCCGGCTGGTCCAAGGTAACTTCCAATTGTAGTTCCTGCTCCTGTAAAACTATCAAGAGGTGGTGTTGTTGGTGTTGTTGGTGTTTCTGGCATTTTTATTCTCCAACAATTATTTTTTTAATTGGTGTAACTCTAAAAACAACAGCAATTACAATTAATACAATAGCTAATTGTATTACATATTTTTTGATTCCCATTTAAAAAATCTCCTATTTTATAAACCAAGTTTTGGTTTCACATATTTGTCATAAATGACAAACGCTATTAAAACTGTTGCTACTCCGATTGCTAATTCTTTTGCGTTCATTTTGTAAATCTCCTATTTTATTTTTGTTTTGTATAGCGTTAATTAATTACTAAACTTTCAAAATCTTTTAAACTTCGTAATTTCTCTCGGTCGAATCCTCGTTTTTCTAAAAAATCTAAATCTCGTTCTTCGTTTTGTCTGAAAGAAATAATTTCATCGCATTGGCTCGTCAATAATCTGCTCACCTCAGCGGGTCTTCGGCTAATTGCGATCAGATCAATTTTTTTGTGCCGTCCATATTTTAAAATTTTTTCAAAATATTTATTGTTTCCGTAAGCGTTTGAAATAAAATCTACTTCTTCGGCGACCAAACAAATATTTCCATTTTTAAAAATATAATTTAGTGTTTCGTTCAAATCTTCATCGGTTTGAAATCTTAAAACCAAATTAAATTTTTTATTTTTAATATTTTCAAAGAACGATTTTGCAGCTTCAAAACTTGTTACAATTATTCCTTCGTATTCTGCTAAATTATCAAGAATTATTACTTTGCAAAATTTCTTCAATAGTTGTTTTGCTTGGTTCGTTTTCCCGCTCCCCTTTTTGCCCAGAATCAAAGTTATTTTGTTTTGCATTTTGTTTTGTTTCCGATAAAAGTCTTGCTGTGAAAATTCCGCCAATTATAATTGCAAGTTGTAATTCCTCAACATACTTTGTAATAATTTTTGGAAAATGTTTATTTACAACTTTTGTTAATGCACTTCCTAAATTATCTGTTTCATCTTTACTTAATCTTGCCCAACCTTTTCTTTCAAAAATTGTGTTGAGTAAAAAACTTATCGTCGGAGTAATTTCAGTTTCTGAAAATAAATTTATTGCTTCAAATTCTTTTTCTTCAACAACTTTTTTCGGTCGTCCGCGAGTTTCTTTTTTTTCTGGTTTAGAAAATTCCGCAGATTTTTCTTCGCTTTGGTTCTCCATTTTCGGTAATGTTTCTGATTCCATTTCCGAAAGGATTTCCTTCTCCGTTTGCTCTTTGATCGCTTTCAGTCTTGTCGTTGATACTACTTTCTTCGGTATTTTTGTCATTTATTTTTTCTTTTATTGGTTCGTAATAATCTTCGCAAACATTTTTTCCTTCTGCTTCGAAAATTTTATGTATTATTTTAAAATTGCAATTTGGACAAACACAAGCAATTTCAAGTTCATCGTCTTTTACTTTAATGAT
>CAYIXI010000061.1:0-7246 GCA_964367235.1 uncultured Chitinophagaceae bacterium | reverse complement strand
CAAAAAGTTCTAGCGCTTTGGCGCCATTGTAAATTTGAGTATTGTTCTTTGAATATTATGATGTCAAGCGACAAGACGATTATAGTTGTAGTTTGCTTTCAAAAAGTTCTTTGAGTATTGTTCTTTGAATTTATTCGGCTACGGTCAAGAGACACGATTGTTGTAGTTTGCTTTCAAAAAGTTCTTTGAGTATTGTTCTTTGAATAACGGTAATTTTTCACGGTCACATCTTACAGTTGTAGTTTGCTTTCAAAAAGTTCTTTGAGTATTGTTCTTTGAATACAAGGTACAGAGCTTTGAATATTTGCAAGTTGTAGTTTGCTTTCAAAAAGTTCTTTGAGTATTGTTCTTTGAATTATAATGTTACGAAGTGCTTTAAGCGATATGTTGTAGTTTGCTTTCAAAAAGTTCTTTGAGTATTGTTCTTTGAATAATTTAGAGAGTAAGAAAAAAAGATTAGATGTTGTAGTTTGCTTTCAAAAAGTTCTTTGAGTATTGTTCTTTGAATGTGAGCAGATTATTGACGAGCCAATGCGAGTTGTAGTTTGCTTTCAAAAAGTTCTTTGAGTATTGTTCTTTGAATATCAAAGAATTGCTTTATGCAAAGATTTATGTTGTAGTTTGCTTTCAAAAAGTTCTTTGAGTATTGTTCTTTGAATTTATTCGGCTACGGTCAAGAGACACGATTGTTGTAGTTTGCTTTCAAAAAGTTCTTTGAGTATTGTTCTTTGAATAACGGTAATTTTTCACGGTCACATCTTACAGTTGTAGTTTGCTTTCAAAAAGTTCTTTGAGTATTGTTCTTTGAATACAAGGTACAGAGCTTTGAATATTTGCAAGTTGTAGTTTGCTTTCAAAAAGTTCTTTGAGTATTGTTCTTTGAATTATAATGTTACGAAGTGCTTTAAGCGATATGTTGTAGTTTGCTTTCAAAAAGTTCTTTGAGTATTGTTCTTTGAATAATTTAGAGAGTAAGAAAAAAAGATTAGATGTTGTAGTTTGCTTTCAAAAAGTTCTTTGAGTATTGTTCTTTGAATGTGAGCAGATTATTGACGAGCCAATGCGAGTTGTAGTTTGCTTTCAAAAAGTTCTTTGAGTATTGTTCTTTGAATATCAAAGAATTGCTTTATGCAAAGATTTATGTTGTAGTTTGCTTTCAAAAAGTTCTTTGAGTATTGTTCTTTGAATTATATTATTGCAACAAACTAACAGAAAGGTGTTGTAGTTTGCTTTCAAAAAGTTCTTTGAGTATTGTTCTTTGAATTTTAATTAGTTTTGGGCTTCTCTCGCCCTTCGTTGTAGTTTGCTTTCAAAAAGTTCTTTGAGTATTGTTCTTTGAATATTACATTTCAAACGATCTGCGAGCAAATGTTGTAGTTTGCTTTCAAAAAGTTCTTTGAGTATTGTTCTTTGAATTGCAGATGGAGATTTTTAAAACTCTAAAGGTTGTAGTTTGCTTTCAAAAAGTTCTTTGAGTATTGTTCTTTGAATAAATTAAAGACTTTCAATTCCAACAAAGTAGTTGTAGTTTGCTTTCAAAAAGTTCTTTGAGTATTGTTCTTTGAATCCATTACCTTGCTTCACATTGTGAACCTCTGTTGTAGTTTGCTTTCAAAAAGTTCTTTGAGTATTGTTCTTTGAATTTCGTTCTAAAATATAATTACGATGATGTTGTTGTAGTTTGCTTTCAAAAAGTTCTTTGAGTATTGTTCTTTGAATATATTATTGCAACAAACTAACAGAAAGGTGTTGTAGTTTGCTTTCAAAAAGTTCTTTGAGTATTGTTCTTTGAATTTAACATTCGTAGTTTCAAAACAAACAGTTGTTGTAGTTTGCTTTCAAAAAGTTCTTTGAGTATTGTTCTTTGAATTTCTCGATGACAATACAACCATAGTTCTGTTGTAGTTTGCTTTCAAAAAGTTCTTTGAGTATTGTTCTTTGAATTATAACAAACACAACAACCAGCGATGACTGTTGTAGTTTGCTTTCAAAAAGTTCTTTGAGTATTGTTCTTTGAATCAAATAGAGCGAAACAAGAGAGCGAAAGAGTTGTAGTTTGCTTTCAAAAAGTTCTTTGAGTATTGTTCTTTGAATGTTTGTTTATTGAATTTAGCGCAAAACCAGTTGTAGTTTGCTTTCAAAAAGTTCTTTGAGTATTGTTCTTTGAATGCAACAATAGCAAACGAAATGGTTTACGAAGTTGTAGTTTGCTTTCAAAAAGTTCTTTGAGTATTGTTCTTTGAATTTGTTATGCTCACCTGGACATGCCAAGCGTTGTAGTTTGCTTTCAAAAAGTTCTTTGAGTATTGTTCTTTGAATTAAAAAATCAAATCCTGATGCGAAATACAGTTGTAGTTTGCTTTCAAAAAGTTCTTTGAGTATTGTTCTTTGAATAAATAGGTCATATAATTATAAATCTCCGTAGTTGTAGTTTGCTTTCAAAAAGTTCTTTGAGTATTGTTCTTTGAATACACCACAAGGCATCTCATTGAAAACAAAAGAGTTAGAACAATATTTAGGATAAAAAAAAGAGACGATACACCGTCTCTTTTTTTATTTTTTATAGTAATATTAAAAAAATTCAATCTGTTCGGGGTTTAAAGGTAGTTTTTCCCTTTCAATTCCATAAAACAATTCCATCATACCAAACTGTTTATCTGTAACCCTTAAAATTCCTACCTTTCCCGCCTCTGGCAAAAACGATTTAACTCTTTTTGTATGCACATCAGCATTTTCGTGCGATAGAGCGTGTCGCAAATAAATTGAGAATTGAAACATATCAAACCCATCTTTTAATAAATTTTTTCTAAACTTTGCCGCAAACCTTCTCTGCTTTTTTGTTTCGGTCGGCAAATCAAAAAATACAAGTATCCACACTACTCTATATTCATTAAACCGCATTTATTGTGGGATAAATAATTTTTTTAGATTCCCCATGAAAACACTTGACTAAATTTTGAACGCATTGAGTAATAGCAAGTTGAATTGGTTTTCTTTCTTTTCCAAAAAACGAATCATCAAACATAACAGAAATTAAATATTTTTTTACTACGGGCGTAAGCACAACCTCATTTACATCTGTAAAATGATGATGAACTTTTAAATCAACAAAAGGGCGGAATGGTTCCATCAAATCATCGGCAAGACAAAAAGGGTTGTATTGGTTTTTATGATGCAAGCCAAGCGCAGGATGCATTCCAGATGAAACTATTGCCTTTGCAACCGCCGCACGAATTATTGAGTATCCATAATTTAATAAAGAGTTCACCCCCGGCTCATTAACATCTCTTCTAAAATTTAAATCTTTCGGGAAAAAATTCTCCCAATAAAAAGCCGCGGCTCTTCCCTCTAAATTATTTTTATCACCCGAAATTACTTTTTTAGAAAAATATATTAATGGTTCAAAATTGGATTTTACATTTTTTAAAGATAATGCTTGATTGTAGATTTTAGCTTTTATTATTTGTTGCCAAAGATTTTTTTTAAAAGGGAGTGTGGCGTTTATTTGTTTTCTTAATACCTCGGTATGTAAAACATTGCCAGCAATTGGTAAAAGCAAACCACTGGGGTGATGTTTGCTGTTACAGGTAATAATTACACAATTATTTTCGGTTAAAGCATTTAGCGCGGCATTTGTAATTGTTGTTTGATGATTTTCTAAAAGTAAAACCCCCAAATCCTCAATTGGAATCGTCTCTTCCTTTTCATCAATTTTAATACAAAGTTGCAGTAAGTGGGTACTGATTATAGCGCTTTGCGTAACAACAATTATTCTTTTAATCAATTTTATCCTTCCTTTTTTACAATCTCCCCAATTTCGTTAACAGTAATTTTTACACAACTTAAAGTATTAGCAGATTTTTGAAAATAGAGTTTATTCCTATCTTTTTTCTCATCAATGGTTGCCGCGTATAGATAATCTAAATAAATCCCACCATTAATATCAAATTTTCTAACACGGTAAAGATTTTTTCTTAGATTAGAAATATTATCCCAATCAATTTCATCGGGGTGTTTTTTATACTGCACAACAATATCTTTTTGTTTTAAAATAAATAGCAAATTAAATGTATCGGAAGTTTTTTCATCAACAAAAGATTTAGCAAAAAGTTGCTCGTGCGCAATTGTTTTTTTAGTAGCATCCCAAAAAGTTAAAGTTTCAGATTTTCTTTTAGTTCCTTCGGCATTTTGGTAAATAGCAATTGCAAAGTTGTTGCCACTCTCAACAAAAGTTTTATTTCTAACTTCAATTAAGTTTTCAGAATTGTTTACAACACGAACTCTACGAATTGGTATTTTTTTACCAGTTTTAGAATACATTAAAACGGGGTCATCAATATTATCTGCAAATGCAGATTTAACAACACCCCCATATTTTTTAAGTCGAGCACACAACACCTCACGAACTTTTGCATCAACAACTTTTTCAAGTTGCGCTTCGGTTGTAAATTTATTTAAACCCCAGCGAGTAACAAAAACATTATCACCATTTAATTTTATTTTACCATAGAGCGTCTCCTCGTGCAAAGGACCGCGAATAGAAATAGATTTTTGCACAGAATGTTTAGCGGGATATTTTGAAAGATTTTTTTGTCTTGGTTTATTTAATTTTATACTAATTGCTCTTTTTGTATTACGATAAGAAACAATAAACGAGTTAATAGAATTTTCAGCATCATTTCTAAATTTAACCCAAGGCAACACCTCTGAAATTTTTGAATTTACAAGTTTGTTTTCAATATTAAACTTACTATAAGTTGAAAAAGTTTTAAGTATCGATGGAGTAGTGCAAGCAATTATAAGCGCATCAATAGCGTGATGTCTGTGGTCGGCTCTGTTTTTTGTATCAATGTCGCCATAAGAAAGTATAGCATTTATGCCCCATAAACGGCGTAACCACGAAGTTGCTTGACCATTTGAAACCTGCACTCTTTGTTTCATTACTCCATCAACTTCAATCGGTGGCAAAATAGTTTCAACACGAGAAACAAATTCCTTCGCCGCGTAACTTGTATTATTAATTTGGCTATTTAAAAAATCGGGTGGAATTTCGGTTGCTAAAAATCTATATTTTTTTCCACCATTAAAAATAGAAACCCTATCTTTAAATTTTTGCAATTCAATTTTACCTTTTGAAGAAAAATATTCCAAAGGAAGCATGTTGTCTTTATCTTTATTTATAGATGCTTCACATAAAGATAAATTACCAAATTCATTATTCATTGTTTTGCTGAATGGCCAAATATGTTCAATTTGAATTTCGGGACTAAATAAGTTTGTGAGAGAAATAACTTTACCGGAGTATGGAGAAATTCTATTGCATTCTTTCCATAAATGGAATTTAGTAAGATCTTTAACCTTACCACTCTTTAAAAATATTTCTAATTTATCAAACGATTCATCTTCACAACCCAACTCGAGCCACAGCTCATATTTTTTTATTTCAGAATCTTTTGTGCGAATCTCTCTTTTTAATTTATGAGATAAGAATTCTGCATACTCTTCTCTTCGTTTTCTTTTAGTTGTAGCATTATTACGAATCTCTTCACGAATAGTTTTAGGTTTTTTAAGTTCGCGAGCAAGTTCAATTCTAACCATATCAGGTTTACCAAATTTTTTTACAATCGAGTTAACAAGTCGAATGGTCTCGCTTAAAATTTGTTGAACGATTGGATTACGAAGTTCATTTGGTTCTAAGTGTTTAATTTTATCAAGTTCAACTATTTTCCCCAATTTATTTAATTTTTTCGTTGGGTCGTATCCAGCAAGTTTAAATGCTTCAAATGGTTCAACACCAGTTCGCAAATGAGGTAAAATTTTGTTTAATGCTTTGGATGAAAAGTTACAATAGCCATCCTCTAAATTTATTTCAATTAATTTTTCAATCTGTTCATTATTAAGTTTTGGAAGTAGTCCGCTTTTAATTTTATTTAAAACAACAAGTTTCATTTTTTCAGCATTGTTACCGTAACTTAATAAGTGCCAAAGTTCAAAAATATGTTTCTCGTTTAAACCATTAAACATCTCCTCGCCAATAGCCGAAATAAGTCTTGAATTTGTTGTATTTCCACCAATTCTATCTTTAACAAACACATCGTTAAAACCAACCGATTTAGAAATATTTAAAAGTTTTTTCAGTTCTGTCTTTGTAATGTTTTTGTTTAGATTTAAATAATTAAAAACAATTATTTTTTCTTCAAGAGTTAGTGGCTCGCCAATTCTTTCTCCGTTTGCAAAACGAAAAACAGAAAGTGTTTGCCAAACCCTAAACTCCTGAAATAGTTGTGAGCTTTTTGGAGCGCATCTTTTGTTTGGTTCAAATCTGCACTTACCAACAAGCCCCTTTTGAGATTTTAAATTGCGTTGATAATAAATAATCTCATCGCCGATTACTGTTTTAAGTTTATCCGTTAAAATATTTTGGTAATACGACTTTTGTTTTTCCCACAACAAATTAAACTCGTGCTGGTACATTTCTCTGCCAACCCATCGATCGCGAATTCTAATTAATGGATTATCAATGTTGTGCCAATTTTTTTCTTTTTTATTATCTTTAAAAAGAGTTGCAAAATATTCGCCAACCGTACGGCAATTATTTTTTTCAATTTCATTTTTCAGTTGAGAGATTCCTTCTTTTACTACACCCTCTTCTTTTTTTGCCTCTTCGGTGCTTAAAGTTTTTTTATTACTTTTAAAACCACGGCGCTTGTTTAGCATCATTAAAATTCTTCCAAAATCTTTTAAGGATAATTTTTTATCTAAACCAATTAAACGCAAATCATATAATTCGTGAGTTGAGATTAAGTCATCCGGCAACATATTGTTTTCGGCTAAAAGAGCGATTAATTTTTGTTGTCTTACTTTAAACCGACTTCTTCTTCTTCTTGCTCCACGGGCAACTCTCCGCGCAACATTTTTTGAAATTTCTTTTCCCCCCTTATCAAAATCTTCTTCGTTTACCCCAATAGGGAAAACCCTAACACCACTAGAAATAATTTTTTTTGATTCTTCTATTAAACACCAGCCAATTGAGTTTGTTCCTAAATCCAATCCTAATACATGTTTCATAAAAACGCTCCTTTTGTTTTTTTGATATTGACAAACTAATAAGATTGGTTTATATTAGCAACATAGAAAGCTTACTACAATAAAGATTATTCTGTAGGCTTAATGCCTCGCCCCTGTTCTTCAGGGGCATTTTATTTTATAGCACGCCTCAATACAATTAACAAATAGCAATGAACAA
>CAYIXI010000060.1:0-7470 GCA_964367235.1 uncultured Chitinophagaceae bacterium | reverse complement strand
TGCGGCAAGCGAGCCATAAAGTGTAATTTCAATTTTAGCGGAGGTGGAAAAATTTTTTAGAGTTTTGATTCGAGACAAAAAATCTTTCGCGGCTTTCATCGGACCAATTGTATGAGAACTCGAAGGACCGGGACCGACTTTGAACAAGTCGAAAATTGATGTTGAAATTGGATTATTTGAAATCATTTTGCGCCGTCAACTACAATTACAAATTCTCCTTTTTTTTCGGTAGATGCAAATAATTTAAATAATTGACCTGCTGTGCCATGAAATATTTCTTCGTCTTGCAAAGTTAAATTAAATGCGACGCAAATTTTTCTATTTCCGCCTAAAACATCATTTATATCGCGCATTACTTGGACTAATCGATAAGGCGTATCCATAATTACAAAAGTGCGAGTCTCTCGTTTTAATTTTTGAAGTTCGGAAATTCTTCTTTCTCTTTTTGGAGAGAGCCAGCCGTAATAAAAAAATTGCTCGATTGAAAAACCTGAGACTGTTAACGCAGGCATTAGTGATGATGCACCTGGAAGTGGAGTGATTTTTATTTTTAAATCAATACATTTTTTTACGAGAAGTTGCCCGGGGTCAGAAAAAAGTGGAGTTCCACAATCTGAAATTAGAGCAATATTTTTTCCATTTTTTAAAAGAGAAATAATTATTTCCGTTGCGACGAGTTCGTTATGTTCATTTAAAGACTCAACTGCTTTTTCAATTTTAAAATGATTTAAAAGTCGGTTGGCTTCTTTTCTTTCTTCAAAAACAATTACATCAACGGAGCGAAGTACTTCGAGCGCGCGAAAAGTTATATCTTGATAATTACCGATTGGAGTAGCGACAAGATAAAGCACGCCGGAGTTCATTTTTATTTTCCTGTGTGACCAAAGCCGCCGTCGGCTCTTTTAGTTTCATTTAATTCGTTTGATTCGTTCCAGAGGATTCGTTCGTATTTTGCAATTATCATTTGAGCAATTCTATCGCCACGATGAATTACAAATTTTTCTTTTCCGAAATTTGTCAAAATTACTTTTATCTCTCCGCGATAATCAGAATCAATTGTGCCCGGTGCATTCATCAAACTTACACTATTTTTTATTGCAAGTCCGCTACGAGGACGAATTTGCGCTTCAAGTCCTTGTGGCAATTCAATAATAAAACCTGTCGGAACCAAAATTGTTTCATTCGGATTTACAATTAAATCATTTTCAATTGCGGCGCATAAATCCATTCCAGCAGATCCATCAGTTGCGTATTGAGGTAATTGCAAATCGTTTGCGTGAGGTAATCGAAGAATTTTTATTTCATTCATATTTGTTTTAAATAATTAAATTTAAAGTTGGGAGAAAAAATAAATACAATCCCCAAAGTGAAAAACCAATTGAAAGTGGAATCGTTAAATTATCATCAATTGGAATTGGGAGAAGTTCCACGATTGTGCCAATCAAAGCGGCAAAGATTCCAATAAAATATTCTGAAATTGAATATTCAAATTTAGGAGTCGCTAAAACAATCAATATTGCTGTGAGGAAAAAGGCAAAACTTCCTTCGAGCGATTTATTATTAAATATTTTGTGAAGACCGAAAATCCTTCCAATTAATGCGGCTGCAGTATCGGATAAAATTAAAATTGAAAAAGCAGTGATTGCAATTATTTTTGGGAAAATTAGGACAGATAAAGTTGCGGCAAGTAAAACATACGAAGCGCCATTTAATCTTTTTTCGACAAAATCAACTTCGTGATTTCGTAACATCGGACGAAAAACTGAATAAAATATTTTGCTTGTCCCATCGTGATAAAATCTTAACAAGTCAACAGAAATAAAAACAAAAGTTACTGGAATTAAAATCATTAATGCTAAATCGCGAGAGATGTAAAAATAAATTATTGGAATACTTAAAGATGAAATATGTATTCCTTTTCTGTACAACTCAAAACGAAAATCAATCTCCGAAAAATCCGACATTATACTTTTTGCGTTTTTGGTTTTCTCTTTGGCTTGATCTCTTCCGTTTCAACTTTTGCGACATCAGCTACTTTTGGTTGCTCTTCGATTTTTGGTTCAACTTTTTGATCAACAACTTTTTCAACCGGAGGTAATTTTTCGCCGCGTAAAATTTTATCAATTTCTTCGCTATCTAAAATTTCTCTTTCAAGTAAAACATTTGAAAGCGCATGAAGTTTGTCGACATTATTTTTTAAAATATCTTCAGCTCTTTTTTCGCAAGTGATAATTATTTTTTTAATTTCAGAGTCAATAATTCTTCCCGTATCTTCACTAAATTGTTGATGCTTAGTTACTTCGCGACCAAGAAATAATTCTTCCTCTTTTGCACCGTAAGTTAATGGACCAAGTTTTTCACTCATTCCCCATTCGCAAACCATTTTGCGAGCAAGTTGAGTTGCGCGTTCAATATCATTACCAGCGCCGGTTGTGAGTTCGTTAAAAATTAATTTTTCAGCAACTCTTCCGCCGTAAGCATAAGTAATCATCGCCTCGAGATATTTTTTTGAGTAAGTATGTTTTTCATCGATTGGCAAATAAGTTGTAACACCAAGCGCACGACCGCGTGGAATAATTGTAACTTTGTGAACAGGGTCGGCTTCGGGAATCATTTTTGCAACAAGCACATGACCAGATTCGTGATAAGATGTAATTCGTTTTTCTCTATCAGAAATAATTAAAGATTTTCGTTCCACTCCCATCATCACTTTATCTTTCGCCTCTTCAAAATGATGCATCGAAACTTTTTCTTCATTTCTGCGAGCGGCCAAAAGTGCCGCTTCATTTACAAGATTTGCTAAATCAGCGCCAGATAATCCGGGAGTTCCTTTTGCGAGAGTCGTTAAATTTACATTGTCAGATAAAGGGATATTACGCGTATGAACTTTTAGGATTCCTTCGCGACCACGAACATCGGGACGATCAACAACTACTTGACGATCGAATCTGCCGGGACGCATAAGTGCAGGATCTAAAACATCGGGACGATTTGTTGCCGCAATTAAAATCACTCCGCTATTTTGTTCGAAGCCATCCATCTCAACTAAAAGTTGATTTAAAGTTTGTTCTCGTTCATCATGTCCGCCACCAATTCCTGATCCACGATGCCGACCGACTGCATCAATCTCATCGATAAAAACAATACAAGGAGAATTTTTTTTGGCTTGTTCGAATAAATCTCGAACACGACTTGCACCAACTCCGACAAACATCTCAACAAAATCTGCTCCACTAATTGAAAAAAATGGAACGCCCGACTCGCCAGCAACTGCGCGAGCAAGTAAAGTTTTTCCTGTGCCCGGAGGTCCGAGTAATAAAACACCACGAGGAATTTTCCCGCCGAGTTTTTGAAATTTAGCTGGATCTTTTAAAAATTCAATTACTTCTTGCAATTCATATTTTGCTTCATCAGCACCAGCAACATCGGCAAAAGTAATTTTCATCGCACCTTCTTGCAATAATTTAGCACGACTTTTTCCGAAAGTAAAAATTCCTTTCGATGCACCATTTTGCATTCGCTTAAATAAAAACATCCAAACGCCAAAAATTAAAAGCCAAGGTAAAATACTAATTATCGCTTCAAGCCAAAGATTGTCATCTCTTTCAATTGTGAATGAGACATTATTGTTTGTCCAAGTTGCGATTATTGGATCATCGATATTTGAATATGGAAGTAATAAATGAAATCGTTCGATGCGAGTTCGTTTGTTGCCTGAAAGATTTAATTCTTGCGGAGAAATTAATGTTCCGTGCAAATCATAATCGTTTAAATTCTTTTTAGAGATTACAACTTTTGCAATTTTTTTATTTGATAACAAATCTTGATACTGCGTGAAAGTGATTTCAAATTCAGATGAAGATTGTCCTCGGAAAAGAGTCATCAACATAAAAATTGCGACAATTAAAACTGCCCAACTTAAAACAGTTTTAAAAATCCTGCTCCAATCAAAATCATCGCTATTAGGTTTTTGTTTTGAGTTTTTCTTCTTCCTCAATTTTAAAGAATTCAAAATCTTCTTTTTTTCATCGTTTAAATCGTTGTTTTGCTTATTTTCTTCCATTAAATATTCAAACACCTTTCTTCGTAATTATCATTAAGAATTTAATCATTTTTTATCAATTATACTATAAATCGATGGGAGGTTTCTTCCCTTTTGTGCGTAATCAAGTCCGAAACCAACAACAAAGTCATTTGGAATTTCGAAGCCGACATATTCGATTTTGAGATTTTTATTCTTTACTGACTCGGGCTTCAATAATAAAGTTGCAACTGAAATTGATTTTGGTTTGTGAGTTTTGATTAGCGTTTTCATAAATTGAATTGACAATCCTGTATCGACAATATCTTCGACAATTATTATGTGGCGATTTTCGACATTACAATTTAGTTCCTTCAAAAGTTTTACATGACCAGAGGAAATTTTTTCTGCTCCGTAGCTGGATAGTTTTAAAAAATCAATTTCACAATCAATTGAAATTTCGCGAAGCAAGTCTGCGAAAAATATGAACGAACCATTTAGCGCGCCAATAAAAATTGGAGTTTTATTTTTATAATCGTGATTGATTTTTTTTCCGAGTTGTTTAATTCTTTTTTGAATTTTTTCTTTTTCCAAAAAAAGTTTAAACTTTTCGTTATTTATAATAATTTCTTTTTTCATTAGTCTCCATTAATTTTTACGATAAACAAGTTTGTAAATATTTTTTGTTTCCGTGGTAATTTTAAATCTATCGTCCAACCGAAGACCAACTACCCAAATAATTTTATTTTGATAAAGTAAAATTGGAATTTTTGTTTTTTCTCTTCGCTCAATTTTTTGTTCAATAAAATAATCGCTTAATTTTTTCTTCCCACCTAAACCAAGTGGATAAAAATAATCGCTTTGTTTCCAATTTCTAAAAGTTAAAGGAAATTTTATTTTATCTGCGTTAATATATTCAATATTTCTATCTCTTAAAATTTCAAATTTACTTTTTTTCACTTTAATAATTTCGAGATTTTGATGAAGTCCTTCATTTGCAATTTTAAAATAGAATTTAGAAGAAATGGTATTTTTTGAAATCACTAAATTATTTCTTTCACGGTAAAGATTATAATTGCCTGATAATTCAATACTTTTGCCAACTTGCAAATTTATTGCATCGGTAAAAGATTTAATTTTAAGGAAAGTTGGTTCAATTTTAAGTTCAGTCAAAACTTCGTGAAAAATTAAATCACGAATAAATGAATCTGTTTTTAATAACTCTTCGATATTTAAAATTTTAGAATCGTTTTCGGTCTTAATAATTTTAGAATTTAGTTCTTCGCTAATAGAATTAAAATAATTTACAACCGAGCGAGAATTGATTGAAATATTATTAAACGAATCGATAATATTTTGATTTAATTGTTTTTCAATAAAAGGAAATAATTTATTGCGGATGATATTTCGAGTGTACTTTAAAGATTTATTTGAACTATCTTCTCTCCATTTAATTTTATTTGTTTTTGCATATTGCAAAATTTCAACTCGTGTTGCAAAAATTAATGGGCGAATAATATTTTCTCTTCGAATTGGAATTCCTTGCAAACCAAAAATGCCAGCGCCGCGAGTTAAATTCATAAAAACTGTTTCGGCATTATCATTTTTATTGTGAGCCGTAGCGATTTTATTAAAATTATTTTCTTTTGCGGTGCGCAAAAAAACATCGTAACGGATTTCTCGAGCAACTTCTTGTAAATTTCCTTTATTATTTTTTGCAATTATTTTTGTTTTGGTTTTTTCAATAAAGCAAAATAAATTTTTATTTTTCGCAATACTTTTTACAAATCGAGCATCCATGTCCGATTCATTATTTCTCAAAGAATGGTTGATGTGAACAATTCCAAGTTTTAAATTAAATTCACTTTGAATTTGTAAAAATAAATTGAGCAATACCATCGAATCAATCCCGCCACTAACAGCAATAAGAATCGAATCATTATTTTGCAATAAAGAATTTAATCGAATAAAATCTTTAAATTTATCAAGTAAAATATTTTTTGTTTTATTTGTCATAAAAAATAAATCCTTTCAATCGTTAAAAAGAAAGGGAAAATAAAATTATTTATGTCAAAATTATGGAAAAGAATTGGTTTTTTCAATTTTGAAAAAGTGTAAAAAGTGCCTTCAGATATGAATTTAAAAACAAAATGTAGCGGGGGAGGGATTTGAACCCACGACCTACGGATTATGATTCCGACGCTCTAACCAACTGAGCTACCCCGCCGAGAAAATTGGCTGGCTTGCCCGCCAATTTTTACAAATATATGAAAGTTTATAAAATTAGGCAATGTTTAATAGTAATAGTTTGAAATATTTTTTATTTTCACGAAATGAAAATTTTATTAGTAGGACGATATCAAACGAGTGAAACTTTTAATGGTCCCGAAAAAGTTGCCAAAAGATTATTTTACGAGTTATCTAAACTAAATAACGAAATAATTTTTGCGGAATATTTTTTTGATGGAAAACAATATTCAATTTGGAAAAAACTTTTTGGTTTTGAGAGAATTGAAAACAAAGTTTTTAGATTTGGATTGTTTTCATTTTTAAAATATTTATTTAAGTATCGCCCAGATATTATTCACATAATTACATTTGAAAGATTTGCAATAATAGGATTTATTGCGAAATTGTTTTTCGGAACAAAAATAATTTATCATGTGCATGGAGTTATTAAACACGAAAGATTATATTTCGAAGAAAGAATTCCACTATCAACAAAATTAAAAGATAGTTTTTTAGAATATGTAATTTTTAAGTTTTCAGATAAAATTATTTTTCTATCAGACCAATCAATTGCGATTGCAAAAAGATTTTACAAATTTGATGATAAAATTGCAACTATTTTACCAAATGGAGTTGATGAGATTTTTATAAATCAAGCCCACGCAAAAAAAAACGAAGTCGTAAATATTTTATTTTTGGCTACACCTAATAGAAAAGTAAAAGGATTTGAATTTGCAACTGAGATAATTAAAAACTTAAAATCAAGTTTAAAAATATTTATAATTTACAATTTAAATAATGATAGTGAGAATATTTCAAAGAGAATTAAAATCATTCCCAAAATGGAAATTGTAGAATATTCTAAATTTCTATCTAAAATTGATTTTGTTGTATCTACAAGTTATTATGATCCTTTTCCTATTTCGATTGTTGAGGCAATGGCAGTTGGGGCAATCCCAATTATCACTTCACAAGTTGGTTGCTCGCGATTAATAAAACAAAACAAGAATGGATTTGTATTTGAATATGGCGACGCAATCTCTTTTGCAAATTGCATTAATAATCTTGCCGAAAATAAATCGCTGAGAAAAAATATTTCTTTAAATGTTCGCAAGTCAGTTTCAAATTTAACTTGGAAAAGAATTGCGAAGTCAATCAATGCTATATATTTGGAAATTTAATTATTACATCTGAATTTGAAAAATAAAATAAAAATATTA
>CAYIXI010000059.1:0-7497 GCA_964367235.1 uncultured Chitinophagaceae bacterium | reverse complement strand
TTGGCGGAGAGCCTGGGATTCGAACCCAGAAGTCCGTAAGGACGTCAGTTTTCAAGACTGATGCAATAGCCGTTCTGCCAACTCTCCATTTTTTCTGACGACTATTAGAAAAATTTTACCAAATATACAAAAAACCTCTTTTACTTTCAAAGTAATTTGAGAATTTCTTATTATCTTGGTCAAAATGAAAATTTATATTTCAACTTTTATTTATGTTTTTTGTGTGCTTATTGCAAACTACACCGCAACAAATTTTATTCCTTTCCCAATTTTTGGCGCAGTTTCAGTTGGCACTTTAATTTTTGGAATTACTTTTACACAGCGAGATAGAATTCATGAAAAAGGAAAACCATTTGTTTACGCCGTAATATTTTTTACTGCGATTTTAAATTTGCTCTTTTCAATTTATTGGAAAATTGATTCGAGAATTATTATTGCTTCGTTCACTTCAATTATTATTTCTGAAGTTACCGATACAGAAATTTATCATAAACTTTTGCACGAAAAATGGATTTATCGGGTTACAAAAAGTAACGCCGTAAGTGTGCCAATTGATAGCACGATGTTTAACTTAATTGCATTCATTGGTGTTTTTTCAAATCTTCAAATTGTTGGATTAATTTTTGGAGAAATTGTTGTAAAATATATTATCAGTATTTTAAGCGCGATAAATATTTCTTCATCAAAACAGATTGCAAAATAAAATGTCAAAATCTTTTTTCATGTTCGATGCAATGTCACTCGCCTATCGCGCCTACTACGCATTTATTTCTAATCCGTTAATAAATTCAAAAGGTCAAAATGTAAGTTCGTTGTACGGATTTTTTTCATCACTATTAAATATTCGCGACACATATAAACCGGATTACATCGCAATTGTTTTTGATCGACCTGAACCAACTTTTCGACACAAAATTTTTCCGCAGTACAAAGCAACACGATTAAAAATGCCCGATGATATGGCTGAAATGATGAGCCATTTAAAGGATTTAGTTCGTGCGATGAATTTGCCTTTAGTTGAACTTGCAGGATTTGAGGCTGATGATATTATCGGAACGCTTGCAAAAAAATTTGCATCGAAAGATTTACAAGCGCATTTGGTTACGGTTGATAAAGATTACATGCAATTAGTTTCTGAATGTATAAATCTTTTTAAAAGTTCCCGCGATGGTTATGAAATTATTGGAATTGAAAATGTAAAAGAAAAATTTGGAGTTTCGCCCGATAAAGTAATTGAAGTTTTAGGATTGATGGGTGATTCATCCGATAATATTCCGGGCGTTCCCGGAATTGGTGAAAAAACTGCAATACCACTAATTCAAAAATATGGTTCGATTGAAAATATTTATAAAAATATTAATGAAATTCCAAAAGAAGGGGTTAAAAATAAATTAATTGAAAATAAAAAGCTTGCGGAACTTTCCCGTCATCTTGTAACTATTGATATAAATGTTCCGATTAAATTTGAACTTGATGATTTTAAAACAAAACAGATGCAAGCAGAACCACTTGTATCTTTATTAAAAGAATACGAATTGAATTCAATTGCGAAACGAATTGCAAAATATTTTGGCGAAGAGATAATTAGCACTTCAACTAAAATTGAAACATCGAAAATAGAAATTAAAAAAGAAGAAGTTGTACAAAACAAAATTCAAACAATTGAAACTTCAAAACATAATTATCATTTAATAAAAACTAATAAAGATTTAAAAGAACTAATCGATAATTTAAAAAAGCAAAAAGAAATTGTTTTTGATACGGAAACTACTTCCACAAATCCACTTGAATGCGAACTTGTTGGGATTTCATTTTGCTACAAAAAGGGAGAAGCATTTTATATTCCAATTTCGCAAACTAAAATTGAAACAAACGATTTATTTGGGGATAATAGTAAATCTACAACAATTGGTTTTGAGGAAGATAAAATATTAAAAGATTTAAAATTTATTTTTGAAACGACTTCAATTAAAAAAATTGGTCAAAATATAAAATACGACTCGCTTGTTTTAAGCATTCGTGGAGTAAAAGTAAATAATATTTCTTTCGACACACTTGTGGTTGCATATTTAATTCGCAACGACGGTGAACATTCACTCGATGCGCTTGCTTTAAAATATTTGAATTACAAAACAATTTCATTCAAAGAATTACTCGGCGATAGAAATAATACAATTTTAGATGTTCCAATTGAAAAAATTTCAGATTATTCTTGCGAGGATTCCGATATAACTTTTCAACTTTTCAAAATTTTCGAAAAAGAAATCAACAAAACTGAAATCGAAAATTTATCTTACAACTGCGAAATCCCTTTAATTTCAGTCTTAATTTCGATGGAATCTCAAGGGGTAAAAATCGATGTTCCGTTTCTTTCTAAAATGGAAAAAACAATTGATAAGCAACTTTCAAAAATTTCAAAAAATATAATTGATGAAGCCGGTGAGGATTTTAATATAAACTCAACTCAACAACTTGGTAAAATTCTTTTTGAGAAATTAAAACTACCAATTGTAAAAAAAACAAAAACTGGCTATTCAACTGATATTAGTGTTTTGGAAGAATTAAATGGGAAACACAAAATAATTAATCATTTACTTGAGTACAGAACTTTAAACAAAATTAATTCTACTTATGTAAAAGCATTACCTCAATTAATAAATCCAAAAACAGGAAGAGTGCATACTTCGTTTAATCAAACAGTCGCATCAACTGGTCGGCTTTCATCAAGCAATCCAAATTTTCAAAATATTCCAATCCGAACTGAGATTGGAAGAGAAATTCGTCGCGCATTTATTCCATCTGAAAAAGAAAATAAAATTATTTCTGCAGATTATTCACAAATCGAGTTGAGAGTTTTTGCGCACATGTCGGGTGACATCGCAATGATTGAAGCATTTCAAAACAGAGAAGATATTCACTCCACAACTGCGCAAAAAGTTTTTGGTGTTAAAAAAGATGAAGTCTCAAAAGAGATGCGACGAAAAGCAAAAGAAGTCAACTTCGGTTTAATTTATGGAATTGGAGTTTTTGGTCTTGCAAGAAATTTGGAGGTTACTCACAACGAATCAAAAGAAATTATTTCAAAATATTTTGAACGATTCCCGAATGTAAAAAAATATATGGACGCAACTTTAGAATTTGCGCGAGAAAATGGTTTTGTCCAAACACTTTATCATCGAAAAAGATTTTTACCAGATATAAAAAATAGCAATCGAATGATTCGTCAAAATGCTGAGCGGCAAGCAATTAATATGCCAATTCAAGGTACATCTGCCGATATGATTAAGTTGGCAATGATTTCAATTCAAGATGAAATCATAAAACGGAAATTAAAATCAAAAATGATTTTACAAGTACACGACGAATTAGTTTTTGATGTGCCAAAAAATGAAGTTGAAGAGATGAAAATATTAATTGCTACTAAAATGCAAACGGCACTTATTTTAAAAGTGCCGATTGAAATTGAAATTGGTGTTGGAGATAATTGGTTAGAGGCGCACAATTAAACTTCCATAATTTCTTTTTCTTTGTGCGCAAGTATCGCATCGATTTCGTGCGAAAATTTATCGGTCAATTTCTGCACATCCTGCTCACCTCTTTTTCTGTCGTCTTCTCCAAAATGTTCTTCTTTTTCAGCCTTTTTAAGATGTTCGTTCGAATCGCGACGAATATTTCGCAATGCAATTTTTCCCTCTTCGCCAAATTTTTTTGTCAACTTCACTAATTCTTTTCTTCGCTCTTCATTTAATTTCGGGATTGGAACTCGAATAACTTGTCCATCGTTCGCAGGATTAAAACCGAGATTTGCATTTCTGATTGCATTTTCAATTTCTGCAATCAAACTTTTATCCCAAGGTGTAACAGTAATCATGTGAACATCCGGCACGCCAAGACTTCCAACTTGCGAAATTGGCATTAAAGTTCCATAAGCATCAACTTTAACTGTGTCGAGTAAAGCAGTGTTTGCTTTTCCAGTTCTGATTTTTGAAAGCTCGCCTCTTAAAGATTCGAGCGCTTTATGCATTCGTTGATCTGTTTCGGTTAAAATATTTTTTAACATAATTTCCTTAATTTTTTATTCTGATACGATTGTTCCGATTTCTTCTCCTGAAAGAAGTCGTTGCAGATTATTTTCTTCATTCATATTGAAAACTACAATCGGTAATTTATTTTCTTTGCAAAGAGTTATTGCTGTCAAATCCATAACTCCTAAATTTTTATTTAACACTTCGGAATAAGTTAGTCGTGAATATTTTTTTGCATTCGGATTTTTTTCAGGATCGCTTTCGTAAATTCCATCAACGCGAGTTCCTTTTACAACAATGTCAGCGCCAATTTCAATTGCGCGCAATACTGCCGCAGTGTCGGTTGTGAAATATGGATTTCCAGTTCCACCTGCAAAAATTACAATTCTACCTTTTTCAATATGTCGCACTGCTCTTCTTCTGATAAATGGTTCAGCAATTTTATCTATGTTAATTGCAGTTTGACAGCGCGTTAAAACTCCTTGATGCTCAAGTGCGCTTTGTAATGCCAATCCGTTAATAACCGTTGCAAGCATTCCCATATGGTCACCAGTAACTTTATCAATTCCATCAATGGAGTTTTCAATTCCGCGATAAATATTTCCGCCACCAATTACAATTCCAATTTCAACACCCAATGCGCGCGCCGATTTTATTTCCAAAGAATATTTTTGTAAAATATTGGAGTCGATTCCATATTCTTTTTTTCCCATCAAAGCTTCGCCACTAAGTTTAAGAAGTATTCTTTTATATTTTAGATTGTTCATAATTGTTCAAATTTACAAAAAGTATGATAAAAAAAAGGTCTCACCGAGACCTTTAATTATTTTTTTACGATTGTTCGCCAAGTTGATATCGAATAAAACGGGCTATTTTCAATTCTTCTGCGAGTATTTTGCCAGTTTCAGCAAGAACTTCTTTTATATTTTTCGATGCATCTTTTATAAAACTTTGTTCAAGCAAAACAACTTCCTGATAAAATTTTTCAAGTCGACCTTGTGCAATTTTTTCTGCAATTGCTTCGGGCTTCCCTTCATTTTTCGCAAGCTGACGATAAACATCTAACTCAGTTTCTATTTTTTCTTTTGCAACTTCTTCGCGATTTACAACAATTGGACTCATCGCGGCAACTTGTAAAGCTAAATCTCTGACTAAAGTTTTTGTTGATGGAGAAAGTTTTCCAGTCAACTCAACTAATACTCCAATCTTACTTCCAAGATGTGTGTAAGCATCAATCACTCCGGTTTCAGTTGAAATAATTTTAAATCTTTTTACTTCCAACTTCTCGCCAATTTTTGCAATCAAATCATTTAATTCTTCGCTGATTTTTTTTCCATTTGGAAGATTCATCTCAAGAAATTTTTCAACATTTTCAGGATTTGAAACCATTAAAATTTCTGCTAACAAATTTCCGAATGAAATAAAATCTTCGTTGCGTGCAACAAAATCTGTTTCGCAATTAATTTCAATTGTTACAGCCTTGGTTGCACCAGCATTAACTTTTGTTACAATCAATCCCTGATTTGCAATTCTATCAGCGCGCTTCGAAGCAATTGCCGCTCCTTTTTTGCGAAGATTTTCAATTGCCTTTTCAATATCTCCATCTGCCGATACAAGCGCATTTTTGCATTCCATCATTCCTGCACCAGTTCTATCGCGGAGTTGTTTAACTAATGAACTTGTAATTTCCATTTTTATTTTTTTCCCGTAGTATGCTTTTTTTCTTCTTCAGTAACTTCAACTTCGCGAACATTTGCTCTTTGCTTTCCTTCAATTACTGCATCGGCAATATTTTTTGTAATAAGTTGAATTGTTTTTAATGCATCGTCGTTTGCTGGAATTAAATAATCAATTCCATCGGGATCGCAATTTGAATCAACAATTGCAAAAACCGGAATTCCAAGTCGCTTTGCTTCTTTCACAGCGATATCTTCTTTTTTAATATCTACAATAAATAATGCGCCGGGAGGTCTATTCATTTCAATAATTCCAAAAAATACCGCTCCAAGTTTATCTCTTTCTCGTCCTAAAAATAGAACTTCTTTTTTTGTTAATTTTTCAAAAGTTCCGTCAGTCTCCATTTTATCTATATTTGTCAATCGTTTAACGCTTTTTCTGATTGTCGAAAAATTTGTTAAAGCGCCGCCAAGCCATCGTTCAACAAAATAAAATTCTCCGCATTTTATTGCTTCCTCTTTTACAACTTCTTTGGCTTGTTTTTTTGTTCCGACAAATAAAATTCTTTTTCCTTCAGCGGCAATATTTGATATTGCAGTGCAGGCATCTTCTAATTTGTCTTGTGTTTTTTTAAGATCAAAAACATGAATGCCGTTTCGTTCCATAAAAATATATGGACGCATTTTTGGATTCCAACGGCGGGTTAGGTGACCGAAGTGTGCTCCTGATTGAAGCAACTCCTCTAGAGATACTCGTGGCATGTTATTCCTTTTGTTTAGTTTTTAAATACTTCTACTTTCTTAAATCAACTATGGGACCAAATTAAATTGGCACTTCCATATTTAAACAGAAAGTATGTTTGATTAATAAAAAAATTATCTTTTAGAAAATTGAAATCTTTTTCGCGCTTTCTTTTGTCCATATTTTTTTCTTTCAACCATTCGTGGGTCTCTGGTTAAAAGTCCGAACTTGCGCAATTCGATTCTATTTTCCTCGTTCAACTCAACAAGTGCTCTTGCAATTCCAAGCGAGATTGCATCGACTTGCCCAGTTGTTCCTCCACCTTCAACAAGAACTTGAATATCGTACTTGCCTTCGTTATTTGTTACTTTAAGTGGTTGAACTAGTGCATTTTGCAAAACAGGTTGTGGAAAAAAATTTTCAAATGATTTATTATTTATTGTAATCGAACCTTTTCCATTGCGTAATAAAATTCTCGCTGTTGAAGTTTTTCGACGACCGACTGTTTGGATTGTTTGTTGCATTCTATCTCGCTAATTAATTTTTTTGTGATTCGAAAATTACCGGTTTTTGTGCTGAGTGTGGATGTTCACTTCCGGCATAGACTTTTAATTTTTTTTCTATTACAGCTCCAAGTTTTGTTTTTGGCAACATTCCATGAACTGCAAATTCAATAATTCGTTCAGGATGTTTTTTTAATAAATCTTTAAATTTTTCAAATTTATCTCCACCGGGATAACCAGAGTAGCTGAAATATTCTTTCATCTCTGTTCGTTTACCGGTTAATTTTATTTCGCTTGCATTAATTACAATTACAAAATCACCCATATCTGAGTTTGGCGTAAACTGTGGTTTATGTTTTCCACGAAGTAAACTTGCAACTTGTGTGGCTAAACGGCCAAGCGTTTTTCCTTTTGCATCAATTAAATGCCAGTTTTTTACTAATTCTTCTTCTTGATAAAATTTTGTTTGTTTCTTAACTAATTTCAATTATTCCTCCGATGAACACATCATTAATTCTGTAAATTTTAGTTCGCAAATATAATATTATTTT
>CAYIXI010000058.1:0-7599 GCA_964367235.1 uncultured Chitinophagaceae bacterium | reverse complement strand
TAAATAAAATAACAATTTAACAATCCCGTAGGGATTAAATATTGGTAACACAAATTAAAGATTATTTTATTGTCCCGTTAGGGACAAAATAATTATTTCATTTCAATTTTATACTGCTCAACAACTGAGCGATACAAAAAGTCATCTTCTGGTTTTGCAATTAATTGTTTAAAAAATAATTTCTCATCAGCGCGCCAATTTAAAATTGTAGTTGCATGTTTTATAAAAGTATCGAAAATATTTTTTTTCGGTTCTGTTTGGTCAAACTCATAATTTATTTTTCCATCGTTAATGGTCTCTCGCAAACCGATAAAGCAGATTGCGGTTTTTATTTTATCGAGTGGAATATCTTTTTGAATGGAATAAACTTTTTTATAAACCTCTAATTGTCGGCGATGCTCACTTGCTTTATTATTTTTTTTATCTGTTTTCCAATCAACAATTAAATATTTATCACCATTTTTAAATATGGCATCTATTTTTGCCGTAAATAATATTTCATCGGTTGTATAAAATAATTTTGAAAGTGGTAATTTAATATTCGATTCTGCTTCTACAAATTCAGGATATAGTTTTTTAATCTGAATTAAAATTGATTCAATATTTTTTGCAAATGGTTTGACTTCGTCTTGGATTTCGATTTCTATTTGTTTGCATAAATTTTCCGCTACCAAATGTACTTGGCTTCCCAATTCCATTGAAGGCGAAGTATCCTTAATTTTTAAAATATTATCTTTTAAATATGTAAAAGGATCTTGCTCAAGTTTTGTAAAAGATAAATGTTCAAGCGCAGTGAAATAATTATTTACAAATTTAATTAACCACGATTTATCTATTTCAAGTAATTTTGAAGCATTATCAAAATCTTTATTTATAAATAAATTGAAAGCTTTTAAATTCTTCTCAAATATATTATAACTTTCAATCGAACTAATTTCAATCGTTTCTAATTGCGAAAAATCATTTAAATAATTTTCCAGCTTTTCAGTCAATATATAAAGCTTATTTTTAGCCCGTGTAAAAGCGACAAAATCAATTCTCAGTGTTTCCTCTTCTAATTCTTCTCTGGCATTAATATTTTTCGAAAGCAAAATTGCTTCAACAATTTTATCTTGAAAATTAGTTGAGTCTTTTGGTTTAGTCGGCACATAAATTACATTATCGTATTCTTTTCCTTTTGCTTTGTGCACGGAGGTAAGTACTAATTTTTTTTCGATATCTGTATTATCTGTTAGCAACGGGGAAGAACTGAGGTATTGAAATATGTTTTCAAAATTAATTACCTTCAAAACTTTTATTGCCTCAGCAAAAGAATTTTGAAGACTGAGTGCGGCAAGATAAAATTCTTTTCCGTAAGTAATTGAAATTGGAATAATTCTTTCCTTAAAAAATATATCAATATCTTCAGTTGTTTTAGTTTTATCTCGCAATAATTTAATTTCATTGCATTGGATGAGCAACTCATCCAGAGATTTGATTTTCATTTTTGAAATTTCAAATGCTCGCTGGATTGAAATCGGCGAATAAAGCGAGAAGAGAGAATTTTTTACAAGTTGAAGTTCGTCGCTTACAATTCCTTTTAAGAAAATTAATATTTTATCTTTTGCTTCGTTTGATGAACCATAAAATGTTGAAGAGTGTTCCAATCCAAAAGCGTTTAATTCTTTTGATATTTTTGTTATTTGATTATTTGTTCGAGCGATAATAGCAACGGTATTATTTTCAATTAAAAGTGTTTTTGCTAATTCACATATTGTAAGATAGGTTTCATCTTTTTTTGTTGTTTCATTTTTACAAACCTCAATTACAGTTGGATAAATTGATTTTTCTGCTTTTAAATTTTTTAGCTCTTTTAATTCGCTTTGGTGGTTTTTGTCCTTTGTTTGCGATATAAAACTCTCGCTCGCATATTTTAGTATTTCATTTGAGCTCCTAAAATTTTCTGATAAAATAAATTGTTTTGAATTTTTAAATTTCTCAAAATTTAAAATCGAACCACCTTGAAATCCGAAAATCGCCTGCTTCTTATCTCCAACTGCTACAAAATTCTCGGCCGACTTAATTGCAATTTCGGATTCCATCATATTTACATCTTGTAGTTCGTCAACTAAAACATATTTAAATATTTTATTCTCGGTTTGATTTAAAAAATCAATCAGCATGTCTGCATAATCGATTTTATTTTCTTTTTGACTTTCGTAATGCTTGTAGATATTTATAAAGTGTTCAGCAAAATTTATCAGTTCTTGCTTTGTCTGTTTTTCATCTACCAAAAAATCATCATCTAAAATTATTTTACTTACATCTTCAAGTACAATATTATCGGGAGCGAACCCGTAACTTTTTAAATAACTTATATGGGTTTCCATCTTCGGAATTATTTTATCTAAAAGATAAGTATCAGGATAATTTAAAATTTCATTTTCTTTCATGAATTTAAAAATCGAATATCGCAGAAGATTTGTGCTAACTAATTCTGCTTCTCCAATAAACTCAAGCGCGTAAGAGTGAAAAGTATGAACTTGTAAATCTGCAAAATTAATTTCAATTTTGTTTTCTTTTATAATTTTAATAATTCTTTCTTCGAGTTCTTTTTTAGCTTTGTTCGTAAAAGTTAAACACAAAATATCTTTTGCCGAAAATCCTTTTTTTAGTAAATAAATATATTTGTAGGCAAGCAGTAAAGTTTTTCCCGTACCGGGATTTGCAATAACCAAAACATTACCATCTGTGGTAATTATTTCTTGTTTTTCCTGATTAAGATTTGATATGAAAGAGTTGAGTGGCATTTTTTCGGACATTTTTTTACCCCTTTTTTACTTTTAAATATAATATGTTACAGAGGGAATGTCAATAGATTTAAGGGGAAAATCTATATTTCTCCGCGCATCGTATTTTCGTGCATCACTTTGTACAAACGAATTGCTTCAAAAATTGATTTTGCAATTGTCTGTTGTCCATCTTGTGAACTGAGAACTTCTTCCTCGCCTGTGTTTGAAAGATAACCAGTTTCGACTAAAACATTTGGCATCGATGCGCCGACTAAAACATAAAATCCTGCTTGCTTAACTCCGCGGCTATCGGTCTCAAGTTTTTTTGACATTTCCTTTTCTAATATTTCTGCAAATTTTTCACTCTGCTTTAAATGTCCACTTTGAGCCAAAGTCAATAAAATAAAATTATCTTCAGTTATTCGTTGATAACGAGATGAAAAATTTTCTTCAAGTTGAACAACTTCGTTTTCTTTTTCAGCTACACGAATCGCGGCAGCAATTTTTCCCGGTCTTAAAAGATAAATTTCAAATCCTTTTGGCGATGAAGGTTTTTGTTCGTGCGAGTTGCAATGAATGCTGATGAAAAGTTTTCCTTTTGCTTCGTTTGCAAATTTTCCTCGTTTATAAAGTTCAACAAATTTATCGCTCGTTCGTGTGTAAAGAACTTCAACCTCCGGCAATTTTTGTTTTATAAGTCGACCAAGTTTTGCAGATATACCAAGCGCAACATCTTTTTCTAAGGTTCCATTTACACCAATCGATCCAGGATCGTGTCCGCCATGACCGGGATCAATTACAATTACATCAAGCATCCATTTTAATTTTTCAGCTTCAAGTTTTTGCATTTCAGATAATCTTTTTTTGGCGACATCAAGTTTCTTTTTATCTTCAACTTCTTTTGGAGGAGATTTTTTTTCGGCAATAATTTGAATAAATGGATTTAATTGAATTTTAATTGTAGTTGATTTTGAGATTTGTTGAACCGCCGTTTCGATTTCAATAAACAATAAAGAGTCAATAAATATGATGGCAAACGGAGTATGTGCAAAAGTGAAGCTATTTTTTGTTGTATCAAAAAAAGTGAAGAACTCACTATTTGCGGTGAATTGAAATCGCGTGTTGCCAAGCCAAATATTTCCTTTTTTTAAAATTGAATTATAACTATACAATCCGTTTAAAACTTCGGCAAGTTCATCGCAGGAAATATATTGCAACGAATCAATCTGCACAACATCGGCAACTTTTGGAGAAACCTCATCTTTAAAATATATTTTTACACTGTCGCGCTCTTGCGCAGTGCTAAGTGTAAAAATCAAAAAAATATATTTTAAATATTTTAACACTATCTGTAATTTGTAAATTGAAGTGGGTATTTTAATTCTTTCGATCTTAAAAATGAAAGCACTTCCTGTAGTTCATCTCTACTTTTTGCGGTTACACGAACTTGCTCTCCCATTATTGCGGCTTGCACTTTAAATTTTGCATCCTTAATTGATTTCACAATTTCTTTTGCTTCTTCTGCTGATAGACCAGCGCGAACTGTAATTTTTTGTCGCACCATTGCACCACCAGCTTGTTCAACCGAAGAGTAAGTCATCGCGCTTAGCGGAACTTGTCTTTTAATTAATTTTGATTGCAAAACATCAATTACACTTTTTAATGTAAAATCGTTTAAAGTTGTAACTGTAATTAATTTTTCTTTTTCGTTAAAATCAATTGTGGTTTTCGAATCTTTTAAATCGTAACGCTGCGTAATTTCTTTAGTTGCCTGGTTCAGTGCATTATCAAGCTCTTGCATATTTACTTCGCTAACTATGTCGAATGAATTTTGTTGTGCCATAATATTATTTTAAAATTAAACCCGCTTCTCGCGCCCAAAAAAGCAAGTCAAGTTCATTTATTGAAATATTAATTTCATTTGCAAAGCGCTGAAATAATATTTCTATTTTTAAATACTCTTTTTTTGAAACCGTCTTCGGCAATTTTTTTATTGCTCCATGATGCTGAAGTTGTTTTAAAATGTGCCTGTCTAAAATCGCTAAATCGCCATTAAAACCAATGTTTCTAAGAAAGTGTGTCGATTCTTTCATCCCAATTCCTAAAACATTTGCTGTAAGCCAATTTCTTTTTTCGATTGGTGCAATCTCATCATTTAGCTTTTTGTTAATTTCTGAAAATTGTTTTTTCATTGCAACAAGATTTTTAGCTTTTGTTTTGTGAAATCTAATGTAATGATTTTTGTTATCTAAAATATTTTCTGGATTTATTTTTTTATTTTTAAAATCCATCAGTTCCAATAATTTTTGAACTTTAAAAACATTCACAGCTTTAGTTTGAGGCGTGCAGATGCAAAAACAAAGTTCGTAAAAATAATCTTCTTCTTTTATTTTTTTAAAATCTTTTATTCTTTTTTTAATTTTTGACTTTAAATTTTTATACTCAACATCTAATTGAGATAGATTTTTGTATTTCACAAAATTTATTTTTCTATGTCTGCGCTATCATGGAGATGAAGTGGATCGCTTGATTTTTTTCTAAATTTGATATTCAACATTTCAACAAAAATAGAAAATGCCATCGCGGAATAAATATATTCCTTCGGTATATGTTGATGCATTCCTTCTCCAATCAAACTCATTCCAATCATCAATAAAAAACTTAATGCTAATATTTTTATACTTGGGTGTTTATCTATAAAATGATTTATAGAGTTTGAAACAAACATCATGCAAACTACAGCAATAATTATAGACGAAACCATTATCCACATCGTTGAGGAAAGTCCGATTGCGGTTAATACCGAATCGATTGAAAAAATTAAATCCAACAAAATAATTTGTAAAATGACTGCGCTAAAACTTGGATAAACTTTTTTAATGGATTTTATTTTTGGTCCTTCCAGTTTTTCGTGGATTTCGATTGTGCTTTTAGCTAAAAGAAACATTCCTCCAGAAATTAAAATCAAATCGCGCCACGAAAGTTGCTGTTTAAAAATATTTAAAATTGGTTCTGTTAATCCTATTACCCAAGTAATCGAAAATAATAATCCAATTCTAACAAACATTGCAAGTAGTAACCCAACTGTGCGTGCCCGCGCTTGTAAATTTTTTTGTAGTTTCGAGGAAAGAATCGAAATGAAAATTAAATTATCAATCCCAAGCACTAACTCAAGTATTGTTAATGTTATAAATACTATTGCATTATCAAGCGTAAATATTGTTTCCATAATTTGTGAATATACAAAAATATTGAATTGAATAGAAAATGAGATTTGATTTTATAGTGGGGTTGACAAAGGCTTATTTTGCAACTTGAAAACAACTTCTTTGTTTCCCTCCAATGTATCGAAATTTTTTAATTCTGAAATTTTAACCCATTCGATTTTTTCAAACGCATTGTTTATTATCTCTCCACTAAAATCCTCAACTAAAAAATAGTCAATATTAAATTCGCCCGAGTCATCGTAAATCCATTTTTGTGTGTGAAATAATTTTCCAATTTTTGCATCGATTGAAAGTTCTTCAAATAATTCTCTCTTCAAGCAATCGGTTTCAATTTCGTTTGATTCGATTTTTCCGCCGGGGAATTCCCATTTCAATCCGTATCGTGCATCTTTTTTTCTCTGACACAAAAGAATTTTTTTATCTTTTAAAATTATTCCAACAGCTACTTTTATCATTCAGTAATATAATTTCAATTCCATAAAAATAAAAATTTCTTTTTACTAAAGGTTTAAAATTATTTTAGCGAAGCAAATCTTCCAATGTTAAAGAGGCTGATGTTTTTTCATCTTTGTATTTAATTATCAAAGCGCATTGCAGTTGAAGATTTTTTTCTTTCGCCCAATTTGATTTTAAAATTGGTCGGCTTCCCGGAACAACAACTGCATTTTTTGGAATCGCTTCACCTGTTTCGAGTATTCTTTCGTTTACGCAATCATAAATCGGAATGCCGCGAGATAAAACAACTCCCGGTGCAATCACCGCATTTTCAGAAACTTGAACTCCCTCAACAATTATTGCGCCTGCTCCAACAAAAACATTATCTTCAATCACAACCGGCGTTTGCCCAATCGGTTCAAGCACTCCACCAATTTGCACGCCAGCAGAAAGATGAACATTTTTTCCAATCTGCGCGCAACTTCCAACGAGCACATGGCTATCAATCATTGTTCCGCTATCAACATAAGCGCCAACATTTATATAAGCCGGTGGCATAATAATTACACCAGCGGAAATATACGCGCCTCTTCTAACCGACGAACCGCCGGGAACTAAACGAATTTTGTCTTCGATTTTAAATTTGCGAGACGGAAGATTATGTTTGTCCACAAAGCCACCATCAAATTCTTTTAATTCGCCAGCTTTAAATGCCGCAAGTATTGCCTCTTTGATTTTTGTTTGCGCAACCCATTTTCCATTTTCTTTTTGTGCCGAGCGAACAAGCCCATTTTCCAATTGATTTAGCGTCTCTTCCCAATTCATTTTCGATTCCTTTCAAACCATTTTTTGATTTCTTTATCGGATTTAATTATTTGTGAAATATCTTTTAAATCTTCGTGCGATAGTGGCGGAAATAAAAATGGCGTTTTGATTTTTCCATTTTCAAACATCAATCGTTTTACTGGGACAGGATTGCTCGCAACAAATAAACTGTTCGATGATTCCGCCCAAAGATTTTTATCGTTAAAAGTTTTATTTAAACATTTTTCTACATAAAGATTTGTTTCTCGAGCCCATGCGTTTGAAGCAACTGAAACAAGTCCCACGGCTCCGTTTGAAGAAAATTCCGGCGTCATCGCATCATCTCCGCAATAAACCAATTT
>CAYIXI010000057.1:0-7685 GCA_964367235.1 uncultured Chitinophagaceae bacterium | reverse complement strand
GTTTATTTGATGATTACAATTTGCTTGCGATAAGATTAAAAAATGAATTTGGTTTGAATGACGAGCAGATTGCAAATCTTGATAAACTTTCTACTCCGATAAAAAAAAATGATGAAATGGGTTTTGTCGAACTTTTCAGTTTTATAATTAAAAATGATTTTAAAAGAAGAAAATTACTTCGGAATTATTTAAAAGAACTTCTTTCGCACGATATTATCCACGATGTTGCGCACCAACTTCATTCTGTTGCCAAGCAAAGAATGATGATTTCGCGAAGTATTTCAATTTTAGAGCAACTGCAAAAAATTTTCCATCTTTGGCATGTCGTACATTTTCCCTTTTCGTTAATAATGTTTTTGATTTTAATTGTGCATATAGTAGTGTCAGTTACTTTTGGCTACACTTGGATATTTTAATGCATAATGAATAGAAACAAAATCGTTAAAAAAATAATTTTATTTATTTCCGTTTTGGCGCAAAGTTCGTTTGGGCAGATTTCTCCCGGCGAGTTGGCAAATGCTCACGCACAGTTTGAAAGTATTTCGAATTGCACAAAATGCCACGACATGGGGAAACAAATTATTGAAGAGAAATGTTTCGATTGCCACAAAGAAATTTTAACAAAAAATAAAAGCAAGTCTGGTTACCATTTCCAAGTTTCGAAAAAAAATTGCGTCGAATGTCACTCCGATCATCATGGCAGAGATTTTAAAATTGTAAATCTCGACAAAAAAAAATTTGATCACTCTTTAACAGGTTTTGTTTTAGAAGGAAAACATAAAATTGCTGATTGCAAAAAATGCCATAACAAAGAAAAGATAACTGACACTGAAATTTTAAAATTTAAAAATGAAAGATTGAATAAAACTTATTTAGGTTTGCCAACAACTTGTATTGATTGCCATAAAGATGTTCATAATGGGGAGCTTAATCAAAAATGCGAAACCTGTCATAATTCTGAAAAATGGAAACCTGCTAAAAAATTTTCTCATAACAATTCAATCTTTAAATTAGATGGAGCACATAAAAAAATTGATTGTAAAAAATGTCATCCAAAACATTTTGAATCCTTAAAATTTAAAAATATCAAACATGAAAATTGCAAAGATTGCCACGAAGATTTTCACAAAGGAAAGTTTAAAGAAAACTGCGAATCTTGCCATAAAGTTGAATCGTGGAATATTGTAAATATTAAAAAAGAATTTAATCATTCATTAACGCAATACCCACTTTTAGGAAAACATAAACGAGTTGATTGCGATGCTTGTCACAAGAAAAAAAATAAATCTGATTTTGCGTTGCCAAAATTTTCAAAATGTTTCGATTGCCACGAAGATTACCACAAAGGAGAATTTAAAAATCGAAAAGATAAAGGGGAGTGTTCGTCTTGCCATAATGTTGAAGGATTTATTCCATCGACTTATAATTTTGTAACTCATCGTGAAACCCGTTTTCCGATTTTAGGGGCGCATGTTGCAATACTTTGCAAAGATTGTCATAAAAAAAATCAGAAAAAGGATTATGTTGAAATTAAATTTCATTGGGATGAAAAATTAAATTGTAAAATTTGCCACGAAGATATTCATAAAGGAAAATTTACTTCTGAAAAAATCAATTGCGAAACTTGTCATTCTTCAATCAGCTGGAGTAAATTGATTTTCAACCATTCAAATACTAAATTTAGTTTGAAAGGGAAGCACACACAAATTAAGTGCGAAAAATGTCATTTAGTTGATGGGAAGGAAAAATTTTCGTTTGAAAAAACCAATTGTGAAAGTTGCCACAAAGATTTACACGAAAATCAATTTTCTGAAAATGGAAAAACTTTGTGTGAAAAGTGTCACAAAGAAAAGAGTTGGAAAGAGTTATATTTCGCTCATAATAGAGATTCAAAATATATTTTAGATGGAAAACACGAAAAAGTAGCTTGCGAAAAATGTCATTATCAAATTATTTTAAACAACAAAAAAATTATCCGTTATCGTGGAATAGACTCTTCATGCCAAAGTTGTCATACAAACATAAAATAGTATTTTTAATATTTTTAGCAAATAATATTTTTGGGCAAACCTCTCCCCATGGAGCAATTTCAATCGCTTGTACAAATTGCCACACAACCGAATCGTGGAAAGAATTAATTTCTCCATTAAATTTTAATCACACCGAAACTCAATTTCCTTTAATCGGGAAACATAAATCAATCGCTTGCAAAGATTGCCACAAAGATTTAAAATTTAAAGGAATTGCGAAAGATTGTTTTTCCTGCCACAAAAAAGAATTTGTAAATACACAAACTCCAAATCATCAACGGGCGCAATTTAGCCACGATTGTTTATCGTGTCACTCAAGTAATTCGTGGCAACCTGTAATTTTTCAACATTCCAAAACAAATTTTCCGCTTGATGGCGCACATAAAAATGTTGATTGTGTAAATTGCCACAAGAATGAAAAATTTTCCGGTTTAAAACAAGATTGTATTTCTTGTCATCAAAAAGATTTTATCGGAGTGAAAACTCCAAATCACTCATTGGGAAAATTTTCCTCAAATTGTCTGGAGTGTCATACAATAAATTCGTGGCAACCTTCAACTTTCGAACATTCTAAAACAGAATACCCATTACTTGGCGCACACAAAATAGTTGATTGCGCAAGTTGTCATGTGAATGGAAAATTTAAAGGAACGGCGCAAGATTGTTATACTTGCCATACAAAAGATTTTAATAACACAACAATAATTCCAAATCATATAACATCACAATTTTCACGCGATTGTCTGGAATGCCACACACTGAATTCTTGGAAGCCATCAACATTTGATCATTCGAAAACAAATTATCCATTGCTTGGCGCACACAAAATAGTTGATTGCGCAAGTTGTCATGTGAATGGAAAATTTAAAGGAACGGCGCAAGATTGTTATACTTGCCATACAAAAGATTTTAATAACACAACAATAATTCCAAATCATATAACATCACAATTTTCACGCGATTGTCTGGAATGCCACACACTGAATTCTTGGAAGCCATCAACATTTGATCATTCGAAAACAAATTATCCATTGCTTGGCGCACACAAAATAGTTGATTGCGCAAGTTGTCATGTGAATGGAAAATTTAAAGGAACGGCGCAAGATTGTTATACTTGCCACACAAAAGATTTTAATAACACAACAATAATTCCGAATCATGTAACATCGCAATTTTCGCGCGAATGTTTAGAATGCCACACATTAAATTCTTGGAAGCCATCAACTTTTGATCATTCTAAAACAGAATATCCACTGCTTGGCGCACACAAAAGTGTTGATTGCGCAAGTTGTCATGTGAATGGAAAATTTAAAGGGACAGCGCAAGATTGTTACACTTGCCACACGAAAAATTTTACACAAACAATAAATCCAAATCATTTGGTGGCGCAGTTCTCGCATAATTGTATTGAGTGCCACACATTAAATTCTTGGAAGCCATCAACATTTGATCACTCGAAAACAAGTTTTAAATTATCTGGTGCGCATCAAACAGTGGATTGTTTATTCTGTCATAAAAATGGACAATTTAGTGGAACGCCAACAACTTGTTATCCTTGCCATCAAACACAATTTTTGCAAGCAATAAATCCAAATCATCAAAGTGGTGGATTTAGTCAGCAATGCGAAACTTGCCATTCAACAACTTCGTGGCGTCCTGCTTCGTTCGAGCACGGAAGAACAAATTTTCCATTCCGAATCACGCTACTCCACGATTTCCAACTCAATGTTTGGTTTGCCACACAACAAATGGATGGAAGCCTTCGACATTTGACCACACTCCGTTTTTCCCAATTGGAAGTGGAAGCAAACATAGACCGGGGCGATGGACATATTGTAGCGATTGTCATACAAACCCAGCAAGTATGAAAATTTTTAGTTGCATAAATTGTCATGAACATAGAAAATCAAAAATGGATGATGAGCATAAAAATGTTCCGGGTTATTTATATGAAAGCACGAAGTGTTATCAATGCCATCCAAATGGTTCCGATTAATTATGAAAATTTTATTTTTAATTTTTTTATTTTTTGAGATGTCATTTTCGCAATCTTACGAAGTTGTTGAAAAAAAAGGAACGATAACTTTTGTTTCTTCATCGGTGATATATTTAACTTTCGGGAGAGCAGATTCAATCTCGGTTGATGATACAGTTGAAGTTATAAAAGAAAATAAAATATTGGCAACATTAAAAATAGTAGCGGTTGCAAAAAATTCTTCTGCTTCGGAAATAATAAATTCATCAAAAGAAATTTCTGTTGGTGACTCGGTAAGATTTTTTAGAAATATTATTGTCGAAGAAAAAATAGTAACGCAAATTTCAGATTCAACTTCATTTAAAGATATTCAAAAAGTTGAAATTGCAAAAAATAAAAAAATAATCGAAACAAAAATGAAGACCAGCGGAAGAGTCTCGCTTCAATATGTCAGCAGTTGGACTCAAGGTGCCAATGTAACTTATAATCAACCTGCATTTTTAACAAGGCTAAATGTTGAAAATATTCTTGAAACTGATTTCAGATTTTCACTTTACGGAAGAACTTTTTACAATCTTCATAAAACTACCAGTGCAAAATCAACTACAAGATTTTATGATGTGATGATTGAATCGATGGATCCGAATTCTCAATTTTATTATTCAATCGGAAGACTAACATCAAGGTATGTTGGCGGGCTTGGAATTACCGATGGATTGCAAACAATTTACAATTTAAAAGATTTGCGATTTGGTTTACTCGTTGGTGCCGAACCTCATCACACAACTTTTGGAGTTGATGGAGACGATAAAAAAGGTGCGATGTTTGTAAATTACAATTCAACTATTGGAGAGGAAAATAAAATTGATGGAACAATTGCTTTTGCATCGCATTATTACGAAGGAAAAATTGATAGAGAATTTATTTATCTGCAAAACTCCCTTGTAAATAGCTCTAATTTTACACTTTATCACAGCACCGAATTTGATTTAAACGAAATGAATTATGGCGTAACAAAGAAAACTTTTAAATTGACAAACACATATATCTCATCAACTTATATTCCAAAACCGTGGCTAACAATTTATGGTGGGTTTGATGCTTCGCGATCAATTTATCTTTTAGAAACAATGAGATCAATCCCAGATACATTGTTTGATAAAAATTTATTATTTGGATATCGGTTGAGTACAACTTTTCGTATGCCAAATAATTTATCACTAACACTAAATGGATCGATGCGGACAAAAAAAGGGGAAACAAAAAATAATTCAATGTATAGTGGAATGTTTCGAGCGAGCGATATTTTGCAATCGGGTGTTAGTTTCAACACACGAGTTTCTAAAAATAGTGGAATTTATACCGAAGGGAATAATTTAACTTTTGAAATGGACAGATATTTTTTTGAATCAGTTTCAACTTCGATCAGGTACGATTATTATAATTTTAAAATACTTTCTACAAATAAAAATTATACAACCCATACTACAACTGGAAGTTTTAATTGGCGAGTCTCCCAACTCATCTACGCAGTTGCAAGTATGGATTATGTAACTGAATTAAATATGCGAAGCATAAGATTTTTTGGAGAAATCGGTGTCCGTTTTTAAATTCATTTTAATTTCCATTTTAATTTTTGCAAATCAATATTTATTTTCTCAAACCTCACCACACGGAAAAATAAATATCGAATGTTTTTCATGTCACACAACCGAGTCATGGAAAATTTTAAAAGAAAATTCAAAGTTTAATCACTCCAACACTACATTTATTTTAAACGGTGCACATGCAAATACAAATTGCAAATCGTGCCATAAAGATTTAAAATTTTCTGTAACTCCACGGGAATGTATCTCTTGCCATTTAGATGACTATAATAGTACAACTTTTATAAATCACCGAGCGAATAAATTTTCAATTCAATGTCAGATTTGTCATTCAGAAAAAATAACATCTTGGATAAATTCATTCGAGCATGGAAAAACGCAATTTCGTTTGGAAGGTGCTCATATCGCAACTGCTTGCAATAGTTGCCATAAAACTAATTATAGCACCACAAACATTGATTGTTTTTCGTGTCATGAAAAAGAATATCGTGAAACTACCGAACCAAATCACGAACAAGCTGGCTTTTTAATAAATTGTATTGATTGCCACAGACCGGTAACTTGGAAGCCAGCAACAAATTTTGCACACGATGCATTTTTCCCGATTAATTTGAGTTCCAAACATAGTCCGGGAGTTTGGAATAGTTGTAAAGATTGTCACACAAATTTATTCTCTTTTAAAAATTTTGAATGTGTAAATTGCCACGAACATAATAAATCTGATATGGATAGAAAGCATGACGACGAGAGCGGATATATTTATGCAAGTAGCGCGTGCTATTCTTGTCATCCAAATGGAGAGGGAGATTAATTAGTGGAAAACTTAATTACATTTTTAATTTTTGTTGTTTTATTTTTAGTAATTGTTATCCCATATTTAAAAAAAACAAAAAAAAAAGAAACCGAAGCGAAAAATAAATTTGACGAATTAAAAATTTTGGGATTAAACAAAGCGCAATCTATTCATCCAAATATTGATGCGTTGAGATGCATTGGTTGTGGTGGTTGTGTTGGCGCTTGCCCAGAAGGAGATGTTTTAGGAATCGTTGAAGGGAAGGCAACTTTAATTTACGGTTCAAAATGTATTGGTCACGGATTATGTGCGGAGGCATGCCCAGTTGGCGCAATTACATTATTGATGGCACCGCCAAGTAAAAGTGCTAACTTGCCAAAACTTACTGAAAATTACGAAACTACAATTGAAGGAATTTTTATTGCTGGCGAACTATCTGGAATTAGTTTAATTAAAAATGCAATTGCTCATGCGAAACATGTTATCGATTTTATTTCGCGAGAAAGAAAAACCTCAAATGGAGTTTTAGATGTTATAATAATTGGAGCAGGACCAGCAGGTTTAACAAGCGGACTTGCAGCACTTGAGAAAAAATTAAATTATTTAATCTTGGAACAATCTGATATCGGCGGAACCATTTATCAATATCCTCGCAGAAAAATGGTTTTGACAAGCCCAGTTGAACTTCCACTTTGGGGAAGAGTAAATGCAAGGGAAATTTCAAAAGAAGAATTGTTAGAATTGTGGAATAAAATTATTTTAAAATATGATTTAAAAATCGAAGCCAAAGAAAAATTAATCGAGATTAAAAAAGTAGATTTACATTTTGAAATTAAAACCGAAAATAATTCCTTTAAATCTAAAAATATTATTCTTGCGCTCGGAAGACGAGGAACTCCAATGAAATTAGGGGTAAAAGGAGAATCTTTATCAAAAGTTATGTACCGTTTAATTGATGCTGAAACTTACCAAAATCAAAAAGTATTAATTGTTGGAGGAGGCGACTCGGCGATTGAAGCGGCGATTGCGATTGCGTTACAAAAAACAAATCAAGTAACTTTGTCTTATAGAAAAGGTGAATTTTCGAGAATTAAGGAGAGAAACAGAAAAAATCTTGAGGAATATATTTTAAACAAAAAAATAAATATAATATTTAATTCGCAAGTTGAAGAAATTGATGAAAAAATTGTTCGATTAAAAACTGCGACAGAAATAATTGAAATCCAAAATGATTTTGTTTTTATTTTTGCTGGTGGAGAGTTGCCGTATGAATTATTAAA
>CAYIXI010000056.1:0-8128 GCA_964367235.1 uncultured Chitinophagaceae bacterium | reverse complement strand
TAAAAAACGAAGATGTAATCGGACAAATTGCAAGTGAAATTAAACGACTCTCAAAGTAGCGGACGAAAGAGCCACATACCGCCAACAGCGGGTTTAAGAAATGGCGGTTGACGAGCAAGTATAAAGTTTCGTGCATTTAATTTACTTTTGTGCGGGTAGACACAGGATTCTCCGAAAACTTTTCTGCGCCAGTTCGAAACCGTTATCGGCAATTCTATGGCGACATCGCAACTTGAAACTGACTGCAAGAAATTAAAGAGGATAAATAAAAACTATCAAACGAATGGACAACAAAATTCCATCAGCCATAAAAGATTTTGTTAAGCAAGTCAAACCCGAAGAAGCTGAAGGGTTCAACCACCTTGCGTTCAGTGATTGGATTGATAAGAAAGAACATCTTGCAACTGATTGGACGATTGTAGCACGAACTGACAGGAGAAAAGACGATGAAGATTTTTTTACCATTAGTTGTTTCGCAACTCCACCAACTGACGAAACAAAAAAAGTTTTGTTTAGTAGCGACACATGGGAAATTCATAACGAATTTGGTATTCCATACATAAATGGAGATTTAAAAGATGAATGGGAGTATCACGAAAATGTTGAGTATAAAGTTGAACACATAACTCTAAAACCATTTATTACTTATAGACATTTTCACACATACATCCCTGGCAGGATTGAAGTCATCCAACATTTTTTATATTACTATGGTGCTTTTTGGGTTGAAGATAAAAGAGAATATCAAGCCGTTGAAGAAAATGGAGAGATTCATACAATTATAAGACACATGAAAAATTCAGAAAACGATGAAGTTCTTTATGTGAACACAAAGTATTTGCGCAACTACCTTGCGCTCACAAATTCTTTTCTAATTCGCTTTCACGACCACAGAAGAAAGTTTAAAAACCCGATGCCCTTTGATAGAAAAGAAGTTTCTCATGTAGATGAGTTATCCTCATATAGAATTAATATTTACAACGGTAAGGACAATTTTATTAAAGGTTATTTAAGTTTTTCCCGACTTCTAGGGAAAGACATTATTAAACCATTTGAAAAGCCAACTGCCCGCTTTACTTTTGAGGAAGAAAAATACGCAAGTTTCATTTATGGAGTAAAGGAAAATGGGGAGGACATAGAATACACTTGCAATGAAGATTCTCTAAGCAGCTATTTTACTGACACAGGCGCACCTAATTATTTGACGGCAGTTTACTTTAATAAATCTGTTTTGTTGAAATATTATTCTGAACCAAAAAGGTTCACAGTTACATCACATCATTTTAGTTGTTTAAGTCTTTGGGGCATTGACATAGACATTACAAAAGAAGGACTTGTTCAAGTATGGCTTGGTGACCTTTCAAGATTACCGTATAACGAACAACTTCATTGGAAGCAATATAATGTTCAACCAAGAGGAACAATTTCAAAACATCGTTTTGAAGCTGACTTTGAGGCAAAGTTTTCTGCACCGACAGTTGAGGAATCTCCAATGTCATATCTATTGAGTTCATATAACGAATTAAATGCGTTAGCTGAGAAACTGTTCGGGGGTTCTATTTTTCTTGAACTTACAAAAAATGATGAGCACTATTTAAAAGTTGTGCGAATTCCATTGACGGAAGAATGGAAAGAGTTTGATGAGCAAATACAAGCACTTGCAAAAATATTTTGTGATTCCATAAATGTAAAACTTCTTGAAAAGGTATCAGGAAAAATAATTGACAATAAGGAAATCAAAGGTTCAATCTCTCTTCTTTATGTTACTCTTGAAAAATTAGGAGTTACCAAAGAAAACATAAATGCAGTTATAGAATCCCTGCAAGCAATTCAGTCAATTCGTTCAACAGGAGCAGCGCACAGAAAGGGAGAAAAGTTTGAGCAGAGTTTAGAGAAATACAAACTAAATAATTTATCAAACGAGGAAAAGATAAGACAGTTGACAATTAAACTTTATTCAGGACTTCAATCAACCATTGACCATTTACAAGAAAAAAAATAATTTGTGCAAACTTCAAACGACACGACTTCGGATGGACAGCAGAGCAGCAGATAACATAAGATTAAAAGAAATAAAAAAATCTTTTTAATCTCTTCTTAAAAGTTTGCTGAAAAAATCAATTTATTTTTCGTCAAACAATTTAGTATATTTGATTTATGAAGTTGACTACAAAAAAATTTAAAAAAGAAAAATCTTTAAGAGAGAAGATTCTTAAATCTCTTATATTTTCATTTAAAATTGAGGGTATTGACATCTCATTAAGTGTTGCCGAACAAACACTTAAAAAAGTAGAACTTAATCTGGGAAAATAGAAGTAATAAAATCTATTATTTTATTGTAATCTTTATTGGCACAACTTTGCACTGCGGTAACATATTTTTCAAATTCTTTATCCCCAATTTTTTCAAACATTAATCCATCATAACCAGCCTTTCGTGACATTAAATTTGCCAAAAGACGGGCAACTCGTCCATTCCCTTCGCGAAACGGATGAATAAAAAGTAATTCCCCATGAACAATTGCAATATCATTTATTAATTGTTTGCGACTTTTATATTTATTTGGTAGCGCAGATAAAATCTCATTTTCAAAAACAGACATTGCTTCAGGTAAAAATTTTGCTACCGCAAATGGAAATCCTCCTTTAGACATATTTACATCTCTTAGTTTTCCGGTAAAAGAATACAAATGACTTAAAGCCATTTTATGGATTTTTAAAATATAAGTTTGATTAAATTTTGTGCGACTTGTGAGGCTTTCAGTAAAATAGATTTCCGTTTTTAAAAAACCTTCGAATTCAGCTTCGTTAATTTTTTTAACTGAAGTTAAATCAAGTAGGTTTGGTAAAATATTGCTTTGACTATCTGGTAACTTATATTTCATTGAACTTAAAATACAAAAAACGGCAAGCACCTAATAGCAAATTGCGGATGGAGGAAAATTGTTAAAAATTACTTATCAAAAAAATATATTGTTAATTACAACTTCTCTATTTTTAATTTTAAAAAATGTGTCGCGCACGAAATACATGGGTCATAATTCCTAATTGCTTGTTCAAGCTTCCATGTTAATTTTTCATCGTTTAAATGAATGTTTTGTATAACAAATTTCCGCAAATCTTCTTCAATTGTTTTCTGATTTTGCGAAGTTGGTGGAACTATTTTCGCCTCAATAATTATCCCTTTTTCATCAACTTTATAGCGATGATACAAAATTCCACGAGGCGCTTCGGTACAACCCATCCCGACGCCTGCAGTAATTTTAATATTTACATTTGGTTCTAATTTTTCATCGTAATTATTTATTATTCGCATCGCTTCCTCAATAGCAAAAAGATTTTCGATTGAGCGAACAATTATACTTTGAAAAGGATTTTTGCAGTTTCGATTTATTCCAACCTCTTTTGCAATTTCTTTACAAGTTTTTGTGAGATTATCAAAATTTAAATTAAATCGAGCAAGTGGTCCAACGAAATAATTTCCTTTATCTTTTATAAAAGAGTGTAATGCATTTGAATGTTCAACATGTTCTTCAAAAAAATATTTTTCATATTCTTTGATTGAAATATCCAAACCTTTGTTGGAAACTAATCGCCCTTCGTTAAATGGATATTCGTTTTCGTTTCGTAGCGCAACAAAATGATAATCCTGCTCGAAATCTGGGAACTCAAATTTTGAAACAAGTTTAATTGTTTCGATTGAAATATCTCTTGCCCATTTTAATTTTTCATTTAACTCAAGCATATTTTTTTTGGAAGGCATTTTGTAAAAACCTCCAACTTTTACATTTATCGGATGAATTTCTCTCCCTCCAATTAAGTTAACTATTTCGTTTCCGATTTTTTTTAACTTAAGCGCTTTCTCAACAATCTGAGGATGATCTTTTGCAAGCTCAATTGCATCATCGTATCCTAAAAAATCTGGTGCGTGAAGCATATAAATATGAAGCGTGTGGCTTTCTATCCATTCACCACAATAAAGCAGACGACGAAGTTCTCGTAAATGATTTGGAAGTTTCGTATTAAAAATATTTTCCATTGCATGAATCGAACTCATTTGATATGCAACGGGACAAATTCCACAAATCCTTGCTGTAATATCTGGCGCCTCATAATAATTTCTTCCACGCAAAAATGCTTCAAAAAATCTTGGCGGCTCAAAAATATTAAATTTAACCTCTTTAACTTTCTCTCCTTCAATTTTTATAAACATCGCTCCTTCTCCTTCAACACGCGTAAGATATTCTACTTTTAAAATTTTAGTTTTTTTCATGTGCTTCACTTTCTTTTCTAAAACTATCGGCATACGCATTAAAAGTTCTGAAAAATCTAACAACATTTTCTTTACTCATTCCTCTATAAATTAAATCTTTTGAAAGAGACGAAGTGTTTGGGGTTTCCTTCGGTCCGAAACATCCGAAGCAACCTCTATTATAACTTGGGCAAAGCGCATCGCAACCTGAATGAGTTACAGGTCCCAAACAGGGAATATTTTCAGAAATTACAACGCAAATATTTCCCTTTGTTTTACAATCGATGCAAACGCTATGCGATGGAGTGTTTGGTTTTCGTCCATTCAAAAATGCATTAATGACCTCGAGCAATTGATATTTATTAATCGGGCAACCACGCAATTCAAAATCTACTTTTACATGATCGGCAATTGCAGTTGATTTATTTAAAGTTGAAATATATGCGGGGTTTGCATAAACATATTTTGTGAATTCATTTACATTTTTGAAATTTTTTAACGCTTGGATTCCGCCAGCAGTTGCACAGGCGCCAATCGTAATTAAAAATTTTGATATTTTTCTAACTTTGTGAATTCTTTCTGCATCGTGTGCGGTTGTAACGGAGCCTTCAACTAAAGAAATATCGTACGGACCTTTTGTGAATCTTCTTGAAGCCTCTGGAAAATTTGCAATCTCAATTACTTCCGATAGAGCGAGCAATTCATCTTCACAATCCAGCAAACTTAATTGACATCCGTCGCAAGAGGCAAATTTCCACACAGCTACTTTTGGTTTTTTAATCATTTTACAATTCTCTTTTTAAAAAATAATCTTTCATTCGAGAAAATTTAAAAACAGGACCATCTTTACAAACAAATTCCTTCCCGATTTGGCAATGGCCACAAATACCAACAGCGCATTTCATATTTCTTTCCATTGAAATATAAATTTCATTTTCCTTCATGCCTAAATCTAATAATTCTTCCAAAACAAATCGCATCATTATTTCTGGTCCACAAATAAAAGCAATTGTATTATTCCAATCCATAGAAATTTTTTTAATCAGAGTTGTAACAACTCCAACTTCGCCTCGCCAGTTTTTATCGCCTCTATCAACCGTAACATGTAAATCGAAATCAAGTTTAGCACGCCATGTTTCTAACTCTTTATAATATAAAATATCATTCATACTTCTTGCTCCATAAAGCAGAGCAACTTTATTAAATGATTTTCTTTGATCTAAAATATTATAAATTACTGGGCGTAAAGGAGCTAAACCAATTCCTCCGGCGATAATTAAAATATTTTTTCCTTTTGCTTCTTCAATTGGCCAGTGGCTACCAAACGGACCTCGCACACCAATTACTGAACCAGATTTTATTTTACTTATTTTTTTTGTTACGGTACCAACACTTCTAATTGTATGAATAAATGTTTTTGCATTTTGCGCGTTCCCACTAATCGAAACTGGAACTTCTCCAATCCCGAAAAGATAAAGCATATTAAATTGACCAGGTTTAAAATCAAATTTGGAGGATTTGGAAATTAAATCAATTGTAAATGTATCGTGCGTTTCTTTTTTAAATTTTTTTACAATAAATGGCTTTGGTAATATTTTGTCAAAATTATTAGTTTCCATAAAAATCTAAAAGTTGAAGTCTTGTTGCTTGCAATCTGTTTTCCATCAAATACGCCACGCGTTTCATCATTTCGTAACCAAGTTCAAAATCTTTTTCACATTTTGTTCTTAAACATTTTGCATCAAGTGTAATTGCTCTAACTGGTGTAGTTGCTTTTGCATCGAAATGCCATTTATAAGGAGGAATTAACCACGACCAACCTAAAATATCTCCATCGTCGACTGTTTGAATTGTAATTTGTCCTTTGCCTGGGATAAAAGATTCGATTGCAATTTGACCTTTGCGAATAAAGAAAAAATTTTCCGCTGGTTGATTTTCTTTGAATAAATATTTCCCTTGCTCAATCCTTATATTAGCCGCGCATCCAATTAGTAAATGTAAATGTTTCGGATTTAAATCTTTTACAAATGGATGATCTTTTAATATTGCTTCAAGTGTTTGTTTCATGTTGACCTCATTTTGTTATTTTTTTAATTTCTTCCGTTACATCAATTCCAACTGGGCACCAAGTTATACATCTTCCACAACCAACACATCCAAATGTATCAAATTGATCAACCCAATAACTAAATTTATGCAACAGCCATTGTCTGTATCTTGATTTAACTGATGAACGAATATTTCCGCCGTGAATATATGAATGCTCTATTGTAAAACAAGAATCCCATTTACTAATTCTTTTTGCGTTTTCACCTTTTAAGTCGGTAATGTCTTCGACTGTTGAGCAGAAACAAGTTGGGCAAACCATTGTACAATTTGCGCAACTTAAACATCGTGTTGCGATTTCATCCCAAATAGGGCTTTCAAAGTTTTTAAATAATTTTTCTTTTAGATTTTTTGTTTCAATATTTCTTATAAAATTATTTTTATTTTGTTCGATTAAATTCTCTCCAGCTGATATTTCTTTTTCTGTAGCTAACAATAATTTTAATTTGGAAATTATTTTTTCTCCCATTACGCTACCAACTTCGATAATAAAATAATGCGATGGGTTGAGTTTTATTTCAGTTAAAGATAAATCAAATCCTGTTTTGCATGCTGGTCCACTATTCATAGAGACACAAAAACAAGTATCTGCTTTAGTTGTGCAATTCACCGAAATTATCAATGCCTCGTCCCTAATTTTTTTATAATAACTATCTTTGTACTGACCATTTAAAAAAACTTTATCTTGAGTTTTTAATCCTTCAAGATCACAAGATCTAACTCCAATAAAAGCATATTTTTTTGTTTCGTAATTTTCTTCTAAAATATCAAAGCCATTTTTATTTTTTACCGCTTTAAAAATTATTTTTTCTGTTGGAAAAAAATAATTTTTAAGCGAGTTTGGTCCAACTACAAAATCAAAATATTTTCCACTTGAGGTTTTTTCAATAAAATATTTCCCTTTTTCCTGTTTATCTTTTATCCCGATAGGCAAATCCTCAGCCGATACGATTTCATCGTAAATAATTGCGTTATCTTTTACTTTAGGGGCGATTATTGTGTAATTTTCTTTTTTTAAAATTAATATTAATTTTTGAAAATCTGATTGGCTTGCTACAAACTTGCTTGAAGAGTTAATGTGAGTGTTTTCCATAACTAAAAAAATTTGGATAATTAACTTTTATCTTTTACAATAAGATATGCAAACAATGTGCCATTTTAATGAGATGAGATTTTGTTATAAATTCCCTCTGTTTCTGCTGTTTGGTTTTTGATTAACTGAAAATATTATTGAAAATGAGAATAAAAATTATTGGAATTGGGAATATTAACAGAAGCGATGATTCTTTGGGATTAGTCATTCTTCAACAATTATCCGAAATGAAATTTAAAAATGTCATATTTGAAAATAATTATGGAGATGGTTTTGCGTTAATTGAATCGATGAAAAATTTTGATAAAGTAATTTTGATTGATTCTATTTCCTCAGATTCGAATGTAGGTAAGTTTCATAAAATTGATGTAAATAAAAATCAATTTGATTTTAAATTTTCACTCCCATCAACTCATTCATTCGGAATTTTAGAAGCAATCAAACTTGCAAAGCAATTAAAGAAATTACCTAATCGTTGTTTTGTTTTTGGAATTGAGGGAAAAGATTTTTCTTTTTCTAAAGACTTGTCAACCAAAACAAATTCAAAATTAGTAAATGCAATTATAAATGAAATAAAAAAAAATTCTTAATCTCTTCTTACCAAATGCAGCGCCGCTTGGTCAGTTGGCATTATAATTACATCCTGAATATTTACATGTGGTGGACGAGTTGCGCAAA
>CAYIXI010000055.1:0-8143 GCA_964367235.1 uncultured Chitinophagaceae bacterium | reverse complement strand
AAAATCCGAAGAAACCAATTTTATCGTTATGCTCTTTATTATGATTGAAATTTACGATTGCACCAATTCGCCCAACGATAACGCCATTTTTTTCAGCAATATAAAATTCGGCATCGGCGTGTTTGTAAAAAGGATTTTTATTTTTGTCTATTAATTTTTTTCTATCCTGATAAAGTGGTGTTGCCCAATTTTTATCATCTTTATAAATTACTTTGTACGGAAAGAGAAGAAAAATTTTTTCATCTTTTTTTGAAACAACTGGCCTAATTATTATTTCATTCATTTTAGATACCATTATTTTTAAAAAGATTACCAATTGTATTAACGATTTTATCAATATGATGAAACTCGTGAGTTGCCATAAAACTTGTTCGCAGTAATTCGTGGCCGGGCATAACACCGGGACGAACAAAAACATTTACAAAAATTCCAGCATCGTAAAGTTGCTTCCACAAATATAAAGTTTTATCTGTATCGCCAATATGAATTGAAACAATTGCAGTATCGGGGTGACCAGTAATTGGCAAACCGAAAGATTCAAATCCTGCACGAGCGCGAGCAACATTTTTATGAAGTTTTTCAATTCGCTCCGGTTCTTTTTCAATTAAATCTAACGAAGCAATTGCCGCGGCAACCGAACTTGGTGTTGGGCTTGCGCTAAAAATAAAAGATGGCGCAGTGTGCTTTAAATAATTAATTACAATTTTTGGTCCAACAACAAATCCGCCAAGTGAAGCAAGCGATTTTGAAAAAGTTCCAAAAGTTAAATCAACTTCATCAACTAAATTAAAATAATTTGCAGTGCCTCTTCCACCATTTCCAATTACTCCAAGTGCATGCGCATCATCAACTAAAAGTTTTGCGTTATATTTTTTTGCAATCGGAACAAGTTTTTGCAAATCAACAATTTCGCCCGATGTGCTAAAAACTCCATCGGTAACAATTAATTTTGAAGTTTCAATCGGATGTTTAGAAATTAAATTTTCGAGATGTTCAAAATTATTGTGCTTGTAACGAATTACTTCAATGTTCAATCCTGTTGAAATAAAATTTCCGGCATTGATGCTCGCGTGATTATCTCTATCGGAAAAAACTAATTCACCTTTTTGCGCGAGAACGGAAATAATTCCTTGCGGAGTTTGAAAACCAGTGCTGAATAAAAGGCAATCTTCTTTTCCTAAAAATTTTGCAATTTTTTCTTCAAGCTCGATATGCAAATCTAAAGTGCCAGTTAAAAATCGCGAGCCAGAGCAACCAGTTCCATATTTATCAATTGCATTTTTAGATGCTTCTTTAACTTTCGGATGCGCAGTCAATCCCAAATAATTATTTGAACCAGCCATAATTATTTTTCGTCCCTCCATTATAACTTCCGGTCCCTCGTTTGCATTTATCGGATGAAAATAAGGATAAAGCCCAACGGCTTTTACCTCATCGGCGATTGTAAAGGCTCTACATTTATCGAATAAATCCATATATTTACCAAAATTAATTTTAAGTTTTTAAAGATACTTGTCGAAATATAAATCAGAAAAATAGCATAAGCAATAAAAATGAAAAGTAAAATTGCATTTGTAACTGGCGCAACGGGTTTTATTGGAAGCCATTTAGTTGAGCGATTGCTATTGGAAGGATTTGCGGTTAAATGCTTGATTCGAGATAAATCCAAATTGGGATTTTTACAAAATCTTCCGATTGAAATTATTGAAGGTGATTTATTTAATTTGACTGCAATACGAAATGGAGTAAAGAATGCAAATTATATTTTTCATGTTGGAGGAATAGTTGCAGGAAAATCTAAAAAAGATTTTTACAGAGGAAATGTTGAAGCAACAAAAAACTTAATTGATGCAACATTTGAAAATAAAAAAAATATTCGTCGATTTGTTTTTGTTAGTAGCCTTGCTGTAGTTGGACCGAGTAAAAATAATTTTCCCGTTGATGAAAAATCGGAATTAAATCCGATTACAACTTACGGAAAATCAAAACTTGAAGCGGAAAAAATTGTTTTATCATTTAAAGATGAATTGCCAATTACAATTATTCGTCCTTCGGCAGTTTACGGCGCGCGCGACAGCGCAACTTTTGATTTTTTCAAATCAATTAACAAAGGAATTTTGCCTCTAAATAATTTTGGTAGGAGTTTTATAAACTTAATTCATGTATCGGATTTGATAAATGGAATTTTGCTTTCGGCGAAATCTGAAAATGCCATTGGAAAAATTTACATAATTGGTTCGGAAAAATCGTACACTTGGTTTGAAATTGGAAATATTTGCGAAGAAGTTTTAGAGAAAAAATTATTCAAAATTAATCTTCCTAAAATTATTATTTTTATTTATGCTGGCTTTGTGCAATTTATTTCTCTTTTTAAACAAAAACCATCGGTTATAAATTTTGAAAAAGCAAAAGATATTACAGCAAAATATTGGATTTGCAGTGTAAATAAGGCGAAAAATGAGATTGGTTTTTCAGAAAAAACTACTTTGTTTAACGGTTTCAAATCTACAATTGATTGGTACAAATTAAACAATTGGTTTTAAAATTGAACTATTTTTAAAAATGAAAACAAAACATCACGATATTCTAATTCCATTTTCAACTTTAATTATTGATGCAATTGCACTTGAGTGCGCATTTTTATTTTCTTATTGGATAAGATTTCAATCGCAACTTACAAATTTAGTTCCTGTAACTGAGGGAGTTCCGAAACTTGAATCGTATTTATTTAGTTCGTTAATTTTTATTCCGATTTGGCTTTACACACTTTCCTCTCGGGGAATGTACACGACTCGAAGAAACACACACATCAGCGATGAATTTTTTCCGATTGTTCGAGTTTTGAGTTTGGGAATGCTTTTAATTTTAAGCGCAACATTTTTTTATCGCGACTTTTCTTTTTCGCGAGTTGTGTTTGTTTTGCTTTGGTCTTCAGCAATTTTATTTGTTTCAATTGGTAGATTGATTACAATTTCTTTTGAAAAATATCTTTACAAAAAAGGATATGAATTAAAAAATGTTGCAGTTGTTGGAAGCACTGATACTGCGCATAAAATTATGAAGATGGTAAATGAAAAAAGTTCGCTCGGTTTTAAATTATGCGGATATTTTTCTGATGAAAATATTTCGAGTGATTACAAAAATATATTTTGCGGAACAATCGATTCACTTCCAGATTTTATAAAACAATCTAAAGTGGAAATAATTTTTGTCGCACTTCCCTATCAAGATCATCCAAAATTAATTGAACTTGTTCAATCGGTTGAGGGAAAAAATATTGACATAATGCTTGTACCAGATTTGATTGATTTAATGACAAGCCGAGTTCGTACGCAGGAAATCGAAGGAATTCCATTTATAAAAATTAAAGAAATTCCATTAACCGCATGGAATCGTTTTTTAAAAAGAATTTTCGATTTTCTTTTTTCTTTAATAGTAATTTTGCTGACTTTACCAATTCAAATAATAATAATTTGCGCTATAAAAATAAATTCTCATGGACCGATTTATTTTATTCAAAGAAGAATAAGTGTTGATGGAAAAGAATTTTCAATCTTAAAATATCGCTCCATGAGAATTGAAGCAGAAGAATTTTCTGGACCAGTCCGAGCATCATCCGGAGATTCGCGTGTAACGGCAATCGGAAAATTTTTACGCAGAACTAGTTTAGATGAATTGCCACAATTAATCAATGTTTTAATGGGCGAAATGAGTATTGTTGGTCCGAGGCCGGAAAGACCATTTTTTGTCGAACAATTTAAAAACGAAATTCCCCGATACTTGGAGCGCCACAGATTAAAAAGCGGATTGACTGGTTGGGCGCAAGTAAACGGAATGCGTGGCGATGCGTCGATTAGCGAAAGAACTAAATATGATATTTATTATGTTGAGAATTGGTCAATCGCATTTGATATTAAAATTATTTTTAAAACTATTTATGCAGTGATTTTTGGAAAAGATGCTTACTAACTGAAATGATTGCGCTAATTATTTTTTATTCACACATCGTTGCTTTCACATTTGGATTTGCAAAACAATATCAGAAGGAAGGAATTGGCTTAGCTTTAGCTTCGCTCGGATTGTTTATAATTATTTTTTCTGTTGGTTGGTCTGTTGTTACAATGATTTTAAAATTTTTAATTTTAGCTGAAGGCTTTGGATTTTATTTTAACAGAGATGCAATTTCACTTTTGATTTTAACAATTTGTGAAATTATTTTTTATAATTTTTATTATAAAAAATAAATTATTTCAACACAAAACGAAAAGTTACAACACAACTTTGTGTTTTTTGCGTTTGTCCACTTTGTAAAGATTCAAACTTCCACTTTTTAACATCTCTAATCGCCACATTTTCAAGTTGAGTATTTCCTTTTTGTAAAACTTGCACATCGCTAATAAATCCACTTGGCTCAACAAAAAGTCTCAATTTAATTTGAGTTGAAATATTTGCACCAGCAGGATATTTTGGAAGAGAAAATACTTCGAGGTTCCTAATTAAATTATTTGTCCACTCAATATCGTACGAAACATTTTTTCCCGCTCCAATACTTACACTTCCTTTACCAAATGGTGCCGCTGCATCAGTAGCATCTTCGCTACCTCTTCCCTCTTTTTGTGGTTTTTTCCCAATGCTTGAGGTGGATGAAGTTTTTTCCGAACTCTCTTCAACATTTTTTTTTGTACTTGATGGATTAAAATTTATCGGACTTGAGTCGTCGCTCTTTTTTTCTTTTTTAGTTGTAAATATTTTTTCATCATTATTTAAAGATTTTATTGATGGGAGTTCAATTGTTTCTTCACTAAATGAATTTGAACTCGAACTTTCTCCATCTTGCGGGTTTCCCGATTCTAAATTGGCAATATCCATTTCGTTTGATAAATCCGATGGAGATGGTCCCCAACTCATTTCGATAGTTTCGACCTTTGTTTTAGCCTCTTCGAATGAATAGTACATCATTATAATTGCAAAAATAATGTGGAGTAAAACAGAAAATATTATTGAAATGGGAAATAATTTTTTAGAGAACATCGAAAATATTTTATTTAATTGTTTCGGTTGCAATTAAAAATTTTTTTGCACCAACACCTTTTGCAATATCCATTACTTCAACCGCTTGCTGTAAAGAAACTTCTTTATCAGAACGAATGATGATTACCTTTTCTCTATCTTTATCAATTATTGAAATTAATTTTTGAGCAAGATTTTCTTTTTGAACTTCGTCACGATTTAAAAATAATCTTCCTTTATTTGTAATCGTTAAAACCGTTTGAGTTTCGGAATGCTTTTCGCTTTGAACTGCATCTGGAAGTGAAATTTTAATTCCGGGCATAACCATTAATGAAGAAACTAAAACAAAAAATATTAAAAGTTGCAAAACAATATCAGTTAGCGATGCATAATTAAATGCTGGGTCAACGCGATGTTTTTGTTCGAATTTCATTTATTCTTTTATTGGTTCAAAATATTCTGTCTCTTTATCTTCATCACCAAAATTTGTAGTTTTTGAAGATGTAATCAAACTTATATTTTCATCAATTCCTAAAAACTCTTCGGTTAAGGTTTCAATTTCAAAAATAAATCGTGTAACTCTGCTTACAAAATAATTATAAAATCCAAGCGCGGGAATTCCGACAATCAAACCAAATGCAGTCGTCAACATCGCTTCCCAAATTCCACCTGCTAAATCTGACGGACTTAAATTTCCACCCATTAACTGAATTGTATAAAATGTTTGAATCATTCCTGTAACTGTTCCTAAAAATCCAAGCATTGGTGCAACGCCAGCCATGTTTGCTAAAACGCTCAATCTTTTTTCGAGATGAAAAATTTCTTCTCTGCCAGAGTTTTCAATTGCTTGTCGCATTGCCTCTTTGCCATTATCAAATTGTTGAATTCCTCGACGCAAAACATTTGCAACTGGCGCGTTGACTTGACGACACGCATCAATTGCGCCAACAATATTTTTTTGCGCAAGCGATTCGCGAATGCTTGCCATTAATTTTTCAGGATTTATTTTTACTTTTGAAAGAGTAAAAAATTTTTCGATTATAACTGCGAGAGTTATAATAGAACATAACAAAATAGGCCACATTACAACGCCGCCCTGATTAAAAAGATTAAATAAAGTTAATTTTTCCATATACGATTGATTAATTTAATTTTATAATTGTGTAACCACTTTCAAGCATTTGGGCAATTTTTTCTGCCGAACGACGCGCTTCATTTTTTGTTGCAAACCTGCCGACCAAAACTCTGTAATTATTTTTCTTTCCACCTCTATCAACAAATGTTTGAAAGCCAGCTTTTAAATAAACTTGCGCACGCATGTTTGCTTTAGTTTGACTTCCCCACGATTCAACTTGAATTGAAAATGCACCTCCCGATGATGGCATCGCATAATTTTTTCTATTTGGATTTACAGAATTCTTTTTATCAACTTTGCCATTATTTAATTTTGCTTTTGGCTCTTCAACTTTTGTGATACTTTTTTGCGGAGTAACTGCCGCAAGCGAAACTGTATCATTTGTAGTTATATCAACTGGTGGCAATGGTCTTTCAAATTTTGGTTTTTCATCTTCTCCGAGAACTCCGGTTAAAAATAAAATTCCAACAACTAATCCAACTCCAAGTAATCCACCAACACCAAGAGCGATTGGCATCGGCAAACCTAATAATTTTTTCTTTTCTTGTTGAGGTGCACCTGCAGGCGCGCCAGGTCTTGCTCCCGGTATTGGTGGCCGTGCTGGTGGAACTCCTTTTAAATTCATGTTAGGCATTGCAAACCTCCGAATTTGTTATTAAAAAATTACCAACTGTAAGTCATACCAAATAAAATCGAAAATCCTTTTTCTCGATATCCATCCCACAAATAAATTTTTTGATTTATTAGGTTCGTAACATTTCCAAAAAATTTAAATCTTTCTTGAAACAAATATTCGCACTGCGCACTTAAATCTAAAAATCCTTTTAACGAATTTTTATTTTCTATATCAATCCATCTTTTTGATGAAAATGTTGTGCTAAATTCAAGCGATAAATTTTCTTTCAATATCGTTTTGTAGATTCCACTCAAGTTCAACAATGGAATATGCGGAAGAGTTTTGTTGGAATCAATTGCCTTGTAATAATTTATTGAGCCAATTGTTTGCAAACTATTTTGCGAGGAAATTTCTTCGCGCCAATTGAGTTCAAATTTAAAATGATTGACTGACGGAATTTCTGTTGTTTGCCATAATTTTTCAGTTGTTGTATCGATATAACTTAAATGATTTTTTCTTTTTTCAAATAAAATTGTCGATGTGATTCCTCGTTCTGGGCTTAATTGATGTTCTGATTTGAAGATTAAATAAAATGGAATGGATTCCGGGTTTAATCCAGTAGAGGTTTTTAAATAAGGATTTCTTTCAAATATTTTACTGTAGTTTTGATAACTAATAGTTGGATTATACGCCAACGAAAAAGAATGTGCATTTGAATAATTATATCTTCCTTCAATTTGCGGAAAGAAATTTGAAAGAGATTTACCATCTGTTCCGTTAGTACTTATAAATTGCAAATTTATGCCAGCCGAATATTTTTCATAAAAAGAATTTTGAAAAGAAATTTCGGCTTTAAAATATATTGGATAACTAAAATTCCATTCAGAATTTCTTGATGGATTCGATCCTCTAAACTCGGTTGCAATTATTGTTGGCAAATTAAAAATAGACTGAAATGTTTTTCCACCAATTGAGAATTCGAATTCTTCTAATTTTAAATTACTATCTCTTATCGCAAAAAAGTTTAAATCAAAATCCAATGTATAATTAATATTTTTTACAAAACTAAAGAGCGAGTCAATATTACTATTGACTCCAAAATTTATATTTGTGTTATTTTTCTTTCTATCTAAACTATTTAAAGCACCAAAAGTATTGTAGTTATTATTTTCAATTACAACTTTACCTCGCGCTCTAAAAGGATTATTTAATTTTAAATATTCATTCAGCAATAAATTTCCATCAACTGAAAAACCAGTTAAATCGCTATTTGCATTTCTAATTTTGTCATCAACTCCATTTGTTTTGGCGTGAAAAATAATTCCGCCTTGTTCATAATTTTTTCCAAACCAACCTTCAATCGCGCTTGTAGAATTATTCCC
>CAYIXI010000054.1:0-8416 GCA_964367235.1 uncultured Chitinophagaceae bacterium | reverse complement strand
CGAATCATTTTTTAAAATCAGTGATAGATAATTATTTTTCTCTTTCATTAACCTCGAATAAGTAAAAAGATATTTATATTTTTTTATTGCATCTATTGTAAAGTCGTTTAAAACTGCGGCAGTTTTGACTTTTTCGTAAAACAAAATTGCTGTATCAATTTTATTTTCAATCTTAAAATATATTTCGCCCGAATAATATTTTCCCTCATTCGCTTGCGGTGAAGTTGCAAAACTTGTATCGAGCATTTTAAAATAACTTTTTGCGTTTTCAAAATTTTTTGCTTTGAAATAAATTTTTCCGATTGTTAAATATAAATCGGGAATGAAAGTTTTATTTTTATCAAGCTCAATTAGTTCATTTAGTTCACTTATCGATTTTTTATAATCCTCATTTATGCGATAATAATTTGTCAGATACAAAATTTTTTGCGAGTAGTCGTCAGCTGTTTCAGAGGCGAGAAGAAATGTGGAAACAGAATTCGGAATTTCATTTGCATTTTCATAACACTTTGCAATTAAAAAATAAGCAAAACTTTTATAGAATTTATTGCTACTAAATTTTACAATTTTATTTAAAGCAAGTTGGCAATCTTGAAATTTATTTCTTTTAAAGTATAAGTCGTTTGTAATTAAAATTAATTCAGAATTGAAATCTTTATTTTCTAAATATATTTCTTCATTAATAATATTTTCAAAACTTTCAGTGGCTTTAACAAAATCTTTTTGTTCGATTAATATTTTTATTTGTAAAATATTTATTTCGTGAGCAATTTCACTATTCGGGTATCTTTCTAAAATCTCATTACATTTTTTTTGTGCCTTACTAATATCTCCAAGCAGAAAAGTTGATTTGCCAATCAAAACTAACGCATCGCTAACAAATGCAGAATTTGGATAATAAGTTAAAAACTTAGATGCTTTCTCGATTGATTTTTGAAATTTATCTTTTGATGCGGAAGAGAGCGAACTTATCGAAAAAGATTTATTTTGTTTGATTGCATCTTCTCTTATTTTTATCACTTCTAAATTTGCAGAATTGTACAATTCTCTCGCGTTGTAAAAAGTATTGAAGTACGAAACAAACGAAGTGTAATAAAAATTTATTTTTTCATTTACAGCGTTTGGCAAATAACTGCAACCAATTATTGAAATAGAAAAAACAAGAGCGAATAATTTTATTTTATTTTTACAAATCACCATTTTGCGGACGAATAACTACTTCCTCGATATGTGAATTATTACTTTGATTTACAAGCGTAAATACAACTTCAGCTACACTTTTAGGTTTTAAGATTGAGGATTTTAATTTTTTAATATCTTTTTTTGACCACATTTCAGTTTCAACAGTTCCGGGCAAAACATCAATGACTCTAATTCCAAATCCTCTAACCTCTTCTCTTATACATTTTGTCATCGCATGCGCTCCCGCCTTTGAAGCAGAATATACGGAGGAATTTTTAAAAGTTTTAATTGCCGCAACCGAATGAATGTTTACACAAATTCCAAAATTATTTTTTATCATTTTTGGCAAAACAATTTTTAAAGTTGAAAAATATCCTTTTAAATTTGTAGAGATGATTTCCTCGAATTCACTAATTGATGTATCAGTAAATTTTTTGAAGTAAGTTACCGCCGCATTGTTGACTAAAACTTCCGGCGATCCAAATTTTTTTAAAATATATTTATAATTTATTTTGACAGATTCAAAATCTCTCACATCCATTTTCAAAGAAAAACATTCTCCCCCTTTTTTATTTATTTCTGTGGCAACTTTTTTTAATTTCTCAATTCTTCTTCCACTAATAATAACCAAGTAAGAATTTTTTGCAAACTCTTTTGCAATTGCCTCACCGATTCCACTTCCGCCACCAGTAATCCAAACTATTTTTTTAATCTTCATTTTATTTTGTGTAGCTGTGAGAAATTAAAGTTAAAAATTCTTTGCGAGTTGCTTCTTTGCTTCTAAATTGCCCAAGCATTTGACTGGTTGTCGCTTTCGAATTTTGTTTTTCAACTCCGCGCATCATCATACATAAATGGCTTGCTTCACAAACAACTCCAACTCCGAGTGGCTTTAAAATTTTTTGCAAAGTTTTTGCAACCTCACGAGTTAATCTTTCTTGCACTTGCAATCGGCGGGAAAAATATTCTACAATTCTTGGAATTTTACTTAGTCCAATTATTTTTCCGTTTGGAATATATGCAATGTGCATTTTTCCAAAAAAAGGAAGCAAGTGATGTTCGCACATACTGTAAAATTCAATATCTTTCACAATTACCATTTCGTCATATTTTTCAGTAAACACAGCACCATTGATAATATTTTTTAAATCTTCATTATATCCTTTTGTTAAAAATCCCCAAGATTCGCTTACCCTTTTTGGAGTTTTCAGCAAACCATTTCTTTTGGGATTTTCTCCAATTAAACTGATAAGTTCAAAAGTTAATTTTTCAATATTTGATTTACTCGACATTATTCACCACGATATTCGACAAAATTTTTATCTGTTTCAAATATTTTAATTGAAAATAATTTTGCGCTTTTTTTAAAATGCGGATTAAGTTTATTCCAACAAGCAATTGCAATATTTTCTGTAGTTGGATTAATTCCTTTTAAAAAATCTACATCTAAATTTAAATTTTTGTGATCAACATATTTTAGAAAATTTTGATGCATAATTTCTTTCACTTCTTTTAAGTCAATTACATATCCTGTTTTTGGATTTACTTTTCCTTTGATTGTAATTTCTAAAATATAATTATGCCCATGTCCATTTTTATTTGAACAAGCGCCGAACAATTTCATATTTTCTTTATCAGATAAATTTGGGAGAGCAACTCTGTGAGAAGATGAAAAACTTTCTCTTCGTGAAATGAATGCAATCATCTTTTTATTTGATTCAAAACTTCTTCAACATGTCCATCAACTTTTACTTTATTAAAAATATTTTTAATAATTCCTTTTTCATTTATTATAAAAGTTGTTCGCTCAATTCCAAAATATTTTCTTCCGTACATACTTTTTTCTTTCCACACATTGTACTTTTTTAAAATATTTTTCATTTCATCGCTGAGTAAAAGAAAATTTAAATCGTATTTTTTGATAAATTTATTATGCTTGTCAATTCCATCAGCGCTAATACCAAGCACGATTGTATTTTCTTTTTTAAACGAATCAATATTATCTCTAAAATCGCACGCCTCTTTTGTGCAACCCGATGTGTCATCTTTTGGATAAAAATAAAGAACGATTTTTTTTCCGCTAAAATCTTTTAAAGAATATTTTTTTCCATCCGAAGCAATTAAATTAAACGACGGGGCTTTTGAGCCAATTTTAATCATATTTAATAAGCTTTAACTGAGGCATCAACACTTCTGTAACTATCAATTCCGCCTGTTAAATTGCGAACATTTTTATATCCGAGCGAATGTAAAAAATTCGCCGCACGCATACTTCGCACACCGTGATGACAATAAACTACAATTTCTTTTTCAAGCCCATGAGAATTTAAAATTGTCGCAATCGAGCCAAGTGGAATATTTTCCGACTTGTTAATTTTTGTAATTTCAAATTCCCACGGCTCTCGAACATCAATCAAAATTAATTTTGATTTTTTTTCTTCGAGTTGATTTTTTAATTCTTTTGAGGAAATTTGCGTTATCATAAAAGTGCGTTTTTAATTTCTTCGTACGGAGGTTCAACGCCAGGATTTTCACTAACCCATGCGTAAGAAATTATTCCCTCTTCATTGACAACAAAAACAGAACGTTTTGCCGCGGAGTAACCACTCATTCCAGCAAAATCAAAATGCAAGCCACCGTAATTTGAAATTGTTTCGCGACTGTAATCGCTCAAAACTGGATATTTAATTCCGTTTGCATCAGCCCATGCTTTATTTGCAAAATGACTATCAACTGTAATTGCAAGTACCTCGGCATTTAATTGCGAGTACGCGGCAAGTGATGATTGAAACGAGCAAACTTCTTTTGTGCAAACGCCTGTGAATGCTCCCGGTAAAAAAACTAAAACAACTTTTTTTCCTTTTAACGCGCTTAAAGATTTTTTTTCTCTATCTATATTTGTTAGTGAGAAATCTGGTGCAACTGAACCGACTGTTAATGACATAATTTTTTCCTTTATTTGTTTAAAATATTTCCGTGATGAACAAAATTAGTAAAATTTTCTTCTCTAATCAATTATTGAATTTTAAAATAATTATTTTAAGAAATATTTTTTTATATTAGCAAAAGTTTCGGAGAGGTGGCCGAGTGGTTGAAGGCGTTAGTCTCGAAAACTAAAATGGATGTAAGTCCATCGTGAGTTCGAATCTCACCCTCTCCGCAAAATTTATTAGAACGCTGATTACGCAGATTATTATGAAAAATAATGATCACTTGATAAACAAAGACAATTATAAACATTCGGAAATTACTGAAAAAATTATCAAGGCATTTTACAAAGTTTACAATACTTTAGGATACGGATTTTTAGAAAAAGTTTATGAAAATGCTTTGTTCATCGAACTAGTTTCAATGGGTTTGTTCGTTGAAAAGCAAAAACAAATAAAAGTTTTTTATGGAGCGAAAGAAGTCGGAGAATATTATGCCGATTTGATTGTTGATAAATTTGTAATTGTAGAATTAAAAGCCGCAGAATCTTTGTGCGAAGAACACGAATTTCAATTAATCAATTATCTGAAAGCAACCGAAATTGAAGTTGGCTTGCTTTTAAATTTCGGTAAAAAACCTGAGTTTAAACGCAAAGTTTTTTCAAATCAATAAAATCATTTTCAATCATAACAATCAGCGTAATCTGCGTTCTATTGTTTTCCAAATAATTTCTCACAATTTAAATTTGTAGTTTCTCTTAACTCTTCTAAACTACAATTACAAATCTCGCAGATTTTTTTTGCTGTTTCAAAAATATAAATTGGCTCATTTCTTTTTCCGCGATGTGGAACTGGCGCTAAATATGGGCTGTCAGTTTCGAGCATAATATTTTTTATTCCAATATTTTTTAAAGTTTCTATTACTGGTGTATTTTTAAAAGTTACCATTCCTGTAATGGAAATTAAAAATCCAAGTGAAAATATTTTATTTGCTTCATCGGTTGATCCACCAAAACAATGAAATACTCCACGCTTACCTTTTTCTCTCCAATTCGGAAATTGTTTTATTTTTTCTTCAACAATTGAAATCGCTTCGTTCATTGAGTCGCGAGTGTGAATTATTATTGGTAAATTTTTCGTAACTGCAATGTCAATCTGTTTTTTAAAAATTTCAATCTGTTTTTCTTTCGGAGCAAAATCGTAAAAATAATCAAGACCAATTTCTCCAATCGCAATTACATTTTTATTGTCGGCAAGTTCGCTTATGATTTTTAAATCATCATCATTTACATTTGCAACTTCGTGAGGATGAATTCCGACTGCAGGAAAAATAAAATCGTAATTTTGGTTCAATTTTATTGCTTTTTTACTAGTTTCGATATTTGTTGCGGGAATAATTATTTTTTCAATTCCACCAGATTTCGCACGGAAAATTACTTCCGCTAAATCGCCAGAAAATTGTTCGTCAAATAAATGTGCGTGCGAGTCAATCATTTTTATTTCTTTCTTGAAAGTTCGATACAAATTTCTTAATTTTGTTCCATAAATGCAAAAGATAATTTTCCAAATATTTTTATTTATTTTCTCATCACACTTTTTGTTCTCGCAAGATACAACTGAAGTTTCTCAAGAAAATATATTTCCACAAACTGATTCACTCTCACTGCAAAATATTTCGCAAGACTCAACTAAAATTTCCGACTCACTCGGACTTCCAATTATTGTCAACGAAAGTAAAAATGAACTTAGTGAATTATCAAAAATAATTGATCCCGAAGGTTACAGAGGAATGCATTGGGGAATGAGTTTGAACGAAGTGAAAAGTTTTATCGTAACGCTTGATAGTACTGTGAGAGAAAATAATTTTTTCCCAATCACAAATGGATTTGAATACACAAAAAAAATTTCCGATGCGAGCGCAACAATTTCTTATCAATTTGATTATGACAGACTTTATATTATCAGAATTAAACTAAATTTAAAATCTGCAACCAAATTTAATTATTTAGAAAAATATGATGAGATGAATGATATTTTAAGTTACAAATATGGCAAGTCAACTCGCTCCGGTTACCATAAAACCGATGACACTTATTTAAGTACAATCGAAAGTGTAATTTTAGGTTTTGCAAAAAAATATACTCTTTGGGAATTCGAAAGATCAATTATTAATTTAATGCTCACTGGCAAAAATCGTCAACTTGAAATTAAAATTACTTATGGCTCAAAGCCAATAATTTATGAGATGAAAGAACGAAAAGAAATTTTAAAGTACGACGATTTTTAATCCTTCCAAATCGGCAATTCAATATAAGTTTGATTTTCTTTTGTATGATAAACTCTATGAGTTGCTTTTTGATAATCTTCCGGTTTTGCTAAATTAATATTCATAAATTTTTGCGGATTCAAATCAACAAGTGGAAACCACGAGCTTTGAATTTGAATCATTAATTTATGCCCAACTTTAAATTTGTGAAAAATATCCGTTAGTAAAAATTTTACATTTGTAATTTTATTTGGTTCAAACGGAGTTGGATTATCAAAACCAGTTTTAAATTTTCCTCTCATTACATCGCCACGAACTAACATTTGATAAGCGCCATGTGGAGATTTTGTTTTAAAATTTGAGACAGAATCATCTGGAAAAACATCAATAATTTTTACAATCCAATCTGCGTCAGTTCCAGTGGTAGAAACTTCCAAACTTACATTCATCGGTCCTGAAACAGTAAAATCATTTTCAATTACTTTTGTTTCAAAAACTAAAACATCTTGTCTTGTAGATGCGTGCCGTTGGTCATCAGTCATGTATTCGCGAGTCATCCCGATTGATATTTCGTTGATAAAAGGAACTGGTTTACTTGGATCACTAACAAATTCTGTAAATCCATTTGTATTTTCTTGATTAAAAGATAAACGATTATTATTTAACAAAAATATTTTTTCATGTTTGATATTTTTTGGCGGCCAACTTGTTAATTTATGCCACTGGTTTGCACCCGTTTCAAAAACGATTGCTTCATCATTTGGCAAAGTTCCTTTTCCTTTTAAATAATAATTAAAAAATGGTAATTGAACATTTTCCTGAAACCAAGTTGAAGTGTTCGAACCAAATGTAATATCACCGAGTTTATTTCCTTCATCTCTATTCCATTGGCCATGATACCACGGACCCATTACAATTCGATTTGTAGTCTGTGGATTTTTTTCTTCAATAGCTTTATAAGTATTTAATGCACCCCAAAGATTTTCTGCATCAAACCAACCGCCAACAATTAAAACTGCTGGTTTAATATTTTTTAAATGAGGTAAAATATTTCGTGCTTTCCAATATTCATCAAAAGTATCGTGTGGAATTATTTCATTCCAAAATTGAACGCTATCAAAAAAATATTTTTTATTTGCTTCGGCTAAACTTCCCGCATTTAAAAAGAATTTATATCCATCAACTGTACCATGATTAAAAGTATACGGACTTGATTCTTCTGGTTTCAGTCTTGGCTTACCAAAAACTGAGAAAAAATTAAACGCATGTGGATAAAAAGTTGCGCCATTATGATGAAAATCATCACCTAAAAACCAATTTGCAATTGGTGCTTGCGGACTTGTTGCAACTACCGCTGGATGCGCATCAATAGTTCCAGTTGTGGTATAAAATCCTGGATATGAAATTCCTGTTATGCCAACTTTACCATTGTTATTTTTTATATTTTTAATTAACCATTCTATAGTATCATAAGTATCAGATGATTCATCAACATCTTTTTTAGATTTTTTATTTGCGATTTGTGGACGCATATTTACAAAATCCCCTTCCGACATATATTTTCCACGAACATCTTGTACAACAAAAATATATCCTTCACGAACTTCAAACATTGATGGAGATTGTCGTAATCTATAATTTTTTCCGTATGGACTTGCACTATAAGGTGTGCGATTTAAAATTATTGGAAATTTTTGTGATTGATCTTTTGGAGAATAAACAGCAGTAAATAATTTAATTCCATCTCTCATCGAAATCATGTATTCTGTTTTATCATAATTTTGATAAAGATAAATTGAATCTTGATTTTGCGAAAATGCAAAATTCGAAATCAAAAATAATGAAATGAAAAAATATTTTACAAGATTCATAAAAGTTCCTTTATGTTGTTGAATAGTGAATTGACTGAATAATTGTAATGATGGTAAAATATTATTAATATTGCAAACATTTGGAGAGGTGCAGGAGTGGTTGAACTGGCTCGCCTGGAAAGCGTGTTGGCGCTTAAACGCCACGAGGGTTCGAATCCCTCCCTCTCCGC
>CAYIXI010000053.1:3407-9207 GCA_964367235.1 uncultured Chitinophagaceae bacterium | reverse complement strand
TTTTTTAAATTTGACTAACCTTGAACGAGTTCAACATTGAATGTTAAGTCAACATTCTCACCAACATACAATCCACCTGTTTCAAGAATTTTATTCCATTTCAATCCCCATGCTGTACGATCAATAGTTGTGCTCGATTTAAATATGACAACCGTTTGTCCCCAAGGATTTTTTGTTTTTCCTTTTAATTGTGTATCGAGAATAACTTGTTTTGTTACTCCACGCATAGTAAGATCTCCGGTTATTTTATATTTTCCTTCGCTGGTTTTTTCTACTTTTGTACTTTTGAATGTAACAATACTGTCAATTGCTGCATTGAAGAAGTCTGGGCTTCTCAGATGTCCATCGCGTTTTGGTTCATCGGTATCAACACTGTTTGTATTAATTGCAATATCAATTTTCATATCAGAAAAATCTTCTTTAACACTTTCAACGGTTCCCGAAAATTCTTTAAATTTACCTGTCACTTCTGCAACAATCAAATGTGCAACTGTAAAATTGATATTGCTGTGTGATTTTTCAATCTTCCATTTGGTTTGCGCAGAGATTGAAGCTACTGCCATAAGTACAAATACAAAAATCTTTTTCATTGTGAATCTCCTTTTTTTGTTATTTATGTGATTGTGGATTTATTTTATTAATTGCTAAACTTTTAATTTATATTCATATTTTTTGTTTCAGTGCTAATCCTAATTTTTTTAACAATGCAGATAATTGATTCAGTTCAACTTCTGTTAATGTTGAAGAAATAATATTCTCAACAAAAATGGCATGTTTGGGAAACATCTCTCTGAATTTTTCCTCACCTTTTACCGTTAATCGTAACATGTAAGCTCGGCGATCGGTTTCATCTTTCGTTCTTTCAACCAATCCTTGCTTCTCAAGATTATCAATGACAACGGTAATGTTTCCTCCGCTCATCAGTTTTTTTGAACACATTTCTCCAATCTTCATAGATCCTAAATGTCCGAGCGATTCAATTACGCCAAACTGAGGAGCGGTTAAACCATAACTGTCAATATCTTTTGCAGTGAGAGTTGCCAGCGTATCAGCCGCTCTGGCAAGTTTAACCCACATAGAAAGTGCTAAATCAGCATTTTTTCCATATTTTTCAGTTGTTTTCATCTGTTTATTTATATTATTAATTATTACTAATTCAAATATAACTAATTAGTGATAATATGTCAATATATTTTCTCAATTATTTTAAAATAAAAAGGACGACATAAAGTCGTCCTTTTTTTACAAGTATCGCAATCTAACTAAAAGTGTTGGTGGTTACATTATCTGTTTGAGTTGTGGATTACTTTGAATATGTACCCTGCCATCATAAACTTATCGTTTTAGTTTAATTGATATTTTAATATTCTCGTCAATAATTCCTTCATTATTTTTATCATTTGGATCTACAAAAACTCCGCTTTTATTTCTAAACCAATTCGCTGAACTGATGCGCAAGGTTGTTTTCACATTAGCAGTATCTTTACTAATTGTCAAAGGTGGATTAATGTCTATTTTTTGTTTTGCATCAATTTTTGAGCGATAAGTAAAAGCAGAATCTTTTCCATTTAATCGAACTGTTCCTGAAATAATTACACTATATTTTTCATCTTTAAGAAAATCAGCAAATTGAGCCGTATCGGTTCTTCCTGTAATAGTTTTTGCTTCTATTCTGTGAACATCAAATTCAATTCGTTTATATGAACCATACGGCGCTTCTGCTATAGCAATATTTTGTTCAGTGCCATTTAAGTTTAGGTCTAAAATAAATGCGGCTGTTTTGAAATTCAAACTATCCTCAGTTGCACTTTTGAATTTTAAATCCTTAATGACAAACCGTGCCCGTGAAATTATTACAGAATCTACCCCCGTAACTGAAGAAAGTTTACCTATGATAGCAGAGGTCGTATAAGAAGAATTTAAAGATATCGTCCCTTTAATTGGTGTTTCTAATGGTGATGAATCATCTTTTTTACATGCGTTAAACAATAACAACACGCCAATAGAAAGATGGAGAATAATATTTTTTTTCATTGTGCTTCCTTTTTTTGTTATTAAAATTGTGAGTAAGTATGGGCTAATATACAATCAAAATTAATGCTCCGCTGTGATTTATATCACATCTTGTAAATTATAAATTTAATTTCAATAAAATTTCATAAAAGTTTAAAATTGATTTTGAATATAACGCATATTTTTTTTATTCAAAATTCAACTTGTTATTCCCGAAAGTTTTATCGGTGATATTAAGAATGGATGTTCGATAAAATATTTTGAGCACGATAATATTTTTTTGAGTGTAAAATAAAATTGTACTTGTAAACTATTTTTATATTTTGCAGTCTAACAAACAACTAAATTATTGGAGTTTAAATTGAAAAAAGCATTACTTGTATTATTAGTTTTAATATCAACCATTTCGGTTTTTGCGCAAACATTTATAATTAATGGCATAATTACTGATAAAAATAATTCACCCCTACTTGGCGCAAATGCAATTCTTCTAAATCTAAAGGATTCGTCATTTATTGTTGGCGCGGCAGTTAATAGCGTTGGATTTTTTGAAATCAAAAATATAAAAAGCGGAAAATATTTATTCAAAACAACTTGTGTCGGCTCAGAGGATAAATTCAAAAAAATTGAAGTTGTAAATTCAAATTTAAATCTTGGAGTTATTCAACTTCCCGATAAAGTCATTGCAATCAAAGGTGTTCAAATACAATCACAAGCCCCTCCTGCATCGCTCGATGGCGACACAGCGTCGTACAGTTCGAAAGCGTTTAAAACAAATCCCGATGCGAGTGCTGAAGATTTGGTTGCAAAAATTCCCGGAGTAATAATTGATGGAGGAAAAGTTCAAGCACAAGGCGAAGATGTAAAAAAAGTTTTGGTTGATGGGAAGCCATTTTTTGGCGATGACCCAAGTGCAGCGCTTCGTAATCTTCCATCAGAGATGATTGATAAAGTGCAAATTTTTGATGAACGAAGTGAGCAAACAAAATTTACTGGTTTTGATGATGGCAATAGTTCAAAAACTATGAACATTGTAACTCGCCCCGGATTTAGAAATGGAACTTTTGGAAAGTTTGCCGCAATGTACGGCGATGAAGAAAAATATAAAGCCAGTTCAGTTTTAAATTTTTTTAAAAATGAACAACGAACAACAATTTTAGCTCAATCAAATAATATTAATGAACAAAATTTTTCTCCCGAAGATATTGTTGGCGCAATCGGTGGCGGAAGTAATCAGCCACCCGGTGGAGTGGGAATGCAATTTCGAGGTGGTGGTGGCAGCGGACAAAGACACTCGGTTGGTTTTGGTGGAGGTGGAGACATTGGGCAATTTTTAGTTGACCAAAAAAATGGTTTATCAAAAACAAATGCGCTTGGAATTAATTTTTCCGATAAGTGGTTTAATAAAATTGATTTATCTGGAAGTTATTTTTTAAACTCCACAAACAATAATACAACTTCCGATTTGTCGCGCAAATATTTATCCACTGGTGGAAATTACAACGAGCAATCTTTTTTATCGAGCACAAATATTAATCACCGAGTAAGTTTTAAAATTGATTACAAAATTGATTCAATGCAATCTATTTTAATTCAGCCAAGATTAACTGCCCAGCAAAATGATGGTTCAAGTTTGTTGCTTGGAGATTATTCTGGAATAAATATATATTCAAGTAATGCTTCAAATAATATTAATTCTGATTTAACAGGATTAAATTTTTCTGCCTCTACTCTTTACAGATATAAGTTTAATAAAATTGGGAGAACATTTTCAATAAATATAAATCCGCAGTTTAGTAAAACCAGTGGAAACAGCATAAATCAAAATAAAATTAAATATCCAAGCAATGCAATTCTGCCTGATTCTATTGATCAATCTGCTGTTTTGGAGAAAAGCGGAACTTCGTTTTCAACCAACATAACTTATACCGAACCAATTACAACAGGGCATTCAATTTTATTTCGATTGGAAAATTCTCTCCGCGAAAATTTTTCCGATAAAAAAACAAATAATTTTTCGGGAGAAAAAAATAGTTATAGTAATCTGGATTCTACATTAACAAATAATTTTAATAGTAAAACCGAAACCAATGGCGTTGGAGTTGATTATCAATTTCAAAAAGATAATTTAACTTTTTTCTCGGGAATCACTTTTCAGTCTGCTTGGCTAAACAAGGAACATATTTTTCCATTAAATAATTTTACAAAGGAAAATTTTCAAAGTGTTTTACCAAATGCAATGTTGACTTATCGTTATACCAAAGAGGCAAGTTTAAGATTTCAGTATCGAGCAAGCGCAAGCATTCCAACAACCGATCAATTGCAAAATGTTTTGGATAACTCAAAACCTCTTCAGCTTTCAATCGGTAATCCAAATCTGAAACAAGAAATTGAGCAATCAATAAATTTAAGATTTACAAATATAAATCCTGGTGCTAACTCAACATTTTTTATTTTCTTGAGGGCGAGCAGTTTAAATAATTACATCGGCAACAGTACAATTTTATTGCCGAAGGATACAACTTTTGGCGGTAATATTTTAATTCTGGGTGGCACACGATTTTATTCGCCAGTAAATCTTAACGAACAATTTTCTTTGCGCTCTTTTATTATGTACGGATTCCAAGTGCCGATGATTCGTTCAAATCTTAATTTAAGTCTCTCAGCTAATTTTACAAAAACTCCCGGCTTGATTAATGATAAAATTAATTTTTCATCCACTCCATCATATAAATTCGGATTTGTTTTAAGTAGTGGCGTTAGCGAGCAACTTGATTTTATGGTTTCATCAAATTTATCGTACAATATTACAAATAATTCTTTGCAGACCGACCTCAACTCAACTTATACAAATCTATCAAACCGATTTAAAATAAATGTTTTGCCGTGGGAAGGGTTGGTGTTTTCGACAGACTTAAATCATCAAGCAAATAAAGGGTTAAGTGGGGATTATAATAATAATTATATTTTGTGGAATGCTTCAATTGGTTACAAATTTTTACCAAACAAGCAGGCAGAAATTCGATTTGCGGTAAATGATATTTTAAATCAAAATAATTCTGTGCAACGAAATATAACTGAAAGTTATTTTGAAGATGTTCGCAATAATACTTTGCAAAGATATTTTTTACTTTCTTTTAGTTATAATTTGCGAAGTTTTGCTGGTGCCGAAGGTGGCTTTAGAGGAAGAATGCGGGAATAAATATTTTTTTGTTGATTAAATAAATTTCAAGTACATTCGGGAAACATCACATCAACAAAATGGAAAAATTTATTACAAGAAAATCTACTTTTGAAGATAAAAATCAAATTTTTAATCTTTATAAAAAAGTAAGCAAACAAGTTGGCGGGCTTGCCAGAAGTTTTGATGAAATCACCGAATCGTATGTTGAAAATTTTATAAATAAATCTCACAAAAATGGATTACAATTAGTTATTCAAAACCCACTTAATAATTCTATCGTCGCGGAAATCCACTGTTATAAATTAGAGCCAAAAATATTTGAACATATTCTTAGCGAGTTAACAATTGTTGTCAATCCAGATTTTCAATCACAAGGATTGGGCAAAATTATTTTCCAATCGCTGCTTGATAAAGTTTCTTCCGAAAGAAAAGATATTTTACGAATTGAATTAATTGCAAGAGAATCAAATTTAAAAGCAATTCGCTTTTACCAAAAATTAGGATTTGTAATTGAAGGGCGATTTGAAAAAAGAATAAAATCAAACAATAAAAACTTTGAAGCCGATATCCCGATGGTTTGGTTTAACAAAAATTATTTTACTT
>CAYIXI010000053.1:0-3307 GCA_964367235.1 uncultured Chitinophagaceae bacterium | reverse complement strand
ACTTAATTAATTTCATTAGCGTTTTCATATTCTCAATATCTTCGTGCATATCATCTTCTTTTGGTGTTTCTAAAATTTTCGGGATTTCATCAAACCTTTTATCATTCATCAAAAAGCGAAATCCGTTTAAGCCAATCGCCCCTTTCCCAATATGTTCATGTCTATCAACGCGAGAACCCAACTCTTTTTTTGAATCGTTAATATGAAACGCAACCAATTTTTTTAATCCAACAATTTCATCAAACTCTTTAAAAGTTTTTTCATATGTTTTTTCGGTTCTAAAATCATAACCTGCGGCAAAAATATGGCAAGTGTCAATGCAAACCGCCATTCGTTTTTTATCATCAACGCCGTTAATTATTTTTTCAATTTGTTCAAATTTATATCCGAGCGTTGTGCCTTGCCCAGCGGTAACCTCAACGACACTCAAAACTTTAAATTTTTTAGTTTTATCGTGCACAATATTTAAACTTTCAATAATTTTTTTGATTCCCTCCTCCTCGCCAGCGCCAACATGTGCGCCGGGATGAAAATTTAAATATGGAATTCCGAGCAGTTCGCATCGCTCAAGTTCATCTGCAAATGCCAGAAGCGATTTTTTTAAAGTGTCTGGGTTTGCGGCGCACAAATTTATCAAATACGAATCGTGCGAAACTACTTTTGAAATATTTGCAGTAGCAATTTTTGTTTTGTAGTTTGCGATAACTTCTTCGGTAAGTGGTTTTGCAAACCATTGATTATTATTTTTTGTAAATAGTTGCATTGTTGTGCAACCAATTGAAGTCCCTCGGTCAACTGCAGTATCGACTCCGCCAACAGTTGACATGTGTGCGCCAAGAAGTAATTTAGATTTATTTTTCATAATGCTAATATAAAAAAATATGAAACAACTTGAACGACTTCAAAATAAAAATTCAAAATTAATTATTGGTTTAATGTCTGGCACCTCTGCCGATGGAATTGATACTGCGCTAGTTCGCGTATCAAACTGCGGAGAAAAAACTAAATTCAAACTCGTTTCGTTTTTAACTCATCATTATCCGAAAGGATTTAAAGAACATCTTTTAAAAAATTCACAGCCGGGCGCAAGTTCGGTTGATGAAATTGCGCGACTAAATATTTTGGTCTCATATTTTTTTGCTGATGCTGTTCGAGCAATTTCAAAAAAATCTAAAATTCCACTTTCAAAAATTGATTTAATCGGCTCGCACGGGCAAACAATTCATCATCTTCCAAATGCAAAAAAATATTTTGGTAAAACTCTTCGCGCAACTTTGCAAATTGGCGATAAGCCAACGCTTGCAAAATTAACTGGCATTCCTGTGGTCGGCAATTTCCGCACAGCCGATATGGCTTTTGGTGGACAAGGCGCGCCGCTTGTTCCTTATTTCGATTGGCTTGTTTTTCGGTCGAAAAATGAACACCGCGCTCTTCTTAACATCGGCGGAATTTCAAACATAACTCACTTGCCAAAAAATTCTTCCATCAAAGATGTTCGTGCTTTTGATACTGGTCCTGGAAATATGATAATCGACCAACTTGTAAAAATATTTTTCAATCTTCCTTTTGATAAAAATGGCGCGATTGCAAAAACTGGTCGTGTAAACTCACTTTTACTTAAAGAAATGATTTCTGAAAAATATTTTTCACTCAAACCACCAAAATCTACCGGAAGAGAATTATTTAACGATCTATATGTTACGCGATTGATAAAAAAATATAAAAGTATTTCTCCGAAAGATTTTATTGCAACCGCAACTGAGTTCACTGCGCTAACAATTTTTAACCAATACCAAAAATTTTTATTGCAAAGAGGAAAAATAAATTCATTGATAGTTAGCGGAGGTGGCTCGCACAATAAAACTTTGATGAACGCTTTGCAAAAATATTTCTCGGGAAGTAAAATTTATACTTCAAATGATTTCGGCATCAACGAAGATGCGAAAGAGGCAATTTGTTTTGCAATTTTAGCAAACGAAATGATTTCCGAAATCCCATCAAATGTCCCATCGGTTACTGGCGCAACTCGTCAAACTATTTTAGGAGAAATTGCATTATGAAAATTTCAATCCGTAAAGGAAATAAAAAAGATATTCCAACAATCATCGCGTGGAATAAAAAAATGGCGATGGAAACTGAGGAAAAAATTTTAAATCAAAAAATTTCAACTCAAGGCGTAAAAAATTTTTTCAATAAACCCTCTCTCGGATTTTATTTGATTGCCGAGATTGGTAAAGTATCGGCGGGTCAGTTAATGATAACTTACGAATGGAGCGATTGGCGCAATGGTTTATTTTTGTGGATTCAAAGTGTTTATGTCGAGCCAAAATTTAGAAATAAAAAAGTTTTTTCTCATCTTTATAAATTTGTAGAGCGCGATGCCAAAAAAAGAAAAGATGTTTGCGGAATTCGACTTTATGTTGAAAAAGAAAACTTGCGCGCGCAAAAAGTCTACAAAAAAATGGGAATGAATTTATCTCACTACAAAATGTTTGAGGTTGATTTCGTGTTGTAAAACCTACTTCATTGTATTAAAAACGCCTTGCACATCATCGTCTTCTTCAAGTTTTTCTAAAAGTTCGTTTACTTCTTTTTGCGCTTCTTCGCTAACTTCAACCGATGTGGTTGCGATTCTTTGCAGTTCAGCATTTTTTACATTTATATTTTTATCTTCCAAAAATTTTTGCATTGCGCCAAAATTTTGAAACGAAGTATAAATTATTATTTGGTCATTAAGTTTTTCAATTTCTTCGGCGCCAAAATCAATTGCTTCAAGTTCAAACTCATCAAAATTATTTACATCGCTTGCATTAACAGAAAAAACTCCAACTCTTTCAAACATAAATTCTACTGCGCCACTTGTTGCAAGCGAGCCACCGCCTCTTACAAAAATATGTCTGATGTTTGAAACCGTTCGTGTAGGATTATCAGTTGCGCATTCAACAATAACCGCAACACCGTGTGGCGCGTAACCCTCGTAGACAATTTCGTGATATGCCGATGTATCTTTATCGGTTGCCCGTTTAATTGCCGCTTCGATTCTATCCTTGGGCATATTTAAACTTCGTCCATTTTGTATTGCAATTCTTAATCGTGGATTAGATTTTGGGTCTCCGCCACCACCAACTCTAATTGCAATTACAATTTCTCGTGCAATGCGATTAAATGCTTTTGACATTCTTGCAAAGCGTGCAAACATTGTATGTTTTCTTTTTTCAAATATTCTGCCCATAATTTCCTTTTTGATTTTAAGATTGCTAACAAAAATACGAAAAATATTTTTAAGTTTAGATGAGAGGTGCTTCTC
>CAYIXI010000052.1:0-9520 GCA_964367235.1 uncultured Chitinophagaceae bacterium | reverse complement strand
GAGCTTTGCGCAAATTCTACAAGCGGACCAAAGTATAAACCTAAAATTAAAGTCGGAAGAAGTAATAGAAGTAAAACTATTTTTTCAAAAATCGAAATTTTAATTTCGTTCTCGCTCTCTCCTTTTCGCAAGAACATATTTCTAAAAATTCTAACATAATAATAAAGAGAGACGACACTATTTAAAACTCCAACTACTGCCAACCAAATAAATTTAGAATTTATCAACGCGGCAAAAATATAAAGTTTGCCAACAAACCCTGCAGTTGGTGGTAAACCAGTCAGCGAAATTAAAAATATTGCAAGCGAAATTGCTAAAAAAGTATTTCTCGCGCCAAGCCCTTTGTAGTCATCAATATTTTCGCTTCCAGTTTCGTTTCCAACTAACATCACAACATAAAATGCACCGAGATTCATAAAAAGGTAAACGATAAAATAAACCATCACTGCCGAATATCCTTCGTTGCCAAGCACAACTAATCCAAGCAACATATATCCTGCGTGCGCAATGCTCGAGTAAGCTAAAAGTCGTTTTAAATTATCTTGCCAAATCGCAACTAAATTTCCAATCGTCATTGTCAAAATGGATAAAAGAATTAAAATATTTTCAATTGGTATTGATGGAACTGCGCTCCAAAATGGAAGATTCATTCCATCAGTAACAAAAACTGTTCTCACAAATCTCATCAACATTCCAAATCCTGCTGCTTTTGATGCAACCGATAAAATTGCTGTGATTGTAATTGGCGAACCTTCGTAGACATCGGGCGTCCAATAATGAAACGGAACTGCAGAAATTTTATATCCAAATCCGACAAAAATTAATAAACCTGAAACTAACAACATTGTTGGATTCACACTTCCTTCGGCAAGTTTTAAATTGATTGTGTAAAAATCGAGCGAGCCCGTTAATCCATAAATAAGTGAAATCCCATAAAGCATCATTCCCGATGCAATTGCACCGTACAAAACATATTTTAAAGATGCCTCGGCGGAATTTTTATTTTCTTTTGTGTAGCCCGCCAAAATGTACGATGTCAAACTTGCGATTTCCAACGACAAGTACATCATAATCATGTGTGTTGATGAAACCATTAACGCCATTCCGAGTGCCAGAGCGACAAGTAAAGTATAATATTCGCCAATTCTTGATTTCGTATTTAAAACTTCTTTCGATGAAAAAGAAAATAGAACGATGAATATAGTTGAGAGCAAAGTTAAGAGTTTGAAAAATATTCCGAAGTTGTCAATTACAATCATTCCACTAAAGAGTGAAATATTTAATCCTCTTTGTTGAAATGTAAAATAAATTGCACTTAACAATCCGGCGCAAACAAAACCAACTACAACTGATTTATTTTCTTTAAAAATTAAATCTGCAAGTATCGCAACAAGAATTGTCCCGATTAAAATTAATTCGGGTAAAAAAAGTTGGAGATTAAAAATTATTTGTTCAAACATATTATTTTCGAGTTCTTAAAATTATAATCCAAAAGATGATGTTATGTTAGAATTATTTTTTACTAATTCAATAAAATAATTAACTGAGGTGTTCATTAAATTTAAAATTGGCGCAGGATAAATTCCAAGTGCAATTACAATTATCGCAAGTGGAACAAGCGCTGTAAGTTCTCGTCCATTAATATCGGGTAAATTTTTCCATTTGTCGGGCAAAGTTCCTAAAAATACTCTTTGCAAAGTCCAAAGCATATAGCCAGCAGTCAATACAATTCCAATTGTCGAAGCAATTGCAATCCATCTAAAAGTTTCAAATGCGCCAAGGAAAGAAAATGCTTCCGAAATAAATCCGCTTAATCCCGGCAAACCAAGCGCGGCAAAAAATGCAATCATCATCACTGCAGAATATTTTGGCATTTGATTCATCAATCCACCAAAATCATCAAGTCCTCTTGTGTGCGTTCTATCGTAAATAACTCCAACAATCAAAAAGAGCATTGCTGTAATTACACCGTGATTAAACATTTGAAAAATTGCTCCCATCATTCCTTGTGTGTTCATTGCGGACATGCCGAGCAAAACTATTCCCATGTGACTCACAGATGAATACGCAATTAATTTTTTGAAATCTTTTTGAGCCATTGCGCAAAGCGCGCCGTAGATAATATTTATGAAACCAACAAATGCTAAAGGATATAAATAGTACATTGCGGCATCGGGGAAAATTGGAATACTAATTCTAATTAATCCGTAAGTTCCCATTTTCAAAAGTACGCCAGCAAGTATTACGCTAATTGCAGTTGGCGCTTCAACATGCGCATCGGGTAACCAAGTGTGAAATGGAAAAATCGGAACCTTAATTGCAAATCCGATAAATAAAGCAATGTATGCGACATATCTCCAATAAGTTCCAACACCCGAAAGTAACGAGCCATCAATAAAATTTTCTGGATTCATCATCGCAAGCATATTGAATGTGTGAATTTTTTCGCCAGTTGCGGCATCGGGAATTGCTACGCTGAAATAAAGTGCCAACATTGCAAGCAACATCAAAACTGAACCAAACAAAGTGTAAATAAAAAATTTAATTGCGGCATATTCCCTTCTCGGTCCACCCCAAACTCCAATTAAAAAATACATCGGCAACAACATAATTTCCCAGAAAACATAAAAAAGGAAAAAATCGAGCGAAACAAAAACGCCCATCATTCCAGTATCGAGCAATAAGAAAAGTGCAAAATATCCTTTGACAGATTTTTCGATATTCCACGATGCAAGAATTGCAACGAAAGAAATTAGCGCAGTCAAAATAATCATTGGCACACTTAATCCATCGATGCCGACAAAATATTCAATCTGCACTCTTCCGAACCAAGAGACGCTGTTGATATTTATCCATGGAAGTTTTTCCACAAATTGCATTGATGCTAAATCATTCACACCATTTAAATTTGGATTGAATGAAAAATAAATCAAGCCAGCCATAATTAATTGGGCAACGGTTACGCCAAGCGATGTCCATCTGACAAGTGATTTATTTTCTTTCGGCATAAATAAGACTGCAATCATTCCAAGAATTGGAAGGAATGTAATCCACGAAAGAATTCCGATATTTAAAAATTTTAATTCCATACTCTTTTAACCTCGTTTATCTATAAATGAAAAATAAAATTACAACTCCAAATACAACATAAATTATATAAGTTTGTACTTTGCCTGTTTGAATTTTTCTTAAAACCAATCCAATCAAACCTGAAACATAAGCCACACCATTTACAAAACCATCAACTACAACATTATCAAATCTTCCACTTCCAAAAGCAGTATGTTTGGTTGTTGAAGCAACTCCGTTTACAATTCCATCAACAATTTTTGCATCAAACCAATTGAAAAATTTTGAAATACCAATTGTTAAAGCAATAATTGTTTTATCATAAAACTCATCAAAGTACCATTTATTTTTTAGAAATAAATAAACGCTGGGAACTTTTGCGGCAATATTATCTGCGCTAATTTTTTTCCAGTAATAAGTTGCAAACGCAATTAAAATTCCAAGCGATGCAACTGCAAGTGATAAATACATTGCGGTTGAATGCGCATGATGAAGTGCTTCTTCAAAAATTTCGTTTGATGTTGCGGCAACTGCTAATGGAACTACGCTAATTGGTCTTTCGATAAAATGCATAAACCATCCACTTGCAGCGTTAATTGGATTTGGACTGTAAAAAAAGAAAAGCGAAAGTGCGGCAAGAAGCATTAAAGGAAATGTCATTGCAAATGGAGACTCGTGAATATGATCAACTCGCGACTCATCTTTATGCGAACCAAGAAAAGTTAAAATCACTAATCGAAACATATAAAACGCAGTTAATCCCGCAACTAAAAATGCAATTATCGGAATTAAAGTATGTCCGCTTAATTCTCCAAACGCAAGTGTGCCAGCAAGTATTTCATCTTTACTTAAAAAGCCAGAAGTTAGTGGCACGCCGCTTATCGCTAAAGTGTAAATTAAAAATGACCAAAAAGTTATTGGCATATATTTTTTTAGTCCACCCATATTTGCAATATCTTGCGGATCGGTTTCGTGATCGTGCTTGTGATGTAATGCGTGATGCATTGCATGAATCACCGAGCCAGATGCTAAAAATAATCCTGCCTTAAAAGCCGCGTGTGTAACAAGATGAAAAAATCCTGCAGAGAAAGCACCAACTCCAAGTCCCATTACCATATAACCAAGTTGACTAATTGTTGAATAAGCCAAAACTTTTTTGATGTCAGTTTGAGCGATTGCAATTGTTGCAGAAATAAATGCTGTGATTGCTCCGACATACGCGATGACAATTAATGCATCGGCAGTTAACATTGGAAAAGCGCGAGCAATTAAATATACACCAGCCGCCACCATTGTTGCCGCGTGAATGAGTGCGCTAACTGGAGTTGGTCCTTCCATCGCATCGGGCAACCAAACATGTAAAGGAAATTGTGCGGACTTACCGACTGCGCCACAAAAAATTAAAATTCCTGCAACTGTCAACCAAGTTGTATCGCCAAAAGGAACAATACCAGTTGCAAGTTGCGAATAAATATCTGAAAAAATTGTTGTGTGATATGTTGCCCAAAGAATTAAAATCCCAGTAAACATTCCAATATCGCCAACACGATTTACGATGAATGCTTTTTTTGCCGCGTCGCTTGCGCTCTTTTTTTCGTACCAATGACCAATTAAAAGATATGAACTCAAGCCGACTAATTCCCAAAAAACATACATCATAAAATAATTATTTGTTAGGACGATGCCGAGCATTGAAAAAGTAAAAATTCCCAAATACGCAAAGTAGCGCGAGTAACGAACATCGCCATGCATATATTCGGTTGAAAATAAATGAACCAAAAAACTAACGAGATTAACAACAACAAGCATGACTGCAGTTAAATTGTCAATCATAATTCCGAGATCGAGTCGGAGCGAAGTTAATTCTGGGCGAGAAAAACTAACCCAAGTAAAAGTTCCGTTAAGAGTTTGCTCGGGATAAAAATTTAATTTGCTGTAAAGAATAATTCCAGAAAGTAAAAGTGTAACGGCTAAAAGCGAAGTAGCAATCGAGTCGCCGGAACGATGTAATTTTTTTCCAAAGAAAATTAAAATCAGAAAACTGATAATTGGAATAAATAAAACTGCTAAAGAAAGTTGTAATAAAAACTGTTCAGTCATAAAAAATTAATCTTTTAGTGAAGCAATTTCATCAACATTAACTGTGTTGAATTGCTTGTAGATGTTCAAAACAATAGCAAGTGCAATTGCCGCTTCGCACGCCGCGAGAATTATTACAAAAATTGAAGCCATTTGTCCATCGATATTTCCAGCAGTATATTTTGAAAACGCTACAAAATTTATATTTGCCGCATTTAAAATTAGTTCGATTCCCATCAAAACCATAATTGCATTACGGCGAGTAATTACGCCATAAAGCCCAAGTGAAAATAGAATTGCGCTCAAGATTAAATAATGTTCTAACGATACATTTAAAGTCATTTCAAAATCCTTTATTTTTTTCTGGCGATCATTACTGCGCCAATAAGTGCAACAAGCAAAACAACCGAAGCAATTTCAAAAGGAAGAAGCCAAGTTGTAATAAATGCTTTTCCAATCTCCGATGCTGTTGAAATATTATTTGAAATATTTACTTTTGCTGGAAGCCAATCGGTTGAATACATTAATCCGCAAAGTGTCCCTGCTAAAATTGCTACTATAATAGATGCTGGTAAAGTTTGTATCGCATCAGATTTTATATCAACACTGATTACATTATTTGTAAGCATAACACCGAAAAGAATTAAAACTAAAATTCCGCCAACATAAATTAAAAGTTGTGTGATTGCTAAAAAATCGGCAGAAAGTAAAACATACAATCCTGCGACTCCAAAAAAAGTAAATAGCAAAGCAAACGCCGAGTATAAAATATTTTTAGAAAATACAACAACGCATGCCGATAAAATTACAATCAATGCGAAACTATAAAAAATAAAATCTGCCAAAGTTAATAATGATAACATAATTAAGTTGTCGGGCTAATTGGTGGTTGAGTTGGTGTTGGTTGCGCTATTTTTACTTGCGCCGCTAAAAATGCCGCCGCCGCTTTTTTTTCTGCCGCTTCGGCTTCAGCAATTTTTAATTTTGCTCTCGCAGTTTCAACTTCCGATGGTGTCATTGTGCTGTAATTGTAAATCAAATTGTATCTATTAAATTCTGAAAATTCGTAGACATCGGTCATCATAATACATTCAGTCGGGCAAGGATAAACACAAAGTCCGCAGTAACAACATTTTGCAATATCAATATCAAAAATTGGTACATGCAATTTTTTCTTTTGTCCTGTTGATGTAACTCCGAGATTATCACTTTCAGTTGATTTGATTGTTTCGATTTTAATACAATCCACTGGGCAAGCTTTTGCACATTGATCGCACCCAATACAATCATCCATATTCACATATAAGCGATTGCGAGATCTTTCGGGCAAAGTTAATTTTACAAATGGATATTGAATTGTAACTGAACGAGTAAAAATATGTCGAGCAGTTATTTTCATTCCAATAAGCGCAGTTGAAACTCCACGAAAAACATCTCTAAAATAAGTTGAAAGTGCATTCATAAAATTTTACCAGACTAAAATAAATCCAACTGCAATCATACAAAAAATTGCAAATGGTGTTAAAACTTTCCACGAAATATACATTAATTGGTCAACGCGAAGCCGTGGCAAAGTCCATCGCAACCAAATATTTACGGAGACGAAAACCATTCCTTTAGTTACAAACCAAAATGCATTCCAAAATGGACCGCTTAAAAAATCGCCAAATGGGCTTGACCAACCGCCAAAAAATAAAACAACTGTAAGAGCCGAAACTACAAAAAGATTTGCGTACTCGGCTAAATAAAATAATGCAAATTTCATTCCGCTGTACTCGGTATTGTAACCTTGCACAAGTTCCGATTCTGCTTCGGGAATATCAAATGGTGTTCGATTTACTTCTGCCATCGATGCAACATATTGGATTACAAAAAGAACAATCATCAATGGAATTAATAATAATTTTTTTGATAAAATAAATGGACCACCAAAAATAAACCAATTTCCAATTCCACCAGATTGCATCTCGGTAACTTTTTGTAAATTCATCGAGCCGACAATCATTACAATTGTAAGAATTACAAATGCAGTCGGGATTTCGTAACTAATAATTTGCGCCGCCGAACGCATCGCACCAAACAAAGACCATTTATTATTTGATGCCCAACCTGCCATTAAAAGTCCGATTACAACTAATGCAGAAACTGCAACTATATAAAGTAGTCCGAGGTCGAGATTGCTTCCTGCGTAATGACTACTAAAAGGCAAAACTGCAAACGATGCATAAGTTCCAACAAAAACTAAAAATGGTGCAATGTTAAAAAGAATTTTATTTGCCGCGGCGGGAGTAATATCTTCTTTTTGTAAAAGTTTTAAAATATCGGCGAAAGGTTGTAACACACCGTGCCAACCTGTAACCATATATGCAACTCTATCTTGAATGTGCGCCGCGATTTTCATTTCCAAATAAATTGTAACTAATGCATAAGGCAAAATAAATAATAATGGCAACGCCGCCATTAAAATATTTATTAAAACTCCATCACCAAAAATTTCAATTAAAAATTGTTCCATTAATTTTCCTGATTAAAAATTATCTGTCAACTTCGCCAAGTACAATATCGATGCTTCCCATAATCGCAACCAAATCTGCAATCATCGAGCCGCGAGAAATTTCGTTGATAACGCTTAAATTTACAAATGCTGGCGAACGCGCTTTGATTCGATACGGCGAAGCGGTGCCATCACTAATAACATAAAATCCTAATTCGCCACGAGGCGATTCTGCTCTGCCATAAGATTCTCCGGGATTCGGACGAATTCGTTTTGGAATTGCAGATTGTACATTTCCTTCGGGAATCGAAACTATTGCTTGTTCAATTATTTTTAAACTTTCTTCCATTTCTAAAACTCGAACCATATTTCTATCCCAACAATCGCCAATAGTTCCAACTTCTCCTTTTCCAACAATTACTTTCCAATCAAATTTATGATAAACAGAATACGGGTCATCTCGACGAAGATCCCAATCAACTCCACTTGCGCGAAGCATTGGTCCGCTACAACCATAATTTATTGCAACATCTTTTGGAAGCACGCCGATATTTGCAGTTCGTTTTACAAAAATTTCGTTGTAGACAAGTAGGTCGGTAACTTCTTTTAAAGTTTTTCTGAATTCTTTGATAAAACTTTGAGTTTTTGGAATAAAATTTGTCGGCAAATCGTGCGATAAGCCACCAACCCAAATATAATTATAGAGGAGTCGCGCACCGCAAGTCATTTCAAATAAATCTAAAATTTTTTCTCTGTCGCGGAAGCAATACAAAAATGGAGTGAATGCGCCAATATCAATTCCATAAGTTCCGACTGCAATTAAGTGACTTGCAATTCTTTGCAACTCTGCCATGATAACGCGAATGTAATCAACTCTTTCGGGAATTTGAATTGCTAAAAGTTTTTCAACTGCGATTGCATAAGCAAGTTCGTTATTCATCGCGGCAACATAATCCATTCTATCGACATACGGAATGACTTGTTGGTAGTTTGTCATGTGCTCGCAATGTTTTTCAAAACAACGATGCAAATATCCCAAATGAGGAATTACTTCATTTACAATTTCGCCATCAACAATTAATTCTAAACGCAACACACCGTGAGTTGATGGATGTTGCGGACCCATATTGATAATCATTTCTTCGGTGCGAAGTTTTTTTCCGGTTGATGATATTGGTGATTTAATTTCCATAAACTAATAAGGTACTTTCATTCCGTTGTAAAATTCTGGCACTTGATAATCTTTTCGAAGTGGATGACCTTCCCAATCATACGGAAGAAGAATTCTTCTTAAGTCGGGATGATTTGAAAAAACAATTCCAAATAAATCGAACGCTTCTCTTTCGTGCCAGTTTGCGCTTTTCCAAATTGATTCAACTGAAGGAATTGTTGGATTTGCAGTTTCAACTTCAACACGAATAACAATTTTATCTTTTGAGGTTAGAGATGAAATATGATAAACTGCGGCGAGTTTTCCTTTTAAGTCAACTCCCGAAAGTGAATTTAAAAAATCAAAATTTTCTTCATCTCGAAGATATTTTGAAATTTCCAAAATCGAATCTGCTGAAACTAAAATATACGGATCGGGTTTTACATCATTTTTAATCGCTAAAATATTTTGACCAAACTTCGCAGATAATTTATCTGCAATTTCCTGAAATGTCATTATGCTTTTACTTTCGCTAAAGAGTGTGCGCGGATTTTTTCCTGCAATTTAATTACCCCTTCAATTAACGCTTCTGGTCTCGGCGGACAACCTGGAACATAAACATCAACTGGAATAATTCTATCAACACCTTTTAAAACATGGTAGCCATGCTCCCAATACGGACCACCACAATTTGAACAACTTCCCATCGAAATTACATAACGAGGTTC
>CAYIXI010000051.1:0-9617 GCA_964367235.1 uncultured Chitinophagaceae bacterium | reverse complement strand
TCGGTTGAAATTGTTAGAAACTGAATCGAATTTAATTCATTTAAACTAACAAAAGCGTAATCAAAATGGATATTATATTTGTTTGAAATATTCCATTCTATGCCAGCACCGAAACTAAAAGTTCTGTTTGGGTCGTTAAATTTATAACCGCTTCTAAAAGAAATTAAATCATCTAAAATATATTCGCCACCAATCGAAATTGTTTCAGCCATATCGTTTGGATGAGATGCCTCAATAACAAAATTTAAATTATGATTTTCATTTTTTTGCCACGAATCATTTTTTCCGATTGCCTTCCAACCAACTCCGACTTTAAAATTTACTGGCAACTCCCACGGCTCAGTTGCAAGATTACTTAACACACCAGTGTTGTTTGCGTTATTCGGATTTGGATCGAAAGTTTTTCGCAAATCTCTTCCTTCAAGTTTCATTGTTGTACCAAAGTTTGAATAATCCATTCCAATAAAAATTCCGTTGTAACCGGTTTTAAGTTGCGTACCAAAATCCAGCGCAACAGCGGAAGCTGACTCGTTGTAAATATTTTGTGAAATATATTTTGCAGTAATTCCGAAAGAAAAAAAATCTACCATTTGAGTTGCGTAAGTTGCTCCGATTGCAATGTCGTTTGAATTAAAATATTCTCCCGTGCCTTGCGGAAAATTTTCAGTTGTAACTTCCATCTCTCCGTAAGATTGTATTGTTGCATTCAACCCAATAAAATTATTTTCTGAAATCGGTATTGCTACTCCAATAAAATTGTGCGAAATATCTGCAAACATTTTTCCATAAGAAAAAATAGCAGTTGGATTTTCAATTTTAGTTAATCCTGCGGGATTCCAATAAAGCGAAGTTGCATCATCAACAAGCGAAGTAACACCGCCAGCCATTGCAATTTGTTTTGCGCCAACTCCAATTTTTAAAAATTGCGCCGCAGTTGTTCCAACTTTGCTTGTTCCTTGCGAAAAAGCAAAATCAAAAAATAAAATTAAAAGAAATATATTTTTCAAAAACATTTTCATTATTTTATCAAAGCAAATTTACCAAACGCTCTATTTCCATTTTCATCTTCAATTGTGTAAATATAAATTCCGTAAGCCAATGCTTGATTTGCTTCGCTAAGCAGATTCCAACTTAAAGATCCAGCGCTACTTTCGTGTTTTAAAGTTCTAATTATTTCTCCAGCCGATGTAAAAATTTTAATCGTACATTTTGATGGCAAAAACATAAACCGTGCTTCGCGAACATTTTGCATATTTTCATATTGCGAAGTAACGATGTATGGATTCGGGACAAATTTTATTTTATTTAAATCAACAAGATTTGAATTTTTTGTATCCATCAAAAATTTAAATCTGTAAATATCATCAGCGCGAAGAGAATTGTAACTTGTAATTTTTACAACCGAGCCAATCGTCGGCGGTTTTAATAAAGTATCATTTGGCGAATTATTTATGCCGATTTGATATGCAAAAAAATTAAGTGTCGATGCAGGATTTACCGAACCAATTGTGGGATTTTGATACGGTTTATTGATGATGTAAATAAGTTCTCCTTCATCCCATTTACTATTATTATTAAAATCGCGTATTTCACAATTGACTTGCAAGTTTGTCGTTGTGTTCCAAATTTTAAACGGAACATTATATTGCGCAATCGAGCCAGCCAACCCCCAAGTAAAAGCGACTTGTCCAACTTCTTCAAAACGAATTTCGTAACTGCTGGATTTTGCTAAAGTATCGGCTTGAAGATTTAATACATACGAAACATACCAAGAGCTATCGCTACTTAAATTTGTACTTCCCAAAACATTTTTTCCAAATCCATCGGTGATAGATTTTATATATCCAATTTTTGAATCGCTCGAAATAAAAATTTTAAATCCATCGACATACGGCAAATCGGCAGTGTTGATATTTTTTTGATCATATAAAATTGTACCGATTGAATCAACTCGCTTGAGAGAGAATTTTGTTGCTGGCGTTCCGTGAAAAGTAATTTCATATTCATTCTGTTTTAGCAAAGATGAATTAAGAATATCAATTGAAATATTTCCAGTTCCATTCCCAGAAATTTTATTGAGATAAGAAATTTTTGCGCCAACAATATCTTGTGCAACTGGGAGAGGAGTTACGGAAACAAAATTTTTCGATTGCAATCCATCTCCCTTCGAGCCTTCAAGAGAAAACAGAGTTGGCGTTCCTTTGTCGTACGAAATTATTGTGTAACTATATTTTTTCCCATTCACAACATTGCTATCAATAAAACTATGTTTTAATCCTGTATCATCACCTAAATAAACTAAAGAATTTTTCGGATCAATACCTTTTATGTTATCAATCAAATCGAATTGCGCAATTGGCACATAACCAAAAAGTCTTCCGAGCGCATCGGTAATTTGTTTGCCCCAAGTTGTCCCATTATCTTCGGAGCGATAAATTTTATAACCTTCAAAATCCGCAATTCCACTTGCAGGATCAACGGAATTCTCAGGCGTATCATCCCAATAAAGAGAAACTTTTCTATCGCTTGCGACAGCTTTTAAATTTGGAGATGGAGGAGCCGATGGACCATTAAATTTTGCATCATAAATTTGTTTTGCTTGCCAAAGATTTGAATAATAATCCGCATCGTCATCTCCCGCAATTACTGCAACGACCGAACGAACCGTATCTCCATCATTCATCGTAAATGGACCAGTTGCAACAATCCAAGCTAAATCTTGTTTTGTAGAAATCAAATTTGCGTCATCAATAAAATTATTTGAACCATGAAAATATTGCGACGCAGTTGCGCTAATATTTTGATTTGTTGGATCACTAATTATAATTGGCCAAAGTTGTGAGTCGTCACTTGGTCCGGGATCGGTAAAATAATGAAAACTTTTCACTCCCAAATTTTTTGGAGTTTCAAAAAACGCAGTGCCGAAAGTATAATCTTCGCTAACTCCGAGTTGATTTGGTTTTGTTGCTCCACCAATGTCTCCATCAAAATCTCTTTGCGCAACAGCCCAAACATTTGTTCCGTTTGCAAAAGTAGAATCTTTTATCAAAAGCATTTCCTCGCCATGATCACTGCAATCGGGATCTTGATAATAACCGAGCCAACAATTATTTAATTGCTTTCCACTTTTGTTGATTAAAAGAATTTCATACAAAAGAAAATCTTCCGCGTAGACTCTTCCGTAATTGTAAGCGACTTCGTGAATTTCAATTCCGACAGGATTTCCTCGTTGATTATTTTTATCGTTGAACTCAAAATAAATATCTCTATCGGAAGCAAATTCGTTTTGAACGACTACGCCTGTTTGAGGATTTTTTCTAAACCAACCGGGCCAAAAAGATTTTCCATTTAAATCCTCGGGCCAAGTTTCAGGCAAATCCGAGTGAGCAAGCAGTGGAGTTTGATTGTTGTATTTAAAAAGTGGATGAGGATTTTGCGAACCAGCTGGATTGTAATGCGTTTTTCCGAATGATTGATCTTTTGCCATCCAGTCCTCGTTGTCATTTTCTGTCCAGCCATCAATTACATTTCCACTATTTCCATTTTTTGAGTTGTCGGGGATTGCAAAAAAAAGCGAAAAGTCATCGCACAATCCAGTAAAATTTTGTCGTGGATAACGATAATTAAAAAAAATATCTGTCGGAGCATTTCCTCTATCCTCGTAACGAGTGTCGGTTAGTTGACCGTAGTTCATAATTAAATTTTGCAATTGACCTTTTGTTTGCAAACCAACTCCTTCATCAGCCGCACTTAAAGTGCTCGTAGATTTACGAATTTTCGAATCTTCAAACTGTGAAAATAAAAATTGATTGAAGATTAAAACCAAAATTATAATTAAAATATTTTTTTTGATTATCATAAATTAAAATTCTAAAATTACTCCAGCGCGAATATTTCTTCGTGGTCCAAAATTTTCTGGATTCGACTGAAAATCTTTTGAGTAAATTGATGTTGGTCCTTGGCTAAGCGCTTCACCGGTTCTTGTCCAAACCAAAACAACATTTTCGTTATCGAATAAATTTTCAACATCAAAATAAACATTTAAATTTAAATTATTTAATTTTATGTTGCGAGTTAATTTCAAATCTAAATTAAAAGTCGATGGTTTTCTTGCGCTGTTCGGTTCGGGAACAATATTTGTTTCTTCGCTTGAGCGAGAAGTTGGAGTGTAGGGAAGTCCGCTACCAGCAGAAACAATCGTTGTGAGCGAAGTTGATTCAAACGGAGAAAATCCAAAAATATCTATTCCAAAATTTTCAGGAAGTTTCATCGAAAAAATTAAATTAATTTTATGTCGTTGATCGAAATCAAGAAAATAATTTCTGTTTGGTCTTAAATGCGCTTGATCTTCGCGATAAGAATTATATCCCTCCGAGGGATCAGACTGATTGCCGAGCGCATATAATAGAGAGTAAGTAATTCGTCCGCTGTAAAAATTGCTGAAGCGTTTATCCAAAGTAAAATCAATTCCCTGCACTCTGCCAAAATCTGAATTTGTAAAAATTGTGTAATCGCGTCCGACAAAATAATAAAAACTCGAAGTCAAGTTTGTAATATCTTTTGAAAATGCGGTAAGATTTAAAGCCCAATCATCAGAAAATTGATGTTGAAGTCCAAGCTCAAAAGAGACAGTTTTTTCCGGTTGAAGCGATGGATTGCCAATTAAAGCGTCATTTACAAGTATATCGTTCAGCCCATCGTTTCGATACAAATCGTAAAAAGTTGGAATTTGAAAAAAATGCCCGTACGCAAAATGGATCGAAGTTCGGCTGGAAATTGGGTGCGCGATTCCAAGCCGTGGACTTAATTGAAAACTCGGTTTAATTTTTTTTTGCTCGGTGGTGATGTAAGAAGTTGTGCCATCGCTTAATGTTACAACTTGCAAAATATTTCCAAGATCGGAAAATCCATTTGTAGCGGGATCAAAATAATCTAAACGCAAACCAACTTTTAAAATCATAAAATTAAATTCCAATTTATCTTGCAGATAAAAAGATCCATCGATTGGATGTTCGGTAAAAAATTGTAAATTTTCTAACGGAGGCATTCCGATGCGATGACGAAAAATTGTATGATTTTTTATTTCAAAGCCGGAACGCATTTGATTAAAATTATCGAGTTGGCTTTCAAAATTTCCTTTTAATAAATATTGAGTGGATTTAACCCGAGTAAAATATCTCACATCGCCGTATCTGAAACTTCCATCAATTCCTCCGACATAATCTCTTTTAACATAATTGGTAAAAATTAAATCACCCGATGTATTATCAAAAGCGACTGTACGATTTGGAGTTTCGGTTAAGTCGTAATCGTAAATCCGAGAAAAACTTAAATCGTAAAAATTATTTTTATTTAAAACATGACGAAACTGAAACATTTGTCGGTTAGAAAATTCTTTTGAAATCGAATAACTTCCTTTTCTTCCAGAAATATCTTTTCCGCTGTTGAACCATTTCCAATATTTATATTGATGAGAATAATTTTGCGAAATCTCCTCAGACCAATCGTACGCAAACTTCAAAGTCATCATCGATGTTAAAGGATAAGTTAGTTTTAAAGTTGATGAACGAAATAAATTGTAGCCGTTTGGCAAAGCGCTATTTTCATTTCTCATTCTTGTGGTCGAAAAAAAAGTTAGCGAAGGAATAAATGGAACTGGTCCTGAAAAAGTTGAGTTAAAAGTTCCGATAATTGGAATGAGTAAATATTTTTTTGCTAACGAATCATTTAACAGCGAAACAAAATCATACGCGGAAGTGCCATCGGGTTTTCGTACTTCATCTTTGTAATTACTTTTTTCACTTTCGGAAAGATTTTTTATTTCATTACGATTTAAATTCCAATCTTTTTGGTGATACGGAGAATTATTTAACGATGGAGTTTCCAATTGCAATTTAAATTTGTAATCCTCGGTGCCATCGCGAGTGAGAACCGAAACAACGCCGTCGGAAGCATTTCCAAATTCGGCATCAAAAGTGCCCAAATAAACCTGCAATTCCTCAACTCTATCAACCTCAAGCAGACCAGAAAACGAACGATTAAAAGGATTTACAGTTGCAATTCCATCGATTTGATAAACGACTCCGCCACTTCTTCCTCCGCGAATATGAAGTCCGCCATCAGCGCCAATTGTAACTCCAGCTTGTAGCGATAAAATATCTGTAAAGGAAGTTAAACGAATTTCTTTTGAAATAGTTTCTCCATCTAAAATTGTTTGAGTTGAAGTTCTATCTTTTTGAATTAAAGGAGGCTCGGCGACAATTATTACAGCATCATTTAATTCGATTAAAGATTGCGAGAGGGAAATATTGTATTCCAAAGTTGCATCAGCTGTAATGCGGATATTTGAAACTTCAACAGTTTGAAAACCGAGCGAACTAAATTTGATAGAATAATTTTTTGGTGGAATATTATTTATAAAATAAAATCCATTTGCGTCGGTAACAGCGCCAAGCGTTGTGTTGATTAAAAAAACATTTACGCCAACAAGTGGTTCAAGTGTTGTGGCATCTCTAATGGTGCCGACAAGTTTTCCTCTATCGCCAGCGCGAAGAACTGAAAAAAATAAAATTAAAAAAAATATAATTCGTTTCATTATTTAAAAATTAGTTGAAACAAATTTTATTTTGCAAAAACCATTTTGTGAGTTAAAATTTTATTTTCGGTTTTTAGTTGTGCAAAATAAATTCCACCAGAAAATTTATTTGCAGAAAATTTTACTTTGTAATTTCCCATTTCTTTTGTTTCATTTACAAGTGTACTAATTTCTCTTCCAAGAAGATCGAATATTTTTAAAGTAACTTTGCTTTTTGTTGGTAATTGATAATTAATAATTGTTTCACTGTTAAATGGGTTCGGATAATTTGATAAAAATTGATACGAAATCGGAATTTCATTTTCTTTAACTTTTGTTACATACGAATATGGAATATTTGCGTAGACCACTGCAGTTGTATCTTGATCATTTTTATTTATGTCGCGCGACTCACGCCACAAAATATTTATTCCTCCACCAACTGTAATTCTATTTGCGATTGTAACATAGTTTGCATCACGCAGATTTCGGCTAATAACAATGGGCTCTTTCCACGATAATCCTTTATCTTTTGAAAATGTATAAACAACTTCATCAAGCAAATAAGTTAAATCGGCTTTTACATCAATTCTAAAAGTTAAATGAAGTACTCCGTTTTTATCGCACAAAGCACTGGGAGAACCTTGACTTGCATTTGAATCAAGATGGATAACAGAAGTTTGGTTTGACCAATCGGCATCCCAACTTTTTTTATGAAGCAAAACTCTTTTTGGTCGAGCGTCCGATGCGTTAATAATTGATGCGACATAAATTGCATAAATATTTCCATCACTATCAACTGCAACAGTTGTGTAACGATTGTGGTCTCTATCGATAGTTGTAACATCGGAAATTCTAACTGCGCCTTTCCAACTCGTTCCATCAAATTGATTAAAAAAAACTTCGCGTCGAGATTCTTTCCCTGTTAAACTATTATCCCAAATCGCAACTAATTTTCCATTTGGTCCTGCGGCAAAAGATGTTCTTCCAGTTTCGATTGAAGTTCCAATTTCTCCACCTTTACTTAAAGTGTCGAGAGTTGCGCTCCAAGTTTGTCCAGCATCTAAACTGCGACGAGCAAAAACAAATTCATTCGGCGCGGTTGCTCCATCGGTATTGTAAGCAACCCAAATATTTCCTTTCGAATCAATTTCAATTGTTGCTTCTTCGCAAGGAATAGTTGAGGCTTGCAAAGAAATTTTTTGCGGAGTTACCCAACTTGTTCCATTAAATTTAGAATAAAATATTTGATATTTTTCTGTTGAAGTTGATTTTTGTTGCCAGATGGCGTGAATGTTTCCAATTTCATCTGCGGCAAGTGCCGATTGCAATGCTTGAAATGGCGCATTTGAAATTGCAACTGGTGGAGTCCAAGTTCCGAAAGCGTTATCGTAAAGCGAATAAACAACTTGACCACCTTGCGTAATAGTTGTTGTCCATGTTGCCATAATAATTCCAGTTGAGGATAAAGCAACTTTCCTTTGATGGAAATAAAATAAAGGCGCGTTGTTTCCTAAATTATCCTGCACAACTAAAGGGGTAAGATTTATTTGAGAGTTTGAAACAGAAAATAAAAGCAAAAGAAAAATTGATTTGTAAAGATTTTTCATAACACTCCTTTAAAAAAAATGAGATTAATTATTTATCTCAATTTAAGTTAAGTAGTTTTAAAAAACAATTTTAGATTTTACTTAGATGATTACAGAAATATAAATATTTTTTAGCCCACGCAATTAAAGTACTTGATTTTATCATAATTTGGTACTAATTTGTACCAACAAATTATTGGAGCAAAAATGCCTATTATTAAATCTATATCAAGCATGCGAAATCGTACTCGTGAAATTTCCACTCTTGCTCGCGAAAAAGATGAACCAATTTATCTTACCAAAAATGGTGAAGGTGACATGGTGATAATGACTATTGACCATTACGAAAGATTAAAAGCAAAATCAGAACTGTTTGAAAAATTAGGTATTGCGCAGACCGAATCTGCATCTGGGAAAAAGGGAATTACACATTCTCAAATGATAACAATGTTGCGTCGTCGTGCTCAAGTCTAAATTATTTATTATAAGATACCTTCCAATTGCGCAAAAGGATTTAATAAATATTTTCGATTGGATAGCAAAAGATAGCCCTATTCGATCATTAAGATTTGTTGAAAAATTAGATAAAAGAATTGGAGCGCTTTCTCAATCTTCTCAACTTGGAAGAATTCCTCGTAATCAAAAACTAAAAGAATATGGATACAGAGTATTAATTCTCGACTCTTATCTTGTATTTTATATAATCAAAGATAAGACAATTCAAATTCATCGAGTCGTACACGCTTCTCGTAATCTTGATCATCTTATCTGAATCAATATTACATTTATAACTACTTATTTGATTTCACCAAAATTATTTTAATTTTTCTTATTGAATTTATGGATAATACTAGAAATTAATGTTTGATATGGAATTCCTTCCTCCAACGCCTTAGATTGTATTTCATAGAAATCTTTTGAAGTAAGACGAATATTAATTCGCTTACTTTTTGTTATGCTAGATTTAGCCGCTTCAACAAAAACTTTTTGTTCTTTCTTTTTTGTTGAAAGCCACTCTCCTTTATTATAAGATTCAATAATTTCTTTTTCTTCTTTGTCTGAGTATTTCATTTTTACTCCTTATTTTTTTAAATATTTTTTTGTTGCTTCTCGGCTAGGATAAATAGTTTTTAAAAAATATTTATCCTCATCCTCTACAAATGGAACGACATAAGCATAATTATACATTTTTACCACAAACATTTTTTGATTCTGATATTTACTTGTATTCGGATGAATTAATACATCTAATAGTTGATTATTAGATATTGCCAAAATGATTTCCTCAAAGGAAACATTTCTTGTAACTTTTAATTGTTCGTTTTTATTTTCATCCCAATCAAAATATTTCATTTTCAATTCAAATTAAATGTGTGCCCTATCGGCACACGGATAACTTACAAAAGTTTTATATTTGTTTCAAGTAATAAAATTAATGTTTAGTGTTCTAACGG
>CAYIXI010000050.1:0-9658 GCA_964367235.1 uncultured Chitinophagaceae bacterium | reverse complement strand
GTTGGCATTATAATTACATCCTGAATATTTACATGTGGTGGACGAGTTGCGCAAAAAATTATTGTCTCGGCAATATCTTTTGCACTTAATGGTCGCGTTCCTTCATAAGTTTTTTTTGCTCGTGTGGCATCGCCGTGGAATCTGACTAAACTAAATTCAGTTTCAACCATTCCTGGGTCAACACTCGAAACTCGAATTGGCGTTCCAAACAAATCCATTCGCAATCCTTGAGTTAGCGAGTTGACTGCAAATTTTGTTGCGCTGTAAACATTTCCGTTGGGATAATTAAAATGCCCAGCAATTGAGCCGATGTTTATTATGTGCCCTTCGTTTTGCTCAATCATTTTCGGCAAAATCTCGCGCGTAACATATAGTAATCCTTTTATATTTGTGTCAATCATTTTTTCCCAGTCGTCAACATCGGCTTCCTGAAATTTATTTAGTCCACTTGCCAAGCCTGCGTTGTTTAGTAAAATTGAAATTGATTTCCACTCGGTTGGAATATTTTTTATTGCAGCGGTAACTTTTTTTCTATTGCGTACATCAAGTTCAATTAATAAAAATTTTGTTTTGCAAAGTGATTTTAATTCTTCGGCAAGTTTTTCTAATCGCGATTTTCTTCTGGCAATTAAAATTAATTTTGCTCCTCGCTTTGCAAATTCTTTTGCCGATGCGGCGCCGATTCCACTACTTGCGCCAGTAATTAATACGATTTTATTTTTTAGTGAATACATAAATTTTCCTCAAAGATGATTTCTGTATGCCAATCCAATAGGCGACGAAGTGATGTTTAGTCCAAATATAATTTGATTTCTATTCCCGACATTAAAAAATATTCCCGGCGACCAATCTTTAAAAGTAATAACTCCCGGATAAATATTTAATTTTAATTTTTCATTAATTCTGTTTGATAAAACTAACGATGCCATTAACGAATTATTTCTATCGTAAAATACTCCGGCTATCCAACCAAAATCAACATAAAGACTTCGCACTCCAGTTTTTTTATCAACTTTATCCCGAACCTGTCTTGTAACAACTCCACCACCAAACGAAATTTTTTCTTCAAAATTTTTCGGAATGCTTAATCCAACTAATCCGTGATCGCCCCAATATGTAAAAATACTTATCGAATCCCAAAACGATGGTTGATAGCGCAGTAAAAAATTTTGACCGTGATTTTCTAAAGTCATAAAGTTAGGATTTATTGCCGCCATCGATGACCAATCGCTAATTTGAACTGTTGAAGAAAAAAAATCTGCAACATCATCATTTAAAAAAAGCGCCGCGCCACCAATATTAAAAATTAATAAATCAGCAATCGGGTCAACATTCACTCCTTTGTATCGGTCGTTTTCCACTGCCTCATTTAAAAAATGATATGTGCCGTAAGTGAGCGATGCCCACGCCCACGGATGCGAATAATTTTTATCGATAAACCACTCGTAATTAGTGCGAAAATTCATTCCGCCAAATAAAAAATGGAGGGAATAATTAGGAAACCATTGAGCTTTTTTGACATCAAATTGAAGTGGAAGAACTTCCTGCGAAAGAAAATTATTCCAGCCAAATTTTTTTATTCGTGGAAATGGATCTGAAATATTTTCCCAAACATTCTTTGCGCCAGTAGCGATTGCCATCGATTTTAATTCTCGCGTGTGAGTGCTTGCTTGCAAAATATCAAATCCGCCATTTATAATTACCGCCAAAGGATTGAACATTGCCTCCGAACCGTAATCTCTCCCGAAATAAAAATATCTTTTTTCGTTTTGCGCGAATAAATTATTTGCAAAAATAATTAAAATGAAAAAATATTTTATCATTCAGTTATTTTAGGTCGAGCATATTTAAATCGCTCCCATCGAGATATGGTTTAAAAATAGGATTTTCGAGCGAAGAAAGTTTTTTAATTACCTCCGAGATTCTTCCTCCTTGATGAATGCACTCTTCAATTTCTTTTTTGAGTTGGTTTAAAGTTGTTGTATCGTTTTTCTTTTGGATTGATTGAAGTATCAATAACATCACTCCGAGTGGATTATTTATTTCGTGCCCGAGAGTTAAGGCAAGTTCGCGAATTGCTTTTAAATGTGCTCGGTCGGCAATATTTTCGTGCAATCGGCAAATACGAATGCCTGCTTTAATTCTTAAAATTAATTCTGTTGGGTTAAATGGTTTCTCAACATAATCATCAGCGCCAACCTCAAATGCAAGTCGCTTGTCATCTAAATCATTTTTTGCAGTTAGCATTATAAAATAAATAGATTCAAATTCTTTTTTGTTTTTCACCTCGCGACACAAATCAACTCCATTTATTTTTGGCATCATCCAATCCGAAACCAAAACAGAGGGTCGATTTTTTTTTATTTTTTCTATCGCTTCCGCACCATCAAATGCCATATCAACATTGAATTCATCTTTTGATAATTGGCTCTTTATCATTTTCAAAATATCTAAATTATCATCAACGAGTAAAATTTTTGGTCTATTTATCATTTTTACTTTCCTCTTTTATTTTTGGCAACGCAGGTTTGACATTAATAAGTTTTTCATGTTCAATGTAAACTGTTCCGCTTGGCACACCTTTTGGTTTTTTCACAAATTTTGAAAATGTAAATGCAACCTGTACACGCGATGCATTTCTCATTTTACTATAATATGCGGCAATTTGCGCCGCTTCTTGGATTGCTTTTTTTGTAAAGTCCCCCAAAATTTCGCTCTCTTTCAAAACAACATGCGAACCACCCGCGCCTCTGGCATGAAACCACAAATCGTAAGGGGCGCAATATTCTGTCGAAAGCAAATCGTTGTTATCGCTATTTTTCCCAGCCCAAACTTCAAATCCAGAATCAACAAAAAAAATTCTGAATGGATTTTTATTTTCTTCTTTTTTCATTTTGATAAAGTTTATAATCTTGACTTAATATATTAAAAAGCGCAAAATGATACAAAAAATATTGTTGATAATGTGTGGAAAAATTTTTCTTGCGAGGGTTTTAAGATTTTCGTAAATTTGTGTAGTTCAGAAAATAATTAACCTAAAAAAGAATCCAAATGATAGAAAGTATGACAGGTTTCGGCAGAGCTGATGGCTCCGAAAACGGAACCACCATCTCAATTGAAGCGCGAAGCGTGAATAATCGTTTTTTAGAGATTTCACTTCGTGCGCCAACTTCTGTTTTGCAAAAAGAGTTTGAGATAAAAGATTTGGTTAAAAATAAATTTGAGCGCGGAAAAATTAATTTAACAGTTATAATTGCAAAGGAAAAAAATTCCGAACTAAAAATTGATTTAGATAAAGCAAAAAATTATTTTTCTCTTTTAAAAGATTTGAAAAAATCACTTGGCGTTTTTGAATCGGTTAAACTTGCGCATGTTTTGCAATTTTCTAAAATTTATGATGGCGAAGAGAAACAAGATGTAACTGATGAAGAGTGGAAATTATTTATTAAAACTTTAAATTTAGTTTTAATAGATTTAAAAAAAATGCGAACAGATGAAGGCGCGGCTTTAAAAATTGATTTATCAAAAAGAATATCTGTTATAAATGATTCATTAAGTGCAATCGAAAAACTTTCAGTTGAAAAAATCGAAACTCAAAGAAATAAATTGCGAGAAAAAGTTGCTTCGATTATTAGCGATTCGGCTTTAATAAATTCTCAAAGAATTGAAATGGAGATTTTACTTTTATCGGACAAACTTGATGTAACAGAAGAAATTGTAAGATTTAAAACGCACAACAATTATTTTTTAAAAGCGCTTGAAGAAAATAGTTCGCAAGGACGAAAATTAAATTTTATTATTCAAGAGATGAATCGCGAAGCCAACACAATTGGTTCAAAATCAAACGATGCAGAAATTGCGCATTTGGTTGTTTTGGTAAAAGAAGAGGTTGAAAAAATTCGGGAGCAATTGCAAAACATTGAGTAAGTTAATCGTAATTTCTTCCCCAAGCGGTGGAGGAAAAACTTCAATCGTAAATGAGTTGCTTAAAAATAATCCGAAATTAAAATTTTCAATTTCGGCAACAACTCGCGCTAAAAGACCAAACGAGATTTCTGGTCGCGAATATTTTTTTATCGCAAAAGATGAGTTTGAAAATTTGATTGAAAAAAACGAACTAGCTGAATACGAAGAGATTTATGGAAATTTTTACGGGACATTAAAAAGCGAAATCGTTCGGTCTTTAAAGGATAATTCTCCGATGCTGTTTGATGTTGATGTAAAAGGTGCGCTTTCGATTAAAAAATGTTATCCAGTGGAAGCCGCATTAATTTTTATTGCGCCGCCAAGTTTGGAGGAATTAAAAAATCGTTTGAAAAATAGAAATACAGAAAGCGATGAGACAATCAAAAAAAGAATGAGTCGCGCGGAATTTGAAATTGATTTAGGAAAAAAATTTGATTTCACAGTTGTAAATAATTTGCTTGATGAGGCAGTTGAAGAAGTTGAAAAAATTGTAAAAAAATTAATTTATCCCAAAGGGATTCATTAAGAATTAATAACTAAAAACACTAAAGGAAAGATTTATGGGAATAAAACCAATCGATATCCGCAAAATAGAAGCAAAGGCCGCGAATGTTTATGAAGCATTAGTTGTGCTTTCAAAACGCGCGCGCCAAATTAACGCTGATACAAAAATTGAATTCGAGCAACGAATCGAAACAATCGCCGCGCTTGCCGCTCCTCAGCCACACGATGAAAACGAAGAGCCAAAAGCAAATCCCGATCAAATTCGTGTAAGCGTTGAATTTGAAAAAAGAAAAAAATCTACCGAGATAGCAATTAACGAATTGTTGAGTAACGAGCTTACACATAAATATCCAGAAGATTCTAAATAATTTATGTCTTCTCTTGGCGGGAAAAAAATTCTCGTCGGTGTAACTGGCGGAATTGCAGCATACAAAGTTTGCACCGTAGTTCGTCTTTTAAAACGATCTGGTGCAACTGTGCGTGTTGTGATGACCTCCTCGGCAACTGAGTTTGTTTCTCCTCTAACTTTTTCAACTCTTTCCGGTAATAGCGTACTTGTTTCTCTTTTTCCTGTTGATAAAAAATCTTCAACACAAAATAAAACTGAACATATAAATTTAGGTTTGTGGGCAGACATAATGTTGATTGCACCAGCAACTGCAAACACGATTGCTGAACTTGCAAATGGCGAAGCGCGCAATTCTGTTTCCACAACAGCGCTATCTCTTCGCGCGCCAATGGTTGTATCGCCAGCAATGGATTTTGATATGTACTTGCACGACGCAACGCAAAAAAATATTTCAACTTTACGCGAGCAAGGTGTATTTATTATTCCTCCTGTTAAAGGAGAACTTGCAAGTGGACTTTTTGGAGAAGGAAGATTGCCCGAACCAGAAGTGATTGTAAAAATTTTAACTGATGTTTTAAATAAAACAAATCAGGATTTAAAAAAGAAAAAAATTTTAGTTACTGCTGGTCCAACTTTCGAGCCAATCGATCCTGTGAGATTTATCGGAAATCGTTCGAGTGGCAAAATGGGATTCGCGCTTGCAAACGCATCAAAACTTCGCGGCGCCGATGTTACCCTTATTTCAGGACCCGTTTCGCTTGCTACGCCTAAAAATGTAAAACGAATAAATGTTGAAACTGCGTCGGAAATGGCGCGAGCGATTTTAAAAATCGCTCCCAAGTTTGATGCAATAATTATGTCAGCCGCTGTTAGCGATTTTACACCGACTGAAATTTTAAATAAGAAAATTAAAAAATCTCCCAAATCTTTTTCGATTAAAGTAAAGCCGACTTTGGATATTTTGTCTGATTTAAAAAATATGCGAATTAAAAAAATTGGCTTTGCACTTGAAACCGACAACGAATTATCGAACGCAAAAAAGAAATTAAAAGAAAAAAATCTGGACTTAATTGTTTTGAATAGTTTAAAAGATGATGGTGCTGGGTTTGGTGTTGATACAAATGTTGTAACTATAATTAATAAGAATGGAAAATCTTTTAAACTTCCAAAAATGCAAAAGTTTGATGTTGCAAATGAAATTTTAAATTTTGTTTCAAAACTTTTAAAATAAATATGAGTGCGAATGAAAACACCGAAATACTTGATGCTGTTTTAAAAGCAGAGAAATTTTTAAAACAACAGAAAGATCTTTATGGAAATTTGCTTTACAAACAAAATATAAAAAAAGAAGAAGAACAAATGAGTAAAAAAAATTCTATCGAGGCTTGGCAAACTACTTCAACACTTGAAGAACTAAATTCTAAAATTTGTAATTGCCAAAAATGTTCTCTCGGCGCGACAAGAACAAAATTTGTTTTCGGTGTTGGCAAACCAAATGCCGATATAATGTTAATTGGTGAAGCGCCCGGCGCTGATGAAGATGCAAAAGGCGAACCATTTGTTGGAAGAGCGGGCCAATTACTAACTAAAATTTTAGAGGCTGTTAAAATAAATAGAGAAGATGTTTTTATTTGCAACATTTTAAAATGTCGTCCGCCAAATAATCGCGCTCCTTTACCAGAAGAGATGCAAACTTGCGAACCGTATTTAAAAAAACAAATTGAAATTATCAAACCAAAAATAATTTTGTGCTTGGGAAGAGTTTCAGCGCAAGCGATTCTTCAAACAAAAGAGACACTCACAAATTTGCGTGAAAAAGTTCATCATTACGAAAACATTCCTTTGATGGTAACTTTTCACCCAGCGGCATTATTAAGAAATCCAAATTGGAAAAAACCAACTTGGGAAGATGTACAAAATTTTCGCAAGTTGTACGACTCATTATCAAAAAAAAATTAATTTAAAAAATTATGGCAGAACAAAATTTTCAAACCGAAGGTCGCATCCCACCACAAGCAGTTGAAATTGAAATGGCTGTTTTGGGCTCGATGCTTTTAGAAAAAGAAGCAATCTCAAAATCGCTTGAAATACTTGACGATACTGCGTTTTACAAACCAGCGCATCAAATAATTTTTAAAGCAATCATCACGCTGTTCGAAAAATCCGAAGCGGTTGACTCAATAACTTTGATGGAAGAGTTGCGTCGTCGCGGACAACTTGACCAAGTTGGTGGCGCAATGTTTATTTCCGATTTAACTTTAAAAGTAACCTCCGCAGCAAATGTTGAGTACCACGCAAAAATTGTTTTAGAAAAAGCATTGCTGAGAAATTTAATTTCATCAAGTTCGGAAATTATGAGCCGCTCTTATGGCGACTCCGAAGACGCGCTTGATTTGCTCGACGAAGCTGAACAGAAAATTTTTCAAATCTCCGAAAAAAGATTGAAAAAAAGTTTTATCCAAATGAAGGATGCCGTTTTTAAAACAATGGAAATGATCGAATCAATTCACGGCAAACATAGTGGCGTAACTGGTGTGCCAAGTGGATTTTCGATGTTAGATAATTTAACTGGAGGATTTCAACCATCAGATTTAATTATTATTGCTGGCAGACCGAGTATGGGAAAAACTGCGCTTGTTCTATCTGCCGCGCGAAATGCCGCAATCGATCATGGTGTGGCTGTCGGATTTTTTTCTCTTGAAATGTCATCTCAACAACTTGTCTTAAGATTAATTTGTGCCGAAGCAAGAGTTAATGCGCATAGTGTTCGCACCGGCAGACTTCACGAAGATCAGTGGAGACAATTAAGTACACGCATCGGTAAACTTCATCAAGCAAAAATTTTTATTGATGACACACCTGCACTCGGCATTTTAGAAATTCGCGCAAAATCTCGCCGATTAAAAGTTGAACATAATGTCGGTTTAATTATTGTTGACTATTTACAATTAATGCAAGGACCAAAATCTGCACAAAACCGTGAGCAAGAAATTTCAAACATTTCTCGTTCGCTTAAAGCTTTAGCAAAGGAATTAAATATTCCTGTTATCGCTCTCTCGCAATTAAATCGAGCAGTTGAAGCTCGTGGAGACAAGCGACCAATGCTTGCAGATTTGCGCGAGTCTGGCGCTATCGAACAAGATGCTGATGTCGTGTTATTTGTTCATCGCCCAGAAATGTATGGTCAAGCCGAGCATGAAGGAAAATCTACCGAAGGAGTTGCGGAAATTATTATTGGCAAGCAAAGAAATGGACCAACCGGAAATGTTCAACTTGCATTTATTAAAGAATATGCGCGATTCGAAACTTTGGCAATGCCATCTTTTAACGAGTATTCATCAACACCCGCGCCAACAGAATCACCATTTTAATTGATAAAATATACCTTTTTTGCGATTTTTATTTCAGTGCAAGTTTTGTTCACTCAGCAAAATGAAGATGAAAAACTTTGCCAAAATAAGTTTGATTTTGCAATTTCAAAAAATTTATCATCTCTCCCATTAAATGAAATTATTGTCGAGGTCGGCAAAAGTTTTATTGGCACAAATTATGTTGCAAATATTTTAGATGAATCCTCCGAAGAAAAATTAATTGTAAATATGCGCGCACTGGACTGCGTTTCGTTTTACGAAAATGCTTTAGCTCTCGCACGAGTGATTAAAAAAGAAAAATATACTTTCCAAAATTATTTAGACGAACTTCAACTGATTCGTTATCGCGGTGGTGTGATTGATGGCTATGCAAGCAGACTTCACTACACAACCGATTATTTTTTTGATAATGACAAACGAAATATTTTAATGGTTGTTACAGATAAAATAATAGAAAAAAAATATCTATCCGAAATCCCGACTCCGATAAATTTTATGTCATCGCATTCCTCTTCGTATAAACAATTGTCAGATTCAATTAATCAATCAAAAATTATCCAAATCGAAAAAGAAATTAGTAAAAGAAAAATTTATTTTATTCCAAAAAAATTTATCTCAAAAGCAAAATTAAATCATGGAGATATTGTTGGCATCACAACAAATATTTTAGGATTTGATATTTCTCACACAGGAATAATTTTTAAAGATGTTAACGGAGTTGTAAAATTTTTACACGCATCGCAAAAAAATCAAAAAGTTGAAGTCACCACTTTGTCGCTCGAGAAATATTTATCGAAAAATCCAAATCAAACCGGTATTGTTGTCGTTCGTGTAAAATAAATTTTTGTCGAAGGCAAATTAATGAATAATATTCTACGATGATTGAACGATAATGTCACTCTGAGCCTGTCGAAGAGTGACTGCGCAAGACAATTACTCATAATAATATTCAAATAGAAAATGCAAGTCGGGATACTCTCCAAAAAAACTTTTGTTATTAAAATAATACTCGTTTTTAGGTTGTTGTTTTCTATGGTTACGCCGCATACTAATGTAAGCGAGCACCTAAATTTAAATTAAAGAAAAATGGTGAGAGGCCGTACGAGTTTTGTTTAGTAATTGGGACTTGAATAATTATTTGAATCAAAAATACTTTATAGGAATGTTCCCAACCAACAAAACCAACACTCCATTGATTTCCACCATTCCCGCCAAAACCACCATTAAATTTACCAACACCCGCACCAATAAAAGGTGACGCATTTTTCTCCAAAATAAAATATCGAGCTTTAAATGTGTTGTAAATAATTAAGGATGTGGCATCAATCGCAAAACGATTTCCTAATGCGAGATCAAGACCAGCACCTTCAAATCCTATTTTTGCAGATAATGGAAATTCGGAACGGTAAAGAGAGTCTTGTGAAAATAGAAAAGTTGGAAAGAAAATAAATAATGTTAAAAATATATT
>CAYIXI010000049.1:0-9701 GCA_964367235.1 uncultured Chitinophagaceae bacterium | reverse complement strand
AAAATATAAAAAAAATAATCGAACTCCGTTAGGAGTTCAACAACAAATCTAACAATAAATAAAATGTTGAACCCCTACGGGGTTCTGATTTGTTGTGTTTAATATATCTACCAATATACAATCCCTACGGGATTTAACAATGAACATTTAATGCCAAAGGCATCCCTTCGGGACAATCAACAACTAACAATTGATAACTATTAATTGTTTACTGATAACTGATAACTGTTAATTGTACTAAGTTTTTTGTTGTTTCTTTTTTGCGGCGGGAAATAAAATATTATTTAAAATCAATCTGTAACCAGCCGAATTTTTGTGCAAATGTAAATCTGTTGGTGGATCGCCAACTGCATGCTGATAATCCTCGGGGTCGTGTCCACCATAAAAAGTAAAAGTGCCTCGTCCAAAATTTCCGTGAATATATTTTACCTCTTCAGAATTTTCTCTTTCAGCTAAAATTGTTACGCTTGGTTTGATTAATTTTTTTTTGAATGAAGTGGTTTGCCCCATAAATCCGTGAATTATATTTTGATGATTTTGCGTTAACATCGTCGGAATTGGGTCGTGTTTAGCGGAGAATTCAAAAAGTGTAAAATAATCAATGTTCGGATCCCTCAATGGAACTGGGTCGCTTTGCGGTAAATCAATATCAGAGTATTCGTACCTGAAAGGATTTTTATCCAACAAAAAATTTTGGAAAGCAAAAGTTTTTGAGAAATCAATTTTCGATTGAATATTTTGATCAGATGCATCGCCATCAAACATAGTTTCGCAAATATCAATTCCTTCAGTTGCCAAAGCAATATCATAACTATCGGTTGCCGAACACATTGCAAACATAAATCCGCCACTTGCGACATAAGTTTTTATTTTTTGTGCAACACTATTTTTAAGTTGCGAAACTTTTTTAAATCCCAACTCTTTCGCTTTTTTTTCGTAAAGCATTTGTTGCTCGATGTACCAAGCGGCTTGATTTTGTGAAGCATAAAATTTTCCGTACTGACCAGTAAAATCTTCGTGATGAAGATGAAGCCAATCGTATTTTTGAAGTTTATTTTCTACAACCTCATTATCCCAAATTTTATCGTAAGGAATTTCTGCGTACTCAAGCGCGAGCGTAACAGCATCGTCCCACGGTTTAAAATTTGGTGGAGCATAAACTGCAATCTTCGGCGCTTTTTCAAGTTTGATAAAATCCATATTGCTTGATTCCGATTCCACTTCGTTTTGTATTTGCATAAGTGTTGAATTTGAAATCAGTTCAAAACTTACTCCACGAACTTTGCACTCACTGACGATAGAGGAATTATTTTCAATTAAAAAAGATCCGCCGCGATAATTTAAAATCCACTCAACAATTATTCCTCGCTCGATTGATAAAAATGCAATGCCGTAAGCTTTTAAGTGATTGCTCTGTTTTAAATCCATCGGGAGAAGAATTTTATTTTGCGCAAAAGAAAATTGAAATAAAAAAAGAAAAATCAAAAACGATTTTTGCATTTTTTAAACTCGCTCTGCGCCAAACTCTTTATACAAATAATCAATCACCGGGTGAGTTGTGTCGGATTTTTTTTCTGGCTCTTCTAACTTTGGTGGGGGAATTTTAGTCTCACTGCTTTCAAGAATTTCTGTAGCGATTGAAACTTTAGCATTAAAAATCTTTGAAAAAATTTCAGACAAATATTCTTTGTTCCGTAAAATTATTGATGAGTGGTATTCATCGAAACAGCCAATTGTAAAATTGGAATTTTCCAATTTAAGTGGGGAACTTTCGTTTAAAATTGTTGCAAGTGAAATCTTCTCTTTCGGGATTAAGCCTGTAAAATCAAGCCATTTCTCTTTTACCGTTTCAAGCGAAATGTTTTGCGTTTGCGTAATTGGTTTTTGCGTTACTAATGGTTTTTCTTTTTGAGGCGTTCCTGCAAGAGTGATTGTGAAGCGCGGTTTTAAATCTGCAATTACAGATGTTGGAAAAGAAGTTTTAGTTGGCTCTGAAATTTTTGATTCGGCATTACTACTTAGGATTTTTTTTTTAAGCTCACTTAATTCATTGAGCAACTCATCAATTGATGTGGAGCGTTCCATTTTTGTCAGTTGAATAATTGCAACTTCGAGTTTGAAACGAGGTTGCGAAGCAAACCTAATTGAAATATGTACATCTTCAATAATTTTTATTGCTCGCAAAATATCTTGCTCGGAAAATTCTTTTGCATCAGCGGCATAACGATTTCTTGTTTGCTCGCTCGACTCAATTAAATCTGGCGAACTTGTTTTTGCAATTAATAAATTTCTGAAATGGTCGGTTAAGCCAGAAAGAAATTCTTTAATGTCGTAACCAGTGTTAATAATTTCCTGAACTAATCGTAATGCCGAAACCGTATCTTGAATTTTAATTGCATCAGTAACTCTGAAAAAATATTCTTCATCAATTATATTTAATGCTTCGGATAATTGCGCAGAACTTATTTTTACTCCGCAATACGCCACAACTTGGTCAAAGATACTTTGCGCATCGCGCATCGCACCATCAGCTTTTTTTGCAATTATCATTAACGACTCTTCGTCAATTTCAATACCTTCACTTTTGGCAATTAATTTTAATTTATCCGAAATATCTTTTATGCTTATTCTTTTAAAATTATATCGCTGGCATCGAGAAAGAATTGTTTGCGGAAGTTTGTGAATTTCGGTTGTTGCAAAAACAAAAATTATATGCGACGGTGGTTCTTCCAAAGTTTTCAGCAATGCATTAAATGCAGGAGTCGTCAACATGTGAACTTCGTCAATTATGTAGACGCGATATTTTACTTTTGCAGGAGTGTAACGGACTGCTTCGCGAATTTTTTGAATCTCATCAATTCCGCGATTTGATGCGCCATCAATTTCAACAATATCTAAACTTCTATTTTCAGTTATCTCTAAACAAATATCGCATTTATTGCAAGGCGTTGCATTTTCAACATATCGGCAATTTACTGCCTTTGCAAAAATTCTCGCAGTTGTAGTTTTTCCGCAACCTCTTCCGCCACTAAAAATGTAAGCATGCGCAATTCTATTGTGTGTAATTGCGTTTTGCAATGTTTTTGTAACATGCTCTTGCCCGACAACATCTTCAAAAATTTGCGGTCGCCATTTGCGCGCTGTAACTATGTATGACATATATTTATTATAAATACGAAAAAATTAAAATCAAAATTTATTTTTCATTTTCGAAAACAATTTTCAGTGCGTCATCAATCATTTCAACAGGAATTAATTTTAGTCCCTCTTTAATTTTATCACTGATTTCGACTAAATCTTTTACATTTTCTTTTGGAATGATTACAGTTTTAATTCCGGCTCTTTTTGCCGCAATAAGTTTTTCGTTCAACCCACCGATTGCTAAAACATTTCCACGCAAAGTAATTTCTCCAGTCATTGCGACATCAGCTTTTGGTTTCAATCCTTTGATTGCAGAAATCATTGCCATCGTCATTGTGATGCCAGCCGAAGGTCCATCTTTCGGGATTGCACCTTCGGGAATATGAATATGAATTTCTCTTTTTTCAAAAAACTTTGGATCGATTTTTAATTTTTGCGCTTTCGAACGAATGTAAGTAAGTGCGGCTTGTGCCGATTCTTTCATCACGCTTCCAAGTTTACCAGTTAAAATAAATTTTTCAACTCCCGGCACATGCGAAACTTCAACTTGCAAGATTTCTCCGCCAACACTTGTCCACGCAAGTCCGGTTACAACTCCGATGTGAGATTTTTTTTCTGTTTTTTGTGTTCGATATTTTGGAACGCCCAGAAATTTTTCAACAAGTTTATCATCTACATTATGCAAATGTTTAAATTTTTTCGATTCAACAATTTCTCGCGCAACTTTTCTGCAAACCGAAGCGAGTTCTCTTTCTAAATTTCTAACTCCCGACTCACGAGTGTATTCACGAATAATTTTCAATACACCCGACTCGTTAAATTTAATTTGCTTAGAATTTAATCCATGCTCTTTAATTAATTTCGGAATGATATGTCGTTTTGCAATTTCTTTTTTATCATACTCAAGGTAACTCGAAAGTTCAATTATTTCCATTCTATCCAAAAGTGGAAGTGGAATTTCGTACTGAACATTTGCAGTTGTAATAAACATAACTTGCGAAAGATTGTAATCGACCTCAAGATAATGATCGTTAAAAGTTGGATTTTGTTCGGGGTCCAAAACTTCAAGCAACGCCGAGGCTGGGTCGCCATGAAAATCCATATTCATTTTATCAACTTCGTCCATTAAAATCACAGGGTTTACAACGCCCGCGCGTTTCATCGCTTGAATAATTTTTCCGGGCATTGAGCCAATATAAGTTCTTCGATGACCGCGAATTTCTGCTTCATCGCGAATTCCGCCAAGCGACATTCGGACAAATTTTCTTCCAAGCGCACGCGCAATTGATTTTGCAAGTGAGGTTTTTCCAACTCCCGGAGGACCGACTAAACATAAAACTTGCCCACGCATTTGTTTTACAAGATTTAAAACTGCTAAATATTCTAAAATTCTTTTTTTCGGTTTTTCCATTCCGAAATGATCGGCGTTTAAAATTTTTTCAACATGTGCGATACTTAAATTATCTTTTGTTTTTTCAATCCACGGAACAGCGATTAACCAATCCAAATAATTTCGGATAACAGTGAACTCTGGCGACATCGTAGGAGTTTTTTTGAGTTTAGCAAATTCTTCCATTGCACGAGTATTAATTTCTTTTGGCATTTTTGCTTTTTCGATTTGAGAGCGAAGTGCCGCAAACTCGGGAGTAGTTTCTTCGTCGTCCTCTAACTCATCTTGTAAAACTTTAATCTGTTCTTGAATAAAATATTTTCGTTGCGATTTTTGAATTGTGTCGTGAACTTTTGTATCAATTTCTCGTTCAAATTTTAAAATATTTATTTCGCCAGATAAAATTCTAATCACTTCCATAAACTGATTGTAAAGTCCATCGGGCTGTAAAATTTTTTGTTTTATTTCTACCGTTTGTAAAATATTTGCAGAAATATAATAGAGGCGACGACGCGATTCTTTTATATTTTCCATTGCAACTAAAACCTCCGGTGGGATATTTCTATTTGCGCGAACATATTCAGCAAACAGACTTGAAGCATGACGAATTACCGCATCGAGCTCGTTAGTTTTTTCTTCTGTAATTTTGCGCGGCTTAATTTCTGCTTGTAAAAATTTTTGATTGTTAGTCAACTTTATTAATTCAGCTTCAACAAATCCTTCAACCAAAAGTTTTATCATATTGTTCGGAAGTTTTAAAATCTGAACAACTTTAGCAATTGTGCCAACAGTGTGCAAATCTTTTTCGCTTGGCTCGTCGCTTAATGGATCTTTTTGCGCAAGTAAAAAAATATATTTATTTCCTTCAATCGCTTCGTGTGCCGCACGCAAAGATGACTCTCTCCCAACTAATGCGGGGAAAAGCATAAATGGAAAAACCACCACATCGCGTAACGGCAAAACAGGCAATATATTCGGTATATTTTGGTTGTCGGGGTTTGAGTTTTCGGTTTTATCTTCGTTTTTTAAATTCATAAATTTTAATTATTCTGTGAAAATTTTATTGGACTTGAAAATAACCAAAATTGGTGCCTTATTCAACAAAATGATTTAAACTTTAATTTGTCTTTTTCAAACTCTTTATGTAAAATGCAATATGTCTTTTATAGCAACCACTCATAATATAACCGTAACTGCAACACCAGTTTATTTGGCTTTGCAATCAGATTTTTTTGCGCATCGTTTTGCTTTCGCATATTTTATCGAAATTTTAAATGATGGGGACGAATCAGTTCAACTTGTTCGTAGGCGATGGAGGATTGTAGATGGAAATGGTAAAACAAATATTGTTGAAGGCGAAGGAGTGATTGGAAAACAACCGCACATCAAGCCGGGAGAAAATTATGAGTACAATAGTTTTTGCATTTTAGAAACTTTTACAGGATATATGAAAGGGAAATATGTAATGAGAAAAGAAAACGGCGAAGAGTTTGAAATCATAATTCCAAAATTTATTTTAAGTGCAAACTCAAATTAGCAATTATTGTATTTCAAACCCCTTTATTGTATTTTTGTAAGACCTCTAAGCAAGAAAATTTCCCGCAAGGTTGGTCGCAACAAAAAATTCTTTCAAACTTATTAAATGATAAAATCTTTTTTAAAATTATTTGCAATATTTATTATTTCAATAATAATTCCTTCATTGATGTTGATACTTTGGCCAATTGATAAATCGAAAAAATTTTATACTTACTTGAGTTACCTTTGGGGCGCATCGATTTTATCTGTTTGCGGAATTAAAGTCAGCGCAAAAAATTTAGAAAATGTTTTAAATTTAAAACAATGCGTTATCGTTGCCAATCATGCAAGTATGTTTGATATAATTGCGCTACTTAAAGTTTTGCCACAAATTAGGTTTATGTATAAAAAAGAATTAGCGCCAGTTCCGATTTGGGGATGGGCTTTGCAAATTGGTCCACACATAAAAATAAATCGCAAAAAAGGAATCGACGCAATGAGAAGTTTGAACAACGCAGTTGAATCCTTAAACAAAGGTGGTTATGTAATTTTGTTTGCCGAGGGGACTCGCACACTTGATGGAAATCTTTTACCATTTAAAAGAGGAGCATTTTTACTCGCGGCAAAATCTGGCGCGCCAATTATTCCATTATCAATAAATGGCACTTTCGGAATCAAACCAAAAAATTCTTGGATGATTAACAGCGCAAATGTGGAATTAATTTTTCACGATGCAATCGCATCAAACCCAAATGCAACGAGAGAAGAAGAGATTGCATTGTTGAACAAAACTCACGAAATTATTTCAAAAGATTATAAAGGAATTTTAATATGAGCGTTACAAAAAATGATGTCGAGCATATTGCAAAACTTGCGCGACTTGAATTTACCGAAGTTGAAAAAGAAAAATTTACTCATCAGCTAAATTCAATTTTAACTTACATCGAAAAATTAAACGAACTCGACACTTCAAATGTTGCACCACTTTCGCATGTGATTCCACTTGAAAATATTTTTCGTAAAGATGAAGTTAAACCAAGTCTTCCAATTAGCGAAACTTTGAGAAACGCTCCATCAAAAATTGAAACATTTTTTAAAGTTCCGAAAGTTATTGGCTAATGAAAATTATTGCAATCATTCCGGCTCGTTTTGCATCGCAAAGATTACACGCAAAACCACTTGCAGATATTTTAGGCAAAACAATGATTGAGCGAGTTTATTTGCAAGTAAAAAAAGCAAAATTAGTTGATGATGTTTTTGTTGCCACCGATGATGAAAAAATTTTTGATGTCGTAAAAGATTTTGGCGGAAAAGTAATTATGACGCCATCATCGATTGAGTCTGGAAGCGATAGAATTGCATTTGCCTCGAAGGAAATTGATGCAGATTATATTTTAAATGTTCAGGGAGATGAACCACTTATTGCGCCAGAATTAATTGATGAAGTAATCGAGTTAATGTTAAAGGATAACAAAGCCGAAGTTGGCACAGCGGTAAAAAAAATAAATTCGCAAGATGAAATTTTTAATCCGAATATTGTGAAAGCAGTTTTAGATAAAAATTCTTACGCGCTTTATTTTAGTCGTTCGCCAATTCCTTTTCAGAGAGATTTAATAGAGAGCGAGTGGTTACACAATTCTACTTTTTATAAACATTTCGGAATTTACATTTATAAAAAAGAAATATTGAATCTCTTTAGTTCTTGGCAAGCATCGTCACTTGAGAAATCGGAAAAATTAGAGCAACTCCGCTTTCTCGAAAATGGAATAAAAATTAAAGCTGTCGAAACAAATTGCGATTCAGTTGCAGTTGATACAATCGAAGATTTAGAAAAAGTTAGAAAAATTCTTTTATCAAACTAAAAATTTATTGGAATAAAAAATGTTAAGAAAAAAAAAATCGGTTAAATTTATTTTTGTAACTGGAGGAGTGGTTTCCTCTTTAGGTAAAGGAATCGCCGCGGCATCAATCGGGCTACTTTTAAAATCTCGCGGACTTCGAGTTACAATCCAAAAATTCGATCCATATTTAAATGTCGATCCGGGAACAATGAACCCATTTCAACACGGTGAGGTTTATGTTACGGACGATGGCGCTGAAACAGATTTGGATCTTGGTCATTACGAAAGATTTTTAGATGTCAACACATCGAAAGCAAACAACACAACAACTGGTCAAGTTTATTACGAAGTAATTTCGCGCGAACGAAAAGGAGATTATCTCGGCGCGACCGTTCAGGTTATTCCGCATATTACCGATGAAATAAAAAAGCGTTTCAACCAACTTGCGGAAACTGGAAAATACGATGTTATCATTTCCGAAATTGGCGGAACCGTTGGCGACATCGAGTCGCTTCCATTTCTTGAAGCGATGCGTCAACAAATGTTTTCTATCGGAAGAGATAATGCAATTAGCGTGCATGTTACGCTTGTTCCATTTATAAAAGCCGCTGGCGAAATTAAAACAAAACCAACTCAGCATAGTGTAAAAATGTTGCTCGAGCTTGGCATCCAACCAGATATTTTAATTTGTCGTTCGGAACTTTCTCTTTCAAAAGAGGTGAAAGAAAAAATTGCGCTCTTTACAAATGTCGAATACAATTCTGTTTTTGATGCGCACGATGCTCGATCGATTTACGAAGTTCCACTTCAATTTGAGAAACAAGGTGTCGATGATGTCGTTTTGGAAAAATTAGGATTGACTTGTGCGCAACCAAATTTAAAAGAATGGAAACGATTTGCAAACAGAGTTGTTGAGCCAGCAAAAAAAGTTCAAATTGGAATTTGCGGAAAATATACTGACCATCACGATGCTTATAAAAGTATTGACGAAGCATTTGTACATGCTGGTGCGGCAAATAATGTTAAAGTAGAACTCGTTTGGATTCGCGCAGAAGATTTGGAAAACGGTGGCGCGGAAAAATATTTAAAAAATTTATCTGGTCTTTTAGTTGCGCCCGGTTTTGGTATCCGTGGGATTGAAGGAAAAATTAATGCAATTAAATATGTAAGAGAAAATAAAATTCCTTTCTTTGGAATTTGTCTCGGGCTTCAATGCGCTGTAATTGAATTTGCGCGGAATGTTTGCAATTTAAACGAAGCGCACAGCACAGAGTTTAAAACCACAAAACATAATATTATTGATTTAATGATTGAGCAGAAAAAAGTTACTGCTTATGGTGGAACAATGCGACTCGGTTCGTATCCATGCAAAATTAAAAAAGGAACAAAATCTTTTCTCGCTTATAAAAAAGAATTAATCAACGAACGACATCGTCACCGATACGAAGTTAATAACGAGTTTAAAGATACTTTAGAAAAAAATGGATTAGTTATTAGCGGAGTTTGCCCAGAAAATAATTTAGTTGAAATGATTGAATTACCAAAACATCCTTGGTTTGTTGCAGGGCAATTTCATCCCGAGTTAAAATCTCGCGCTTTAAATCCACATCCTTTATTTAGAGAATTTGTAAAAGCGGCGGTGATGTTTCAAGAGAAGAATTAAAATATTTTTATTTATCGGTTGCTAATTTTTTTGTTAACTTTTAAAATCGCTTGACATATTCTTAATTCATATTTACATTTGTGCACTAATTACATTATTGTATAAAATTTATGAATATTATTACTACACACATAAGCGATGAAACCGC
>CAYIXI010000048.1:0-9826 GCA_964367235.1 uncultured Chitinophagaceae bacterium | reverse complement strand
AAATCACCCATAGATGTTCCGCCAAACTTAGATACAATAATAGTTTTATTCATTTATATTTTTTTATGAAAGCAAATTAAATATTTTTTGGGGTAGACTTGGATAGGTTTGCTTTGTTGGGGTTAAACCTACCCGAAGCGCTCCACAGTTTTTTCTGTGACAATCACGGAGATTCAACTCCAGATGATCGACGATTTATTATTCAGATTTATAAATCGCCTCGGCAACTTTTCCCTGGGCAAAGATAATTATCTGAAACAAACTTTGCTTACCTAAAAGTCGCGCCTCTTCAGGCACATAAAATAATATGAAATTAAATTTAGAATTACAAATTTAATTTTAATTTTTATTAAAAAATTATTTTTTCTCTGTTTTTAAAACTTCAAGTTGATCGGTTAATTCAAGCCATCGAATTTCTTCACTTTCAATCACGCGCGCTAATTCCTCGTATCGATCATTTCTAATTTTCGACCAGCTCTCAGGAGTACGAATAAAATCTTGATGAATCTCGCTATGCTCTTTTTGATAAAGTGCAATTTGCTCCAAGCATTTGCGGATTTTCGTTTCGAATTTTCGTTTCTCCGATTCCAATTTCTTGTTGTAAAGATAATCCGATTTTTGTTTTGGCGAGGAATCTATTGTATCAGTTGATGGCGCAGGTTTTCCACTCAACTCTCTTCTTAAAACATTTTCAAGGTGATACACATAATCTTCATATTTTCCGCTATAAAGTCGCACTTGTGCATTTTGTACTTCAACAATTTCTGTCGCAACAAGATTTACAAATGTTCTATCGTGACTGATAAAAAAAAGTGTTCCAGCAAATGCTTTTAGCGCGCGACCTAAAGCTTCAACAGTTTCAAAATCCAAATGGTTTGTTGGTTCATCTAAAAGTATAACTTGGCTTTTTGTAAGTAGAAGCCCAGCTAAACATGCGCGTGCTCGTTCGCCTCCACTTAAAACAGAAACTTTTTTTTCGACATCGGTTCCTCTAAAAAGAAAACTTCCTGCCATATTTAAAATTTCTTGACGAGTTACCGATGGCGCCGCCATACTTGAAAGATGTTCGTAAACATTTGAGTCGGCTCGAAGAGTTGTAAAAACATGTTGCGCGTAGTAAGCAATTTTTAAATCGTAACCCCATTTATATTCGCCCCCTTTTTTTTCAAGATCATCTGCGAGAGTTCTTAAAAAAGTTGTCTTCCCTTGTCCATTATCTCCAAGAACCGCAACATGCGCGCCTTGTGCAATCTCTAGTGTGATATCGCTTGCAACTAATTTTTCAGGATAACCAATACTCAAGTCATTGCATTGAAGCGCAAAACTTTTTTTTGTTTCAACTAACGGAATACGAATTTGCACATTGCTAAGTGGATGATCGACTTCAATCTTTGTTAATTTTTCAATCTGTTTCATTTTTGATTGCGCTTGTTTTGCTTTTGAAGCTTTTGCGCGAAAACGGTCAACGAAAGATTGTAACTGTTTTTGTTTAGCTTCAATATTTTTATTGTAACTCAATGCTTGTTCTTTTTGTTCTTCTTTAAAAATTAAATATTCTTCAACCGATCCTGGATACATTGTGCATTCGCCATTTTCAACTTCAAGTGTATCGTCGCAAGTTTTTTTCAAAAATTCTCTATCGTGCGATACAATTATAAATCCGCCATGGTAATTTTGTAAAAATTCTTCAAGAAGAATTAAAGTTTTTAAATCCAAATAATTTGTTGGCTCATCGAGGATTAAAAAATTTGGGTCGCGCAAAAGCATTGCGGTAAGTTTTACGCGAGTGCGAAATCCGCCAGCAAGAGAATCGATTGTTGCATCAAGTATTTCATTTTTCAATTGAAATTTATTTGCAATTTTTCCGCACTCCCATTCTTCTTTTTCACTATAACGAGTAAGAAAACCAATCACAGTTTCATCAAGCGTGTAAGGATCGTGTTGTTCGAGATAACTCAACCGAAGATCGGAATGTTTTGAAACAGTTCCCTCGTCCGCATCTTCGTGCCCGGTAATAATTTTACACAGCGTTGATTTACCCGCGCCATTACGACCGATTATGCCGATTTTTTGGTTTTCAGAAAAAGTTACCGAAGCGCCATCGAGAATTGTATTTGCTCCGTAACTTTTGTGAATATTGTTTAATTGTAAAAGTACTTTCATAAAATAATTTTTTCGCGGATAAATGGTTTGAGATTAATTCCTGCAATTATATTGAATATTGATTTAAAAAAAAAGGAAGGAATTAATTTAGAATGAAAAATAAAATCTCAAAAAAAATTTTAAGATTTCTCGAGAGTAATAAGTGTAACCTCTGGTAAACAATTTATTCGTAGCGATGGACCGACTGTACCAATTCCACGATTAACATACAATTGAGAATTTTCCATTTTATACAATCCTGCAACATACGGCGTAACAATTCCAGCAAGCGAAAGCCAATTCATATCTTCAATTAAAACAATTTGCCCACCATGCGTGTGACCAGAAAGAGTTAAATCAATTTTTAATCTTGAAAAATCTTCTAAATAATTTGGACGATGGCAAAGTAAAATTTTTGGCTCGTCATTTTTTACATTGCTAATAGTGTCATCTAATTTTGGTTTTGTATGTTTATCAAATTTCCAACCAATGTCATCAACGCCAATTAAATTTATAAATGAATTTCCTTTTGTAATTTTTATAAAATCGTTTCGCAAAAGTTTTATTCCGCAATCATCAACTTCTTTTGAGACCTCTTCAACTTTGCCAGTAAAATAATCGTGATTACCCAAGCAACCAAAAACCCCAAGTGGCGCTTTTAAAATTGAAAATGCTTCAGCAAAAGGATAAACCTCATCAAGTTTTCGATTTACAAAATCGCCCGTTACAAAAATCAAATCGGAATTTAAAGAGTTGACAATCTTCGCATATTGACTCATCATTGTTTTTGTCATCGTATCTTGCGAGTGAATGTCGCTGATTAAAGCGATAGTGCAATTTTTAAACTCAACTGGAAGATTTTTTATTTTGATTGATTGCTTTATAATTTGATGTTCAGTGTTATCAAAATAACCAAACGCTTTTGAACAAGATGACAAAGCAACAATGCCCGTGCCAGCAATTGATGTTTTTAAAAAATTTCTTCGATTCATTTATGTTTTAATTTACAAAACATTTATTGTAAAAAATTACCTGATAAAATAAAAATCCCCACGCATTTGGCATGGGGATTTTAGAAATTGCTTTTTTAATTTTCTATTATTTAGCAATAATCATTTTCTTTGAGCTGGTAAACTTCTCCGTTGAAAGTTTATAATAATAAATTCCAGCGCTAATTCCTTTTGAGTTAAATGTTGTGCTATAACTGCCTGCATCCATTTCTTTATCAACCAAAACTTGCACTGTTTGGCCAAGTGTATTGTAAACTACAAGTTTAATTTTTGCTTTTTCCGGCAAAGCAAAACTAATTATTGTAGTCGGGTTAAATGGATTTGGATAATTTTGTTTTAACTCAAAACTAATTGGAAGTTTTGCAATCTCATCGCCAACTCCAGTTACGCCTGTTGCAGTGTTTGCGCGTAATTGATGTGTTGGCTTACTTTCATTTGCGTTAAAATCAATTGCGGTTAAGTAGTAATAATAATTTACACCGCTCTGAATATTTTCATCTATAAAAGTTGAATCGATTGTAGTTTTATAAAGTGTGGCAACTGATGGTTTGAAATCTTTATTCAAACTACGATAGATTGCATAATATTGAAAATCTTCATTTTCAACATGATTCCATTTGAATCGGAATTTATTTTCTGCAACCACTCCATTAAATCCACCTGGTGTGTTTGGAATTAAATTATCAACCGAATATCCACTATCAATTGCTGATGTAAATAATCTTCCATCGTTGTAATGTGCTGTAACTTGAAATTTTGAAAATGGAATAAATCCTCGAGTTGAATCAAACAGTGTTGGCACAACAACATTGTAAAGTGTATCGGCTCTTGCTGGTACATTTGCAACGAAAGTCCAAACTGGCCCATCTCGTCTCCACACACTATATTTTGCAACTGACATCAGTCTTGAATCGCTATGATACCATGTACAGAAAACTTGTTTTCCCTGATCGTTTGGCACATCAAGTATTTTTATAATTTTTAGAAATGACATCATTGGTGGCTGATTTGAAAAATCATTATCAAACCCGTGAAGCAATGTATCGGTTGCTTTCACAATTACAGGAGTAAATGGATAATCTTTCTCAAATTTTTGTTTCCAAAACATTGTTGGATAACCCTCTGCAAAAAATCCAAGCCAGTAAACTCCCGGAGAAACAACTAAAGCATAAAATCCATCGGGAGAAGAGAATGTTTGAGATACAGGTTGCTTTGTAGTTGTATCAATTGCAAACACTGCGCCTTGAATTCCAACTTTATTTGCAGTCAATCGTCCATTGAGAATTATTCCTTTTTTTAGATAAGCATTAATATTTTTTATTGTGTCAGCATTTTGAACAATTAATGTATCGGCATTAAAAAATGCTGATTTTCCATTCCAAAATTGCATTTCATATTCTGGCGCGGAAAAGCCGATTATATATTTTCCTGGCGATAGTGATAAATAATAGTCTCCATTTGCGTTTGACGGTACATTATTATTTGGAGGATCAGTTGAATAAACTTGTTGAGCAAAAACTCTTGCATCGTGAATTGGTTGATTGCTATTTTTATCAACTATTCTACCAGTAACTACAATACCTTTAAAAAGTTTGAAGTTGACTTGAACATTTTTGTTTGGCGCAATCATTATTAAAGTATCTCGAGGCGATGCTATCCATGGCTGAATTGATTCGTCAAGTAATCTTACATCCCACGGATTTTTTGAAACTGAATATTGATCAAATCCAATTACATATTTTCCACTATCATCAGTAACTCCTTCCCAAAAAGATGGCATATTAAATTGACCAGAATCTCTCAACGATGCTTCGACAATTATGTTGGAAAGATTTATAGGCAGAACTGGTGGCATAGTTGGCGGAAGAATTATTCTCCCGTAAACTGTTGCGACAGGATTTGGAAGAACTTTTATTTCAAAAGCTGAGGTGTCGGCAGAAGTATTACTGTAAGCGACGAAAAAATATTTTAAAGGAGCAAGTCCTTGTTTAAATTTAAAAAATATTTTTCCATTTTGTGTTCCGTCTAAATCAGGAAGAAAATTTTCATTGAAATTAAACTCCCCATCTTTTTGCATAAATTTGTGAAGAACAATATCATCTACATCAAAAAGAGAATTTCGATTTGCGTCAAACCAAACTTCATTGTACGATTCTCCTCCAACAGGCAAACTGATTTCCCACCAAAGCGAATCCCCTTGCGTTGCAATTGCGCCATTCTCCATTCCATTAATTAAGATTGAAATATTTCCTGTTGTCAAACTGGAAGTTTGACGAGCAGAAAGTAATCCGCCAGTAGTAGAAATATTTACTCCTCTTTTTGCCAAAGGTCCTCCCTGTGCCTTACCTGTGATACCAAATTTATATGCAAAAGAAAAATTAAAGAATAGAAATGTTAATGTGGTGAGTAGAATTGTTTTGTAAAAGTGTTTCATAATGCCTCCTTGTTTTTGATTAAACTTACCTTGTGCAAATTTAAGGAGCAATGTTCTAAATCACAATAGAAATTTTTTATATTTTTTGTAAAATAATTTATTACTAAAAATTTTTGCGGAAAGGTATTTAAGGATTATTTGCTTTGTGATCCCGCCGTGAGTCGAACACGGAACCTACAGATTAGAAATCTGTTGCTCTATCCAATTGAGCTACGGGATCAATTTTATTGAACAAATTTACGAAAAAAATAAACTTTATCAAAAGCGTTGACTATCAAAAAAAAAAAAAAACGATATTGAAAAGTAATCTTATGAAAATTTCAATTTTAAATATATTTAAAAATAATTTATTTTCTATAAAAGAGAAGATTTTCAGATTAGCCTTTTTCATGTCGAGTTTTTCAGTTTTTATATTATCTGTGTATGCACCTTTTATTCAACACCTTAATGGATACCCAAATGGAGAATCAGTTTATTCGCTACTATCCAATTTATGCCATCAATACCCATTAAGATCTTTTTGGATTTTTGATAGGCCGTTTGCTTTATGCGCAAGATGTACATCAATTTATTTCGGTATTTCGTTTGGGGCACTTTTTATTGCCATAAATAAAAAATATTTATTTAGATTTTTTCTTGGCATATTAATTATTTTGTTCATTGCAATTGATCCAGTATTACAATTATTTGGTTTTTATGAAAGCACAAATTTAATTCGTACAATCACTGGGTTAATAATTGGCGTTGGATTTTTTTTTATTATTAATCCGTTTAATCAAATAACACTTAAACAAAAAGAGATTTAAAATGAAACGATTTATTTCCACAGCAACACTTTTATTTTTTCTTATTTTTTCAATCAATGCTGGTGAAAAAATTAAGATTGGTTCATCAACTGTATTAATAGTTAAAACACAATCTGCTATTTCTGGGAAAAATTTAAGGGAGGGGCAAATGCTATTCTTCGCTGTTGCAGCCGATTTAAAAATCAACGGAAAGGTTGTTGTAAAATCTGGGGCACCTGTTATTGCAAGAGTTGCAACTATTGAAAGTGCAGGAATGATTGGACAAGGTGGTTCACTTGAAATAAATTTTGAATCAACAACGGCGGTTGACGGTAGTACGGTAAATTTAACTGGGTCTATTAATAGTAAGGGTGAGTCAAGTGTTGGTGGAACAATTGCTGTAGCAGTAGTGCTTTGTCCATTAGCATTATTAGCATCAGGCAAAGAAGGATCAATTCCATCTGGTGCTCAAACAAGAGCATTGACCCTTGGCGAAACAGAAGTTAATGTAGATTAAACTTTATCAAAAAAAATGTCAGTCTTCAATATCTCAGACTGACATTTTTACTTTATTAAAATATTTTAATTCGTTTCTGCTTCTTCTTGTTCGCTCGTTTCTTTTTCCGTTGAGTCGGTAAATTTTAAAGTATCAGTTTTTTTAATAAGTTTAACTTTTATTTTTGAGCCATTACCAAAAACCCCTTTTAAAATTTCATCGGAAAGCGGGTCTTCAATAAATTGTTGAAGTGCTCGTTTCAGTGGTCGCGCGCCAAACGATGGATCGAAACCTTTTTCTACTAAAAATTCTTTTGCGCTTTTTGTAAACTCAATCGTAATATTTAGTGTGCTCATTCTTTTTAATAAATCTTTTGTGGTGATATCAATTATTTGCATCATGTGTTCTTTTTCAAGTTGATGAAAAATAATTGTGTCATCAATACGATTTAAAAATTCCGGATTGAAAACTTTTTTCACTGCATCTTCAATTGTTGATTTTATATTTTTGTAATCATCCTTTGCGCTCTCCTCTGCAAAACCAATTGCGCCACCGGGCTTAATATCTTTTATGCCAATGTTGGATGTCATAATTATAATTGTATTTTTAAAATCAACTTTGCGACCTAAACTATCGGTTAATTCTCCTTCATCTAAAACTTGTAAAAGAATATTAAAAACATCGGGATGAGCTTTTTCAATTTCATCAAACAAAACTACCGAGTAAGGTTTGCGACGAACTTTTTCAGTTAGTAGTCCGCCTTCTTCGTAACCAACATAACCTGGTGGCGCACCAACTAAACGAGAGACAGAAAATTTTTCCATGTACTCGCTCATATCAAATCTCACTAATGCTTCTTCGCTTTCAAAAAGATAACGAGCTAAAACTTTTGCAAGTTCGGTTTTTCCAACTCCTGTTGGTCCTAAAAAAATAAATGAGCCAATTGGTCTGCGTGGATCTTTTAATCCTGCACGCGCACGACGAATTGCTTTTGCAAGTTTAATGATTGCTTCGTCTTGTCCAATAATTTGTTTGCGAAGCGCATCTTCCATTTTTAAAAGTTTCGCTGTTTCGGATTCAGCAATTTTATTTACTGGTATCCCGGTCATCATCGCAACAACATCAGAAATGTTATCTTCGGAAACTTCAAAAACCATTTCTTGAGATTTTATTTCCCACTCTCGTTTTGAAATTTCTAAATCGCTCAATAATTTTTTTTCTAAATCGCGAAGACGAGCCGCCTCTTCAAAATTTTGACTTTTGACAACTTGATTTTTTGTTGATTTTATTTTTTCAACTTGTTCTTCTAAAACTAAAACATCTTTCGGCACAACTATGTTTGCCATTCGCACGCGTGCGCCTGCTTCATCTAAAACATCAATCGCTTTATCGGGCAAATTTCTATCGGTAATATATCTGTCGCTTAATCTAACCGCAGATTCGATTGCTTTTACAGAGTATTTTACGCCATGATGCTCTTCATATTTATATTTGATGTTTCCTAAAATTTGAATTGCCTCATCAACAGTTGCAGGGTCAACCATAATTTTTTGAAAACGGCGATCAAGCGCGCCATCTTTTTCAATGAACTGACGATATTCATTTAAAGTTGTTGCACCGATACATTGCAAATCACCTCTTGCGAGTGCTGGCTTAAACATATTTGATGCATCAAGCGAACCACTTGCTCCACCTGCTCCAACAATTGTGTGAAGTTCGTCGATAAATAAAATTACATCTTTTGATTTTTCGAGTTCGTTCATCACAGCTTTCATTCGCTCTTCAAATTGTCCGCGATATTTTGTTCCAGCAACAAGCGATGCTAAATCCAAAGTTACAACTCTTTTATCGTGAAGAATTCGGGAAACTTTTTTCTGAATTATTCGAAGCGCTAATCCTTCGGCGATTGCAGTTTTTCCAACTCCGGGTTCTCCAATCAAAACAGGATTATTTTTTTTGCGACGAGATAAAACTTGCGCGACTCTTTCAATTTCTTTTTCTCTTCCAATTACCGGATCAAGTTTTCCCTCAAGTGCATATTTTGTTAAATCTCTTCCAAAATTATCAAGCACCGGAGTTTTAGATTTTTCCTGTTTTTTTTCTTGCGCCGCAGATTGCTGAGTTTGTTGTTGCGATGGAGTTGACTTACCAGAAATTATATTATCAAGTTCGCTTCGAACATTATCGTAATGAATATTAAATTGATGCAAAACTTGCGCGGCGATGTTATCATCATCTCGTAAAAGAGAAAGTAAAAGATGTTCCGTACCAATCACTTCGGATTTGTACAACTTCGCTTCGAGGTAAGTAATTTTTAAAACTTTTTCCGCTTGTTTTGTTAAAGGAACATTTCCCATTGTCATCGTTCCACCCGGTGTGCGAACTGAGTCTTCAATTCCTTTTTTTAATTTGTACAAATCGCAATTTAAATTTCGCAAAATTTTTATTGCAATCCCTTCTCCTTCTCTTATGATTCCAAGAAGTAAATGCTCTGTGCCAATGTAATCGTGCCCAAGTCGTATTGCTTCCTCGCGACTAAGTCGAATTACATCTTGAACTCTATTTGATAAATTGCCTTCCATTTTTCTTTTTTGACTTTCTTTTGAAATTTTGATTTGCTAATGAGCAAATATAATTAATTTGAAAGGGCAAAACAAGAAAGAGTTTTTTGTCTGAAAATGAAGTTTAAATTAGAAAAATAAGAGGTTATTTAAATTACGACTTCATCAACTCGCCAGAAATATAAGTGCTTTTTACTTTGTGCGTGTTTGTAATTTGCGAATCGGAAAAATTTTTCTCATCAAAAACAACAAAATCTGCAAACTTGCCAACCTCGATGCTTCCAATATTTTTTTCATCGCAATTTGCAATTGCGCTTCCCATTGTGTAAGCGTACAATGCGTCATCTAAATTTATATTTTGATTTGAAGCGATTTCAAATCCATCAAAATCTTTTCTA
>CAYIXI010000047.1:8345-11473 GCA_964367235.1 uncultured Chitinophagaceae bacterium | reverse complement strand
ATCTAAATTTATATTTTGATTTGAAGCGATTTCAAATCCATCAAAATCTTTTCTATCAGTTGCTGATTTAATATTTAAAAACGGATTAATGTTTTTAACCACTGGCGCATCGGTTGAGAGTGCTAAATTTACTCCACTATCTAAAACTGATTTTGCAGGATATACAAAATTTAAATAATCATCGGGGAGGTATTCTCTAAAATTTTTGCCAAGCTCGTAAATAAATATTGGTTGCATTACAGCGCTGATATTAAATTCTTTCATCAGTTGTAAATTTTCCCGCGAGGGAAAACCTAAATGCTCAATGCGGTGATTTATATTATTTTTATTTTGAGTTGAAATTTCTTTGTAAACATTTAAAACCATTTCGATTGCATCGTCTCCAATTGCATGTGTTGCAATTCTAAAACCTGCATCGTGCGATTCCCGAGCTAATTTTTTAAATAAATTTTTTTCTAATCTCAAAACTCCGTGTTCGTTGGAATTTTTATAAAAATTTTTTAATGCCGCAGTCTTTCCACTTAATCCTCCATCGGCAAAAAATTTAACCGCATTGATTTTTAAATTATCAGAATTGTATAAATTCGGATTTGTGGAAATTTTATTTGTCCCATCTGGCACACGAATTGAAATTGCATTTATTCTAATTTTCAATTCACCATTTTTATCCATCTGTTTATAAACTTCTAATAAATCTTCTGCAACTGCTGGGTCGGTAGCAGAGGTAATTCCATATTTTAAAAATTCATCCTGTGCGGCTAAAATCATTTTGCGATACTGCTCGGCTGTATATTTTGGAATTTTATTCAGCACAAGCCCAATTGCAGTTTCAGTAAAATGTCCGGCTAATTCTCCGTTGGGTAAAAATTTAATTTCGCCACCATGAGGCGACCGTGTTAAATTATTTATTTCTGCAATTTCGAGCGCCTTGGAATTGACAACAATTTGGTGCGCACAAGTGCGAATTATGCAAACAGGTTTATCTTTAATTACTTTATTTATATCGTTTTTATTGGGGATTCTGCCGTCAGTAAAAAACGCTTCGTTAAAACCTCGCGCCTGTATCCAATCTAACTCTGGATTATTATTATTGTACTCAAATAATTTTTCCTGCATTTCTTCGATGCTTTTTACACCGCGCAAGTCCAACATGTAGGTTAATAAATTTCCTACTTTCCAAATATGAATGTGCGCGTCATTAAATCCGGGGAGAGCAATTAATTTATTTTTTTCTGATTGCGATGATCTTAAATTAATTATTTCAGTTTCATCATTTTTTAATTGTAGGATTTCTTCCTCAGCACCAACAGCGATAAATTTTCCATCTTCAACTGCAAAGGCGGTTGCTTTCGGATTTTTTTTATTCTGTGTGAGAACATTGAGATTTAAAAATAATTTTCTTCGCATTAAATACTTTGAAAAAATTATTTCCTTTTGTCGTGAGCTCTTTTAATTGCTCCTTCTAAAACTAATAATCCTTCCAGTAGTTGTTTGTCAGTCATATCTGGTGGCAATAACCTGATGCAGTTGCTAAATAATCCTGCGCGAATTAATATTACTCCCTGCGAAACTGCATCTTTAATAATTTCTAAAGCAATTTCTCCGTCGGGCTCTTTTGTTTTTCTATCTTTAACAAATTCAATTAATCGCATCGCGCCAAGTCCTCGCACATCGCCGATATATTTATATTTTGATTTCCACTCTTCTAATTTATTTTTTATTATTTCGCCCGAGTGATTTACTTTTTCTAAAAATTCTTTTGATGATAATATTTTTAACGCTTCAATCGCCGCAACGCACGAAAGCGGATGACCTCCGTAAGTTCCTCCAACTCCACCTAAATGTACACTATCTAAAATTTCTGCTTTGCCAGTGATTGCACTTATCGGCATTCCAGCGCCAATCGATTTTGCAGTGCAAACAATATCTGCAATAACTTTTGTGTGCTCACTTGCAAATAATTTTCCTGTCCTCGATGCACCACATTGTATCTCATCAAAAATTAAAACTATTCCGTGCTTCGTTGCAATCTCTCTTAATTTTTCTAAAAATAATTTTGGCATCGGAATAAATCCTGCTTCACCTTGCATCGGTTCGATGAGAATTGCCGCAACGCTATCGGGGTCAACTTGCGAAATCATCGCGACTTCAAATTGTTTTACGCAATGCTCAATATATTCTTTATCCGAAAAAGCCTCGGGTTTACGATACATATTTGGCGCCGGCAGTCGAACAATATCACTTACAAACGGACCAAATCCTTTTTTGAATAATGCGTACTTGCTTGTCAAACTCAGCGCCAACAAAGTTCTGCCGTGATACGCTCCCTCAAAACAAATTACCGCGCTTCGTTTTGTAAAATATTTTGCAATGTTCACTGCGTTTTCAATTGCTTCGCTTCCACTATTTGCGAGCAAAGTTTTTTTGGGGAAATCACCAGGGACTAATTTATTTAATAATTCCGCCAACTCAACATACGGCTCTGGCGTAACAACTAACGAACAGATATGAATATATTTATCCAACTGTTTTTTGATTGCCTTGACAACTTTATTATTATTGTGTCCGATGTTTATCATTCCAATTCCACCGGCGAAATCTATTAATCTGTTTCCGTCAACATCAGTTACAACGCCACCTTTTGCGGAAGCGATTGCTACTTCGGTTGATTTTGCCAAAGCAGAAATTATAGATTTTTTTCTTCGCTCAATAATTGCCAAAGATTTTGGTCCTGGAATTTTTGTTTTTAAATAGATTGTTTTCATTTTTTACTTTCTAAATTATTATTTTAAAATATAAAATTATATTTCTTTCTTTGCATCTAAAATAATTAACACCCCTGCGTTCCCGCAAGTTGAATCGTGAACATAATTTTTTATCAATCCTTTAATTTCAAAACCAATTTTTTGTTGCACCGAAACTGTCGGGTCAAAAATTTCTCCAATTAAAACTTTGTTGTAATATTCATCAATACTTAATTCGTTTTTAAATTTATTATATCCGTTGAGAATCCCAACCGAAAGTTGTCCTTTCAAATTTAATTCTCTTGCGATTTGATTTCTGATTTTATAAAATTCTTTCGCCATTCCCATTTTTCTGTAATCGGGGTGAACGCTAACATCAATCCC
>CAYIXI010000047.1:0-8245 GCA_964367235.1 uncultured Chitinophagaceae bacterium | reverse complement strand
AGACTCCGCCGATTGAAATTAATTTTTTTTCCATGTATTCGTAAAGTCCTTCGCTTCCGCTTTCGTGACCGATTCCGCTTTGCTTCCATCCGCCAAATGGCGCTTCGGTTGCGTGTGGCGCCCATTCGTTTATGCCGACCATTCCGAATTCTAATTTCTCACTTAAATAAATTGCGTTTTTTAAATTTTCTGTCCAAATGTACGCCGCTAAACCGTAAGGCGTTTCGTTTGCTTTTTTGACGACTTCCTCTTTGGTTGAAAATTTAATTATTGGCATAACTGGACCAAAGATTTCTTTGTTGATAAATTGAGAATTTTTATTTGATACTTCAATTACCGATGGAACAATAAAATTTCCTTTTGCTAATTTTTCTCCACCAATTAAAATATTATTATTTTCCTTTTTTGCTTCATCGATAACATTTAAAATATTTTGTTGTTGAGTTTTATTAATCAGTGGACCAACTCTTGTATCGGCATCTAAACCATTTCCGGTTTTTAATGCACTTGTATATTTTACAGCTAACTCTAAAAATTTATCGTAAATTTTTTCATGAACAAAAAACCGTTGCGGCGAAATACAAACTTGCCCGCAATTCCTAAATTTTGTCGCAACAGAACTTTTTGCAATCTTTTCGACATCGACATCATCCATAATAATTACAGGTGCATTTCCACCAAGCTCAAGCGCTAATTTTGTATTTGTAATTGATGCACCATCCATTAAAATTTTTCCAACTCTTGTGCTTCCTGTAAAACTTATTTTTTTTACAATTGGATTTTGTAAAAATTCATTTCCGATTTTATCAGCTTCGCCATTAATTAAATTAATTACTCCCGCAGGTATTCCTGCTTCAATCAAAGCGGAGATTAAATTCATTCCGGTCAGTGGAGTATATTCGCTAACTTTTGCAACCACTGTGCAACCTGCCGCTAAAGCCGCCGCCCATGCACGAGCAGGATTATATGCGGGAAAATTCCAAGCGGTAATTATTCCAATAACTCCCATCGGTTGATAAATAACTTGCATTCTTTTATCAACTCTGCTTGAAGTTAAAACTTTTCCATTACTTCTTTTTCCTTCTTCAGCATACCACTCAAAAAAATTTGCGGCAACAATTAATTCTCCTTTTGCCTCGGCAATTGGTTTTCCGCATTCCAAAACCATTTCGTTCGCAAAATTATCAACATTTTTTCGGATAATATTTGCGGCGTTTTTTAAGATTTCGCCACGAGTCCAAGCCGAAGAATTACTCCACGACTCAAACGCATTGTGCGCTGATTGGATTGCAAGTCTACAATCCTCATCGTTGCCAAAAGGAACGGTTGCAATAATTTCTTCGGTTGCTGGGTTTACAACTTCCCAAGTTTTTTTATTTTGTGCGTCGCACCAATTTCCATTAATAAATTGTTTTTTCATAAAAATATATTTTGATATTTATTTTGTCAGCTCGTTTAAACTTTCTTCAATTATATTTAATCCCCTAATTAAATCTTCTTCTTTAATAACGAGTGGCGCTAAATTGCGAATCACATTTCCACTCAAACCTGCAGTCAAAACAATTAATCCTTTTTCGTAACATCGCTCCGCAACTTTTTTACATAATTCCGAATCGGGTTTGTTGATGTCTCCATCAATGCTTAACTCAAAAGCCATCATTGCTCCCAATCCTCGCACTTCGGAAATATTTTTCGGAAATTTATTTTTTAATTCATCAAATTTATTTTTGATTATTTCTCCAACTCGTTTTCCTTTTGCATTAATATTTATCTCTTTCATGTAATCTAAAGTTGCGCTCACTGCAACACAACAAAGTGGATTTCCTAAATAAGTTCCACCGATTGTTCCAGCGTTTATACTATCCATCACCGATGCTTTTCCCATCACGCAACCAACTGGCATTCCCGAGCCAATACTTTTTGCCCAGGTACTTAAATCTGGCGTAACATCGTAATGATGAAAAGCCGCCCACTTACCAGTTCTTCCAAAACCAGTTTGCACTTCATCAAAAATTAAAATAATTCCATTCTCATCACAAATTTTTCTTAACTCTTTAATATATTTTTTTGGAGCGACATGAAATCCTCCTTCGCCTTGAACGAGTTCAATTATAATTGCCGCAACATTTTGCGCAGAAATATTTGTAATGAAAAATTCTTTTAATTTTTTTATGTGGAAATCAGAAAGTTCATCATCAGTTAATTTTTCTCCTTTTGAAAAAGTTAGTGTAGCCGAAGGAGAATCAATCCGATAAACTTCTGGCGCAAAAGGACCTGTGCCAGTTTTATATCCAACTTTACTTGTTAGCGTTGTTGCCATTAAAGTTCTGCCATGGAAAGCGTGAGTGTAACAAATAATTGATGAGCGTTTGGTTGCTTGCCGCGCAATTTTAATTGCATTTTCTACCGACTCAGCGCCACAATTTGTGAACATAACTTTGGTTTCTTCGCCGTGCGGAATCAACTCAATTAATTTTTCTGCCGCATCTAAATACTGGCCGTAAATCGAAACATTAAAACATGTATGAATAAATTTTTCTGCTTGTTGCTGAATTGCTTTTACAACTGGCTCGGGGCAATGCCCAGCGTTAATTGCGCCAATTCCACCAGCAAAATCAATCAATTCTCGCCCATCAACATCTGTAATTATTGCTCCTTTGGCTTTCGCAACGCTCGATGGATTGAAAATGCCCAAAGCGTTTGGCGTTATTTTTTTTCTTCGCTCGAATAATTTTTCTCTGTTCGTCATTTGATTTTTAACTTTCTACTTTTTGATTTTTTATGGATCAATATAAATTGTTTTGATGTTCATAAATTCTCTCATTCCATAATATGATAATTCTCTTCCGTAACCAGATTTTTTAACTCCGCCAAATGGTAATCGTGAATCTGATTTTACCATTGAGTTAACAAAAACTGCGCCGGAATTTATTTTTCGCGCTAATAAATATGCTTTATCCAAATCTTTTGTAAAGATTGCCGCACCTAATCCGTAACGATGATCATTTGCAATCTCAATTGCGTCGTCATCATTTTTTGCTGTGATGACCGAAGCAACTGGTCCGAACATTTCTTCGTTGTACGCTGGCATTCCTTTTTTAATATTTGAAAGAATTGTTGGTTGATAGTTTGCACCGCTTCGTTTTGCGCCAATAATTATTTCGGCATTTTGTTTGATAGAATTATTTTGTTGCTCTTCCAACTCCACCGCCGATTGAAGCGAAGACAAAGGTCCAACTGTTGTAGTTTCATCTAATTGATCTCCTTGTTTTAGTTTTTCAACTTCATTTTTAAAAGCGTTCAAAAACTCATCTTTAATTTGTTCAATTACAATAAATCTTTTTGCGGCGATGCAACTTTGTCCTGCATTTAACATTCTGCTTTGCGTTGCAATTTTTGCCGCGAGTAAAATATCTGCATCATCTAAAATAATAAACGGATCGCTTCCGCCAAGTTCCATCACAGTTTTTTTAATATGCTTCCCCGCAAGCGATGCAACCGAAGACCCCGCATACTCGCTACCAGTTAAAGTAATGCCTTGAACAATATTATGCTCAATTATTTTTTCAGCTTTCGATGATTCAATAATTAATGATTGAAAAATATTTTTTGGAAATCCTGCTTCGATAAAACTTTCTTCAAGCATTTTTGAACACTGCGTTACATTTTTTGCATGCTTTAAAAGTGCAACATTCCCTCCCATAATTGTTGGTGCCGCAAAACGAATAACTTGCCAAAAAGGAAAATTCCACGGCATAATTGCAAACACAGCGCCGATTGGATCGAAGGCAACTAAACTTTTTTTTGCATCCGTTTTTATTTCTTCATCTTTTAAAAATTCTTCGCCACGCTCTGCATAAAACTCGCAACAAGTTGCGCATTTTTCAATCTCGGCGCGCGATTCTTTTAATATTTTTCCCATTTCGGTTGAAATGGTGAAGGCATATTTTTCTTTATTCGCGCGAAGTGTGTTGGCAAGTTGTTTTAATAAATTTCCCCGCTCTTTAAATCTGCTCGTTTTCCAACTGCGAAATGATGATTCAGCATTTTCTAAAACTAAATTTATTTCTCCGTCGGTCATCAGCGTGTGCTCTGCTAATAATGTTTGGTCAAATGGATTAATGGATTGTAATAATTTCATATTTCAACTTTTCGATTTTAATTACTTATATTTAAGAAATATTAGGAACGAAATCAAGATTGATTTTTCTTTAAAATAGTAAATTCAATCTTAAATTTGGGATAAATATCAAAATAATTTAAATGAACTTTCAGTTTCCCTTTGAAAATCGAACTGTAATTTTTAATTTATTTTTGGCATAAAGATTGCATATTAATTTGTATCAATTAATTATTCGGAGAATTTTATGTCGCAACTTGTTTATTTTTTTGGCAACCAAAGGGCTGATGGCTCAGCTAAAATGAAAAATATTCTCGGCGGAAAAGGTGCAAACCTCGCTGAGATGACAAATATCGGATTGCCTGTCCCTCCCGGTTTTACAATCACAACCGAAGTTTGTAATTATTATTACAATAATAAAAATTCCTATCCTAAAAATTTAAAAAATGAACTCCGAAAAAATATTTTGCAACTCGAAAAATATTTTGGCGCTGAGTTTGGTAATCCTAAAAATCCACTTTTAGTTTCTGTTCGTTCGGGCGCTCGTGCATCGATGCCCGGAATGATGGATACAATTTTAAATTTGGGATTAAACGATTCAGTCGCCGATGGTTTAATTAAAATTACAAACGAACCTCGTTTCGTTTATGATTCATATCGCCGATTTGTTCAAATGTACGGTGATGTCGTTTTAAATGTCCGCGCAAAAAATAAACAAGAGATTGATCCATTCGAATTAATCATCAGCAAAAAGAAAAAGCAAAAAAAAATATTGCTCGATACAGATTTAAATGCCGATGATATGTTTGAAATTGTTCAGCAATTCAAAAAATTAATTAAACATAAAACCGGAAAAACTTTTCCCACAAATCCTATTGAGCAACTTTGGGGTGCAATCGGTGCAGTGTTTGAAAGTTGGATGAATGAGCGAGCAATTGTTTACCGTAAAATGTATAACATTCCTGTTGAATGGGGAACTGCTGTAAATATTCAAGCAATGGTTTTTGGAAATATGGGAAACAATTCCGGAACTGGAGTTGCATTTACGCGCAACGCCGCTACTGGCGAAAATGAATTTTACGGCGAATATTTAATGAACGCACAAGGCGAAGATGTTGTTGCAGGAATTCGTACTCCACTTGAAATCTCAGCACTCAAAAAAGAAAATCCGAAAATTTATAATCAGTTAGAAAAAACTCGCAAGATTCTCGAAAAACATTATCGCGAAATGATGGATATTGAGTTCACTATTCAAAATGGAAAACTTTTTATGTTACAATGCAGAGTTGGAAAACGAACTGCAATCTCATCAATAAAAATTGCAACTGATATGGTTGATGAAAAATTAATTTCAAAACAAGAAGCACTTTTGAGAATCGATCCCGAACAACTCAATCAACTTCTTCGTCCAATTTTTGATGGGAATGAAAAAAATATTGCGATTAAAAATAATCTTCTCCTTACAAAAGGATTAAACGCTGGTCCCGGCGCGGCAACTGGGAGAATAGTTTTTAGCGCCGAAGATGCTGAACGATGGCACGACAAAGGTGAAAAAGTAATTCTTTGCAGAATCGAAACATCGCCAGAAGATTTAAAAGGAATGGAAGCAAGCGAAGGATTTTTGACTGCGTTTGGCGGAATGACTTCACACGCTGCTTTGGTTGCTCGCCAAATGGGAAAAGTTTGCGTTGTTGGTTGCTCATCAATTGAGGTTGATTATATGAGTCACTCACTGAGAGTTGGCGAAAAAATTATTCGTCAAGGAGATTGGATTTCGCTCGATGGCTCGACCGGAGAAGTTTTTGAAGGAAAAATCGAAACCAAACCGTCGGAAGTTTTACAAGTGTTGATTGAAAAAACTTTATCTCCGAACAATTCAAAAATATTTCAACTTTACGATAAAATTATGCGATGGGCTGATGAAACGCGAAAATTAAAAATTCGCGCCAATGCCGATCAAGGCGATCAAGCAACAAATGCAATTGCGTTTGGCGCAGAGGGAATTGGATTGTGCCGAACAGAGCATATGTTTTTTGGTGAAGGAAAAATTGGACCAATGCGAGAAATGATTTTAGCAAACTCAAAAGATGCGCGTGTTGCGGCGTTGAAAAAACTTCTTCCACTTCAACGAAAAGATTTTGAAGAAATTTTTAAAGCGATGAACGGATTGCCAGTAACAATTCGTTCACTTGATCCACCACTACATGAATTTCTTCCGCACGAAAAAAGTGCGCAGAAATTTTTAGCACGCGAAATGAAATTAAGCGTTTTGAGAATCGAAAGAAGAATTCAGGAGTTGCACGAATTTAATCCGATGCTTGGATTTCGTGGTTGTCGACTGGGAATTCTTTTTCCGGAAATTACAGAGATGCAAGCGCAAGCAATTTTTGAAGCCGCCGCGAATGTCCAAAAAAATGGTATAAAAGTTTTTCCCGAAATTATGATTCCGCTTGTTGGACATGTTAAAGAATTGGAAAGCCAATCTGCAATCGTCCGAAGAGTTGCAAACGAAGTGATGAAAAAAAATAAAATTAAAATTAATTATTTAGTCGGCACAATGATTGAAGTTCCGCGCGGAGCAATGACTGCTGATGAAATTGCAAAAGATGCAGAATTTTTTAGTTTCGGTACAAATGATTTAACGCAAATGACTTTGGGTGTTAGTAGAGATGACGCCGCAAAATTTTTAATCCCGTATGTTGAAATGAATATTTACAATCGCGATCCGTTTGAAACAATTGATAGAAGTGGTGTCGGTGAGTTGATGAGGATTGCAGTTGATAAAGGACGCACTATTAGAAAAAATTTAAAAGTCGGAATTTGTGGCGAGCATGGTGGCGATCCATTAAGCATTGAATTTTGTAATCAGATTGGATTAAATTATGTAAGTTGTTCACCGTTTAGAATCCCAATTGCGCGACTTGCCGCCGCACAAGCTGTACTCAAACAAAGTTGAAAAATTGTATGGTTATAGTTACTTTGATTTAGGAAAATAAATTTGATGTTATGGTAAATAATTTGGAAATAGTGCAACGAATAATGACTTATTAACCTCATAAAATGGAATCATCTTTATTTGCAGATGTCCTGCTAATTTTACAATCGGCAAGACAAAAAGCATACACAGCAATAAATAACGAAATGGTGCAAGCCTATTGGCTAATGGGTAAACGCATTGTAGAAGAAGAACAGCAAGGTAAACAGAAAGCAACATATGGCAAGGCTATTCTTAAAACCCTTTCTGTGGCTTTAACTACCGAATTCGGCGAAGGATTTTCATATTCTAACCTTCGTAATTTTAGACAATTTTATACTACTTATCCTAATCAAGAAATTTGCTACACACTGTGTAGCAAATTGAGTTGGAGCCATAATAGATTGATTATGAGGGTTGAAAATGCCGAAGCAAGAAAATATTATTTGAATGAAGTAGTGGAACAAAACTGGAGCGTGAGAGTTTTGGAACGAAACATCAACACCTTTTATTACCAACGATTACTTTCTTCGCAAAATAAACAAGAAGCATTAGCAGAAAGTCAAACATTAGAAAAAACTACCATAAACGATTTTATAAAAGACCCTTATGTTTTTGAATTCTTAAACATACCAGAGCCTATAAAAGCTAAAGAGCTTGAAATAGAAACTGCTTTAATAGAGAACCTTCAACAATTCTTACTGGAATTGGGCAAGGGATTTTCATTTGTGGGTAGACAGTTTAGAATTAGTACCGAAACCAATCATTTTTATGTTGATCTTGTTTTTTATAATTACTTGCTAAAGTGTTATGTTTTGTTTGACATAAAAACAACTAAGCTAACTCACCAGGATACGGGGCAAATGGATATGTACATCAGAATGTTTAATGACCTTAAAAAACAAGACAACGACAATCCAACAATTGGTATTATACTCTGTGCCGAAAAAGACGAAACCGTTGTAAAGTATAGCATCCTAAACGATAGCAAGCAATTGTTTGCCACCAAATATATGCCTTACTTGCCTACCGAATCTGAATTAATTGCTGAAATAGAAAGAGAAAAACGATTGATTAATGAAAAATTGAAAATTGGTAGTTGATAATGAAAAATCTGAATGCATTAAGGAATAAAAATTTAGCATTTGCAA
>CAYIXI010000046.1:1350-12683 GCA_964367235.1 uncultured Chitinophagaceae bacterium | reverse complement strand
CGGAGGCTCTCAAAGGTTCCCTCAGCATGGTTGGTAATCATGCGGCGAGTGTAAAAGCACAAGGGAGCTTGACTGCGAGACTGACACGTCGAGCAGGTACGAAAGTAGGATTTAGTGATCCGGTGGTTGTGTGTGGAAACGCCATCGCTTAAAGAATAAAAGGTACGCTAGGGATAACAGGCTGATCTTGCCCAAGAGTTCATATCGACGGCAAGGTTTGGCACCTCGATGTCGGTTCATCGCATCCTGGGGCTGGAGAAGGTCCCAAGGGTTTGGCTGTTCGCCAATTAAAGCGGTACGTGAACTGGGTTCAGAACGTCGTGAGACAGTTCGGTCCCTATCCTATGTGGGCGGAGGAAACTTGAGAAGCGTCGTTCTTAGTACGAGAGGACCGGAATGAACGGACCGACGGTGAATCTGTTGTCACGCCAGTGGCATTGCAGAGTAGCCACGTCCGGACGGGATAAGCACTGAAAGCATCTAAGTGCGAAACCCACTTCAAGATTAGGTTTCCCAGGCGCTTAATGCGCCTCTAAAGATTCCAAGGAGATGACTTGGTTGATAGGCTACAGATAAAAACGCAGTAATGCGTGAGTCGAGTAGTACTAATACATCGAGAGACTTGCCATCTATTGTTATTACATACATAGGTGCATCAATAATCTTGATGGAAACATTATGAACTATATGAAATTTTTTCTGACAAATATTTTTTTTCAGGTGTCTATTTCGCGGGTGTTACACCTCTTCCCATTCCGAACAGAGAAGTTAAGCCCTGTAGAGCCGATGATACTATGCGGGTGACTGTATGGGAAAGTAGGACGATGCCTGATTTATTTTAAATCCCGATAATGAACTTATCGGGATTTTTTATTTTTAGACGATAAAAAAAGCTGAAGTATTTTTTTTGTATTCCAAATATTTATCGCCGTAACGATTGATTAATTCTTTTTCTTCCATAAATGCAGTTATAGAAAAAGAAATTAAAAGATACAAACTTAGCCAAATCAAAAATGGGAAACCAAAGAACAATCCAAAACCTAATGCCCAAAATGGATGTTCGATGTAACGAGGATGCCGCGCGTATTTATAAATTCCAAAAGTAATTAACAAATCATTTGAGTTTGAAAATTCCGAAGAACCGAAAATTCTTTTTGTTGAAAGTGCTTTAGTTGTAAAATATTCTATTAAGAGAGCTACAATCAAAATTAATAATCCTAAAAATTTTAAAAATAGATTTTCAAATTTATTTTGAAATATTATTTGGTAGTTTTGCAACATCAGAAACAAAAAAAGAAGCCAAACAGAGAGGGCTAAAATCAAAACAATAAATTTTACAATTCTAACGCCCCAATATTTTTTCCAAATTAAAAAATGAATAAGTGAAATTCCCCAAGGCATCGGAACGATTAGAAATACAAAAATCAAAATAAATAATTCTATCATTTTAAAATCCTAAAATAATTTTTGATTGTCATGCTTCGACTCTCCTACGACGAGTCTTTGACAGGTCACGCAGAGCGTGATGGCGCCAAAGGCGCTCACTCAGCATGACATACTTCAACTCTCCTTCGGCAGTCTTTGACAATCTCAGTATGACAAGAAACCTAAAATAATTTCATTTTATCTTCACACAAAGATAGTAAACATCTTTTATTTTCAAAAGAGATAATTTTATATATTTAGTATCGAATCACTTAAATGAAAAAAATACAAATCATATTTTTCGCAACTCTTTTAATTTCATCAATTGTTTTTGGCGATGGATTTTTAAAAGTATCAGGCAAAAAAATAATTGATGAACAGGGAAACGAAATTATCCTTAAAGGTATGGGATTAGGTGGATGGCTTTTGCCGGAAGGATATATGCTTCATACTTCGGGTTTTGCCGATGCATTTTGGCAAATGAAAACAAAAGTAATTGATGTCGTTGGCGAACAAAAAGCAGATTCGTTTTGGAATGCGTATAGAAAAAATTTTGTAACCAGAAAAGATATCGAACGACTTGCAAAAATGGGATTTAATTCTGTTCGATTGGCGATGCATTATGAATTTTTTATTTATTATTCTCCAACTGGTTATGTTTGGGTCGATCAAGGATTTACAATTGTAGATAGTTTGCTTCGTCAATGTGCGGACAATAAAATTTATCTCATTCTTGATCTTCATGCCGCGCCCGGTGGACAAAGCGCAAATAATATCAGCGATTATAATTCAACATATTTATCACTTTGGGAAAGTGATAATAATAAAACAATGACAATTGATTTATGGAAAAAACTTGCTGAGCGTTACAAAAATGAAACTTGGATTGGAGGTTATGATATTTTAAATGAGCCCGCGTGGAATCTCGGAACAAATAATATTCCGCTAAAAAATTTATATGTGGCAATTACAAATGCAATTCGTTCGGTGGATTCAACGCATATTATTTTTATCGAGGGGAATTGGTACGCTTCGGATTTTTCTGGTTTGACGCCACCGTGGGATAAAAATATGGTTTATAGTTTTCATAAATATTGGAATGAAAATAATATTGGCGCAATAAATTCTTATTTATCTCTTCGCAATAATTTTAATATTCCAATTTGGCTTGGAGAATCTGGAGAGAACTCAAATGTTTGGTTCACTGATTGTATTAGTTTGATGGAAGAAAATAAAATTGGTTGGGCATGGTGGACTTTAAAAAAATTTAAAACTATTGCGGGACCTTTTTCTGTTCCGCTGAATTCAGAATATGAATATTTGCTTCGCTATTGGAAAGGAGAAGTTTCTAAGCCATCAATTGATTTTGCAATGAAAGGATTAATTGGAATGGCGAATGGGTTGAAATTAGAAAATTGTATTTTTCTTCCTGATGTAGTTGATGCATTGATGCGTCAACCAAGCGATGCTTCAACAAAACCGTTTGCGGAAAATATAATTCCTGGAAAAATATTTGCAACAAATTATGATCTCGGAAGACATCTTTCAGCGTATAAAGATAATAATTTTCAAAATACTGGAAGTGGAAATTGGAACAATGGATGGGCTTATCGAAATGATGGCGTTGATATTGAAAATTGTACCGATTCAGTTACGAATGGATTTAATGTTGGTTGGATTGAAACTGGCGAGAATTTACATTTCACAACAAATGTTTTGCAAAATGGAAAATATAATATTGACCTAAGAGTTGCCGCAAATGATAATGGTGGATTTGTCGGATTAAGTATTGATGGAAAAGATCAGATTATAAAACCCATTACAAAAACTGGTGGTTGGCAAACATGGTCAACGCAAAATTTTTCGCAAGTTGATTTATCGGCAGGATTGCATACGCTAAAATTATTTTTTTATTTTGGCGGTTTCAATTTAAACTTTCTTGATGTAAAATATATTGGAGCGATGAACGCGCAGGATGAAAAATTATTACCGACAAAATTTTTGCTCGAACAAAATTATCCAAATCCTTTTAATAGTTCAACAATAATCAGTTATCAATTACCAATTAAAAGTAATGTAACATTGAAAATATTTAATCTGCTTGGTAAAGAGATAAAAACTTTAGTGAACGAAGAAAAAAATATTGGGAGTCATTTTATAGAGTTCGATGCAAAACAAATTGCAAGTGGATTATACTATTATAGACTTACTGCAGATGGAAAAAATATTACAAAGAAAATGTTGCTTATAAAATAAGGTGCTAACATTTGTGTCCGACATCCTTCGACTCTCCTTCGGCGAGTTTTCAACAATCTCAGCATGAGATCAATATTTTTGTCAGCGAGTAAATAATTTTTTATATTAAATAAAATTTTATGAAAAGTTTAATAACAGGAATTGGCGGTTTTGTTGGAAGTCATTTAGCCGAAACATTGATTGCGGAAAATAAGTATAATGTTTTCGGATTGATGCGAGATTTAGAGAAGAATGAAAATATTCTCGGAATAGAAAAAAATCTTAATCTTACAAGATGCGATATAAATGATTTTGAATCAGTTTTTAAATCGATAAAAAATATTAAGCCCGATGTAATTTTTCATTTAGCTGGGCAACCATTTGTTCCATCTTCATTTGAAAGCACGGCAGACACTTTTAAAGTAAATGTAATTGGCGCAATAAATATTTTGGAAGCAATTAAATCTTGCGAAATTAATCCCAGAATAATAATTGTTACAAGTGGAGAAATTTACGGCGAAGCAATTGGTATTTCTTTACACACCGAAAAAAAATTACCACATCCAGTTAATCCTTATGCCGCGAGTAAAACTTCAATCGATTTTATTGCGCAAACTTACAAACGATACGAAGGATTAAATATTGTAATTGCTCGTCCGTTTAATCACACCGGACCAAAACAAAGAAATAATTTTGTTTGTTCATCAATCGCGTATCAAATTGCAAAAATTGAAAAAGAAAATCTCCCAAAAATTTTAAAAGTTGGAAATATAAAAGCGCGCAGAATGTTCTCCGATGTTCGCGACATAGCGAAAGGATATTCTTTGCTTTCGGAAATTGATAACTCGCAAGATTTTATTTTCAACATTTCGACAGATGAAATTAATTCAATTGAAGATGTAATAAAATTGTACGAAGAAATTTCTGGATACAAATTTGAATTAAACATCGAGCCAAAACGATTGCGCGGATACGATATCGATTTAATGGCAGGCGATTCATCGTTGTTTAAATCAAAAACAAATTGGAAAAATAATTTTACACTTAAACAAACTTTAACAGATATTTTAAATTATTGGCGAACAAAATTGTAAAATTTGTAATTCATCAAAAAATATTTTATTTTGTTTTTGTGAGATTGAGCACTGGAAAAATATCAAAAAGTTTTAATATTGAGCCAAGAAAATATGAAAAAAGCACTAATTACAGGCATTACGGGACAGGACGGCTCTTATTTAGCGGAGCTTTTAATTGAAAAAGGTTATGAAGTTCACGGAATAATTAGACGAAGCAGTTCTTTTAATACCGCGAGAATTGATCATCTTTATAACAATAGAGAAATTTCCGGCTCGCGATTTTTTTTACATTATGGCGATGTTACCGACACAAGTAATTTAAATAGATTGCTTGAACAAATTGAGCCAGATGAAATTTATAATCTCGCGGCGCAAAGTCATGTAAAAGTTTCGTTCGAAGTTCCCGATTATACTGCACAAGTTGACGCGCTTGGCACTTTAAGATTTTTAGATGCGATTCGCGAAACTGGTGTAAAAACAAAATTATATCAAGCCTCAACAAGTGAACTTTTCGGAAAAGTTCAAACAATTCCTCAAAACGAAAAAACTCCTTTTTATCCTCGCAGTCCGTACGGTGTTGCAAAACTTTATGGTTATTGGATAATTGTAAATTATCGCGAAGCGTATAATATTTTTGCATGCAACGGAATTTTATTTAATCACGAATCACCTCGTCGAGGCGAAACTTTTGTTACAAGAAAAATTACACTTGCGGCTTCGAGGATTGCTCTTGGCAAACAAGAAAATATTGCTTTGGGAAATTTAAATTCAAAACGCGATTGGGGATTTGCTCCTGAATATGTCGAAGGTATGTGGAGAGTTTTGCAACACAATTCAGCAGAGGATTTTGTTTTAGCAACTGGCGAGACTCACACAATCAGAGAGTTTGCAGAAACTTCTTTTAACGAAGTTGGAATTGAAATCCAGTGGCAAGGTAGTGGAGAAAATGAAATTGGAGTTGATAAAAGATCTGGTGTAACGAGAATTGTAATTGATCCAAAATATTATCGACCAACAGAAGTTGATTTACTTATCGGTGATGCATCAAAAGCAAAATCAATTCTTGGATGGGAAGCGAAAACAAAATGTGTTGAACTTGCAAAATTAATGACCAAATCAGATTTTGAATTAGTAAAGCGACGAGGATATTAGTTGGAAAAAAACTCAAAAATTTATATTGCAGGTCATAAAGGATTAGTAGGTTCAGCAATCGTTAGAAAATTACAGGAAGAAAATTTTAACAATTTAATTTTCAAGACACATGCTGAACTTGATTTAGAAAATCAACAAGCAGTAAAATATTTTTTTGAAAAAGAAAAGCCAGATTATGTTTTTCTTGCCGCCGCAAAAGTTGGCGGAATAAATGCAAATAACTCAAAACGGGCTGAATTTATTTACAATAATTTGATGGTTCAAAATAATGTTATTCATTCATCATATTTATTTGGAGTAAAAAAATTAATGTTTTTGGGTAGCAGTTGCATCTATCCAAAATTTGCGCCACAACCGATGAAGGAAGAATATTTGCTCGATGGAAAACTTGAGCCGACAAACGAGCCTTATGCAATTGCAAAAATTGCAGGGATAAAAATGTGCGAAGCGTATAACGCACAGTACGGTTCAAATTTTATTAGCGTGATGCCAACAAATTTATTTGGACCGAACGATAATTTTGATTTAGAAAATTCTCATGTGTTGCCAGCTTTGATAAAAAAATTTTACGATGCAAAAAAAAATAATTTACCAACTGTAACTTTGTGGGGAAGTGGAACACCGAAGCGAGAATTTTTATACATTGATGATATGGCTGATGCTTGTTTGTATTTGATGGAAAATTATAATAACATTGCAATCGTAAATATCGGCAGGGGGGAAGACATCTCTATTATAGATTTGGCAAATTTAATTGAAAAAATTTTAGAGTTTGATTGCAAAATTATTTTCGATAATTCAAAACCAGATGGAACGCCAAGAAAATTACTTGATGTTTCAAAAATAAATTCCATTGGTTGGAAAGCAAAAATTTCGCTCGAAGATGGAATTAGAAAAACAATCGATTGGTATGCTGCAAACAGAAACTAAAAAATGGTATGCAATTTACACTCGCTCAAGATTTGAAAAAAAAGTTGAGGAAGAATTAAAGTTTAAAGGTATTGAAACATTTTTGCCACTTGTTAAAACAATTCGCAAGTGGTCTGATAGAAAAAAAATTGTAAGAGAAGCGATGTTCAAAGGATATGTTTTTGTGAACATCAATTTAATAAAAGAAAGAGTTGAAGTGCTTTCATGTTTGGGTGCGGTGAGATTTATTTATTTCAACGGTAGAGCGACAGAAATTTCTAAATATGATTTAAATTGGATTAGAATTTTATCTGCTGGCGAAAATAAATTAAACGAAACACAAGTTGTATCTGGTAAAAATTTTAAACCAGATGAAAAAGTAAAAATTATTGATGGTGTTTTAAAAGGTATGATTGGTACAGTTAGTCAAGTTTCAAAAAAGGTTGTTCAGATTTATTTTGAATCAATTCAACAATCTTTATATTTAGAAATACAACCTGAGTTGCTGGAAAAAATTTAGCAATTCAGAAATATTTTTTTAAAATCCCGCTAAGCCACATTTGAAATGTGACTGAAAGGGCGGAGCTGTAAGTATAAAATCTAAAAATGAGCGATTACAAAAACGAATTTTTAAAAAAGATTGATAATAAAAGCGTTATCGTTGGAATTATTGGGCTTGGTTATGTTGGCTTGCCACTTGCGCTCGCATTCGCAAAAAAGGGAATTAAATCTATCGGCTTTGATGTTGATGAAACTAAAATACCAAAAATAAATAATGGTGAAAGTTACATCAAACATATTGGAAGCGAAAAAATTAAAAATGCTGTTGAGAAAAAATTATTTTCCGCAACAAGTGATTTTACAAAATTAGTTGATGTTGATGCAATTATAATTTGTGTTCCAACTCCGCTTGATGTTCACCGGGAACCAGATATGAGTTTCGTAATTAACTCTGCCAATGTTGTTGCGAAAAATTTACGAAAAGGTCAACTTGTAGTTTTGGAATCTTCCACTTACCCTGGCACAACGGAAGAAATTCTTTTACCAAAATGTGCAAATCAGAAAAATGAAAATTGGAAAGTTGGAGAAGATTTCTTTTTGGCATATTCGCCAGAAAGAGAAGACCCCGGAAATCCAATTTTTGAAACTGGCACAATTCCAAAACTCGTCGGTGGAATGACAAAAAATTGTTTGGAAATTTCCACAAAACTTTATTCAGAAGTAATTGTAAAAACTGTTCCAGTTTCATCTCCAAAAATTGCAGAGGCAACAAAATTATATGAAAATATTTTTCGCTCTGTCAACATCGCGCTTGTGAACGAACTGAAAATGACTTTTGATAAAATGGGAATTGATATTTGGGAAGTGATTGAAGCGGCGAAAACAAAACCGTTTGGCTTTATGCCTTTTTATCCCGGTCCCGGACTTGGTGGACATTGCATTCCAATCGATCCATTTTATTTAACTTGGAAAGCGCGCGAATACGGAATGGCAACTCGTTTTATCGAACTTGCTGGAGAAATCAATACTGCAATGCCCGATTATGTTGTTCATCAAACTCAAGATGCTTTAAATAAAATTGGCAAAGCATTAAACGGTGCAAAAATTTTAATTCTCGGTTTGGCTTACAAAGCAAATATCGATGACTTGCGCGAGTCTCCATCGTTTGCGATTATGGAAAAATTGGAATCAAAAGGTGCGATTGTCGAATTTAACGATCCATTTATTCCGATGATTCATCAAACTCGTGAGCATGCAATTTATACAGGCAAAAAATCGGTTGAGATAAGTGAAAATTTTGATGTGTTCATTATTGCAACTGCGCATGACGAATACAAAAAAATTGATTTCAGTAAATTTACAATTCCAATTATCGATACGAGAAATGTAATTTGAAAATGATTAGCATAGAAAAAATCAAAAACTTAATTATAGAAATCAAAGATGAAAAGGTAATTCTTGATAGCGATGTTGCGGTACTTTATAATGTGGAAACAAAGAGAATTAATGAAGCTGTTAAAAATAATCCAGAGAAGTTTCCTAAAGGATATATTTTAGAAATCAGCAAAAATGAGTGGAACTCGTTGAAGTCGAAATTTTCGCTTTCAGAAAAAAGAAACAACTACTCCACGAAGGTGGTCGAAAATTTCGACCACCTCGAAAAACTTAAATATTCTCCTTATTTGCCAAAAGTTTTTACTGAAAAAGGTTTGTATATGCTCGCTACAATACTTAAAAGTAAAAGAGCTGTTCAAACAACTTTAGCAATAATAGAAACTTTTGCAAAGATAAGAGAACTATCAAGTAATATAAAAGATTTGACAGAAATTAAAGATGAGAAAAAGAAGAATGTCTTACTTAAAAAAAGTGGCGGAATAATAGCTGAAATTCTCGAAGATGATTTGAAAGTTTCCAATACTGAAACTTCAATAGAAATAAATTTTGCAGTGTTAAAATTTAAACACTTAATAAAAAAGAAAAAAGATAATTGAAGTTCACTTAATTGACTAAAGAAGAATATAATTTTTTAAGGAGTCAATTTGGTACCTTAAAGAGAGGAGAACATTCCAAATATCTTCCTTACACCTTTACTGAACAAGTTCTATCTTTTGCGGTGGAAAATTTCCACCACAAAACTATCGAAGACTCGCGCTTTAAAGCGATTTCACTGATTCCAATTTTTGCTACAAAAGTAACTTTTTTTTACTTTGGATAAAACTAATTATAAATAAAGATGAAAAACACACTTAAAATATTTTTTCTATTAACGATTTTCTTTTCGTTGCAAGTGATTTCGCAATCAAAAGAAGGATTAAAGATTCAAGCCGAGCAACAACTTCAAACAATGTCTCCTGAAGAGATTGATGCCGCAATTAAAAAATATGGTCTCACTCGCGAAGAAGCAGACGCAAAAGCAAAATCTTTGGGAATTGATTTAGAAACTTTTTTAAAAAGTAAAAGCGCATCGCCATCTACAACTATAGTTGTAGCTCCATCAACCACGCCAACAGAAATAGCAACTCCGACTGAAATTGTACGCGCCGCAGATGAAATAAAAATGTCATCGCAAAAAATAGAAACGGAAGCAATTAAATCGGTAAAGACAGATACAAATCTTTTTGGTCAATCATTTTTTAAAACTCCCGGAACAAATTTTGAACCAACTCCATCGATTGCAGATAAAGAATATATTGTTGGCGCGGGAGATGCACTGAAAATTTCTCTTTGGGGCGATATTGATTTTACAACCGAAGCTGTAGTTGATAAAGATGGAAGAATAAATATTTCCACCGTTGGTCCAATTTTTGTTTCTGGTTATTCTTTGGAAGAGGCAAAAAATAAAATTAAAATTGGAATGTCAAAATATTATGCTGGGCTTGTTAGTTCTCCACCGCGAATATTTTTTGATCTTTCAATCTCAAAACTTCATCCGATTAGAGTTTTTATAATGGGAGAGGTCGAAAAACCAGGTGGCTATCTTGTAAATAATTTTGCAAATGTTTTTAATTCTCTTTTTGTTGTTGGTGGACCGAAAGAAAGTGGCTCAATGAGAGATGTGCGTGTAATTCGAAATGGAAAAATTATTGCCAATGTTGATTTGTACGATTATTTTATCGGCACATTAAAAACAAAAGATCTTCGAGTTAACGACAACGATATTATTTTTGTTCCATTAAGAGGTAAAACAGTTACTATTGTTGGACCAGTTTTGCGAGTAAGCAAATTTGAGCTTTTACCCGATGAAAATTTGAGAAAATTATTAGAGTTTGCTGGCGGAATCAAAAGTAATCTTTATACCGATAGACTTTTAATTGATAGAATTATTCCTTTTGATGAAAGAGTAAAAGGAGAGCCCGAGCGGAAATTAATTGATATTGATTTTAGTGAGGTTTCAAAAGGTAAAAAAGATTTTACACTTGAAGATGGTGATTATGTTAAGGTTTTCCCTATTTTAGAATTGAAAGAAAATTATGTTGAAATACTTGGCGATGTAAGGCGACCCGGTACTTATGAAATAAAAAATTTAAAAACCGTTCGAGACCTTGTCAATATTGCTGAAGGTCCAACACCAACTACATATTTTAACAGAGCGGAATTAACCAGAACTCTTAAAAATGAAAAATCTGTTTTAATCACTTTGGATTTAGAAAAAGTTTTATCAAACGATCCGAAACACAATATTGCTCTGTTGCCAAAAGATAATTTACAAATTTTTTCAATTTATGACATCAATCCTAAGAAAAATTTTACAATAAGTGGATACGCAAAAAATCCTGGCACATATCCTTTTGCAGACAGTATAACATTCAAACAAATTTTAAAAACTTATGTAGGGATTGAGGACTCAGTGCGTTTTGCTCAAATGTATTTAAAGAGAGTAGATATTTTTAGATTAAATCCAGATTTGACAACTAAGAGAGTAATAAATTTAAAATTAGATGAAATAATAAATGGAAAAATAAAAGATTTTCCAATACAACCTGAAGATGAAATTAAATTTTATAGTTTAAGCGATTTGTACTTGTTTGCTGAAAA
>CAYIXI010000046.1:0-1250 GCA_964367235.1 uncultured Chitinophagaceae bacterium | reverse complement strand
TAATGAAATCAAGTTTGAATTGGTTGTTTGGAAGTAATCCTGAAATCCCAGATGGCTCATCAATCCATATTACAAAAGAAATACCTGAACCGAAAAAAGATAAAAAAGAAGAAGATAAAGAATTTCAAAACTTTATGCGTGAGCAAATGACATATTTAACAACAATTTTAACACTTGTAATTTTGTTAAAACAGACAGGATTATAAAAATGGAAAAAAATCAAATTATTTCTATTTTAGCGAATTATAAAACAAACTCAAAGTACAAACGAGTTATTAAAGAAATAGGTTTGTTTGGCTCGTATTCAAAAGACAGTCACTCAAAAAATAGCGATGTAGATATTTTTTTAAAACTTGAACCAGCCCGAATGTTTGATTTAATAGAAATAAAAAATAATATTGAAGAATTACTAAACAAGAAAGTAGATATTGTATTATTAAAAAATAGTATGAATCCGTATTTAAAAAAACAGATAAAAAATTACGGAATTTATGTATGACAAAGAATTTGAGAAAATTATATTCCAGTTAAGTATTTAATATGCCAAACGAACAAAACATTAATCAACAAAATTTTGACGACGAAATAAATATCGATTGGAGTAAAATTGTTAAAACTTTGTGGAATGGAAAAAAGTTTATTTTAATTTTTACCTCGGCAATAACAATTCTTTCGATTATTTATAGTTTGTCTTTACCAAATTATTACAAAAGTAGTACTGTGTTGTTACCTGAGTCAAGCAATAAAGGAGCAAGTGGATTATCAGGTTTAGCGGCGCTTGCGGGAATAAATGTTGGAGGTGGAGAATCGAGTATTGCATTATATCCGACAATAATAAAAAGTGAAACAATTTTAAAAAATATTATTTATAAAAAATATCAAACAGAAGAATTTCCAAACCCAGTAAATTTAATTGAGTATTGGGAAATTGAAGATACAAACCGAGCCAAACAATATGAAATTGCACTGAAAACTTTAAAAACGGAATTAGAAATTTCTTGGGATAATAAATTAGGTGGTATAACTACAATTTCAATCTCTACAAAAGAAGCAAATCTTTCAGCGGAAATAGTAAATCAAATAGTTTTGGAATTAGATGATTTTCTTCGAACAAAAAAAACTACAAACGCTGGCAGCCAAAGAGAATTTATTGAAATGAGACTTGAAGAAGTAAAACGAGATTTAACTTCAAGCGAAAACAGATTAAAAGAATTTAGAGAAAGAAATAGACAAGTTTTTGCTCCTCAATT
>CAYIXI010000045.1:0-14318 GCA_964367235.1 uncultured Chitinophagaceae bacterium | reverse complement strand
AAAAAATATTTTAGAAAATCTTTCCTGTCCTCTTCCGCTTTCTAATTATCCACAGATTGTTCTTGCTCATGGTGGAGGTGGAAAATTATCTCAAACACTTATCGAACAAATATTTAAGAAAAATTTTTCCAACGAACTACTCGACGAACTTCACGATGGCGCAATGTTTGAAATTGAAAATTCCAGACTTGCTTTTTCAACAGATTCGTATGTGGTAAGTCCAATAATTTTTCCTGGAGGAAATATCGGCGAGTTGGCTGTGAATGGAACAGTGAACGATATTGCAATGTGTGGCGCAAAACCACTTTATCTTTCTGCATCATTTATAATTGAGGAAGGAATGGATACGCAAGAATTAAATGCGATTGTTATTTCGATGAATATTGCCGCACAAAACGCTGGAGTAAAAATTGTAACAGGCGATACAAAAGTTGTTCCGCGCGGAAAAGCTGACAAACTTTTTATTACTACTTCGGGAATTGGTTTAATTCCAAGTGGACGAAATATTCATCCAACACAAGCGCAAGTTGGCGATAAAATTATTTTAAGCGGAACAATTGCTGATCACGGAATGGCAATAATGTCTGTGCGTGAAGGATTGGAATTTGAGTCTGAGATTTGTTCGGATACTACCGCATTAAATGGGCTTGTTGAAACGATGTTTTCTGCCTCTTCAAAAATTCGTATTTTGCGCGATCCGACACGAGGTGGTGTTGCAAGTACATTAAATGAACTTGCAAAATCTTCAAACCTTGGAATTCACATTCACGAAAAATCAATTCCTATTAATCCAATAGTTAAAAGCGCTTGCGAAATTCTTGGTTTCGATCCTTTGTATGTTGCAAATGAAGGAAAATTAATTGCGATAGTTGATTCAAATGATGCTGAAAATATTCTTGCCGCAATGCAAAATCATCCGCTTGGAAAAAATTCTGCAATTATTGGAGAAGTAATTGCAAATCATTCTGGCGTAGTGGTGATGCAAACCTCAATTGGTGGAGATCGAGTTGTAGATATGATTTCTGGTGAACAATTGCCGAGAATTTGTTAGCCACATTGCTTTGGACTAAAGTCCGAGAGAATGTGTGGAGACTTTTCCCCAGACTAAAGTCTGGGGTTATTATTATGAGTCATCGTCACTCTGAGTGAGTGCCTTTGGCGCCATCACGCTAAGCGTGATTTATCGAAGAGTAACTTGTACGAACTCAGCATGACTACAGCCAAATCTATTTTATTAATAACATCTTCTTTGTATCGATAAATATTTTGTTTTGCAATTTTGCAGTAATTCTATAAAAATAAATTCCAGAACTTATATTATTTGCTTTGAATAAATAATTATGTGTTCCAGCTTTATTTTTTCCAATATTTGCTGACTCAACTATTTTTCCTAAAACATTATAAATTTCAATTTCAACATTTGATTCTTCACTCAATCTGTAAACAATATTTGTTGTCGGATTAAATGGATTAGGATAATTTTGCAATAATGCAAAATCTTTTGGAATATTATTTCTATCATTACCAACATTCGTAGTTCCACTTCTACTTCTCTTTGTGAAGTAATAAGATATTATCCCATCTCGCTGAACTGAATCAATTAATAAAGTATAAGGTTGAATATATTTTATTCGACTATTTCGAATGCGCCTTGGCAATGAATCACTAGATTTCTCTTCGTAAATTCCAACATATTGCAAGCTATCTTGATACATAGTTAGCAATTGCTGTAAATTTAATTTTAATTTTGCTCGATATGAACTATGAGTTCCGCCAAAAAATACATTAAGAGGATAAATAAATTTATTTATTGTATCTCTTAAAACTTCATCTCTAAACTCTTGGTCACCTGTTAAACCGCCAAGTAAATATCCAGCAAATAATCGTTTTCCCCATGTTGCATTATTTTCATTTGGGTTTGCAAAATATGTAGGACTTGGAGTAAAAATTGCGCTAATCGGTACTGGTCTGCTATTATCAGAATTTATATTTGTAAAATCTGTACTATCTACCTGTGTGGTTTTTGCAAATTTTCCAATTACATTTGTTGCTGTAAAAATTGAAATATCACCAGAATAATAACCAACTGCTCCTTGGATGACTAAACTCGAACTATTCGCCCTAAAATCTAAAGATTTATTTTGCCTTCCAATTGCATCAAGCCATTGTGGATCACTACGCAATGTATCAATTGTTGCAAATCCTTCAAGTTTGGTTTCATTAATTTGATAAAGACTTTTTTGAAGCCATACGATTTGGCTAAATATTAATTTTGGCACATTATTTTCTGAAATATATCCACTATCAATTCCATACACCCTTTCATCGCCATTTATTTGCCCAATTGGAAAATTCATTGTAAATGATTTATATGTCATTAAATCACCACGAAAAATTTTAAATTTTAATGTACTCGGATTTGAAATATTTGGTAAGTTTTCTTCGATGCAATTAGTTGTTGTGTTTTGTCCCCAATTATAATTTAAATATGCTCTTGCTCCTCCTGTTCCTATCATTATAGGTCCAGCGAAATTTTCAAAGTTCAAAGAATCAATTCTAAATTTTAATATTTGATTATCTCCTCCAGTATTTAAATTTCTTAAAACTGTGTCAACTAAAATATTTGTTATGAATGCATTCGGTGTTGAACCTCCAGCCGCAGAATATCCTTGTCTAATAAAAATTCTTCCGATGTTAGGTTGTTCATATCCGCCAGTTGCAACAGAAATTGCATTTGGCATTGGCATGTGGTCAGGATCAGGATAAGAAGGATCAATCCAAAGTTTTACTGTATCGTTTCCACTTCCAGCAACTGTAATTTTCGGATCAACAAAAGTATATGAAAATAAAATTAAGTGCGCTTCATCCAAAGATAAATTTTGATTAAACCAACTTACAAGAGTAGTTGAGGAAGAATTTGTTGTTGCGCGAATACCAAGTTGAAAATTATTTCCAGTTCCTTTTCTTGCATACATTCTTGCTCCGTACGCAGTAGTTTGAGTGCTGGCAAGTACACCAATAAAATATTCTGAGGATGTGATTGAATTTGATGCAAGTAATGTTGTATCAATTAATTGAAATAAAAAAGAGACATAAACAGTTTTTAAACTTTCTGCTTGGAAATTTCTCCAAACATCTTCGGCGCTTGCAGTTGTAGAAATAATTTTTATTTTATTTCCATTTATCATCGGATAAGACGGATGTCTTAAAGTTCCTGCAACAACTTGAATGTAATTTCCAGTTCCAGATGTATCAACCCAATTGCCACCACTTACATTTGTTCCGCCACCTCTATCTGTTAATTGCCCAATAGGATAACTAAATGTATAAAACATTTTTGGTGTGTAGTTTGGTTGAGATAAAAGCAGGTTGTTTAACAATAAAACGGAAGCAAGGAAAAATATCTTTTTCATAAATATCTCCTTATTTGTTTTAATAATGTAACTTAATTCTTTGCAATATAAAAAGCAAGCATAAAACAATAAATTCTAAATAGTTGATAATTTTTTAACATTAATTAGGGTTTTAAGTTGAATTTATTGATGAATTTTAAGGGTATTACAAATTTCTCTTTTTCCAAAATTTTTTGAGTCGTTCGTTAATTATTTTTTCTTCACCGTTTTGGGTTGGGGAATAATAAATTTTATCTTTTATTTCGTCGGGCAAAAATTGTTGTTCAACAAAATTATCTTTAAAGTTGTGTGCGTATTTGTAATCTTTTCCATAATCGAATTCTTTCATTAATTTTGTCGGAGCATTTCGTAAATGAAGTGGAATTGAATATTGCGGAAGATTTTTTGCATCACTCAAAGCTTTTTCAATTGCAATGTACGATGAATTACTTTTTGGGCTCGATGCTAAATAAATTGCAACTTGAGATAAAATAATTCTCGCCTCTGGCATACCGATTTGATGAATTGCATTTGCGCAACTCGTTGCAACTACAAGCGCCTGCGGATTTGCATTACCGATGTCCTCGCTTGCCAAAACAATCATTCGTCGTGCAATAAATAAAATATCTTCGCCAGATTCAAGCATTCGCGCTAAATAATAAATTGCAGCGTCGGGGTCGCTTCCGCGCAAACTTTTTATGAATGCTGAAATTGTATTGTAATGTTCTTCTCCATTCGCATCGTAACGCAAAAGTTTTTTTTGAAATGCCTCTTCAATAATTTGATGGGTTACATTTTTTTCATTTTGATTATTTTCAGGCGTAATTTGAATTGCAATTTCAAAAGCATTTAAAAGCATTCTCGCATCGCCACCAGAAAAATTTATTAACGCATCTAACGAATCTTCCTCAAAATTTATTTTCAGATTTGAAAAAGCAGAATCATTTTTTATTGCGCGAAAGATTAACTCTTCCAAATCATTTTTTGAAAGTGGCTCTAAAACAAAAACTCTTGAGCGAGAAAGTAGTGGCGAAATAACTTCAAAAGATGGGTTTTCAGTTGTTGCGCCAATTAAAGTTATAATTCCTTCTTCAACTGAGTGAAGTAGTGCGTCTTGTTGAGATTTATTGAAGCGATGGATTTCATCAATAAATAATATTGTTTTTTTATTTTGAGTTTTTAATTTTCGTTCAGCAATTTCTATAATAGAACGAACTTCTTTCACACCACTTGAAACAGCATTAAGTTGATGAAATTCTCTTTTTAAGATTTTAGATATTATTCGCGCAAGTGTTGTTTTTCCACTTCCTGGCGGTCCCCAAAAAATAATCGAAGGTATTTCTAATTTATTTAAGAGGATTGAAAGAGCTTTTCCGTTTCCTAAAATCTGTTTTTGTCCAACAAAATCGCCAAGCGAGTTCGGTCGAACTCTTTCGGCAAGTGGCGCAAAATTATTTTTGAAATCTTTTTTTTCTTCAAAGAGTTCCATTTTAAACTAATCCACATCCACGCACAGCTAAGTATGGAATAATTAAATAAATAATTGTATCACGAATCAAATAAAAGAAAAAAAATGCAATTAAAAGTCTCCATCCTCCAGCTCGGAATAATCCTTTCAATCCTTCGGCACGGTAAATATTTGTGTATTTATTTATAAATTTTGGGGTAAGAAATTTTTTCATATTTAAATTTACTAAAATCTTTCTCTATCTAAAAATAAAAATGGACATGCTTTTTATCAAAACATGTCCATTTATAAAACATCAGATGGAATTAATTAAATCATTTGCATTTTGTACAATAAGCACCAACTGCAAACAACGCCATCCAACTCCAATATGCGCCGAGGTATGTACTGACGACCCACCAACCCAAACATGTCAAAAGACCCCAGATTGCCCAGCTGTATTTTTCTGGCAAGCTAACATTTACCAAACCAAGCAATTCGCGCAACAAAACAAAAGTTACTGCACCTTGAAGAATTGTATCTAGCACTAGATTCACCTCCTTTCGGTAATTTAGATTTTGAAATACATCAACTTAATTTTATGATACTTCAAATCTGTTTACCCCGGTGTTAATGAGTACAATAAACTATAATAAATTGAAAAATGCAACATCATTTTGAAAATATTTATTTTATCAAACATCAAAAAAAGATTTATTTTGTTGAATAATTTGTAATATTTTTGTAAAGTTGTATGCAAAAGGAAGATAAAATGCCAAAACTATCAAAAGATATTTTAAGAAAATTACCAAAAGTACTTTTGCACGATCACCTCGATGGAGGAGTTCGCCCAAAGACTATAATCGAACTTGCAAAAGCACAAGGTTACGATAAACTTCCGACAACAAATCCAAAAGAATTAGATTTATGGTTTCAAAGAGGAGCGCAACGGGGCTCACTTCCACTTTTTTTAGAAGGCTTTGAGCATACTTGTGGTGTGATGCAAACCGAAGAAGCGCTCGAGAGAGTTGCTTACGAAACAGTTGAAGATATGAAACTCGACGGAGTTGTTTATTTTGAAACTCGCTTCGCGCCGATTTTGCACATCAACAAAGGATTAACTCTTCCGAAGGTTGTTCGAGCAGTTTTAAAAGGACTCGAAAAAGGAAAAAAAGATTTTGGAGTTGAGTTTGGAGTTATAATTTGCGGAATGAGAAATATGGAGCCAGCACTTTCGCTTGAGATGGCTGAGCTTGCAGTTGATTTTCGAAATCAGGGAGTTGTTGGTTTTGATTTGGCTGGCGAAGAAGGTGGCTATCCTCCAAAAAAACATATTGACGCTTTTCATTTTATTCAAAGAGAAAACTTTAATATTACAATTCATGCGGGCGAAGCATTTGGAAAAGAATCTATCTGGCAGGCAATTCAGTGGTGTGGTGCGCACAGAATCGGACATGGCACACGACTAATTGAAGATATGAAAATTAAAAATGGCGAAGTTGTTTCGATGGGAACACTTGCGCAATATATTTTAGATAAAAGAATTCCGATTGAAATTTGTTTGACAAGCAATGTTCACACTGGCGCTGTAAATAAAATTGAAGAACATCCGTTTGCGATTTTTTACAAATATAAATTCAGATTAACTTTAAATACCGACGATCGATTGATGAGTGGAATAACTTTGACTGATGAATATGAAATTGCTCACAAAAAATTTAATTTAACTTTACACGATTTAGAAAAACTTACAATCAATGCTATGAAGAGCGCTTTTATTCCTCACAAAGATAGACTCAAAATTATTTACGAAATCCTAAAACCGGGTTACGCGAAAATTCAGAGCCAGTTAAAATAATAATTCCCTAATTTAAAAAGACAATGCAGAAAAATGTACTCGAAAGTTTAAGACTGCTTTCACAAAATTTTTATTGGAGTTGGAATGTTGATGCGAAAAATCTTTTCGCAGAATTATTTAACCGAAAATGGGACGAGTCAAATCACAATCCGGTTGAATTATTAAATAATATTACCGAAGAAGAAATTACAAAAATAAATTCTCCCGAGTTTAGTAAAAGAATTTTTTCTGCAGAAAATAATCTCAATAATTATTTAAACAACAATCAAACTTGGGCAAGTAAAAACGCGAAAGAGATAACAAACCCAATAGCATATTTCACTTCTGAGTTTGGCTTTCACGAGTCGCTCAGAATTTATTCTGGCGGACTTGGAATTTTATCTGGCGACCACACAAAATCTGCAAGCGATTTGGGATTGCCATTTGTCGGTGTTTCTCTCTTTTATTATGAGGGTTATTTCGAGCAAAAAATTATTGATGGCAAACAAACGGAAATTTATCGTAACGCAAATCCAAAAAATCTTCCATTGGAACTTGTTACAAAAAAAAATGGTGAAAGAATTTTGTGCGAAATAGAAATTGGCAACGAAAAAGTTTTTTTTCAAACTTGGCTTTTAAATGTTGGTAAAAGTAAAATTTATTTACTCGATACAAACATCAGTGAAAATTTAGAAAAATTTAAATCTATTACTGCGCATGTTTATGGTGGAGATAACAACACTCGCATAATGCAGGAAATTCTTTTAGGAATTGGTGGCGTTCGACTATTTCGTGCAATAGAAATTGAACCGAGTTGTTTTCATATAAACGAAGGGCACTCTGCGTTTTTAATTTTTGAATTACTAAAAGAATTTATTTTGCAAGGCGATGATTTAAAAACTGCACTTGAAAAAATAAAATCGCAAATACTTTTTACAACACACACACCTGTGCCAGCAGGGCACGATAGATTTTCCGTTGAAATGATGAGTAATTATTTTTCAAGATTTTCGAAAAAGTCAAAAATTTTAATTTCAGATTTAATTGCGCTTGGAAAAATTACAAACGACATTAACGAACTTTTTACGATGACTGTTTTAGCATTGCGCGTTTCTAAATTTGCAAATGGAGTCAGCAAACTTCACGCAGAAGTTAGTCGCGAAATGTGGAAAGATTTATTTAAAACAGAAGTGGGAAATGTTCCAATAGATTTTATAACTAACGGAATTCATGTTGAGAGTTGGAGTCGCACACCAAGTTTGAAGTTTTGGGAAAATAAATTTGGACAATCTTGGAATGAAAAATTTACTTCTAAAAATATTTGGACAGACATTTTAAAACAAGTAAGCGATGAAGAAATTTGGAATTTAAGATGCAAACTGAGAAAAGATTTAATCGGATTTGTAAATAAAAATTATTTTGCAAACTTAAACCCCGATGCTTTAACAATTTGTTTTGCACGCAGATTTGCAACATACAAAAGAGCACCACTTATATTTTCTGAAATCGAAAAAATCGAAAAAATATTTAATAACAAATCTAAACCAGTTCAATTTATTTTTTCTGGCAAAGCGCATCCAAAAGATGAACCGGGAAAAAATTTCATAAATCAAATAAATCAATTTGTAAAAAAATTCGAAGGCAAAGTTATTTTTATCGAAAATTACAACATGCACATTGCGCGTTATTTAATTTCTGGCGCCGATGTTTGGCTTAATAATCCTCGTCGACCGCACGAAGCAAGCGGTACGAGTGGGCAGAAAATCGCCTTTAACGGCGGGCTAAATTGCAGTATTCTCGATGGTTGGTGGCCCGAGGCGTTTAATGGGAAAAATGGTTTTGCAATTGGAAATGAAATTAAAATTGAAAATGAAATTGAGCAGGATAATTTTGATAGCAATGCACTTTATGAAATTTTAAGTGAGAATTTAATACCTGAATTTTATGAACGCGACTCAAATGGATTGCCGAAAAAATGGATTGAAAAAATTCGCAGTTCGATTGAAACAATTATTCCGCAATTTAATACTGATAGAATGGTTGCCGAATACGCAGAAAAATTTTATTTGAATCTGGCTAAAAAATAAATCTTACTCAACCTCTTGCACTTTTAGCATATTTGTTTTACCTCTTCCATGAAGTGGAAGCCCAGCAGTAACTACAATTTTATCTCCCTTCACAAGATATTTATTTTTTAAAAGTAATTTGCAAATTATCGGAAAACTTGAATCTGAATCAGTCAGTGGTGGAACAAGAATACTTCTGATGCCCCAAAATAAATTTAATCGGCACTGAATTCTTATGCGGGAAGTTGCCGCAATAATTCTTGCTGTTGGTCTGTATCGAGAAATAATTTGCGCAGTTGCACCCGAGTGAGTAATTGGTACAATTACTTTTGCGCCAACTTGTTTTGCCAAAACACACGCCGCTTGCCCGATTGATTCAATCGTAGAAAAATCTGAATCAAGATTACTTGCGAATTCAAAAACTCTATCTTTAGAATTTTCCTCTGCTCTTCGAACAATCGAATCCATAATTCTGACAACTTCCGGTACATGTTTCCCAACCGAAGTTTCTCCACTTAACATCACTGCATCTGCGCCATCGAGAACTGCGTTAGCGACATCATTTGCTTCAGCGCGAGTTGGACGCGGATTTTCAATCATCGACTCCAACATTTGAGTTGCAATAATAACTGGCTTACCATATTTAAAAGCTTTTTCGCAAATCATTTTTTGCAACATCGGCACATCTTCTAATTCACATTCAACTCCCAAATCTCCACGAGCAATCATAATCGCATCTGCCTCAGCAATTATTTCATCAATATTTTTTAATGCTTCTTGCTTTTCAATTTTTGCAATAATTGGGAGACGACGGGTTTTTTCAATTCTTTTAATGATTTGTTTTCGCAAAAATTTTATGTCATTTGCGTTACGAACGAAAGATAATGCAACATAATCAACACCATTTGCTACACCAAAAGATAAATCTTTTAAATCTTTTTCTGTACAACTTGGCGAGCTGATATTTATTTCAGGGAGATTTATCCCTTTATTGTTTGATAATTCTCCGCCAAAAATAATTTCAGTTACAACATCTCTTTTAGTTTTTGATTTTACAATTAATTTAATTAGTCCATCATTAATTAAAATTACATCGCCAACTTTTACATCGTGCGGAAGTTTTTTATAAGTTGTGGAAACTCTTTTTGCATCGCCTAAAATATCATCAATTGTAATTGTAAAAATATTTCCGGGAATTAAAAATACTTTCGCTTCTTTTAATTTACCAGTTCTAATTTTTGGTCCCTGTAAATCCTGAATTATAGCAATCGGCTCTTTTGTAATTTTTGATGCTTTGCGAACCGCATTAATCATTTTTTTGTGTTCGGCATGCGAGCTGTGAGAAAAATTTAACCGAGCACAATCCATTCCCGCATTAATCATCTTAACAATATTTTCAACCGATGAAGAAGATGGACCGAGAGTGCAAATAATTCTTGTTTTAGAAAATCGTGAATTCATAATTTATTTTTCTTTTGGTATTAGTTGGTTTTTATATTTTGCAATTGTTTCAATTCGTTTTTTTGTAATTGGCATCGGATGATATTGTCCGTTAAGCCATAAAATATTTTGGTCATCGTAATGTTTGCTAAAAATTTGTCCAGACTGCCCAGTTGGTATCACAGACTCGGATGCATCAATATCGGCAAAATTTACAATTCTTCTATTTGATGGACCAACATTTACTGAGTAGACAGAATCCAAACGGTATTCAGCTTTATTTAAAGTTGTAGCATCGCCATTCATTTCAAATGGACCAACATTAAATAAAACATCAATTGGTTTTGTATCTCCAAAAAGATGTTTGAAAGTTAGTTTGTGAATTTTTCCCCATTGCCAAGTTTTGATATCTCCTCCAAGCGAATTATCCAATTCAATAATTGCGTCACTTACACTTTTGCGAAGCATTTCATTTAAAGTTTCAACTTGTGGCGTGCGAATATCATCAAACCAAAGAGAAGTTCCTTTTTCAAAAAGTGTTGGCAAAACCCGATATGGAATATTTGAAAGAAACACATAATTTTTTAAAAGTTTGTCGCCCATCTCGTCTTCAAATATATTTTTCAAAACATGATTTAAAGTAACCGCATAAAGTGCTGATGTTACATCATCTTTTTTAATGTGATAATCCCAATTGCGAAAATAAGTTACCGCAGTGCGAAGTTTTTCATCTTTAACTTCGACAGAGTCAAATGCTTTTACAATGTAAGGAATGAATTTTTTTGCAAAGTGCGAAAAATTATCGAACTGCAAATTTTTCATATCGTTAACTGTAATTTTTTCATTGCTTTTTAAAACTTCTCGCAATCGAGCGCTACGAGAACCTGACTCCCACAAATTTGAAATGTGATAAGGAAAATTTTCAATAGTTTTATTATTTGCAGTTGCAATAAATCCTTCGGTTGGATTAAAATATTTTGGCAATTCTTCAAACGGTACAAATCCTTTCCACTCAAATTCATTCGTCCAACCTGGGAATGGAAGTGTTGGATTTTGATTTTTTCTAATTGGTAAACGAACTCCCGGCGAGTAACCAATGTTTCCGTTTTTATCTGCGTAGACAAAATTTTGCCCTGGCACCGAAAAATATTTTACACCATTTAAAAATTCATTCCAATTGTTTGCACGATTAATATTTGCAATTCCTAATAACTCATCGCTCATTTCCTGTCCAGTCCAACGCATTGCAATTGCAAACTCTTTAATTTTTCCATCTACATTATGCACATCATTTATAATTGGACCAAAATGAGAGTTGCGAATTTTTAAAACTATCGAAGCAGAATCTTTTACTTTTATTGTATCGTATTTTATTGAAAAGTCTCGAGTTGAATTTTGATACAAATATTTATTTTGATCGAGCGAATCAGTTTTCAATAAATAAAAATCTGCATCGTCTGCCATAATATTTGTTACCCCCCACGCAATATTTTTATTTTGACCAATGACAATTGTTGGAACTCCGGGCAGTGACATTCCCGCAATATCGTAGTCGCCACCAACCAAATGAATTTCGTACCACTTTGCTGGTTGCGATAACATTAAATGAGGATCGTTTGCGAGCATAGTGCTACCCGTTGCAGATTTTTTTGCAGAAACAACCCAAGCATTACTTCCAACATGTGTGCCAGAAAAACCAAATGCTTCGCGAAAATCAAATTCGTTTTTCATTAAATTATTTTCATAAAACGAAATAGATTTTCCTTTTAATTCTGTCGGAATAATTAACGGATCATTTTCGGGATAAGTTGGGTAAATCTCGCTCGCTTTTTCCTCGCCAAATCGCAACGCAATTTCGCCAAGAGCCAAATCGCTCATCCATGAAGTATTTAATTCCCATGCCATCAATCGCGAAATCATTAAAGATTGATAAGGTTTCCATACCTCGGGAGAATAATCCAAAATATCAAATTCAACTGGATATTTTCCTTTTTGCTCTATTATATACGCGTTGACTCCATCGGTGTACGCATTTAGAATTTCATGCGAAGTTTGAGAAATTTGATTTTCAAGTTTGATGGCAATTTCTTTCATTCCGATTGTTCGAAAAAGCGAGTCGAATTTTAAAGTTTTCGTTCCAACGATTTCTGAAAGCCTCCCTTCGCCAATTCTTCTGTAAAGATCCATTTGGAAAAATCTATCTTGAGCGTGCAAAAATCCTTGCGCAAAAAATAAATCGTACTGATTTTTTGCATAAACATGTGGCACAGCAAATTCATCGCGATAAATTTCAACTTTATTTTTTAGTCCGCTAAGAGTTACATCTTGATTGTAATCTGGCAAAGATTTTACAGCAAGATGACGCAAAAATAAAATTGTTGCAATTCCAATTATTAGAATTACGCCGAGAACTCCAAATATAATTTTAAACTTTTTCATGATGATACCCTTTAATACATAAAATATGTTTTTGACATTAAAATCATTAATTAGTAAATTTGAGAGGTTTCGGAATGTAGCGCAGCCCGGTTAGCGCACTACCTTGGGGTGGTAGGGGTCGCGGGTTCGAATCCCGCCATTCCGACATCAATCTTATAAAAAAAGTCACGCAAGCGTGACTTTTTTTATTTTGTACATTTTTTATTGTAACCTTTTTAATAAAATTTCTAATAATTCTTTAACTTCTTTTAAATCATTTTGTAAAATCTCATTTTTTATTTCTGCAGGAATATCTTCGCCAGAAATATTTTTTTCAACATCACCAATTGGAAGTGTGAATTGCTCGCCTTCGAGGTCATCTTTTTGAAGTGTGCTTAAAACATTTTTCGCTCCCTCTATTGTATATCGTTTATCGCGAAGTAATTCTTTAATTTTTAAAATTAATTGAATATCGCGATGAGTGTAAATCCGATTTCCCGCTCTATTTTTAGAAGGATTTAATTGCCCAAATTCCGATTCCCAATATCTGAGAACATATTGCTCAAGTTCGGCAATTCGGCTAACCTCGCTGATTGAATAATATAATTTTTTGATTCCTATTGGCTTCATAATGTACAATTTTAATTATTTCTACTTAAAATTGCAAGTGAAATTATTGATTAAAATAGAATTAACCGATTTTAATAAAGGGATAGTTTTAGTGTTAATTTTAACCTTTTTGACAAATTGAATTTGCAGTATTTACCTATTAATATGTTTTAATATAATTTGATTTTTGAAAACAAATTTATTACACTTACCTAATTGAAAAAAATAAATCTGCTTATGAATAAAAAAATAATTTTTGCAGTTTTTTACCTTTTGATTTTTAACAACTCTAATTCACAATTAATTGATTCATTCTCCGATGGGGATTTTACATCAACTCCTATTTGGTCGAGCGATACTGCATCTGCTTGGACAATTATTACAAGTAGTGATGTTAGCGCAGGTGTCTCAAATTCAAATACATTACGATTAAATTATACAATAAATGCCGATGGAGTTCAATCAATAAGCACTCAAATCGCAAGTATGGCTTCTGTAAATGGTCAATCATGGTCATTTTGGATTGGTAGAAGAGCGCAAGCATATACAACTACAAATAAAATTGATGTTTGGCTTTATGCAAATGAAAGTAATTTAGAATCAACAACCGTTGATGGTTATTTAATTTCTATTGGAGATAATAGTGGTGGTGATGATATTCGATTAAATAAAATTACGAATAATATAGCAACAACAATTATTACAAGCACAGACACCATAACAAATGGATTGACAGATATTGGATTTATGATTCGCGTTACGCGAACAAGTAGTGATGTTTGGACATTATACACTTCAACAATTCCAACTGTAAATGCAACGGGTGCAATTGCGACAGATGAACCAAACTCAATAAATGTTGCAACCTCTCAAGGAAGCGTAACTGATAATACTTTTTCAATTTCTGATGGAGGATATTTTGGAATTGTTGTTACTCATTCTTCAGGTGTAAATCCAAGAGCTGCTGTAGAATTAGATCAAATTTATTTTGATTTATCTTCTTCTGCAACTCTCCCCGTCGAATTAACATTCTTTACAGCGCATTTAAGAAATGGGAATGTAATATTAAATTGGACAACAGCAACTGAGAGTGCAAATTATGGATTTGA
>CAYIXI010000044.1:0-14634 GCA_964367235.1 uncultured Chitinophagaceae bacterium | reverse complement strand
TAGTATTGTTAATGGACTATAAAATTATTCTTCAAGAAGTTAAAGTATATGGAAAGAGACAAGAAAGTATTGCGCTATTAAAAATTATTGCACTGAGTGGCAGAGAAATTAAAAAAGGTAATTATAAAACTTTAGAAACATCGTTTAACAATGTTCGCAGTCGTATAAAAGATTTTAAAAGAGAAAAGGAATAGATAATTTTTTAGAACTAAACTACAAGCCTTACCGAATTATTTATCAAATTATTGGGAAAATAATATTTGTCCATTGTGTTTTAGATGGTCGAAGAGATATGCAAAAATTATTGCAAGAAAGATTAATACGAGAATAATTAAATGCTTGCTATTCTTGTAAATTAAGACAATAGAAAATCGGAGATATTGTTTTTAAATATTATTTGTATATATTAACTATATACAAAATTAAGGAAGGTAAATGCGGTTACACGCCAATATTATTGGATTCGATTGGGATAAAGGGAATAAAGATAAAAATTTGACTTTGCATAAAGTAGGATGGTGGGAGTGTGAAGAAGTTTTTTTTAATTACCCACTTTATCTTTTCCCAGACATTAAGCATTGTGAAAATGAAGAACGATTTTTTGCTTTTGGGTTTTGCAATTCAAATCGTTTGTTAATAATTGTATTTACTGTTAGACAAAAAAAAATTAGAGTTATCTCTGCACGAGATATGAACAAAAAAGAAAGGAATATGTATCATGAAAAAAATACCAAAATTTAAATCGGAAGAAGCAGAAAGAAAGTTCTGGGCAAAGCATAGTCCACTAGATTACATTGAATCCAAAAAAGCACAACTTGCAGTATTCCCGAACTTAAAGCCAACAAGCCGTATAATATCTATACGATTACCGGAATCACTGGTGGAGGGCATTAAAGTTTTAGCTAATAAAAAAGATGTTCCATATCAATCGATGCTGAAAATTTTACTCTCTGAAAAAGTAAAGGAAGAGTTTTCAATTACAAAAAAACATATCTCAGTTACCTAACAAATGATTTATTAGTTATGCAAACGCCAGCGCAGTTTTTCTTTACGAAGTTTCGAGACAAAGAAAAGATTGATTTTATTTTTTTGTTCTATATTTATTTGCAATCAATAAACCAATTGCAATAAAAGTTGTAATTGTAGCTTCGGATAGATAATCTTTATCAAGATAATCTCCTAAAAAATTTCCAACTCCATAACCAACCCCTACAAACAATATTATAATCCCCCATATTAAATATCTATTTGGGTCTTTTATTTTTTCACTTTTTTGTTCGTTTAATATTTTTACAATTTCATCGGCGCTGTAACCTTTTTCGGCAAAGATACTTTTTGTCCGATGTTTAAAATAAAATGCCGCAATAAAAACTGCACCAATTACAATAAACATAATAATTGGTATCATTACTTCTAACATTCCTTGATCCATTTTTAACTCCTTTTTTGTTGTGAATAAATTAGTTTACATTGTTATGACGAATCTGTAATTAAAAGGTTACAATTTTTTGTAACATTTTTTATTAAATATAGTCTAAAAATATAAATGCCAATAACCGATTTAGAGCTTGTCAGTTTAGTTTTGCAAAAAGATGATAAAGCGTTTGAAAAAATTTTAGAGCGATACAAAGACAAAGCCTTCTCGCTTTTGGTTGGAATTTTAAAAAATAAATCAATCGCCGAAGATGCTTTGCAGGATTCGTTTGTTAAAGTTTATTTTGCTCTTTCAACATTTAAAGCGCAATCAAGTTTTTCAACTTGGTTTTACTCGATTGTGTTTAATACAGGATTAACTTATGCAAAAAGAAAAAATATTTTTAATAAAAGGCATATTGCAATTGAAGATGGATTTGAAATTGAGGATAAAAAAAGCAAATCGGATTTTTTTGAAAATGAAAAAAGTAAATTGCTTATTGAATTGATAAATCTTTTACCAGAAAAATTTTCTTCAATTATTATTTTATTTTATATGGAGGAATTATCGCTGGAAGAAATTAGTAAAATTTCCGGTTTGACAATCTCGAATATAAAAATTTTACTTCATCGTGGCAGAATTCAACTTAAAAAAATTGCAGATAAACATAAACTTACAATAGAAGATTTTTGAAAGGAATATTATGAAAACAACTTATTCGTTAAAAAATATAACTCCGCTAAAAACAAGTGACGAATTTACATTGAATTTAGATGAAAAAATAAATAATCTTTTACTTGAGAAGAAAAAAGATGAACGAGTTTTCCAGATATTTATCGGGTTTTTATTATCCATTCCGCTTTCAATTATTTTTTTTAGCTGGTTTTTCTCTGCAACTCCCTCAACAAATCAAATACAAATTTTTGATAATTATTTTATTTTGCAAAACGATATTTTGCAATTGATAATTAATGCTTTTTCACCTGCAAATTTTACAATCTCGTCATTTGTTTTGGTTTTGTTTTTAGCAATACTTTTCTATTTTTATGAAAATGAATTTCAATTTTAATCTTTTAAATCAATTGGAGAAACAATGAAAACAATTATCTACTTTTTATTTTTAACAACTTTTGTGTTTGCGCAAAACTCTCGCGTTGTAAAAGATCAACCAACTCGTTTGCCAAATGGAAAACCTGGCGCAGGTTATTGGCAACAACAAATAGATTACAAAGTTGATGCCGAACTTGAAATAGTAAAAGGAATTTTAACGGGAAAAGAAATAATCACTTACACAAATAATTCTCCCGATACATTAAATGAACTTTGGTGGCATTTATATCAAAATATTTTTAATGAAAAATCTGAAGCGCGAAAAGAAGGAAATATAGTTGGCAGAGCAATGACTGCTACAAAAGGAATTACAATTGAAAAAATTATTATTTCCGGAAAAGAAATCACACCATTTGAAAATGAAACTTTGATGAAAACTATTCTTCCCTATTCTCTAAATCCAAATCAAAAAATAGAGATTGAAGTTTGGTGGAATTATGAAGTCCCAAAAATTGCAACACTTCGCACCGGTTCAAATGAAATTGATTTTGGAATGTGTCAGTGGTATCCGCAAATTGCGGTTTACGATGATTTGCGTGGTTGGGACAAAACTCCATATTTGGGTCAAGGAGAATTTTATTTGAATTATGGAAATTGGGAAGCAAACATAACTGTGCCGGGAAATTATATTGTTGCGGGAACTGGAATTTTGCAAAATACAAATGAAGTTTTAAGCGAAGCGCAATTAAAAAAATATAATTCTATTTCAAGCGATTCAGTAATTCAAATTATTTCGAAAACGGAAACCGACACATCGCGAAATAGTTTAAAAAAATTAAAACAAATTTGGCGTTTTAAGGCTGAAAATGTTCGCGATTTTGCATGGGCGGCTTCGCCAAGATTTATTTGGGATGCAACAAAAACAAATGCTGGAGTTTTGATTCACGCTTTTTATTTACCAAGCGAGGCGGAAAATTGGAAAGATGGCGCGAACTTAAATAAATTTACAATCGAATATTTTAGCAAAGAGTATGGAAATTATATTTATCCGCAAGCAACAGTTATTAGTGGACCAGTTTACGGAATGGAATATCCGATGCTCGTTTTTGTTTCTGCTGGTGAACAATTTACAAATTCGATGGAGATGACTTTAATTCACGAACTTGGTCACGAATGGTATCCGATGATGATTGGAAGCCACGAAACAAATTATCCTTTTATGGATGAAGGATTTAATACTTACATAACTTCAACTGCAGTGGGAGAAAAATTTGGAAATTCAAGTTTGATAAAAAGAGAATTTTTTGAAAAGACAAAATATATTTTACAACTTCCCGAGACGAACGATAAAAATTTTAATCAGTATCATTACATTTCAAAAGCAATTCAGGGAAGTGAAATTTCACTTTCAGCAAGTTCGTACGATGCCAGAGGTGATCAATACGGAGTTTATGCTTATGCAAAACCGGGTTCGATTTTGTGGATGTTACGCGATATGCTCGGCGATGAAGTTTTCTCAAATGCGATGAAAGAATATTACAATCGTTGGTTGCTGAAACATCCTTATCCCGAAGATTTTTTTAATACAATCGAAGATGTTGCCGGAAGAGATTTAGATTGGTTTTGGAACCAGTGGATTTATCAAACTTGGAAATTGGATTTGGCTTTATTAAAAATAATAAATGAAAAAACCGAAAATGGTTTTGATGCAACTTTTAAAATTGCAAGTTTAGAAAAAGCAATCATGCCAACAACAATCCGCTTAACACTTGCAGATGGAACAATTCGCGATGAAAGATTTTCAGAAGATGTTTTTACAAATTTATCTACTGGAGAATTTGTTGTAAAAAATTTACCTTCAAAAGTTGTTTCGGCTGAAATCGATCCGAACCAAAATCTTTCCGACATAAATAGATTGAACAACAGATGGCCTTTTGCGAAATTTAATTTTACTTATGGGCTTGGCGGATTTTGGAATTCGATTGCGCCAAAACTTGATGCTTACAATATAAATTTTTCGCCAACTATTGCGTACAATAAAATCGACGGAATAGAAGGGGGAATTGGTGTTTCTGGAAATTATTTTGGCAATAGAAGTTTTGAGTTGGATACATATTTTGGAAAAGAAAAACCAGATTTTCAATTTTTTGTCAGTAGAAATTTAGAATTTTTTGGACCAAATTATAAAACTACAATTTCTGTAGAAAAATTTGATGGATTTCGAACTTCCAAATGGTTGACTCAACACACTTCGGAAAGTTATTTTGGATTTTTAGGAAATAAAAATCGCAGAATTTCAATTAGCGCTGGATTTAAAACTGCCGAGTTGATTGATACGCGTTACGAAAGAGTTCCAAATAGTTGGGATAGAGGTCAACTTGTAGCAGGATTTGTTATCTATAAAAATGGTTTGACAACAAATAAATTAATCCGAACACAAACAATTAAGTTTGAATTTGGCGCGCCTCAATCGGATTTCCAATACAGTAAATTTACATTAGAAAATAATTTGAATTTAAAGTTTGGTAAAAAGAATAATTTTAAAACACGATTTTTTCTTGGCTCTTCAAATGGCAATATTCCAAATCAAGCTAAATTATATTTAACGCAGTCCTCTCCATTTGATCAAATTGATAATGCTATTTTTAGAATTCCAGTTTTCTCAAATTATTTTTATGAGCATGCTTTGGTTGCTGGAGGAGGAAATCTTTTTCGTACGACCGACACAACAGCAAAAAATATAATTGCAATCAATACCTCAGTTAATTTGTTTGGTATAAATTTATTTGCTGATGCAGGAAAAGTTTGGAACGATGATAAACTAACTGCGAAAAATCTAAATCTCGATGCTGGTTTTGCCTTTCAATTTATTGATGTTAGTAGTGAGATGATTCATTTAGGATTAAATTCTCTTGCAATTTATTTCCCAATTTATATTAGCGATCCACTAAATAAAAATCAAAAAGAATTTGATTGGAAAAGATGGAAAATTGTTTTTGGTGTGAGATTGTAATTTTATTTTATAAAGTTTAAAATGGAAACAAATCTGAAAATTCAACTTAAGCACCCTGCTGGGAAAAAAGCTGTAAGTATGAATTTGGCAAAGTACAATGTCCTAAAAGTATCTCTTTTAAATTGCCTGAAAACAAAGGGCGAATCAACTCATTCAGAAATTTTGCAATCAATAATTAAAGATTTTAAAAAGAACAAAATTAAATTCGATGGCTCCGTTGAGTGGCATTTAGAATGGGTTAAACTTGATTTAGAAGCAAGAAAAGTAATTAAAAGAATTGGAATTAAACCGCAAATAAAATTTGCGGTTGTAAAATAGGACGATTAACTGAAGAGAGAATTTCTTTTCAGTTGAAAATTGAAAAAAACAAAAAACCCTCTAAAAGAGGGCTTTCTTTTGGTTAAATTATTCCTGAGAATTAGCACTAAAAATAAATGCAGCTCCAGCAAGTGCTGAATCTTTCAGCAAATTTGGCACTGACATTGGATTACCACCTATTATGCCTGGTAAATGAATCATTAAAACAAAAATCATAAACATTAAACCTAATAATTGGCAAGTAATTTTTATATTTTTTTGCAGTATAAGACTTGCTCCGGTTATTATTAATAGTGCCCCTGTTAAATAAATAAATAATACTTTTGCAGGAAAATAAGCAGGCATCATTGATTCCATTGATGGAGCATATGCCAAATGCATTGATCCAAAATAAACCATTGGAAGTGCAAATAGATAAACTCCAATTTTTTTTAAAAGTGCATGTTTCATAACCACCTCTTTTGATATTAATAAATTAGTTAACTGTCAAAGCAAACTACGAAATTAAAACATTAGTATCAATAATATTTATTTCTGCTCCAATAATTGTATGCTCAATAATTTTTGATATTCTTTCTTTGTCGCCGTAAAAAACCATTGTTAAATTATTTGGATTAAAAACTTCAGAAATTGTTGAAAGTGCATTTTCCAAAGTTACGCTATCAATTTTTCTATAATATTCTTCTTTTGTTAAAATCGGAATGCCAAATCGTTCAAACATAATCTCACTTAATAATTTATATTTCAAATCTAATTGGTACGCAAATCGATTTTTAAAAGTTTCATTCCTTCCTTTTAATCTTTCAAGAAAATCTTTTTCATTTGGAAAAATTCGAAGCAACAAAAATAATTCCGGGATTAAATCTTTTGAAGTTTCAGAACTTGGATCGGAGTAATAAGCAATTCTTCCGGGATATTTTGTTCCAGGCATTGTATAAGAATAAGCACCATAGCACCATCCTTTTTGATTTCTGAGTTTATCAAAAAGAAATCCTTCAAAACTTCCGAGCGCATCCAAAATTAAATTCATCGCAAATCTTCTTTCGTCATTTATTACAATCCCTTCATGCGACCAAATAAGTCTATCATTAGTAGATTGCGGAGAATCAAAAATATAAACTGTTGGCTTTTTTGTTGAAACAAATCCCACTTCATCTTTCAAAACAAATCCATTAGTTTTGCGTGAATTTGTAAATTCAATAACTTCTTTTTGGATTTGCTCAAATGATAAATCTGAAATTGCTGTAATATATAAAACCGAACAACTCCGAACTTTTTCAAAATATTGCGAAATATTTTCTCTGGTTATTTTTTTAATCGCGCTTGATGATCCAATTTTTCCAATTCGTTTTTGGTTATATAAAATATATTGGTGACCTGCGCGCAAAACTCCGTCAGGCTCTTGCAATGCTGCTTCAATTTTGCTTAAAAGCTCTGTTTTTACAAGCGATATTTCCTCTTCCGGGAAATTGGCATCGTTTATAATTTTAAATAATAACGAAAGAACTTGCGGCAATGTGCGAGAAAATGCCACAACGGAAATTACAAAATCGGTTTCGCTTACGCTTGCTTTAATATCTGCGCCAAGTAATTCAAATTGTTTTGTGATGTCGCTTCTGCTTAAAAAATTTGTGCCGCGAAAAAGCGTGCGCGCAGTTAATCGCGAAAGCCCAGTTAATTCATCTGGCTCTTGTTGCTCACCACCTCCGTGAAATACAAAAGATAAATGCGTAAGTGGAACTCTCTTGTCTTGCTTGTAAAATATTTTATTATTTTTAATTCCTAATTGCTGCGTGATCATTTTTTATTTCCATTTGAGTTTGTTGGCGAAAGAGATACTGCAACAGAATTTGAATCTATCAAATATTTTTTTGCAACTCGCTTGATATCTTCAACTTTAACTTCGTTGCAATTTTGAATTAAATTTATGTAAAACGATAAATCTTTTGTATTAATAAACGACTCACCAATTAATCTCGCAAGACTTGAATAACTTGTAACAGACTCGTATAAATATTTTTCTAAATTATTTTTTACAATTTGTAATTGTTCTGGGGAAATTCCTTTTTCAATAATTTCACAAACTGTTGTGTGGAAAATTCCCCAAACTTCGTCAAACGAAACTCCATCAACAAGTTGAGTGAAAAATTCAAATGTACTTCCATCTCTTCCCTCGTACATATCGGCGTAAAGCTGTGTTACTTTGGATTGAAATACTAATCGCTCATTTAAAAGCGCTGAGTCGCTTCCTGCTAAAACTTCACTTAAAATTGTCAGCGCTGGATAATCACTATCAGTTATGTGCGGTGCAATCCAATTTACAACATACAATTTCTTTTTTGCTTTCGGATGTGTAAAAAAAAGTCTTTTGGATTCTTTTCTCTCGGGCTCATCAATTTTCAATCTTTCACTAATTGGTTGATTAGAATAATCGCCATAATATTTTTCAATAATTTTCAAAGCCTCATCGCATTTTACATCACCAACAATTATTATTAACGCATTGCTTGGAGAATAAAATTTTTTATAAAAATCTCGCGCCTCTTCGGAAGTAAAATTTTTAATCGTTTTAGTTTCGCCAATTACAGAATATTTATACGGATGATTTTGATACGAATGAAAATAAACCTGTTCCCACAAATAATTATTTGGGTCGTCCAAAGTGCGATTTTTCTCTGTTAATACGGCACCTTTTTCGGTTTCAAAAGTATTGTCGTCGATAATTAAATTTTGCATTCTATCGGCTTCAAGTTTTACTGCGGTCTCAAATTTTTCACTCGGAAAAGAAAAATAATAAACTGTTTGGTCGCGCGAAGTGTACGCATTGATTCCTGTTCCGCCATTTTCGTTCACAATTTTTTCCCATTCACCAAGTGGTAAATTTGTCGTCTCACGAAACATCATGTGTTCAAATAAATGCGCCAACCCTTGTTTGCCAGCATCTTCATCTGCCGAGCCAACTGCGAACCAAGTTTGAAATGAAAATGTTGGTTTCGTTTTATCTTCAACTATCGCAACCCGCAATCCATTTTGTAACTGATAATATTCTACTTTTAAATTCCCAATCAGTGGGATAGTTTCAATTTTTCTTGTCATTAAATTTTTATAATCCTTCTTCTGAAATTAAATATGATAAAATCGTCATTGCGATTGCACCAAATTCCAATTCGCGCGGATTGACTTTATCAATTGTGTCGTTATCGGAATGATGATAATCAAAATATCTTTCTCCATCTGGGTTTAATCCTAAAACTGGCACGCCTTGTTTTTGTAATGGAGAAATATCTGCGCCTCCTCCACCTTTTTGAAATTTTTCGCAACCAATAAATTCTAAATGTTTTGCAAACGATTTTAGTTTTTCAAATTTTAAAGAATCAGTTGTAATTCCAAAACCGTGCGGCATAAATCCACCAGCATCCGATTCAATTGCGGCAATATGTTTTTCGTTCGCACGATTTTTATTTGAAGCATAATCCAATCCGCCACGCAAACCATTTTCTTCATTCATAAACATCACAGCACGAATTGTTCTTTTTGGTTTTAGTCCCAATCTTTTTATCAAACTTAAAACTTCAATCGATTGCATACAACCACTTCCATCATCGTGCGCGCCTTGACCTTTATCCCAACTATCAAGATGCCCGCCAACTACAATAATTTCGTTTGGAAATTCCGAGCCACGAATTTCTCCAATCACATTTGCGGATTCAACATCAGGCAAAGTTTCGCTTGATAAAATAAATTTTAGTTTTACATTTTTTTCTTTCTTTAAAGTTTCCGATAAAAGATTTGCCGAAATTGTACTTAATGCTCCGTGCGGAATTTTTGTAACAGAATCCTCATAATGCATTGCGCCAGTGTGCGGTTTGTCGTCCAGCGCGTAAGTCATCGAGCGAATTACCGAACCAATCGCGCTGACCTTTGCCGCTTCAATTGCGCCAATTGACCTTTGATTTACAGCGTTTCCGTAAGCGCCATCAAGTCTTTTTCTATCAAATGGACGATTGTAAAAAATAATTTTTCCTTTTGCTTTTTCGCCAAGCGCGCGGACTTCGTCAAAATTTTTTACTTCAATTACTTCTGCCTCAATTCCATTTTTTGGTGTAGCAATACTTCCGCCCAAAGCGCAAATATCAAGTTTAATTTTTTTACCATTTACATTCATTTCAGCTTTTTCAATTTTACCACGAACCCAATGTGGCACCATCATTTTTTCTGTCCAAACAAAATCTGCTCCTTCTTTTTCCATTTGCGATTTTGTCCATTCAACTGCTTTTGAAGCAGACTCCGAACCAGTAACTCTGTTACCGATTGTAGTGCAAAGTTCACTTAGTAAACGATGTGTATTTATTTTATCCAAACCTTCTTCAGCGATTTTTAAAAAGAGTGAGTCGTAATTTTTTTGAGCAAAAATTATATTTGTTGCAACAAAGATGAAGATAAAAATTGTAATCAGTTTTGTATTTATATTTTTCATTTTTTATTTCCCTTTTTTAAAATACTTTTTAAGTTTTGAATAAGTGGTTTTCAAATCTTCCGAAATCATTTTTACATCGGCAAGCACTGGCATAAAATTGGTATCTCCATTCCATCTCGGAACAATATGAATGTGTAGATGTTCTTCAACTCCCGCGCCAGCAACTTTTCCCAAATTCATTCCAACATTAAATCCATGTGGCTTCATCTGAGAAGTTAAAGCATCAATGCAAGTTGAAACTAATTTATGCATTTCTAATGCGCACTTGTCATCAAGTTTTTTCATCTCGCCAATATGTTTAAATGGCACAATCATTAAATGCCCATTATTGTAGGGAAAAAGATTCATAATCACAAAACAAGTTTTTCCTCTATGAAGTATTAATTTTTTCGAATCATTTTTTGATTCAATCGCATCACAAAAAATACAAGTAGTTTTCTTTTTTTTTATAAAAGAATTTATGTATTTCGAACGCCATGGAGAAAATAATTTTTGCATATTAATCCTAAAAATTTTATCAAATATAAAAAATAAAAGCCGATTATTTTTTATTCCGAATGTCCAAAGGACTCCTTTGTAGAATCCCTTTAGGAAAAAAGTGCTTTTAATCTATCAATAAGAGTGCTATTTCTATGGCGAGTTTCGATGGTTCTAATTGCAATTGCCAAAGCTTTTTTATTCCCAACAATTGCAACAACTTGTTTTGCGCGCGAGACAGCTGTGTAAAGCAAATTTCTTTGAAGCATAATATAGTGCGACATAGTTATTGGCAAAATAACTGCTGGGAATTCGTTTCCCTGACTTTTGTGAATTGTCATTGCGTAAGCAAGTGTGATTTCATCAAGTTCATCAAAAGTATATTCAATTCGTTTTCCGTAATAATCTATTCCAAGAATTCCATCTTCAATACTTGCATCGCAAACATATCCAATGTCGCCATTAAAAATTTCTTTTTCATAATTATTTCTCACTTGCATAACTTTATCACCAAAATGGAAATTTCTTTCCTTGCCACGCCATAAAATTTTTTGGTGTCCATTTAAATTTTTTTGCAAAGCTTTATTTAATTCTCTAACTCCGGTTGCTCCATTATGCATTGGAGAAAGAATTTGAATATCATCGATAGGTTTAAATTTGAAATTCATCGGTAAAATTGTTGCGGCAAGTTGAATAATTTTATTTTGAACATTTTCATTTTCCTCTTCGATAAAAATAAAATCCTTTGCAAACTCCGGCGCGTCACCGTGATTTATTTTATGCGAATTTAAAATTATACTGCTTTTGGAACTTTGCCGAAAAATTTCTGAAAACTTTATTGTTGGAATTTTTTGCGAGTTAATTAAATCTTTCAAAACTTCTCCCGGACCAACTGATGGTAATTGGTCAACATCGCCAACTAAAATTAATTGCGTTTCATTTGTTACAGCGTCAAGCAAACTTGAAAATAATTGCGCATCAACCATCGACATTTCATCAACAATTAAAATTCTAACTTTGAGTGGCTCGCTGGAATTTCTTTTAAAAAAATTTCCACGCGGGTCAAACTCAAGCAAACGATGAATTGTTTTCGCCTCGCGTCCAGTTAGTTCGGTCATTCTTTTTGCGGCGCGTCCAGTCGGTGCGCAAAGTGCAAAATTTAAACCGAGCAGTTCGGCAAGTTCAATAATCCCATTTATACAAAGGGTTTTTCCAGTTCCAGGTCCGCCAGTTATAATTGTAATTGGGTTTGATATTGCAGAAACGATTGCTTCGTGTTGTTTTTTATCGAACTCAATTTTGCGATTTTCTTCAAAATTTTTTAAATAAAATTCTAACTTTTTTACTTCGAAAGAAATTTTGGGTTTTTGTAAAAGCCGTCCGATGTTGCTTGAAATATTCTCCTCAGCATTAAATAAAATTGGTAAATATACTTTATCGTTTTCAGTGATTAATCTTAATTCATCAGTTGCAAATTTAAATGCAAACTCAACTTTCACTTCGTCGATATTTAAAAGTTCAGTTGAGCGTCTTAAAAGTTCTTCTTTTTCTAAAAATAAATGTCCCGCTTGGCGAGAGGCATCTTCCAGTACAGCATTTAATCCAGCAAAAATTCTTTCTTGCGAATCTTCGGCGAAACCTAAATTTTTTGCAATCTCATCTGAGGTTTTAAAACCGATGCCGAATACATCTGTAATTAATTGATAAGGATTATTTTTTACAATTTCGATTGATGAAGCGCCGTAAGTACGATAAATTTTTGACGCGAGAGAAATGCTAATATTATGCGAACTTAAAAAAAGAAAAACTCCCTGCATCTGTTTTACATTTGATAAATCTTTTTTTATGTGAGTAAGTTTTTTTTCACCAATCCCCTCAACTTCAAGTAATTCTTCTGGAGTTTCATTTATAATATTTAAAGTTTCATCACCAAATTTTTTTACAATTCTACCAGCAAGTGCCGGACCAATACCATGAATAATTCCGGTGGAAAGATATTGTTCAATTGCTTCGCTACTTGTTGGGACGATATGCTCGAATGAATTAAATTGAAATTGCTTCCCAAATTTATTGTGAGTTTTCCACTCGCCAAAAAATTTATATGTCTCTCCTTCTCTTGGATGAACCAAATATCCAACTACGGTTTGCTTTTCTAAATTTTTTGTCTCGATTGATAAAATGGAATAATTATTTTCGTTGTTGAAATAAATTATTCTTACAATTTTTCCTTCAATTTTTTCCCCGTCTGATCGCATTAAAATCTTTCTTTGATGCAGTTAAATATTTCATCAACTGAAATCAATTTCATACATTTTAAATAATCATTCCCTGTCAAATGGCATTCGGTTTTTCGGCAGGGGGAGCAATCAATTTTAGAAAAGAAAAATTTATGACCATTTGATTCGTTATACGGAAACCAAACCTCTGGTGGTTCGGGACCAAAAATACCTATTGTTTTAAGGCTAATTGCAGGTCCTATGTGCATTGGTCCGCAGTCGTTTGAAATAAATATTTTGCAGAAACTTAAAACTGCCGCGAGTTGACGCACTGGCAAGACTCTCAACGCATGAACTTTGGCAAAAGTGTTTTGCAAAATATAATTTTTCAACTCTTCATCATTTGGACCTAAACTTAAAATAATTTCTGCGCCAAGTTTTGCGCCAATCAAATCTATTAACTCTGCAAATTTTTCTTTTGGTAAAATTTTATTTTTCCATGTTGCACCGGGATGAATTGCCACAAGTGGTTTTTCAAATTTAACTCCCTGCCAATTTAAATATCTCTCGGCTTCTTTTTTTTCACTATCCGATAAAAAAATTTCTGTTTCATAATTTTTTGGTTCGATATCTAAAACTTTCAAAACTTGATTATGATGGTCGATTGCAGATTTTAATTTTCCATCATCTTTTACTTTGTCGGTGTATGCCCAATTTCTTCCAGGCTTGTCGTAACCAATTCTAACTTTTGCACCAGTTGCATAAGTTAAAAGTGCGCTTCGTGGATTGGAATATAAATCAATTGCTAAGTCAAATTTTTTAGAGTGGAGTTTATAAAATAATTCCATCTGTTGATAAATTATTTCTTTTGAAAAATCAAAAGAAATAATTTCATCGAGATGTGGATTGCCGTCTAGAAGCGAAACGCCTTTTTTATCTCCGAGATATGCAATGTAAGCGTTGGGATAATTTAAACGAATATTTTTTATCAGTGGAGTTGTTAAAATTATATCGCCAATATATTTCAACCTTGTAATTAAAATACGATTGAAGATTTGGTTTGGCATATAATTATTTTGCGCGAGCGCGCTTTAAATTGTTTTAATCATATCAAGAAAAATCACAACAAGTGTAAATCCAAGCAGTAAAATAAATCCAGCAGAAATCCCAGATTTAATTAACATAAGCCGAGTCGCATCTTTATCAATTTCAAATTTTGGATGAGTTTTAACTGTCATATCGCCAGTGACAGAAACCTGACACGAGAGGCGATGAAATTTTTCAACCTTTCGCGCATAAAATGGAGTTTCAGAAATTAGTGTATCCTCTTCTTCTTCTTTGCGCGCCGATGCTCCTTTGTTTTCAACAACTTCAACAGCGCAAGAACTGCAGAATCCATTTCCATAACAATTTAAAAAATTTTTAATTCCGTCATAAGGTGAAATGCCAGCTTTTTTCATTGCTAAACGGAGGTTTTCTCCAGCATTAATTTCTACTTGTTTATTTTCATTTGTAAAATTTATAATTGGCATTTTTTTCTCCGTGTATTTTTTTTGTAATGATAAAAAAAAATCAGACTTGAAACAATAAAAAACAATGAACAATTAATGCCAAAGGCATCCCTTTGGGACAATTATCAGTTATCAATAAAAAAAATATTACAAATCAA
>CAYIXI010000043.1:4457-15621 GCA_964367235.1 uncultured Chitinophagaceae bacterium | reverse complement strand
CGCTCTAGCCAGGCTGAGCTACGCCCCGATGATTCTTTATTTCAATTTTCTTTTTCAAGCCGTTTCGGATTTCTTTCTCCGACTTTGGCGCCATAGGCGCCACGCTCTAGTTCCGAAGGAATCCCCTTGGGACCACTCTCGGCTACGCCCCGAAAATCTTTACAAAGATAGTTAAATCTCGTTTTTTAATCAAGGAAGATATTTAAATATAATTTTTAATATTACCGCACTCGTCATAAAAATAAAAATTGGACGGATGAATTTTGCTCCTCTTTCAATTACAAGTTGCGCACCAATTCTTGCGCCAATTATTTGCCCAACTCCCATAATTATTCCTGGCAGAAATAAAACTACTCCGTTTATTAAAAATATTATTAGCGCAACTAAATTACTTGTAAAATTAACTACCGAAGTGTGCGAAGTAGATTTAGATAAGTTATATCCAAGAAATGCTGAGAATGAAAATGCCCATAGCAACCCAACTCCGGGACCAAAAAATCCATCATAAAAACCAAATGCAAATCCAAAAATAATATAAAATATATTTTTTGAAATTTTTTCTTTTCGGTTTGTTAAAGTTGATTGTGGCGAGTGTAAAGTATTTATTAAAACTATTAAAAGTAAAATTGGAATTATTAACTCTAAAGTTTTAGGATTAATTTGTTGAACGCTTATCGCGCCAACTATTGCACCCAAAGCAGAAAAAATAATTCCAATTTTAATTTCTTTTAATTTTACAACTTCTCTTTTAATGTGATAATTCGAAGAAATAAAACTTCCGATGCTTGCTTGAAGTTTATTTGTTCCGAGTGCAAAATGCGGAGGCATTCCAATTGCAATTAAAAACGGAACGCTAATTAATCCTCCACCTCCAGCAATGGAATTAATTAATCCTGTTATGAAACCAACGAAAAGTAAAACGGGATAAATCCACCAAGCGAGTGAAAAGTGATCCAATTATTTTTTTTCTAAAAATGAAATTTCTTTTAACAAATCTTTTTTAGTGAAGCCAGATTTTTTCATCAAGCTAACTACAAATCCTTCAAGTTGAGAACGTGTCTCATCATCAATTTCCATTCCTGTCATAACAATAATTGGAATATTTACAGTTGCACCTTGATGTTTTAATTCATGTGCAACATCAAAGCCACTCATTCCGCCGGGCATAATCAAATCTAAAATAATTAAATCGGGGCGGTGTTCGTTTGCTAATCGTAAACCATCTTTACCGTTATGCGCAACAAAAATTGTACAGCCTTCGGCTTCCAAAATTATTTTTATTAAATCTGTGCTGGATTGGTCATCATCAATTACAAGTATGCGCGCGCTTTTTTGTTGCAAAGAATATTTTGTCGCAATCGAGCGAACTGAATCGAGCAAAACTTCTTTCTTAATAGGTTTGACAAAATACTCCGCGGCGCCAAGTCCGAAACCGAGTTTTCGCTCGTCAATCATAGAGATAATGATGATTGGTATATTTTTGCAAATCGGATGTTCTTTAAGTTCGCGCATAACTTGCCAACCATCTTTCATCGGCAAAAGTATGTCGAGAGTTATCACATCGGGTTTCCACAATTTTGCTTTTTCGATTGCTTCGACGCCGCTTGAAGCGACATCTATTATGTAGCCGGCATCGGTAAAAATTTTTACGAGTAATTCTCTTGCGTGTTCTTTATCCTCAACAATTAAAATTTTAGTTTGTTTTGGAGGTTGCGCAATTGTTGCTTTTAGCGCGTTTAAAGTTTCAATTCCTTCTTGTGAGGCTTGAACCATTAATGGGAGCTCAACAATAAATGTGCTACCTTTTTGCGCTTCACTTAAAACAGAAATTTCTCCTTGATGAAGCTCGACTAATTTTTTTGTGATTGAAAGCCCCAAACCACTTCCCATATTTTTTTGTGTTGATGATTGCGTTTGATAAAATGGTGAAAATAATTTTTGAATATCTGAACGAGAAATACCAATTCCGGTATCTTTAATTTTGAAAATGAAATTATTTTTTTCGCGTGATGCAATAATTAAAATTGAAGTGTTGTCGTAACTAAATTTAATTGCATTAGAAATTAAATTTACAAAAATTTGTTTGAGTCTAACTTCATCTGCAATTATTGTTTCAATCTCTTCATCAATTTTTAATGTGAAAGATAAATTTCGTAAATCACATTGCGGTTTAAACGAAGCAAGTAGAGAATCAAAAAATTTTCTTGCATCAATTTGTGTAAAGTGAAGTTCTAATTTTCCTGCTTCAAGTCTTGAGAGATCTAAAATGTCGTTGATTAAATTTAAAAGATGTTTTCCGTTTTCATAAATTCTTGTGGAATAATCTCTGGCTTGAATTTCGGTTAAATTTTCTTCGGTTGAAATTAGTTCTGAAAATCCGAGAATTGAAGTTAATGGCGAACGAAGCTCGTGCGAGAAAAACGCTAAAAATCTTTTTAAAGTTTGATGTGCAGTTTGAAGTTCATCGGTTTTCATTTCTAAATCAATATTTTTTACGCGAAGCTCTTCATTTAATTGCAATCGATTTAATCCCAGCGCAAATTCATTCGCAAGCAATGTCAAAAATGAAATCTCTCGCTCAATTTTATCTTTTGAACCAAACGGAAGAAGTTCAATGGCCGCGATAATTGTTTTATCAATTTTAATTGGGAAAGCCACAACATTTCTTTTTCGTGATGAAATAATTTTATCGGGTGTTTTTTCAAATAAAACCGAACGACTCAAATCCACCGACGCAATAATTGAGGAACTATTCACTGCCTCCACAATTGCGAGTTTACGCTTGTTTAATGAGATTTTATTGATGCTCTCGTTTTCATTTTGAGGTGAAATTAAATTTAGTTCGTTTTCGTTTACAGAAAATAATTTTATGTCGTTAGAATCGATTTCTAAATATTTCGCGAAGAGTTCGATTATTTTAAGTGTGAGCGTATCAATTTTGATTGATGAATTTATTAAACGAGAGGCTTCGAGCAAAATGTCGCGTTGTTTTTCGTGTCGCTTTTCTTCGGTTACATCTTGAAAAAAAACAGAAAGCCCATTTTGGTTTGGATAAATTTTTATTGAATACCACGCTTCGTGTCGATCATCCGCATACGATGAAGAAAAAGATTGCACTTCTTGCGACTGCATTGCCAAAGTATAGCGCCGACCGATTTCAGCATCTTTCGCATTTGGGAAAATTTCAAAAATATTTTTTCCGAGAACTTCTTTTCGTTTGTAACCAGTTCCCTCTTCGGCAGATTTGTTCCAATAAGTAATTATTAGATTTTCATCCAGCGCAAAAAACCCACCAGTGATACTTTCTAAAATTTCTTCTGTTTTCATTTATTCTTTTCCCGGGATTTTAAAACCCCGATAAGTATCAAATTGTGAATCGTAAAATACAATATTGAAAGAACTATCTCTTAAAGTCCCACCTGTTGGATAAAGATAAAATTTTTCAATTTTAGATGTTGAAGTTTTAGAGAATTTATTATTTTCATCAATATAAAAATTTAAAACAAAATATCCGTTTTTGTATTGGGCATTTTTAATTTGATTATGAATATTTTCTTTTGAAAAAATTTTTAAGTCGTTCATTTTTTAAAATTTAATTCCATCGAGTAAAAATTACTTTCCAAAATATTTTAACAAAGCGTTTGAAATTTTTTCTGCACCAAATCTAAATGTATCAATTGTAGGTAGTCCGGTTTCTTTTTGGATTTCATCTGCCACTCGCATACTTTCTTCATCACTCAATCCAATCGAATTTAATCCAACGCCAACAATTTTTGTCTCTTTAAAAAATTTTACAATTCCTTCGTGCAAATCAATTAATTTTTTTAAACTTGGTAACGGCAAATTATAATTATCAACTTTTCGTGTTGGTTGATGACAAAGAATCATCGCATCGGGCATCGTCCCATGAATTAATCCCATTGTTACGCCAGAATATCCATGATGAGTTAGCGCGCCTTGTCCTTCAACAAAAATAAAATCAAATCCAAGTTTATCCGACTCATCAATGCAAAGTTCAATTCCGCCTGCAATATAATCACTAATAATGGAATCGACCGCAATTCCTTTGCCCGAAATCATTATTCCGGTTTGTCCAGTTCCGATGAAATCAGCACGAAATCCTTTTTTTAAAAAATCGTGATAGATTTGCAAAGTGGTTGTCATTTTTCCGATGTTACAATCCACTCCAACAGAGAGAATTGTTTTTGCATTTCGAGTGAGATAATTTCCATTTGTAACAACTTCGTATCGCTCCGGAATTTTTCTCCAATCTGTAATTTTACAATTATATTTTTTTGCAAGATTTTTAAATTCTTCGTCATCATTTAAAATGGTGTGCAAGCCGCTGTAAATATTTAATCCGTTTTCAAGCGAGGTGCGAATCATTTGTTTCCAACTTTCTGGCAATCTGCCACCGGGCGGTGCGATGCCAATTAAAAGCGCAGTTGGTTTTAATTTTAATCCCTCTTCGATTGATTTTAAAACTGGGATTGAACCACCGTAACCAAGTACATCTTGCGAAGTTTTATTTGCTTGCATACTATCGATAACTGCAAGCACTTGATTCGTTAAATAAATAATTGCGGCGTTTGCAGTTTTTGATTCTAATGGAGAAAATTTTTCCTCAGCCAAAATAATTACTTTTTCGTTTTTCAAATCTTATCCTCTTGGATGATATTTTTGATGTTCAACTTTTAACATACTTCTATCGATGTGCGTATAAATTTCGGTTGTGGAAATTTTTTCATGTCCGAGCATTTCCTGAACAGAACGAAGGTCGGCGCCTCCTTCAAGCAAATGTGTTGCGCAAGTATGCCTAAAAGTATGCGGATGAATATGTTTTTGAATTCCTGCTTTACGAACATAAGTTGAAATAATTTTCCACGCGCCCATACGAGATAAAATTTTACCTCGCGAATTTAAAAATAAAATGTCGTTCGATTTTTTACTTTTCGCAAGTTCGTTTCTAATTTCATTTTGATAAATTTTAATTGCTTCAAGCGCTGGCTTCCCGATTGGCACAATTCTTTCTTTCGAACCTTTTCCGAAAACGCGAATTAATTCTTCTTCAAAATAAATATCTTTCTGCGACAAATTAAGCAATTCGGAAATTCTAATCCCAGTTGCATATAAAGTTTCAATTATTGCTTTATTGCGCAAATGGATTTTATTTTTTGAATTTAATTTTGGCGTAATCGATTTTAAAATTTTATTAACTTCAAATAAAGTTAAAATATCGGGGAGTTTTTTAGCAAGTTTTGGCGGTTCAACAACATCAAACGGATTTGTATTTGCGCCACCAATTTCAATTATAAAAGAGTGAAAATTTTTAATTGACGAAATATGCCGCGAAATACTTCGCGGCGCCAAGCCATTTTTGCGCAAAGTTTGAATATAGTTCGATACAAATTTTGGCGTAATTTCTTTCGGATTTAAAATTTTATTTGCTTCGCAAAACTCACAGTATTTTTTTAAATCCATTTTATACGACTCAATTGTATTTAACGACAATCCTTTTTCCAAATTCAAATAATTCAAATATTTTTCAATTGTTCGTTTCATTTTTTGGCGCTAAATTTTGATGGACTTACAATTCGCGAATGATGAAACCCGACTAAAACTTTTAAAAAACTTGCTTTAATTTTTGCGAGGTCGCGGATAGTAAGTGGCGTTTCATCAAGTTCGCCTTCGCGCAATCTTTCTTCAAAAATTTTTTCGATATTTTCTTCAATCGATTTTAGTGTCGGATTTTTTAGTGCGCGCGTTGAGGCTTCAATCGCATCGGCAAGCATAACGATTGCAGTTTCTTTTGAGTTTGGTCTCGGACCAGAATATTTGAAATCGCTAATATTTATTTTTTGTTCGGCGCGTTTTGATTGAAGAGCCATTTCGTAAAACGAACCAATAAATCTTGTGCCGTGATGCATCGGAATAAAATCGATAATTGATTGCGGAAGTTTTTCTTCGCGTGCGATATTAATTCCATTTTCAATATGATTTTTTATCGCACGAGCTTTTGATAAAGGATTAATTTTTTCGGGTTTATATTTTTTCCCAATTTGATTTTCGATAAATGCAGTTGGGTTTTGCATCTTTCCGATGTCGTGATAATATGCGCCAACTCTCGCTAAAGTTGAATCGGCATCAATTGCATTGGCGGCATCATTTGCAAGTGTGCCCATTGTAACACTATGATGAAATGTCCCCGAAGCTTTTGCCGCAAGTTTTTTTAAAATTGGATGATTTAAATTATCAAACTCAATCAATACAAAATTTGTTGAAAACGAAAATTTTTTCTCAAGTAAAATTACAATCGCATAAGTTATAATTGAAGAGAAGACAGAATTTATCCCAGAGAAAAATATCGATACACTTGCAACAGAAATTTCTGAGTTGAGCATCATCGAGTGAATTATTAAAAGTATTCCAAATCCGCTAAAGAGAAAAATTATCGAACGAAAAATTTGAGTTCGCTCGGTTATATCGCGAATACTAATTACGCCAAGCGCACCACCAACTAACATTTGCAAAAGCATCGCGTAATCGTTTCCTAAAATTCCACTTACTAAAAACGATGCGAGCACCGAACTTAAAAATCCGACATAGGTGCTAAATAATATTGTCATTAGCAATCCAACAACCGGAAGTGGAATTAAAAAACGATATGCTCTTGGCAATTCAAGTTGAACAATTAAAAATGCAATCAAACATTCAAAAAATATAATTAGTAAAATTAAAAGAATTTTTGTGTTGTCTAAAAATATTTTTCTTTCAAAGAAAAAAAGATAGGTTAAAAATAATGAGACCAATAAAAAAACAAAAAGTATTTTGCCACCAAAACTTATCACGACCTCTAAGTTGTCCATTTTTTCGTACATCAATTTTTGATATGCGCGAAGTTTGCGAATTGTTTCGGTTGAGATTTTTTCATTTGTTAAAATGATTTTTTCTCCCTTTGAAACCGCGCCATTTGTAATAGAAATCCCAGATAATATGCTTTTTCTTTCAGCCAAAGTTTCCTTTTCCTGAAAATTTACATTTGGTTTGGAAAACGAAATAGCAATTTTTATTGCAATAACTTTAAGTTCGTTTTGGTTGAAATATTTATTTGAAAAATATTTTTCACTTTTTTGCTGAATTTGATTTAAATCGTAAAATTCATTTGGTGGAATTAACTCTTCGTTAAAACCAACTCTCAAAACAATCATTTTACTTGTATCAATTTTATTTTCTACAATCCCTTTTAAATATATTTCATTTAAAAAATTTGTAATCGTTTTACTTAATTGCCACTTGTTAGATTTTGATAAAATCTCGATTTCGTTTTGATTTAAATTTAATTCGTAAAGCATAATTAAATTTGCAATATCTTTTTCTGATAAATTATTTATTTCGCTAAAAAATATTTGGAGGGAATCAATTTTGTTTTTAGAAACTTGTTGGTTTATTTTATAAATATCGTAAAGATTTTTTAAAGCGTTTTCGCAATCCTTTTTATATTCCTCATCTGTTTTATAAATCGGAAAAGAGAGCGATGCAACCAAATCTTCCTCTGTCCAAATCTCTCCAATTTCATACTCTTGCGGAGAACTTTTCCCAACAGGAAACATTAATGCTACCGAAATTACAAAAATTACAAGAAGTAAAATTTTTACAGTGTAATGTTCTTTGTCGGCTAATGTTCTTAGATATTTATAAATTGAACTCATTTGAAAATAATATAAGAAAAAAAAGAGAGCTGAAAAACGATTTTGTAATAGAGAGATTTTTTGATATTTTCGACTCAGTTCATCACAAATAAAAAAACAAATGTCAATATTCGAAGCAACTATTCTCGGAATCATTCAAGGTCTTTCGGAATTTTTACCAATCAGTTCCACCGCGCATTTAACAATCGCAGGTAAATTTTTTGGTTTGATAAATCCAGATTACCCAGAAAGATGGACAGCGTTTATTGCAGTTACGCAATTCGGAACATTATTTTCTGTCCTTTATTATTTTTCAAAAGATATTTTTTCGATTTCAAAAAATTTTTTTACCGATGGTTTTTCGTTTTTGAAAAATCCAAAATCAGGATTGAAAGAAGCCCGTCTCGGTTGGTATTTAATTTTGGGGACATTACCAATTGCGACAGTTGGTTTGTATTTCAAAAAAATTATTGAGGGAAATTTAACAAAAGATTTTTTTGTGATTGGATGCGCGCTAATAATTTTAGCAATTGTTTTATTTCTTGCAGAAAAAATTAGCACTCACACTCGCAAAATTGAAAATGCAAATTGGATTGACGCGCTTTTAATTGGCATTGGTCAAATGTTTGCGCTAATTCCGGGCGCATCTCGCTCTGGCACAACTTTAACTGCTGGGCTTTTTTTGGGATTTGCCAGAAGCGACGCCGCACGCTTTTCGTTTCTTTTAAGTTTGCCTGCCGTTCTTGCAAGCGGAATGCTTGAACTTTATCAAATGAAAAATTTTATTTCGGAAATCGGAATCGCAAATATTTTTGCTTCAATCGCTTCCTCCGCAATTGTCGGATATTTTGCGATTGACTTTTTGATTAAATATCTTAAAACTCACACGACATATATTTTTATCATTTATAGAATTGCACTTGGCGCAATTTTAATTTTTTTATTTAAATAATTTTTTATGGAAATCATTTCAGATTTATTTTCTAAACTTTCCGATGTTCAAGAACTCGTCCGTTGGGCTGGTTATATTGGGCTATTTGCAATTGTATTTGCCGAGACTGGTTTGCTGATTGGTTTTTTTCTTCCCGGCGATTCGCTTTTATTTACTGCCGGATTATTTGCCGCAAAAGGTGATTTTGAAATTACTTTTTTAATTTTAATTTTAACCATTGCTGCAATAATTGGCGATGCGGTTGGTTACAACATTGGTAAACATGGTGGCACTTATTTGTATTCTCGTCCTGAAACTAAATTTTTTAAACGCTCTCACTTAATTAAAACAAAAGAGTTTTACGAAAAATATGGAAACATCACAATTGTACTTGCGCGGTTTATGCCTTTTGCTCGAACTTTTGCCCCAGTTGTTGCTGGCATCGCTCAAATGCAATATAAAAAATTTGCAAAATATAATATTCTCGGTGGCATTGGTTGGATTTCTTCGATGACTTTGCTCGGATATTTTTTAGGAACTTTTATCCCAAATATTGAAAAATATATTTACTACATTATTATATTAATTGTTTTGCTTTCAATTTCTCCCGGGATTTTTAAATATATTCAAATTAAACGAAAAGGAAATTTATGACAACAAATGCTCCATCAACAATAAAATTTTTTGACGATGCAAGTTTAGAAAAAATTGCATACAAAAGTGTTTCATCAATTCCAACTCGCGAGCCAAACGACCAAGTGCGATTGGGATATTCGATTTGGAAATTTTTATCCGAAAAAAAAGGAACTTTAGAAGAGGCAATCGCAAATGCCCAATCGCATGCTTTGATTGATGCAAAAAATATTGCAAAAATTATACGCGAAAATTTAAAACTGCAAGGCATCAAGGTTTAAATGGATTTTTCATTTCATCAATTTGGGCTTGCATTTATACCGATTTTTGTTGCGATTGATGTCGTTGGAGTAATCCCGATGTTTATTTCTCTCACGCACGAACTTGAACCAAAAATTAAAAAAAAATTAATTCGCGACGCAACTTTTACTGCTGGTGTGATTGCAATGGTCTTTTTGATTTCTGGAAAATTGATTTTTAGTTTTCTCGGCATAACTGAAAATGATTTTAGAATTGGTGGCGGAATTATTTTACTCGTTCTTGCAATTACAGATTTATTTTTCGTAAACGATGCTCAGCGAAATCCCGGTAAATCTATCGGCATTGTGCCAATTGGGATTCCACTAATTATGGGACCAGCCGCGCTCACATCTATTATAATAGTAGTTGACCAGTTTGGATATTTGCTAACTTTTTTTTCGCTAGTAATAAATTTATTTATAGTCTATTTCGTTTTTCGTCAATCAAATAAAATTATTCAATTACTCGGCGATGGTGGCTCTCGTGCATTTGCAAAAATCGCATCTCTATTTATGGTTGCAATCGCAGTAATGATGATTAGAGTTGGAATCCAGAATATTTTAAAATAAAATTATGGCAACTCTTCATTTCGAAAAAATTCCACCAAAAAATGGATTGACAAAAGATTCTCCTCTTTTAATAATGCTTCACGGGCGTGGTGCAGATGAAAAAGATTTATTAATGCTTGGACCAATTTTAAATGATAATTTTTTTACAATAAGTATTCGCGCTTCTAAAAAATATCGTTACGGAGGATTTGCTTGGTTTGAATTAAGCGATGACCTAATGAATAATGAAAATGAATTAAGCGAAAGTCTCAACTCTTTAAACGAAACTATCGATTCGATTATTAATAATTTTATTTTCGATCATAAAAAAATATTCTTGCTCGGTTTTAGTCAAGGTGCAATGATGGCTTACGCAGTTGGTTTAACTCGCCCAGAAATTTTTACCGGAATAATTGCGCAAAGTGGTTATGTAATTAATCAGAAAATATTTAATTATAAATGGAACGAATCTTCAAAAATAAATTTTCTGCATACTCATGGCGAGTTGGATATGGTTGTTCCATTTTCAAAAGCCACCGAGACAAAAAATCTTTTCGAAAAAAATAAAACTCCGCTTGAATTTAAATCTTACCGAATGGGACACGAAATTTCCGAAGAGTGCCTCCGCGATGTTCAGATTTGGATAAATAATTTAATCTAAAGTTTCATTTTTTATTTCTTTTAATATGGAATTTAATTCCTATTTTTAGAAAAATTTTCAATCCAATACTCGTAAAACCCTTTGTTTTTCAACTATTGATTATTGGCACAAAGTTTGCAATAATACCATCAGATGAGAAAATTTCTGAAAATACTATTTAGAGATATTTCCACTAGAGTTGGATTGTTTTTAATTCTGTCGCAATTTGTTAATGCACAGCATTTAAATTTTCGAAACAGTGCATCAGGATATTTTTGGGAAACGCGCGACACACTTTTAAATCCAGTTTCAAATTTTAGAGGAAATAATAATTTATATTTTAATTATGTTAGTAATTATTTTACTCTTCGTGGAAATGTAAATTTTTTCAACGATGTTAATCCTGCTGAAAATAATAAACTCA
>CAYIXI010000043.1:1239-4357 GCA_964367235.1 uncultured Chitinophagaceae bacterium | reverse complement strand
CGTGGAAATGTAAATTTTTTCAACGATGTTAATCCTGCTGAAAATAATAAACTCAAAACTAAAATTCCTTCACTTTTTATTTCAACTGAACAGTTTGATAATAAATTAAAATTAATTTTAGGTCGTCAATTTATTTCAAGCGGTGTTGGTGTCGGCACAATCGATGGTGGAAACTTATCGATTCGGTTTTTTGATAATTTAATTCATCTATCTGGTTTTGGTGGATATTATGTTGTGCGAAATGATGAATTTAATTTCAATAAAAAATTAATAAATAATAATCTCTTTGGTGGCGCAGTTTCTATTTATCCCGATGAAGAAATTTTTCTCCGATTAAGTTATGTGAATAAAAGTTGGGAAAGGAATTCCTTCACTACCGCGAGACTTGATTCTTTATTTGAGCCAAAAACAATTATTGCAAACTCATTGCCACAAGAAGAGGAATATTTTTCTTTTGATGCTTCGTATGAAAATAATTCGGACTATAGAATATTTTTCCGTTCCGATTATAATGTTTACTCTCGCACAATCTCTCGCGCAAATATTTTTGCTAAATATAAAATCTCTTCTCCGCTGGAGTTTTCTTTGGAATATTTCTATCGCGAGCCAAGAGTTTCGTACAATTCTATTTTTAGCGTTTTCCATTCATCAAGCACTAACGAAGTTGAAGCAAGCGCAGAATATATTTTAAACTCAAATGCCAGATTTTTTACTCGCCTTGCAAATGTAAAATATGTCGACGAGTCAAGTTCAAGATTTTCTTTCGGCGGAGTTTTCTGGGGAGTTAATTTTAACTACTCCAAAAATTTTGGCTACTCTGGAGATTTAAATGGAATCTCTATTTTAACTTCCTATCCGCTACTCGATAGAAAATTAAATTTAAATCTCGGAGTCGGTTTTGCAAGTTATCAACTATCCGAAACTTCACCAAAAAATAATATTACCAATTTTACACTTGGCGCAACTTACTACCCAATAAAATATTTTACGCTTGATGTTTATTCGCAGATTATGAAAAATCCACAATATAAAAGCGATGTTCGTTTGATGTTAAAAGCATCATACTTTTATTCCCATTTATTTAAAGGCGAATAATGCATTTTTATAAAAAACACATATCGCAATTTTTACTCTTCGCATTTTTGATTTTTATTTCTGTGATAGTTGCAGTTGCGAGAGATTGGTTTGATGAATCGCCCGTAAATAATAAAAAAGATATTTTAAAATTTTCTCATTCGCTTCACATCGAGCAAGGAACTGATTGCGAAACTTGTCATGCTGGAGTTTCGGAAAGTGAAAATAATTTATCGCGACATTTACCAACTCATACCGAATGTCAAACTTGCCACGAAGAAGAGGTCAGCTCTACTTGCGGTTTTTGTCATGTTGATGGCGACAATCCAATTTCATTTCCAAAAAGAGATTCTAAATTAATTTTTAATCACAAACTTCATTTGAATAATCAAAAACTCGGATGCATCGAATGTCATTCAGGTTTAGAAAAAACTGATTTTGCAACTGCCAATAATTTTTCAAAGATGAGTCAATGCTCAACTTGTCATAATAATAAAACTGCAAATTCAAATTGTGAAACTTGCCACACAGATTTATCGTCGTTGCGTCCAAAGACTCATTCGTTTGCATCTTTCAAAAGAGAGCACGGGACTTTAATCAACAGTAAAAACGAAAATCTTTGCGCATCGTGCCATAGTGAAAATGATTGTGCTAAATGCCACGATGGTTCGCAAATTTCTATCATCTCCCCTTTTGAAAAAAAGGGAATGCTTTCTCCAAGTTCAAGTGGAAATAATAATTCCAAAATTTTATCGGGCGAGTTTGTGCACGATATAAATTTCCGTTTCTCTCATGGCATTGAGGCAAAAGGAAAATCTTTAAAATGTCAAACTTGCCATCGCGAACAACAATTCTGCAACGACTGCCATCAAAATGGAAGCATCGCGCTTGGTGGAGTTATTCCAACTTCGCATGAGCAAAGTGGATTTACAACTCTCGGTGTAAATAGTGGTGGCGGACTTCATGCAAAACTTGCAAAACGAGATATTGAATCATGCGCATCGTGCCACGATGCTGATGGCGCAGACCCGAATTGCATTATGTGTCACTCTGATACAGATGGAATTTTAAAAACAAATCCGAAAACACATAAAGATAAATTTTTTAGTTCGATTGATTGTGATAATTGGCGACAAGATGAAAATGCAACTTGTTACACTTGCCACAACGATGCAAACGCTCGACCAAATGGAATTAGTGGAGTAGGTTTCTGTGGATATTGTCATGGTAAAAAATAAATTAAATATTATAATTTTTAGTTTCATTCTTTTTTTCATCTCGTGTAGCGAGCTTGAAAAAGAAGCAATTCCAACAGAGCCAAATATTACAACTCACGAGGTTGGTTTTTCATCTCCAGCGAAACATGGTAGTTTTATCCGCGAAAATAAATGGGATATTTCGCTTTGCAAAAATTGCCACGGCGCAAAATTTGATGGTGGCTCCTCCGGAATTAGTTGTATTACTTGCCACCCAAAATCTTCGGGACCTGAGAATTGCACAACTTGTCATGGAAGTGTGAACTCTGCGCCACCAGAAGATTTATCAAAAAATTGGGATAAAACTTCTCGAGGAGTTGGCGCTCACCAAATTCATATTTTGGAAACTGCGCAATCTTTAAAAGTTGAGTGTTCAATGTGTCACAAAGTTCCATCAAGTTTAAATTCTGCAAATCATCTTGGCGATGACCTTAAAGCAGAAATTATTTTTGACCAATCTTCAAGATTCTTTACTTCTAACTCATCTTATAATTTTTCAGATGGAAGTTGTTCAAATACTTATTGTCATGGTAATTTTAATAATGGCAACACTCTAAATAAAATTTCTTGGACAAGCGATCCATCTGCAACAGCGTGCGGAACTTGTCATGGTGATAAAACAAAAAATACAATTGGCGAAAAATCTTTGCCAAAAATTGATTCGCAAGGTGGCTTCCATCCGAACGATACAAATTGTTTTAATTGCCACGATTCAGTCATTGATCAAAATTTTATAATTATTGCACCACAGAAACATATAAACGGAATTAATGATTTTAAAAAATAAA
>CAYIXI010000043.1:0-1139 GCA_964367235.1 uncultured Chitinophagaceae bacterium | reverse complement strand
AAAGATGGTAAAGATGCAGGATTTATTTATTTTGAAGGATTCAAAGAAAACTTAAAGTGCGGAACTTGTCATACTCCCGATAATGATACTGCTCTTTATGTAAATGCCCGTAGATTGCAATATCAAACTGCCGGACATATAACTGGAACTGGATGGGGACGCAACACTACAACCTGTGCAGGTTGCCATACAACAGAAGGATTTTTGGATAGAGCAAAGGGGGGATTTATTTCTCAATTGCTTGGAAAAAATTACCTCAACAGTACTCCTCCAAACTGCTTTACTTGTCATTCGCCTCATCTGCGTGGTAATTTCACAATGAGAGATACGAATAGTGTGAAAATTAAATCATTTGTTGCAACTGCGCCCGATTTAACTGTTAATATGGGACAATCGAACATGTGCTTAAAATGTCACGCAACTCGCGAAACAAGTCCGATGACGCCAGTACCTGATCCAACAAAAACTGCTGCAACTGATTCAATTGTCATTACAAGTAGTAGATTTTATCCTCACTATGGAGTACAAGGTCAAATGCTTTTAGGTAAAGGTGGATTTGAATTTGCTGGATACACTTATCCATCATCTCCACATACTTCATTAGCTTTGGGTAAAAATATACAGTGTTCCAATTGCCACATGGCAGAGCCACAAGTTATAGTTAAAGGTAAGTCAGTCGCTGGTGGACATACTTTAAAAATTGGATATTTCTCTTCATTAACCGATACAGTTGGAAGTTTAAATGTCGCTGGTTGCCGTACATCTGGTTGCCATGCTGATATAACTGCAAACACTATGACGAGAACTAATTTCAAAAATTATCGTACTGCACAAAAAGATGTTAGCACTGGGCTTGATACATTAAAAGCATTGTTGATTAAAAAAGGTTGGTTAGTTTCATCAACATTGCTAGCAAATGCAAGCACATCTAAACCACTAGTTATTAAACCTGCATACAAAGCTGGTGCGTTATTTAATTTCTTCTTCATCGAACATGAAGGAAGTCATGGAATTCATAACACAAAATATGCAAAGGCAGTGCTTGATGCTTCAATTGCTGAATTAAAGAATTAAATTAGTTTTTAAAAACTAATTACAAAAAATCCCGTTTCAATAAAATGAAGCGGGATTTTTATTTT
>CAYIXI010000042.1:2948-15959 GCA_964367235.1 uncultured Chitinophagaceae bacterium | reverse complement strand
TGTAATTTACATTCCAAGTTTCATTTTTGCTTCTGGGCTCATCATCGATGGATTCCACGCAGGTTGCCAAACTAAACGAACATCTGCTTCGCTAACACCGGGAATTTTTAAAACTCGCTCTCTCGCATTATTTGCGATGTAAGTTGCCATTCCACAACCGGGAGTTGTGAGTGTCATTTTCACACCAACCCAATTATCAATTATTTTCACATCGTAGACTAAACCTAAATCAACAATGTTGACAGGAATTTCCGGGTCGTTCACATCGCGAAGCGCGTCGAAAACAATTTTGGAAGTAAGTTCTAATTTTTGTTCGTTTTCCATTTCGTTGATATAATAAAATTATTTTGTAACAAATTCAAATTTAAAATAACCAGATGCGCCTTGGTCGTTATAATAAGTAAGCATTTGCATTTTAATTTTTTGAAAAAGAAATAATAAATTTTGTAATTAATTCCTTTTCATTTTCAGTAGCTTTCGAGTCATTTAACATTTCAGGAAGTAATGCTTTCCACTCATATTTTGTGTGCGTTTTTGGGCTTGGCAAATTGTGACAGCCCGAACAACGCGTAATAAAAGCATCTCTCGCCAAAATAAAATCTTCTTTTGTAAAATCAGGATAATTCGATTTTACAATTCCAACATTATCGAAGGATAATGTTGGAATTACACTACTACAACTTGCAAAAATCGTGCCACAAAAAAATAAAATTAAAAAAATCCTCATAATTATAATTCAAAAGCGAAAAGAATTCTTGCAAGACTTCTTTCGTAACTATTTAAATTTAGATTTCCGCTTGTTGCACCTTTTAATGCTTTTACTTGGGGAAGATAAGTTGCAACTACCCAAAAATTTTCGGTTGAATAAGAAATTGATGGACCTAAAAATAAAACTGAATTATTGATTTTATTTTCAAGTAAACTATTTTTATTAACCGCTTCTAATCCAACAGAAAAATTATGTGTAAAGGAATATGAAGCGCCAAAATCTATTTCAAAAATATTTTCTTGCGATTTAACTTCAATGCCATTTTTGAAGTCATATTTGTTTTCGAGCTCGTAGACTAAATTTAAAGCAAATAGAGTATTATCAATTTTTTTATCGAAAAGTAATTTTCCTTCATATTCAGTTTCGTGCGGATAAAAAGTGAATTCACTATAAAGTGCAAATCCGATTGGATCAGCAACATTATCGGAAATTTTATATTTCCATTCATTTGAAAAACCGACATTTGTTTTGCGGGAAATCGATCCTCCAGCAGTTACGCCATTGTCATCTTTTAATTCGTTTGTTAAATTTAAATAAAAAGCAGTTTGCAAATTATTTCCCAATCCGATTTCGTATTCCACTCTTTGGTCAAGTCTTCGGAAAAAATATGAACGAGCAATTCGGGAAGTATTCCAAATTTCAATTTCGCGAACTCCTTTTGGTAAAACATTCGATTCGTATGTGTATGAAAATTTTCGCTCGTTTGAAATAGAAGTATTTGCAAACACAAAAGCGAATAAAATTAATGCCAATAAATAAAGCATCGGTGAATTACTGTTTTTTTGGTGTATCATTACAGCTCCTTTTTGTTTGGTTTTTAAATGTGAGTACCAAACAAATGACATTCTCTTAAATTTTTCTTAAATTGAATCCAAGAGTTGTCATTTATGGCACTCTGTTTTGGTGTATTGCCAGCAGACCTTTGTGGAGAAGTTGGCAATACATTTTTTATTTTTTTACATCGCAGTTATCACAGCCGGAATTATTTTTTTTATTTCTGTAGGAATAAATCAAATAAACCAAAGCCATCAAAACTATTATCGAAACTATTAAATCTTGCAAATCCATTAAATCAAAACTCCAATCCTATAAACTAAAAAAGTTACAAAATATGCCAACAGCGTCATGTACGAAAATTGTATCGCAGGCCATTTCCAGCCGTTGGTTTCGCGCTTCATTACGGCAATGGTTGATAAACATTGCATCGCTAAAACATAATAAACTAAAAGGCAAATCGCGGTTAAAATTGAAAATGAAGGTTTGCCAGTTTGCTGATTGATTTCGGTTCGCATTTTTTCGCCGAGAGATGAATTTGAATCATCTTCGATATTATAAATTGTTCCCATCGTGCTGACGAAAACTTCTCTTTGTAAGATTGATGTAACAAGTCCGATTCCAATTTTCCAATCAAAGCCAAGCGGTGCAATTGATGGCTCGATAAATTTTCCGATTTTGCCAGCAAAACTTTTTTCAAGTTGCTCGCTTGGATTTGCGTTTTCTATTTTTGGATAAGATGCTAAAAACCATAAAACTATTGAGACGGCAAGAATAAAAGTTCCGGCTCGTTTTAGAAAAATAATTGAACGCTCCCACATAATTTGAAAAAGAGTGCGAAGCGATGGCATTTTATATTGTGGCAATTCAATTAGGAAAAGTGGAGTGGCGCCTTTTAATAAAGTTTTTTTAAAAATAAAACCGAATACAAGCGCGGCTAAAAGCCCAAGCATATAAAGTGAAACAAGTATTAACGCAGGAAGTGAAATTATTCCGAAGATGGAATTGTTCGGAATGAAAGCCCCAATCATTAAAGTGTAAACCGGAATTCGCGCGCTACAACTCATTAGTGGTGCAATCATCATTGTTGTGATTCTATCTTTTTCATTTTCAATTGTGCGAGTTGCCATAATTCCGGGAATTGCACAAGCAAAAGAACTCAAAAGCGGAATAAAAGATTTTCCGTGCAAGCCAACTTTGCTCATAACTTTATCCATGATGAAAGCCGCACGAGCCATGTAACCGCTATCTTCAAGAATTCCGAGAAATAAAAATAGAAAAACAATTTGTGGCAGAAAAGAAATTACTGCTCCAACTCCACCAATAATTCCATCAACTACTAAACTTTCAATTTGCCCCGAAGGAAGAATTTTAGAAATTTCTGTTCCGAGAAAATTAAAAAATAAATTAATCCAATTCATTGGAATGGTAACCCAACTAAACATAATTTGAAACATGAAGGTCATAATTCCGAAAAAGAAAATAAAACCAAAAAATTTATGAGTCAAAATTCTGTCAACTTTATCGCTTAAGTTTTTAATTTCAGTAAATTTCTTTTTCACAGAAATATCACAAACCAATTTTATCCAATCGTATCTTGAATTTATAAATGCACTTCCGCGATCAATCTCTAAAAAATCCAACTTCTCATGTTTCTTGCGGATTATTTTTATCAAATCCACAGTTAGCCAAGGATGAATGAGCAATTCCTCAGTCGGCATCGATAATAATTGAGTTGCTTCATGAAATGCCGAAGATTCATCGAGATTATTTTTCTGAAGAATTTGTGAAATTTCCGAATGCTCTTTTTGCAAAACAGAATCTATCTTCCATTTTCTTAAATTTTTAGATGGAAAAATATGATTTTGCAAAGTCTCTTTTAATTTATCAATTCCGAGTTTGCTTTGTGCGATTGTTTTTACGACTGGCACACCGAGTTGTTTAGAAAGTTTATCTTCATCAATTGTAATCCCGGATTTTAATGCAACATCAACCATATTTAAAACAACAACGCAGGGAATATTTAAATCTATAATTTGACTGAGGAGAAAAAGATTTCTTTCGATGTTGCTTGCGTCAACTACGCAAAGTATCGCCTCAAATTTTGATGATGAATTTATATGATTTAATAAAACATCAGTTGCAATTTTTTCGTCGGGGGAGAAAGCAGTTAAACTGTAAGTGCCGGGAAGGTCAACTAAATTTGCAACATCACCATTTGGCAAAATAAATTTGCCTTCTTTTTTTTCGACTGTAACGCCGGGATAATTTCCGACTTTTTGTTTTAATCCTGTGAGCGCATTAAAGACAGTCGTTTTGCCAGAATTCGGATTTCCAATAATTGAAAAAGTTCGCAACATTAAATATTAATCTTTCTGGATTAAAATTCCGTGCGCTTCGTTTTTTCGGAGCGATAGTCTGTAACCGCGAAGTGAAATTTCGATTGGATCGCCAAGTGGAGCAAAACGAATCACTTGAACTTTTGTTCCGATTGTTAATCCCATTTCCAATAATCGTTGGCGAGTGGAATTTGAGTCGTGCGAAATTTGTGTAACAATTCCAGACTCATCAATATTTAATAAATCAAGTGTAAATATATTTTTTAATTTTTTGTCTGACATTTGTTACATTTTCCAAAAATTTGCAAAGTGGAATTAGTTGATTTAAAATTATTTTCTTTACAAACATCTTTTTGAATTTTTAAAAGCTTTTGATTTACAAATTCAATTATGTCTCCACACTCTAAACAAATCAAATGATCGTGATGCGGACGACCAATTGCTTTTTCGTATCGAGAATGATTTTCTCCAAATCGATAGCGAGATATTATTCCACACTCTTGAAGTAAATCTAAAGTATTGTAAACTGTGGCGCGAGAAACTTTTGATTCGTTTGTTTTCATTTTCAAAAAAAGTTCGTCAGCATCGAAATGACCATCTTTTTGAAGAATTGCCTCAAGCACTTCAAATCGTTCAGGCGTAACTCGGTAATCATTTGATTTGAGATATTTTTTAAAATTTTCTTTTGCAAGTTCTTCTATCATTTTACTATTTAGATTTAATCTAAATTAATATAATTACTATTTTAGTAGATTTCAAGAATAATATTGAAAAATCAACAATATTTTTAAATAAGACAAGATTAGTCTTATTTAGTCTAAACAAGAAAATTTAATAATTTGGAGAATAAAACTTTTTCAAAAAGAAGAAAATTGCTCTATATTTGTACCAATTAGTTGAGTTGAACGATTTTAAAAAAATTTACACAATTTGAAAAATAAAAATAATGAAACAAAAAAATGATTAACATAAATTTTAAAAACTTAATTATTGTGCTGATTGCATGCATAGTGCAATTTGGTTTACGCTTACTTGATTTGAATTCAAAAATTATTGTGTGGGAGATTGAATTTGATTTGGTTTTATTTATTCTCGTTTATTTATATTTAAAATATATTTTCATCGAAATAAATTTTAAAAAATCAATTCAAGATAATGTCTCGCTAAAAAATATTAAACAGTTATTATTTTATTTTTTTATTCCATTTATTTTAATTGCAATTGTACTTTTAATCGGATTAAGTTTTAATGAAATTAAACTTACAGAAGATAAAAATATTGCGACAAATATTTTAGCATTGGTTTTAGATTTTCCGGCAGTTCTTGTTTTTAGTATTTTTACAATTTTCATAGAGGAATATTTTTTCAGATTATTATTCTTTAATAATCTTGTAATAAATTCTTTCAAAAGAATTCTCCTCTCATCATTATTCTTTGGCTTGTATTTTACATTAGCAAACACAAATCTCGAATTTAATATCTATCAAATTGTAATATCATTTTTATTTGCATTTTCAATCGGGCTCTCATCTATTATAGTATTTCGTTCAACGGGAAATTTATTATCATCATATTTATTTAGAATTGGAATTTTAACTTCTTTCCCAATTCTACTAAACTCATTTGACGACAAAAGTTTTTCACTTTTTGAAACATCCTCAAATATCTTTCTTTACAATGGATTAGTCTCGTCGTTATTCTTAATGTTATTTGCTATATTTACGAACTTAAAATTAAAAAAAAATAAATTATGAAATCAAGGTTTTTAAAAGGCAAACAAATTATTCCAAATCCAATTAAAAAAAATGTTGGAGTTGTTGATTTAATTGATAACTATTTTCAAGCATATAATTCAGGTCGATTACGCGAAGCGGCGCACCTTTTCACAAAAAAAATGCTCAACAAAAATGTTACAATCGGAATGAGTTTAACTGGCGCGTTAACTCCCGCTGGGCTCGGTGGCTCGTGTATTGTTCCGCTAATCAAAGCCGGATTTGTAGATTGGATTGTTTCAACTGGCGCAAATATTTATCACGATACGCATTTTGCAATTGGCCACAAACTTCATCGCGGCAATCCTTTTGTTGATGATAGAATTTTGCGTCGCGAAAGTATTATTAGAATTTATGATATTCTTTTTGATTACGATGTGCTTTTATCAACCGATGCTTTTTATCGAAAAATAATTATGTTACCAGAGTTTAGAAAATCGATGAGCACCGCTGAGTTTCATTTTAGAGTTGGAAAATATGTTTGCGAGAGAGAAAAATTTTTAAATATAAAAACTCCGAGTATTCTTTCGACAGCTTATAAATGTGGAGTTCCAATTTATACTTCTTCGCCGGGCGATAGTTCAATCGGGATGAATGTTGCTGAACAGCAATTAAACGACAACCCACTTAATTTTGATGTGCTTGCCGATGTAAATGAAACTGCGTCAATTGTTTTATCTGCAAAACGAAGTGGAGGGAAAAGTGGAGTTTTAATTTTTGGTGGTGGCTCGCCGAAAAATTTTATTTTGCAAACCGAACCACAAATCCAAGAAGTTTTAGGAATTGATGAAAAGGGTCACGACTTCTTTTTACAAATTACCGATGCACGACCAGATACTGGCGGACTTTCTGGCGCAACTCCGTCCGAAGCTGTAAGTTGGGGAAAAATCGATCCAAATCATTTATCCGATACTGTGGTTGCTTATGTTGACTCAACTATTGCAATGCCACTTTTAACAAGTTACGCTTTGGCAACAAACAAACCGAGAAAATTAAAACGACTTTACGATAAAAGAGAAGAAAATCTGAATCTTCTTAAAAGAGAATATTTAAAAGTTAAAAATAAACGAAAATATAATTCCTAATTTAATATTTTATGAAATCTAAAAATTTTATTTCCCAAAAATTTTCTTTCCTGATTTTTAGTTTTCTAATTTCCTCTTGCGCAACTTTTCGTGCAGTTGATGAAATTCCAATCGAAATAAAAAATTTTCACAACGAATCAATTCTTGTTGATACGCATAACGATTTAATGATTCGCATTGTTGAAAAGAATGAAGATTTATCAAACGAAACAAAACTTGGGCATTCAGATATTCCACGATTTAAAAAAGGTGGAGTTGATTTGCAAATTCTTTCAGTTTGGCTTGATCCGAAATTTGAAAAATCAAATCCATTTGCGCAGACAAGTTTAATTTTCGATTCAGTTCATTCATTCGTTTCAAAAAATAAAAATAAAGTTGTATTTGTTAAAAATTACGACGAGGCAATCAGTGCAATCCAGCAAAAAAAACTTGGAGTTTTAATCGGAGTTGAAGGTGGTCATCCGATTGAAAATGATTTATCAAAACTTGAAAATCTTTTTAATCGCGGAATGCGTTACATGGCGTTCACTTGGAACAACAGTACAAATTGGGCAACTTCTGCGCGCGATGAATTTGCGGACTCGCTAAATGAAAAACCAAAGGGCTTGACGGATTTTGGAAAATCGGTTGTGCGAAAAATGAACGAACTTGGAATTTTAATTGATGTCTCGCATGTTGGCGCGCAATCGGTTAATGATATTTTGGAAGCGAGCGAAGACCCAATAATTGCTTCACATTCTTGCGTTTACAATATTGCGCCGCATTTTAGGAATTTGAAAGATGACCAAATTAAAGCAATTGCAAAAAAAGAAGGAGTGATTTTTTTAAATTTTTATGCGGGATTTTTAGATGTCTCTTTTCAAAAAAAATATTCCGAACTTTATGCAAGTAAAAAAAATATAATTGATTCACTTCATAATGCAATGAAGGATTCGATGAAGGTTGAGTTTTTAGTTTGGGATATGTTAAAATCGGAGAGCGAAAATTTACTGCCACCAATTTCTGTTTTGATCGATCACATTGATTACATAAAAAATTTAGTTGGCTCAGTTGATAATATTGGTTTTGGTGCTGACTTTGATGGCGCGGATAATTTCCCAAAAGGAATAGTTGATGTAACTTCGTATCCAAAAATTACAAATGAATTATTCCTTCGAGGTTACACAAAAGAAGAAATCAAAAAAATACTTGGTGGAAATTTTCTGCGGGTTTTTAGAAAAGTTTGTGGTTAAAAAAAATCCCACGACAAGCGTGGGATTTTTTTTATTGTGCTTCTTCTTCCAATCGTGCGCGATGCGCTCTTCGTGTAGCTCTGATTTGCTCAGCTCTCTTTTTCACAGAAGGTTTAATAAAAGCGGCTCTTGCTTTGTATTCTTTAATAACGCCAGTTCTTTCGAACTTCTTTTTAAAACGACGAAGCGCTTTATCAATCGATTCATTTTCATTTATTGTAACGCCTACCAAGATTTCACCTCCTGTTCATTTGGATTTAAAAATTTATTCTTCATCAACATGTATAAGTGATTCGACTAATCTCCTCGAACCATTTTTTTGAAAATTTACAACTATAACTTTTCCACCACCCGATGTTTTATCTTTTCCTGTAATTGTTCCAACATCATTTAAATTTTGATGATAAATATGCGTGCCGATTTCGTAAGTATTTTCTGGTGAATAATCTACGCAAACCTCTCGCGTTAAATCATGTTTAGAAATAGATTTTTTTAATGTTGATCGATCAATAATAAAACTATGGCGACATCCTGTGCAACGATGCCAAAAACGATTTTCATCTCCCTCAATTTGAGAAAGAATTTCCATCTTTTTTTCTTTACCACAATAATTACAGAAAAGAAAATCAAATTTTGATTTTCCCATTTAGTTGCTCCTTAAAAAAATATTAAAAAAATTGAATTGCCAAACTCGCGAGATGAATTGTTTTTATTTGCGACGGGTTTAACAACAGAAAATTACCGAAATTTATCCATAAAAACAAGTTATCCGTAGATTTCTTGTTCAACTTCCTGAAAAATTATATGGCCAATTGTAATGTGTCCTTCTTGAATTCTTTGCGTGTCTTCGCTCGGAACAATAATTGCAACATCAACTAATTCGCGCGATTTGCCACCATCTTTTCCAAGAAAACCAATAGTATTGATTCCCATTTCTTTTGCTTTGATAAATGCAAGATTTACACTTTCAGAATTTCCACTAGTTGAAATTCCTATTAATACATCTCCGCTTGCACCGAGTGCTTCAACAGTTCGAGAAAAAACATTGTCATATCCGATATCATTTGCACCAGCAGTTAAAAGTGATGAATCAGTTGTGAGAGCAATTGCAGGCAAGCCGGGTCTTTTAATTTTCGGATTTAATCTAATTACAAATTCAGTTGCGAGATGTTGCGCATCTGCAGCAGATCCACCATTTCCACAAAGTAAAATTTTCTTTTTGTTATTTAGTGCATTTATAATTATGTCAATTGCTTTTGAAATATCGGCAACGCAAGTCTCGGCGATTTTTAATTTCATCGCTGAACTTTCTTTGAGAGATTCCAAAATAAAACTTTGTCTGTAAACGAGTGTTAAAGGTAAATGTGCCATTAGGTCCTCAAAAATTAAGAATGAATTGCATCTGCAAAATTCTTTATAAAATTTAAATCAAAATTATTTTCAAAAATATTTCCCGCAACAATTATTTTTGCACCGGCTTGAATTTTTTCTTTCGCTACTTCAGCCGATTTAATTCCACCTCCAACTATAATTGGAATTGAAACTTCATTTGCAACAGCGCGAATGACTTCATTCGGAACAGAATATTTTGCACCACTTCCTGTCTCGAGATAAACAAATTTGAATCCTAAATATTCTGCCGCCAAAGCGTGCGCAACTATTAAATCAATATTTTTATGGTCAAGCGGAGTTGTTTCAGAAATTCTTTGAACAGTTGTTTCAATTCCACCATCAATTAAAATATATGCTGTTGGAATTACTTCGATATTTATTTTTTTTAAATATGGCGCGGCGCTAACTTGTGACTCAATTAAATGTTTCGGATTTCTTCCGCTGATGAGCGACAAAAATAAAATCGCATCAGCATTTTTAGAAATTTGCTCTGGGCTTCCGGGAAAAATTATCACTGGCTTTTTTGTTAGCGAGCGAAGTAATTCAATTGTCGAGTCAAACTTCAATTTTGCAATTGTACTTCCTCCGATAAAAAAAATATCGACTCCGCATTGTTCAGCTTTCGGGATAATATCTTTTAACGAATCTTGAGTTGCTTTTTCAGGATCAATTAAAAAAGAGAAAACACCCTTTTGTTTCAGGGCTAAATCGAGTATTAAATTATAAGTATTCAATTTGTAGTTTTAAAAAAGAGAACGAAATTTTAATATTGCATCATCGATTTTAGAAACATCTTTTCCGCCGGCAGTTGCCAAATGCGCTTTTCCACCGCCGCCACCGCTAATTATTTTTGAAACTTCCAAAATAATTTTCCCCGCATTTAAATTTTTCGATGCAATTAAATCATCTGTAACGACGCAAACAAGCGAAACTTTTTCATCTATTATAGATGCAAGCAATCCGACTCCGCTACCAAGTTTTTGTCTTAGCAAATCTCCGAATGATTTTAATTCATTTGCGTCTGTGGAATTAATTTTTTGCGCAACTATTTTAATTCCATTATGAACAATTGCATCTTCGATAAATTTATCTAAAAATACTGAAGTTGAACTTAAAGTATATTTGCTTAATTCTTTTAGAAAAATCTTTTTCTTTTCCTGTAGCATTAAATTAAAATTTTCCAAAGCCAAAAACCGAGAATCTTGCAAATCAAATTCATTTTGCAGAATTTTATTTTCGATATTTATTGGAGCAGTTGGAATTTCTTCCAATTTTCTTAATTCAACATCAAGCAACATTACATTATCTTTAACGAGTGGGGAAGTGCCATTACTATTTTTTGCAACTTGCTGAAAGATTGTTTCAAGTTCGTCCAAAGTTTTGTATGCGTGTTCAATTTGTTCTCGGTAAGTTAAATTTCGAAGTGAAAGAAATTCCAATGCATCGCTGTTAGTCAATGCTTCGATTCTTCTAATTCCACTTGCACTACTTCCTTCAGTTTTAATTTTAAAATATCCGATTTCGTTTGTGTTTGAAATATGCGTGCCTCCGCAAAATTCAATCGAATAATTTCCGAATTGAACCACATTAACCTTCTCTCCGTACTTATCGCCAAAAAACATTATCGCTCCCATTTTTTTCGCATCTTCAATCGGTAATTCTAAATGATGAACTAATTTAGTTGAGTCCAAAATTTTTTCATTTACATAATTTTCGATTTCAATAATTTGTTCATCTGTAACTTTATTGTAATGTGCAAAATCAAATCGGAGATGATTAAACGAAACAAGCGAACCAGCTTGGTGAACATGCGTACCGAGAATATTTCTTAAAGCAGAGTGCAGTAAATGTGTTGCGGTGTGATTTCGCATAATTGATTTGCGTCTTTCGACATCAACTTTTGCAATAACTTTTGCACCCGATTTTATTTTTTCATTTTTATTTTTTAAGAAATGCACAATTCCATTTTGAATTTTTTTCGAATCGATAACAATTAAAATTTCATCTTCAAATAAAATATTTCCAAAGTCGCTAATCTGTCCGCCAGACTCCGCATAAAGTGGCGTTTTATCAAGCGAAATAAGGCTTTCGTTTGCAAAACTAACTGTCGATTCGATTTCAAAACTATCGCCGTATCCGCAAAATTTTGTTTGAAGATTTGATTGAATATTTTCAGGGATTTCAATCGCGATTGATGAAAATTGAAATTTGTCGCCAGTCGCGTTTCGCGCTTTTTGTTTTTGAAGATTCATTTGGTTTTCAAATTCTTTTTCGTCAACGCTCAATCCTTTTTCGCTACAAAGCAGTTGTGTCAAGTCAAGTGGAAAACCAAAAGTATCGTAAAGTTTAAATGCCTCAATGCCCGAAAACATATTTTTCTTGCCAATATTTTTTAAAGTTGATTCGAAAATTTCCAAACCTCTATCTAAAGTTTTATTGAATCCTTCCTCTTCGCCTAAAATAATTTTTTCAATATGCGATTGTTGCGCGCGAAGTTCGGGAAATGCATCTCCCATAGTTGAAGATAAAGTTGAAACAATTTTATAAAGAAATGGTTCGTGCATTTTTAAATTTCTTCCAAATCGCGAAGCACGACGTAAAATTCTTCGTAAAACATATCCGCGTCCTTCATTTGATGGAAGCGCGCCATCTGCAATTGCAAATGCAAGTGCGCGAATGTGGTCGGCAATCACACGATGTGCAACATCAATTTCTTCGTTCACTCCATATTTTAAATTTGTAATTTTAGAAATTGAATTTATAATTGGAGTAAAAACATCTGTATCGTAATTTGATGGAAAAGTTTTGTATCCATTTTTAATTGTATTCATTACAGAGCAAACTCTCTCAAATCCCATTCCTGTATCGACATGTTTTGCTGGCAACTCTTCCAACTCGCCATTTTCTTTTCTGTTATTTTGAATGAAAACTAAATTCCAAATTTCAATTAAATAAGGGGAGCCAGAATTTACTTTTGATGCATCAAGATTTCCATCAAGCGATAAATCAAAATGTATTTCGGAGCAAGGTCCGCACGGTCCGGTTTCGCCCATTTCCCAAAAATTATCTTTTTCTCCAAATCGCAAAATATGTGCAGGATTTATATCAGTAAAATTTTTCCAAAAATCAAAAGCTTCATCATCATTTTTATAAACTGAAGCCCACAATCTTTCTTTCGGAAATCCCCAAACTTCGGTCAACAATTCCCAAGCCCACATAATCGCCTCTTTTTTATAATAATCGCCGAACGACCAATTGCCAAGCATTTCAAAAAAAGTATGATGAAAAGTGTCGCGACCAACTTCTTCCAAATCATTATGCTTGCCACTTACGCGAATACATTTTTGCGTATCAACCACGCGAAGCGAATTTGGTTTTTCACTTCCGAGAAAAATTCCTTTGAATTGATTCATTCCCGCATTTGTAAAATAGAGAGTTGGGTCGCCATGCGGAATTACGGGCGCGCTTGGAACGATTGCGTGATTCTTCGATTTGAAAAAATCGAGAAATGATTGTCTGATTTCGTTTGATGTCATTCTAAATTTCGATTTGTGTGTGAAGTCCAATTTCTTCCAATATGTGAGAAACTAAAATCGAACGATTTATTTCTCCAACAAAAACGCAAGCTTTTCCTTTTGTATGAATTTC
>CAYIXI010000042.1:0-2848 GCA_964367235.1 uncultured Chitinophagaceae bacterium | reverse complement strand
TCGAACGATTTATTTCTCCAACAAAAACGCAAGCTTTTCCTTTTGTATGAATTTCGTTTGCAAATTTTTCTGCTTTTTTTGAATCGCATCCGATTGCTTTTATTAATTGCGAAATCACTTCATCAAATGTGTGAATGTTGTCGTTGAAAAGAATTACTCGCGTACCATTTGCAATTCCGATTTCTGCGATTTCTTCTTCATTAATTTGCGGATTTTGAATTGTTAAATTTTCGTCCATTTAGGTTAATTATACTGAATTTTCAATTTCTATTCAAGAAAGTATAAATGGTAATCTGATAGAAATAATTTCAAATATGATTTAGTGAAGTATAAAAATAGTTGTTAGTTTTAATTTACCACACTTAAGTATGTAATTTTTAATCTAACAGTATTATGAAAATTAATGTTTCAAAATTTTTTTCTTTTCACTAATATTTTAAAGTAACTTGTACAAAAATTTTGATTTTTAAATGACAAAATGGTTCTTGCTTATTATTAATTTATTTGTTAGTCTTATTGTATAAAATAAGTTGTGTGTAGTTTGAAAAATTTATTTTTTTAAGAAAATTCAAAGGAAGTTATGGAATGAAATATTTGTTTATTTTTCTGGTTGTGAATTTTTTTAGCCGAGAATCATTATTCTCTCAGCAGTGGCGGCTTGCTAAGGGAACAGAAGGTTTCGTTGCGGCAAACATTGATATTTATTACAACGATCCCGACACGATGTATGCAATCGGGAGTTTCATCAACAATCACAGCACACCGGGTCTTTTGATTAGCACTGACAGAGGGGAAAGCTGGAATGTTGCAAAAGGTCAATCAACTGATGTCGGTGCAGTAAAGGTTGATCCGTTCGATTCGAAAAGAATCTATGTTTCCGTGTATGGACGTGACGACGAGAGTAATGATCTGAAGATGACAACAGATGGAGGTGAAACGTGGACTACGGTGTTTTACGGCAGAAGTTATCCTGCACCTGTTGTTGAGATTGACCCAGTAGATTTACGAACAGTATACGTTGGAGTTGGACCCGGTTTCATACGCCGCAGCTCAGATAGAGGCAAGACATGGGAAAGTATTGCAACTCCTCCTGCTCCTTATCCTCCGTTTCTCAATGCACTTGCTATTGCACCTTCGAACAACAGCATACTCTACGCAGCGTATGTGTCGGGTTTGTTCAAGAGCACGGATAGAGGAACGAGTTGGACAAAACTCCCGCTTGATCCAGGGCATTGGGGCATATCATGTGTGGCTGTTGACCCGCACAACTCGGACATAGTATATGCCGCTGTTTTCAGCAGAGGTCTTCCGCCCGGCGGTGTATTCAAATCAACAGATGGAGGAACGACATGGAATGAAAGAAATAATGGGCTGGATAGCACAAACTGGGATATTTCTTCTCTATTAGTCAATCCCAAAGAAGCATTCAGTATGTTTTTGAGTACCTATACAACAAAAGGCACTGATGATACCGTGGGTGTTTTTAGGACAACAACCGGAGGAAATGCTTGGATATCGTTTGACTATGGTCTCCCCGGCGGAGTCTACAAACTTGCTTTTGACAACGTATACAACAGACTTTACGGAGCCGCACTTGGAATTTATTTTAATGACTCTTTAGTTACTTCTGTGCATAACAGCCCATCATCTGAACCCGAAACATTTTCATTGTTTCAGAACTATCCCAATCCATTTAATGGCTCGAGTATAATTACATACAGATTGTCTGAGAAAGCTTTGGTGAATCTCACACTTTACGATGTGCTTGGAAGAGAAATAACAACATTGGTAAATCAAGAGCAACAGATGGGTGATTACCAAATCTATTTCACGCCCCAAAATCTTTCCAGTGGAGTCTATCTTGTTAGAATGACCGCCGGAACTTTCACACATACAAATAAAATCGCCTACTCAAAGTAAGGGAGAGATTATGAAAAGCATTTTAACATTATTTTTGTATTTGCTGTGTTGCAGCACCCTCTACTCACAAGTGGATTCTTCTGATGAGAGTTTCTTTCCGGCAAACATCGGCAATTCTTGGTACTATAAGTACACTCAAACTCAGGGTTACAAAACAACACTTACCCGTGATTCGGTCGTAAATGGATCGCGGTTTCTGTTCTTTGATAGTTCTAATGTACCGGCATATGAAATTGATTCTGCATTGAATATATTTAGCAACCCGTTAACAGGTTATAGATCTCTTCGATATAAACTCAAAGCGCAAAAAAACTTACTATGGCACGTGAGAGACGCAGTTGTTGCAAAAGTCGATGATATTTATTGGACTTTTATACTTGGTACGCCTACTCAAGTAAAGAAGATTGGATATTATGCTGCTGCTGATACAATTAATTTTTCTGGTTGGTTCTATGATTTTTATCTTGCTGCGGGATTTGGTTTTTGCTTAGAACTTACTGACGCATCACAAGGACCGACTGCTTGGCTTGCAGGTTGTATTATAAATGGTAAAACTTACGGAAATATGACCTATGTTGGCAAGGAATTCGGGAACAACATCCCATCTTTATACAGACTCTATCTTGCCTATCCTAATCCGTTTAACTCTTCGACAGTTATTAGTTATCATTTACCTGTGAAGAGTGCTGTGAGTGTGAAAGTATATGATATTCTTGGTAAAGAAGTCTCATTACTTGTAAACGAAAAACAGGAGAGAGGTTTTTACAAATACAATTTTATTCCAAAAAATTTATCCAGCGGCATGTATCTTGTGAGACTTGTCGCTGGAAGTTCCACACAAACAACTAAAATCATTTACTCAAAATAAATTTTATAGGAGGAATTATGTCTATTCATAAAATGTTGTTCGCCTTCTTGGCGATGCTGT
>CAYIXI010000041.1:3535-15960 GCA_964367235.1 uncultured Chitinophagaceae bacterium | reverse complement strand
TTACGCAAAACAAAAATAGACCACTGATGACACAGATGAAACTGATCTACACAGATTTAAATCTGCGAAAATCAGTCAAAATCAGTGTTATCCGTGTTCTATTGTTTTTAAAAACATCCATTTTTCATAAAAAGTTGAGCGATGCGTAACATCAAATAATAAATGAAATTTTTTACTTACATATTTGTGATTTTTTTATATCAATTGAATTTGAATTCAAAAGATATTCAATCTCATAGTTGGGGAAATTCGAAAATAAATAAAATTAACAATTCTGTTTTTGAAGTTGAACTGAATCTATTAAACAATCTTGAAAATAAAATAAGTGTCGTTCCCTCATTAGATTTTCTTTATTCAATTAAACCAAGTGAAGAAATTCTTGTTGAAATAAAAGATTACAAATCTACTACAATTGATTTAAGTAATCTCAAATATGTCAATCAATTTTATTCCGAGTCTGATTCCTCTATGATATATGAAAGTTATTCAACTGGAATAGATGATTTTGCAAAATTAATTCCAAAGCACCTCAATTCAAAAATTGATTATTCTTTTTTCCGAAATATTTATATTGCTCATATTTCACTTCCAAAAATATTTTATAGTTCAAATCAATTAAACATAGTTAATTCCGTAACCCTCAAAATTACCCATCTGCAATCAAATCGTAGCAATTCTAAATTACAAATATCAAACTCATCAGCTAAAGATTTTCATAATAAAGATTTTTTAAAAGAATTAATTCTTAATTACTCGGACGATATTCCACTTTATCAAGTTAGTGAGAATGATTCAACTGGTAATTGGTTCAATACAACTTCAACTTATTTAAAATTTTCAATCGGTAAAGATGGTATTTATAAAATTACTAATTCCGATTTACAAACTGTTGCTCCATTTCTTCAAAATACAAATCCAAAATTCTGGCAATTGTTTAATAAAGGAAAAGAAATTCCAATTAATATTTTTGGCCAAAGCGATAATAGTTTTGACCATCAGGATTTTTTAGAATTTCCTGCGGAGTTAAATTATACAAAAACACATCATCAATCTACAAGTGGTAAAGTTGAGTATCAGGAATATTTAAATCGTTACTCAGATTCTTCAATATATTTTTTAACAATTGGGAATTCTTTTGGAAAAAGAGTTTCGTTAAATAATTTTTCTTCTCAACCAATTGAAACTCTTCGCACTTACACAGAAACTTTTCATCAAGAAAAAAATTATGTTTTGCAATTTGCAGGGGAACAAATTACCCAGTCTAATTATCGCTGGACAAGTGGCGATTTATTTTTATGGAGCTGGTTAAACGCAAATGGGCAAGCAAATAGTGATGATTTTAATTTATCTGATTTTGCCACATCAGGCGATAGCGCGATTATTTCTGCAAAATTTTCTTCTTGGGGCGCGTCATCTGATATTTTACCTGCGCATAATATTGGAATAAAATTTAATAACGCACCAGTTTTAGATTCGGCGCTATTAGAACGCTTTCAGCATAAAACACTTTCAACAAAAATTCCGACTTCACAAATTTTATCTGTCAATAATAAAATAAGTATCGTTTCTCGACCAACTGCTTCTACTTTTATGAATGCAGTAATGGTCGATTGGTTTGAAATTTCTTTTCAAAGAAAAATCAAAGCCGTGAACGATTCTTTGATAATTCGTTTTCCTAATTTGAAAAATAGCGCAATTAGAGCAATTGAAATTTCCGGATTATCTACAAATGAAATTAATATTCATAAGCTTGAAACTGAAAAAAAAGAAATTTCTAATATTTCATTCTCAGGTTCTTCACCAAACATAACAGCAACTTTTATTGATTCTATTTCTCCAAACGATATTTATTTTGTTCAAAAGAAAAATAAATATTTAACTCCATCTTTTCACGGAACAAAATTATTTATAAATCTCCGTGCAAATTCTCTTCAAACCGATTATCTTTTAATTACTAACCCGATTTTTAAAGATGAGGCAATACCTTATGCAAACGAAATTACATCTTCTTTAAAATTAAAAACTAAATTAATTTTAGTAGATGATATTTACGATGAATATAATTTCGGATATTTTGATCCGGAAGCAATTCGTTCTTTTTTAAAATCAACAAAATCGTGGAGTGCGCCAATGCCAAGTTATTTATTTTTGGTTGGCGATGCCTCTTACGATTACAAGTTTCATTTCAATAAACCTAATGCAAAAAATTTCGTTCCATCTTTAGGTGTTCCAGTAAGCGATCCCGCTTTTACCATTTTTTCCGATTCACTTCCGATTCCTCAAATGTTTATCGGACGACTTCCAATTAATTATATCGGAGAGCTCACTCAGTATTTATCAAAGGTTAAACAATATCTTCAATCACCAAATGATGATTGGAACAAAAAATATTTGTTTTTTTCCGGTGGCAAATCTGAGTATCCGAGCGAGCTGCTTCAATATCGAGAGTATAATAATAATGTTATAAATAATCATATCACTCCAATTCCAATTGCTGGCTATTCAACTCATTTATACAAAACTATAAATCCTCAATCCGATTTTGGTCCTTATTCTACAAGCTATATTAAAGATGCTATTTCAAACGGAGGACTTTTTATTTCTTACATCGGTCACAGCGGTACGCAAACTTGGGATAATGGTATCGTCTCGCCAGTGCAATTAAAAAATAATCGGAATCGATATCCATTGATTATTGATTTTGGTTGCTCAACGGGTAGATGGGCAGAACCAGACATCAAATCTTTTAGCGAATCTTTTGTTGTCGGAAACGAAGCAAACTCTCTTTGGTATATTGGAAATAGTTTTTTAGGATTTACGGTAAATCTTGAGCCCTTGATAAAAAACTTTTTTAAATCTCTCATTGGAGATTCTATTTACACCGTCGGGAAAGCGCATGCGATTACAAAATATAACTTATTGATAGGTGCAGGTCTAACGGAGCCTTATGCACTTGCGGCGATGTACACAAATACTTTGATTGGTGATCCATCAATTGAAATTGCAATCCCAAAAAAAGTGAATTTATCAATCGAACCAAAATATATTTTATCTGCATCTGAATTTCCTTCAGAAGAGAATGACAGCACAAAGTTGAAATTAATAATATCTAATTTTGGTTTAGTTAAAATAGATAGTTTTGAGATTTCGATAAAGCATACCTATAACAATATAACTCAAATCGAAAAATTAATTAAAACTAGAATTCCATATTTTCAGGATACATTAAATTTTTATATTCAAACAAAAAACAAGCCGGGAATTCATAATGTAGCAATTGGGCTTGATGTAAAAAATAATATTTCTGAATTACGCGAAGATGATAACTCTGCAACTCAATCAATTAATATAAATTCTGTAAAATTTGTTCCAATCTCTCCTTTTATAATGCAGAATTCTAAGGGAGATGAACTTGTTTTTCTTCGCCCAAATATTTTAAACCAAATTCCAACTGAAATTTTTATTGACACACTCAAATCTTTCTCCACAGCAATAATAGTTCCACTGATAAATGAAGAAACTGTATTTAGAGCAAAAATTATTCCCTCACTTGCATTCGGAAAAAGATATTTTTGGAAAATCCCTTTGGGTTCAGATTCAACTAAATTTAGTTATGGAAATTTCAAAACTGAAAATAATCCGAACATCAATTATTCTTCGAGCGACTCATTGGATTTTTCATCACACAAAACTCAAGGAGTAAATTTTAATAATGGAATGTTACTTTCAAAGACGCCACTTCATTTTCGCCTTATTACATCGGGCAAGATTGATGGAAACTTCGGAGTACTGGAAATAAATGGAAAAAATGTTTTACCGAATTCTTTTACGATTGGTCATACTATTACAGTTTTCGACACAATAAATTATGCAATTGTTAAACAAAACACTTTTAACATTTATCACGAAAATCCAAATTGGCAAAAAGAACGAGATTCTTTAATTTCTTTTCTCAATACAGTTCCACAAGCCATGATTGTTTGCGCACAAATAATTGATGAGGGAACAATTAATTTAAGTTCTCAAGTTCGCAACGCTTACAAAACAATTGGTAGCGCACAAATTGATAAAGTTGTTAATGTTAACGATTCATGGGGTATCATTGGAAGAAAAGGAGCAGTTATCGGTTCAGTGCCAGAAATGTATAAACAAGTTGGCATTGGAAAAGTTCTAATAGAAACTACTTTTGTAAAAAATGAAACTATCGGAATAATTGAAACTCCGGTAATCGGTCCCGCGACAAGTTGGAGTAAAATAAATATTGAAAATGTTTTACCATTTGATACAAAAATAATTACTCAAACAATTGGCATTTCAACTTTAGGAGCAATCGATACATTAAGTACCGATTCAACTTCTATTTTAAATTTTTTAAATAATTATCCTTATCGAAAATTTATTTTTACTCTCAAAGCAAATTCAAACAGTGACTCACCTATTTTAAATAAATGGTTGGTCGAATCCACTGGCTCACCGGAACTTGCAATTTTACCAAACTCAATTTCACTCTCAAAAAATATTTTATCCGAGGGTGAACATACAACACTCTCTGCTAAATTTTGGAATGTTGGATTTGCCAAAGCAGAAAGTGTAAAAGTAAATATTTCAATTAATGATTCATTGTCAAGTCGGATACTTCTATCAAAAACTATTTTGAATTTAAATCAGAATGATTCTTCATTAATCTCACTCGATTATGATTCAAGAAATCATCGTGGTAATTTTAAATTTATTTTTGAGATCGACCCACAAAATACAATTGCAGAATTAGTTGAAACTAATAACCGAGTTGAAATTCCAATTTCAATAATTGGCGATACAATAAAACCAAAATTTAATTTTTATGCTGATGGCGAGCCCATTTTAAATGGTGATTTTGTGCGACAAAATCCCGAAATTTTAATTCAGTTTTCCGATAATAACCTAGCAAAATTAAGCCTAAATGATAGTTCGCTCTTTTCAATTTTTTTAAATTTCAGTAAGGTGAATTTTTCCGACATCATTTTTATTCCGTCAAGTCAAAATTTTGGTGGCGAAATAAAATGGAATCCTGTTTTGGAACTGGGAGAAAATATAATTCAATTTTACATGCAAAATGCCGCAGGAAATATTTCTGACACTTTACAAATTAATTTAATTGTTTCAAATAATAATTCAATTCAGGATTTGTTTCCAATTCCAAATCCATTTTCAAATTCTACTTACATCTCATTTAAACTTTTGGGGAGTAACAACCCCGATGAAGTTGCAATTAAAATTTATACTGTCGCTGGAAGATTAATCAAAACATTGAAAATTGAAAATCCAAAAATCGGATTCCAAAAAATATTTTGGGATGGAAAAGATTCTGATGGAGATGAAATTGGAAATGGGGTTTATTTATTTTCTGTAATCTGCAAAACTGATAATGATGATTCGGTTGCTTTTGGTAAATTAGTAAAGTTAAATTAATATTTTCTAATAAATTCTATAATCCAAAATGTAACAGCTCCAACTAAAGCAGAAACTGGGATTGTCAAAACCCAAGCAACAATTATATTACCTGCAACACCCCATCGCACAGCTGAAAATCTTCTTGTTGTACCAACTCCCATAATTGCTCCTGTGATTGTATGAGTTGTACTAACTGGAATACCAGCTATTGCTGTTCCCATCAAAACAACAGCACCTGCAGTTTCTGCGCAAAATCCTCCAACTGGTTTCAAATGTGTAAGTTTCATTCCCATTGTTTTAATTACTCTCCAACCACCTGCAAGTGTACCCAAACCGATTGCAGAATGCGCAGCTATAATTACCCAAAATGGAACATAAAAAGTCTCTCCAAGATAACCACCCGAGTAAAGAAGTATTGCAATTATCCCCATTGTTTTTTGTGCATCGTTTGTACCATGTCCCAAACTAAATGCTGCAGATGAAACAAGTTGACCAATGCGAAAAAATTTTTCTACTTTCTGATTTGAATATCGACGAAAAATCCAATTCACAGCAATCATCAAAAATAAACCAAGCACAAATCCAATTATTGGTGAAAGAAAAATAAAAATTATTACTTTAATTATTCCAGTTGAAACTAATGCGCCAAATCCTGCTTTTGCAATTCCTGAACCAACTAATCCACCAATCAAAGCATGAGAAACGCTTATAGGCATACCATATTTTGTGCATAAATGTGTCCAAATTATTGCGCCAACCAAAGCAGAAAGAATCATCCAATCATTTACGATTGCAGTATGAACGATTCCTTTTCCAATTGATGTTGCTACATGTACGCCAAAACCGAATGCCGCAATAAAATTAAAAAATGCAGCCCAAATAACTGCATTGCGAGGAGAAAGAACGCGAGTTGAAACGACCGTTGCAATGGAATTCGCAGAGTCATTCATTCCATTTAGAAAATCAAAAAGCAGTGCGAGAAAAATTATAAAGATTGTAAGTTCAATCATAAAAAATTCTCTTAGGAGTGTTTAATAAGAATCGTTTCTAAAACATTTGCTGCATCTTCACATTTATCAGTCGCAGTTTCTAATGAGACATAAACATCTTTGAGTTTTATAACTTGAATTGCATTTGTCTCTTCTTCAAAAAGTTTTGCGATTGCTTCTTCAAAAATTTTATCCGCTTGGTTTTCGTAGTCGTTGATTTTGTGGATAATTTTTTGAAGTGGTTCGGGTTTTCTGAAATCGCGGAGCAAGAAAATTCCTCGTTTAAGTTCTGTAATTGATTCATGAAGAATATCAATTAGATTTGCCATTTCTTTTGGGAATTCTTGAATTTTATAAAGTACAAAACGATGAGAACTGCCATCAAGATAATCCATAACATCGTCTACTGCGGATGTTAGCAAATGGATATCTTCTCGATCGAATGGTGTTAAAAATGATGCGCTGAGTTCTGCGAAAATTTTGTGTGCAATTGTATCAGCTTCATGTTCAAGCACAGAAATTTGTATGCTGAGAATCTTTCTTTCTTCCTCAGTTGAAAAAGGAAATTTCTTCATCAGTAACGAAGCATCAAATAAAGTTTGTGCCGCTTCTTCGAAATAGATGTAAAACTTTTCATCGTGTGGAAGCATAGCTTGAATAATTGTATCAAATTTCATTTTATACTCCTTAAGATTTTTTGGTGGTTGAGTCTAAATCACTGTTGTGGTGTTTTACTGTTTTAGCTTTGACTATGTAAATTACCTCTTCTGCAATGTTTGTTGTTAAATCTGCAACTCTTTCTAAATTTTTACTGATACGAATTAATCCCATCGCTTCTTCAGTTTTTTCAGGATTATCTTTTATCAACTCAACACAATCTTTAAATATTTTTTTATTGTATTGGTCAACTGCGTCATCTTTCGTTAAAATTTCTTCACTTTTTTCCAAATCTAAATGAATAAAACTATCAAGTGTGTCTTTCAACATTCCTCTAGCTAATATAGAAATATTTTGCAAATCGTTTGTAAAGGAAATGGAAATTTGTTTATTAGAAAAATAAATTGCGGACTCTGCAATATTTACCGCATGGTCTCCAATTCTCTCAAGCTCATTATTTATTTTCACTGCTGATAATACAAATCTTAAATCCGACGCTACCGGAGTTTGCAAAGCTAATATTTCAATGATATCTTTTTCAATTTCATTTTCATAAATATTTATTTTGCCATCATCAAAAATAATTTTATTTGCAAGTTCGTGATCTTTATTCAAAACTGCTTTAATCGATAAGTCAATCGACTCTTCAACCAATGAACCCATTTTAATAATTTTGGTTTTTAATTCTTTTATTTTTTCTTCAAAATGTCTAATCATTATTTTTTTTCCTTTAACCAAATCTTCCAGTTATGTAATCTTCAGTTTTTTTATTTTTCGGCGAAGTGAACATTTCTTTTGTTAAATCATATTCAACAAGCTCGCCAATGTAAAAAAATGCTGTGTTGTCGCTAACTCTCGCCGCCTGTTGCATGTTATGTGTAACTATAACAATAGAATAGTTTTTTTTCAAGTCATAAATTAATTCTTCTATCTTTGCAGTTGAAATTGGATCAAGTGCGCTTGCTGGTTCATCCATCAAAATCACTTCCGGATTTACTGCAAGCGTTCGCGCGATACACAACCTTTGTTGCTGTCCACCAGATAAACTCATTCCACTTTTTGAAAGAATATCTTTTACTTCTTCCCAAAGCGCCGCTTGCTTCAAACTTTTTTCAACAACTTCGCTGATAAATTTTTTATTTCTAATTCCATTTAATTTTAATCCTGCAGCAACATTATCAAAAATTGACATCGTTGGAAATGGATTTGGTTTTTGAAATACCATTCCTATTTTTTTTCTAACTGAAACTGCATCCATCAAATAAATATTTTTATCATCAAGAAGAATTTCACCTTCAACTTTTGTGTTTGAAATTGTTTCGTGCATTCTATTTATACATCTTAAAAAAGTAGATTTTCCGCAACCCGATGGTCCAATAATTGCAACTACCGATTTTTCCGGAATTGAAAGTGAAATTTTATCAATTGCTTTTGTCTTTCCAAAATATGCGCTTAAATCTTTTGCTACAATTTTTATTTTATTATTTTCCATTTTTAAAATTTCTTTTTAGTAATGTTTCTTACAATCAAACTTAAACTAGTTATCAATAACATCAAAACTAATGCGCCACCCCACGCTTGTGCAATCCAATCATCAAACGGCGAAACTCCGTAATTATAAATAAAAACTGTTAACGATGCTATTGGTTGATCGAGCGTTGTGTGCCAGAAACGATTATTAAGTGAGGTAAAAAGTAGTGGGGCAGTTTCTCCCGCAACCCTTGATATTGCAAGCATTATTCCCGTTACAACTCCTCCAAGTCCTGTTTTTAAAACTATCGATAAAATAGTTCTCCATTCCGGAATTCCAAGTGCAAGCGATGCTTCTCTTAATGAGCGAGGCACAAGTTTTAACATTTCTTCAGTCGTTCGAGTGATTGTCGGAATCATTAAAATTCCAAGCGCAACTCCACCGGCATATCCGCTAAAATGTTTCATCGGAATTACAACAAGTGAATATGCAACAACACCAGTTACAATTGATGGAATTCCATTTAAAACTTCGGTGAAAAATCTTATTAAAGTACCCAAAGGATTATTTCCATATTCCGATAAATATATTCCGCTAAAAATTCCAATCGGCAAACCAATTAACGAACCAATTCCGACAAGAATCATTGTTCCAACAATTGCATTTCCCATTCCTCCGCCACTCTCGCCAACTGGTTTTGGAAGTTGAGTAAAAAAATCCCAATTGATTGCTTTTAATCCTAAAGATAAAGTGTGATAAAAAATAAAAATTAAAGGTACAATTGCAATCAACGCGGAAATCACACACAAAGTGTAAAATAAAATTCCTTTTGATTTTCGAAAATAAAAATACCAGTTCATATTTTAATTACTTATTTGAGAACTATATTTTCTTGTTACAGACCAAACAAGAAGTCGCGCAATTGAGTTTACAATAATTGCAATTACGAAAAGTACTAATGCAAGTTCAATTAAAACGCTGATGTATAAATCGGAAGTTGCCTCGGTAAATTCGTTTGCGATTACACTTGCTAAAGTATAACCCGGTTCAAATAGTGAAGCAGAAATTGTTGGACGATTTCCAATTACCATCGTAACAGCCATCGTTTCTCCAAGTGCGCGACCAAGTCCTAAAATTGTTGCACCAAGAATTCCGCTTCTCGAATAACTCAAAGCAATTCTTGTTGCTTCCCATCTTGTTGAACCAAGTGCAAGTGATGCTTCTTTTTGCGAAATCGGTACGGCTTTTAAAACATCGCGAGAGATTGATGCGATAATTGGAAGAATCATAATTGATAAAATTAATCCTGATGAAAGCATTCCAACTCCATACAACGGTCCGGTGAAAAAAGGTAAAAATCCAAAATATTTTGCTAAAAATGGTTCGACAGTTGTGCGAACCCATGGGACCATAACAAAAAATCCCCATATTCCATAGACTATACTTGGAATTCCTGCAAGTAGTTCGATAAAAAATGAAAATGGTTTTTCAATCCAACTCGGCGCGATATCAACTAAAAATATTGCGATGCAAACACTTAGTGGTAACGCAATTAGTAATGCAAGAAATGATGAAACTAATGTGCCATAAATAAATGGAAGCGCGCCATAATTTTCTTGAACTGGATCCCAAACTTCATCTGTAATAAATTTCCAGCCAAATTTTTCTATTGCAGGTTTTGCATTGATGTAAATTTCATAACCCATTAGTGCAATGACAACTAAAATTAATAGTGCGAAAAATTTTGTAAGATTTTTAAAAAATAAATCGCTATAATTTTTTTCTACCAAATTCATTTTTATTTTTGAACTTTAATTTTGTCGATGCTTTTCAAACAAAGTTTTATAACTTTTGGTGGAAGTGGCGCGTAATAAAGTTCTTCGGCAAATGCTTGTCCATCTTTCATTGCCCATTTTAAAAATTTTACAAGTTCTTTTCCTTTTGTTTGATCTTTTTGATTTTCCAAAACTAATAGCCAAGTAAATCCGCTAATTGGATAAGATGTTTTTCCTGCTGAATTTGTAATTGAAACTCTAAAATCTTCAGGCATAGTTTTTACTTCGGAGTTTGCCGCTTCGGTAACTGCTTTTAATGATGGCTCAATAAAATTTCCAGATTTATTTTGAACCGATGCATATTGTAAATTATTTTTAATTGCGTAAGCAAGCTCAACATAACCGATTGTACCTTCAAGTTGTTTAACTTGTCCAGCAACTCCTTCGTTTCCTTTTCCACCCAAACCAACTGGCCAATTTACCGAAGTGCCAAGTCCAACTTTCGATTTCCATTCTTCACTAACTTTTGAAAGATAATCGACAAAAATATATGTTGTGCCACTTCCATCACTTCTGTGAACAACTAAAATTGGCATATCGGGTAAATTTAATTTTGGATTATCTTTTGAAATTTTTGGGTCATTCCACTTTGTAATTGTTCCGAGAAATATTTCAGCCAAAACAGTCGAAGATAATTTTATTTTTTCTTTTAAAGTCGGAAGATTATATGCAACTGCAACTGCACCCATTACAGTTGGAATGTGTAACACATTTGTATTTTGTTTTAATTTTGCAACTTCGAGTTGTTTGTCATTCATCGGTCCATCGGTTGCGCCAAAATCTACTGTCCCTTCGGAAACTTGTCGTATTCCTCCACCACTTCCAATTGACTGATAATTAAATTGAACTGCGGTTTTATTTTTATAAACATCAAACCATTTCGAATAAATCACATACGGAAAAGTTGCTCCCGCGCCATTTAATTGAATTTGCGAATTTGCGATTGATAAAAATGTTAAAATAAATAAAATTGTTTTTGTAATTTTTCTCATGAATTTTCCTTATTTTTTAAAAACAATCTACAACTAAATTAAATAATTCTTTGTTAAGAAATTGTTAAATCAATGATAAAAAATATTTTAAAAATTAAAAGCGATTCTTTTTCTGAAATTATTGAAACAACTGCAACTATTTTGCAAAATGGTGGCGTAATAATTTATCCAACCGACACAATTTATGGATTTGGTTCTTCGTATAAAAATGAAATTGGGACAGAAAAGATTTTTACAATTAAAGGACGCGACGACAAAAAGGCATTGATTTTACTCGCTTCAAGCATCAAAATGGTTTTGGAATATATTTTGCCTCCAAATTTTATTGCAAAAAGTTTGATGCAAAAATTTTGGCCAGGACCAATTACTTTCGTTTTTAAAACTCAAAATGAAAATATAGCATTCCGTGTTCCGCAAAATAATTTTTGCATCGAGTTGATAAAATTTTTAGGTAGTCCAATCACTTCGACAAGTGTAAATAGAAATGGCAAAGAACCAATCACAAAAATTGAAAATATAATCGAAGAGTTTTCAAACGAAGTTGATTTGATTATTGATGGCGGATTGTTAGCCACGACAACTCCTTCAACTATAATAGATGTAACTGGCGACAAACCAAAAATTTTAAGGCGTGGCGAAAAAATAAATGATATTGAAATTTTTATTTCAGAATTAGTTTAAGAATGAATCATAATTTATATTTAGATATGAAAAGACAAATAGTATTATTTTTATCTTTGGCTTTGATTTTCGTCTCCTGCCAAAATAACGACCAACTTCAAAATAAGATTGACTCATCGCTTTTAAAAGTAAAAAATAAATTTGCAAAAGATACTCGAATTACTATCCATTCTGTTTCGGCAAAAATAGAAAATAATTCGATTATTCTGTTTGGCGAAACCGAACATAAAGACTCAAAAAAAGAAATTATAAATTCGCTTAAATATTTAAATTTAAAAATTTACGATAGCATTAAATTTTTACCGAAAATTGAAAATATAAATTCTATCGGAATAATTAGAATTAGCGTTGCAAATGTTCGCTCAAA
>CAYIXI010000041.1:0-3435 GCA_964367235.1 uncultured Chitinophagaceae bacterium | reverse complement strand
TTTCGGATGTTGTGGCTGGTTCAATTGTCGCAATCAAAAATTATTTTGGCAAATGGGTTTTTGTTGAATTGCCCGATGGAAGAACTGGTTATCTTCCAATAAATTCTGGAAAACTTTTTGATGAATGGAAACTTAATACAATTGCTAATGCTTCATCAATTGAAAGTGTTGCGAAATCTTTAATTGGAATGCCATATTTGTGGGGCGGCACTTCAATTAAAGGAATGGATTGTTCGGGATTTACGAAAACTGTTTACATGTTAAATGGAATTCAACTTAGTCGCGATGCAAACCAACAAGCGCTTGAAGGAAACGAAATAAAAACTGATACAAATTTTTCTCAACTTAGAAAAGGTGATTTACTTTTTTTTGGTAGAAAAGCAAATAAAGATAAACCGGAAAAAATTATTCATGTTGGAATTTATTTAGATAGTGGAAATGTAATTCATGCAAGTGGACTTGTGAAAATAAATAATCTATCTCCTCAAGCAGATAATTATAGCGAGCGACTTCGTAAAACATTTATTTGTGCAAAAAGAATTTTACCTGAAAAATTAAATATTTTAGAAGTTCGAAAGAATTAAATATCAATAGTCACGGAAACTTAAGATTTCAAAATCAGAAAAGAGAAAAATAATGAAAAATAAAAATGCTGTTTTAATCACTGGCGCATCAAGCGGAATTGGGTTTGAATTTGCAAGGGTTTTTGCAAGCAAAGGTAATAATTTGGTGCTCGTTGCACGACGAAAAAATAAGTTACTTGAATTAAAAAAAGAACTCGAAAGCAATTTTAACATTTCTGTTTCCGTAATTCCATTAAATCTTGCCGAGCCAAAATCATCGGAAGAATTATTTTCAAAACTAATAAAAAATAATTTTGTGATTGATGTTTTAATCAACAATGCCGGATTTGGCTATTATGGAGAATTCCTTTCAAAGGATACTCTTGTTGACGAGGAGATGATAAACTTAAATATTTTGACATTGACAAAATTAACAAAACTTATTGCAAACGAAATGGTAAAAAGAGCGAGCGGAAAAATATTAAACATTGGCTCAACTGCTGGTTTTCAACCGGGACCTTTGATGAGTTTGTATTGCGCAACAAAAGCTTTCGTAAATTCTTTTTCCGAAGCATTGGCGAACGAACTAAAAGGAACTTGCGTAACTGTTTCTGTTTTATGCCCGGGAGCAACCGAGTCGGAATTTAGAATAGTTGCAGGTTCGAGTAACTCGCGCATTTTTCATAAAAGAAAAATACCAACTTCGCTGGATGTTGCAGAGTTTGGTTACAAATTTTTAATGAGCGGTAAGCCGATTGCAATTCACGGATTTACAAATAAATTTTTAGTTTTTAGTGCAAGATTTACGCCACGAAGAATTGTAGTTTCAGTTGCAAAGTTTTTTATTAAATCACGATAAATAATTGGAGGCAAAATGTTTAAATCATTTTTTTTAATTGGAGCATTAATAATGAATTCGTTCGATATATTTTCAAATGACAATCCCTTTTTAATCGGAATAAATAATCATTCGGAATTTCAAAAAATTCAAGAAGATAGATTAGCATTAGCTCAATTAAAATTAAATGAGTTAGAAAATATTAAAACTCAAAATACAATTTCAAATACTTTAAAAACTTATGATGAGATTTTAACTTTATTGGACGCAGTTGCAAGTCAATCATCACTACTTGAAAATGTTCATCCCGATTCCGCAATGCGATCAACTTGCGAAAAACTAACACAAAAAGCTTCGGCATTTTTAACAGAACTTTCACTTAATCGAAAAATTTACGATGCGCTTCAATCGATTGATTTATCTAAATCAGATAATCAAACAAAATTTTATCTCCAAAAAACTCTTCGTGCATTTCGTCTTGCTGGTGTCGATAAAGATGACGACACTCGAAAAAAAGTAAAATCACTTTTAGACGAGCTTGTTTTAATCAGTCAAGAATTTTCTCGAAATATCAGAGAGGATGTTCGGACAATTTCCACAAATGCATCGGAATTACAAGGTCTTCCGCAGGATTATATTTCTCGACACACTGAGGATGAAAATGGAAAAATTACTTTGACAATAAATTATCCCGATGCGGGACCGATTTTTACTTACGCGCATAATGAGGATTTGCGAAAACGAATGTACATGCAATACAGCAATCGTGCCTTTCCGAAAAATATGGAAGTGCTTGATAGAATGATTGCAAAGCGAGGCGAGCTTGCGCAAATTTTAGGATTTGCAAATTACGCTGAATTAGTAACTGCTGATAAAATGGTAGCAAGCGATAAAAATGCTTCTGCGTTTATTGAAAAAATTGCTGAGGCTTCTTTGCAAAAATCTATTAGTGATTATGAATTACTTTTAAATAGAAAAAAAATTGATATTCAATCTGCAACCGAAATAAATGCTTGGGAGTCTGGATATTATTCTGAACTTGTTAGAAAAACTTCCTTCGATTTCGATGCTCAAAAAGCGCGACCATATTTTCAATATCAAAAAGTTAAGCAAGGAATTCTTGATGTAACTTCAAATCTTTTCGGAGTTACTTTCAGACAAAATAAAACTGCACCAGTTTGGCATGAGTCGGTTGAGTGTTGGGAAATGTTTGAAGATGGAAAACTAACCGGAAGATTTTATCTCGATATGCATCCACGTGAAAATAAATATAATCACGCCGCGCAATTCGGAATTAAAAATGGAATTTTAAATAAACAAATTCCCGAAGGTGCGCTTGTTTGCAATTTTCCCGGCGGCGATAAAAACGATCCTGGATTAATGGAGCACGGAGATGTTGAAACTTTTTTTCACGAATTCGGACATTTGATTCATCATCTTTTTGCGGGAAAACAAAAATGGATTGGCATAAGTGGAATCACAACTGAATGGGATTTTGTTGAAGCACCTTCTCAAATTTTTGAAGAATGGGCTTGGGATGCAAAAACTCTTCAAACTTTTGCAAAACATTTTGAAACTGGCGAACCAATTCCAACCGAACTCGTTTCTCAAATGAAAAACGCAGATGAGTTTGGCAAAGGTCTTCAAGTTCGTCAACAAATGTATTATGCAAAACTTTCTCTTTCGTGTTACGATCAAAATCCAAAAAATGTCAACACAAGCGATTTAGTAAAAACTCTTCGAGAAAAATATACTCCGTATAAATTTGTCGAGGGAACTCACATGCAAGCATCTTTCGGTCATCTCGATGGCTACTCGGCGATTTATTACACTTACATGTGGTCGCTCGTAATTGCAAAAGATTTGTTCACAAAGTTTGATGAAAAGAATTTATCGAATCCAGAAATCGCACGGATTTATAAGGATAAAATCCTTGTTCCGGGTGGATCGAAACCTGCAAATGATTTAGTAAAAGATTTTTTGGGTAGAGATTTTAATTTTGATGGATGGAAAAATTGGTTGGAAAAATAATTT
>CAYIXI010000040.1:0-16304 GCA_964367235.1 uncultured Chitinophagaceae bacterium | reverse complement strand
TGCAGCTAACATAAGATTAAAAGAAATAATTTTTTTAAGGGCTTTGTTCGGGGAACGAACAGAGGTGTTTATAATTAACGGTGTAGCGTAATTAAACATGAGAGTAAAAAAGGAGTAGCGGTTATATAAAAAAACAAGAATGAAACACAAAACCCTCAATTGATATTGAAACCCAACTATAATGTAATTACATTGTGCATATGAAAACACAAATTATAAAAATAGGCAATTCTAGAGGAATTAGAATTCCAAAATCAATACTTGAGCATAGTGGTCTTGGAAAAGAAGTTGATATTGATGTAAGAGAAGATGAGTTAATTATTCGTCCAGTTAATAAACCACGGAAAGACTGGTTAGAAAGTTTTCGCTCAATGTCAAAAGTTAAAGATGATTCACTTTTAGATATTAATAATACATCTATCCAAAACCGTTGGGATAAAGATGAGTGGGAATGGTAGATGGTTGTAAATAGATTCGAAGTCTATCTTGTTAATCTCGATCCAACCGAAGGCTCTGAAATAAAAAAGAGGCGCCCTTGTTTAATTATCTCGCCAAACGAAATGAATCGATCCATCTCAACTGTAATTATTGCCCCAATGACAACAAAAGGGAATAATTATCCAACAAGAATAAATTGTCAATTTCAAGAGAAAAATGGACAAATAGTTTTGGATCAAATTAGAACCATTGACAAATCAAGATTACAAAATTTACTTGGCCAAATTGATAGATTATCACAAAAAAAAGTATTACGCATATTAAGAGAAATGTTTTCTCAATAAAGATTAAAAATGTCAACCATGAATGATGTAAAAAAATTAGAAATCGATTAAAAAAACATTTAAAACCCCAACAAAACTTTTTTTACTTCGCTTAATTTCTCCAACTCACTCACGCTTAAAACTGCGCCAACAATAAAAAGTTTATCCCGTTGTTGCTGAAGGCGAAGTGTTTTAGAAAATTTTTCGTTTACAACATCCATTATTTTTTGGAATTGCCCGCTATCGTAAAATTCATTATCAGTTTGCGGTGGGAGATAAAGTTTTAAATTATTATTTTCAATCTCAATTTTTCTTAATCCAATTTTGTTGCCAATAATTTTTAACTCAGCAAGAGAAAATAAATTTTCCACCTCAGGCAATGTCGCGCCAAACCTATCAATCAATTCATCAAAAATTAATCCTAACGCCTCAGCGCTATTAGCCCCCATAATTCTGCGGTAAATATCAAGTCGTTCGGTTTCATCACTAACATAAATCTCTGGGATATAAGCATCAACATCCGCCTCAATCGTGGTTTCGATATTATTTTCTTTTTTTATTTTGTCGGTTAAATGCTGAAACTCCTCATTTTTTAATTCTCGCACAGTTTCATCCAAAATTTTTTCGTACATCTCAAAACCCAACTCGAAAATAAATCCCGATTGTTCGGCGCCAAGCAAATTTCCCGCACCACGAATTTCCAAATCTCTCATCGCAAGTGTAAACCCGGAACCAAGCTCGGTGTATTGCGCAAGCATCTGCAAACGATTCACAGTTCCCTTTGGCAAAATTGAAATTGGCGGCGTGAGCAAATACGCAAACGCCTGCGTGTTTGATCTTCCGACTCGACCACGAAGTTGATGAAGTTCAGCCATTCCAAATCTATCGGCACGATTTATAATAATTGTATTTGCGTTTGTAATATCCAAACCTGACTCAATTATTTTTGTTGTTATCATAACCGAAAATTTTTTATTTAAAAAATCCATCATCACACTTTCAAGCTCGTGAGATTTTAATTGTCCATGCGCAATTTTAAATTTTACTTCGGGCAAATGTTGTTCGATTATTCTGGCAAGTTTGTCGAGCGTTTCAATTTTATCATTAACGATAAAAACTTGTCCACCGCGATGAATCTCGCGTAAAATTGATTCGCGAATTATTTGTTGATTAAACTCTACAATCTCGGTATGAATTGGCAAACGATTTTTTGGCGGAGTATTTATAATTGACAAATCGCGAGAACCCAAAAGTGAAAACTGCAAAGTTCGTGGAATCGGAGTTGCGGTAAGCGCAAGCGTATCAACATTTGTTTTTAGCGAACGAAGTTTTTCTTTTGCCGAAACGCCGAAGCGATGCTCTTCATCAATTATCAACAAACCCAAATCCGCAAACTCAACATCCTTCGATAAAAGCCGATGCGTGCCAATTAAAATATCAACCTGTTTATTTTTTAAAGCAATTAAAATTTCTTTAACTTTTTTTGGCGATTGAAAACGGGAAACAACCTCAACACAAACGGAATAATTTTTTAATCTTTTGTTAAATGTTTGATGATGTTGCTCTGCTAAAATTGTTGTTGGCACAAGCACAGCAACTTGTTTCCCACTCATCACCGATTTAAATGCAGCGCGAAGAGCAACCTCAGTTTTTCCAAAACCAACATCGCCACAAACGAGTCTATCCATTGGGCTCGCGGATTCCATATCAATTTTAATTTCTTGAGTAGCGCGAGTTTGGTCGGGCGTGTCATCAAACTCAAAAGACGCCTCGAGTTCTTTTTGCCAAGCAGTGTCGGGAGTAGATGAAAATCCATCTTCCATTTTTCTTTTCGCATAAAGTTTGATTAACTCACGCGCAATATCTTTTATTTTCTTTTTGGTTTTTTGTTGAAGTCTTGCCCAATCTGGCGCGCCAATTTTATTTAGCGAAGGAGTGTGGGATTGGCTTGAAGAATATTTTTGAATTCTATTTATAAAATTTAAATTAACAAAAAGAATTCCTTCATCAGCATACTCGATTTTCGCCGCCTCTTGTTCGTGATTTTTTATTTTGATTTTTGATAAGCCCAAATATTTTCCAATTCCGTGATCGACATGAACGATAAAATCACCGTAATCTAGCGAACGAAATTCTTTATTTGACAAACCTTGAAATTTATTTTTGATTTGCGAGCGATGTCTTTTGATTCTATCAAAAATTTCGTGCTCGGTAAAAATTGCAATTTGTAAATGGGAAAACGAAAATCCAAAATGAAGCGATTCATTTATAAAAACAATTTTCTCAATTGGGAAATTTTCAACTTGCTCAAGTAAATCTTTTATTCTTTCGGTTTCATCTTGGCTTGCGGCAGAAACAAAAACAGAATAATTTTTTTCAATTAGTTTTAGAATTTCCTGCGCAAATATTTTTACACTTCCGCCGCAAGAAGGTTGAGCAAGTGAGGAAAAATCAATTTCGTTTTCCGAGTGGCCAAGAGATAAATTTGTGATTGTAGAAAAATCTATAATTTTATTTTTAATTTCACCTAAATTAAAATCGAGCGATATTCCCTCGCTTAGCAACTCATCAATTTCTTTTGCGAGCAAATCAAACTCATCAGTAATAATTATTGTATCAGCACTTATGAAATCAAAAAATGAAGATTTATTTTCCTCATCAATTTCACGACTTGAAAAATTTGGAGAAATTGAAATCTCATCGAGCATTAAAATCGATCTCTGCGTGGCAACATCAAATTTTCTAATCGATTCCACCATATCGCCATAAAATTCAATTCTAATTGGCTCTTCGCTATTAAAAGGAAAAACATCAACAATCCCGCCACGAATAGAAAAATCGCCAAGTTCTTCGACGAATTTTTTTTGAACAAAACCAATTTCATTTAATTTTTCAATTAAAAAAGTAAAAGAGAAATCATTATTTATTTTAATTGAAATAAATTTTTCGAGTGATGATTTTGGCGAAGGAAGTGATTTTGTTAATGCGGAAATATGCGTTGAAATTATTTTTGCGCGGTTATTTAAAAGCGCGTCAAGCGATTCGTTTCGAAAAATCTCCAAGGAATGATCGACAATTTTTGACGAATGAAAACTATCAAAAGAAAAAAGAAAAATATTTTTGTCGTTTGAAATTATTTGCACATCGTCTTTTATAGTTTTGGCTCGCTCAATATTTGTTGAAACAACCAAAACAGGAACATTGTATTTTTTATTTATATAAACAGCCAAAAAACTTAAAAGCGAGCCACTTAAGTTTTTTACAAAAATATTTTTCTCACCAACGAAAGAAATTTTTTGAAAAACCTCTGATTCAAAAAATTTATCGCATAGCGAAGAGATTGAAATTTTATTTTTTAGAGAATTCACAGAATCAAAATCTATTTTAGATAGAAACTTTTTTCTTTTAACTATTATAAATTACGAAGTTGCAAAACGCGAAGATGAATCCATCTTTAAATTGAATTTTCATAAAACAATATAAGGGAACATATAATAAAAAAGGCATCATGATTATTATCAGGACGCCTTTAATACATCAAATCTTATTCAGATTAGAAATAAATATGAATTTGAAGAGCTGTTGTTCCAAAGTCAAATAAAGTAGTGTTACCACCGCGTTTTTCAACAAAATCTTTACTTTTTTCAAATTTAGTAGTTCTATCCGAATTGGAGGACATATTAAACAAACCAAGATTGTATTCAGCAGAAAGACTAATTTCTGGATATAAGTAGAACTCTGCACCAGCAATACCAGTTAAACCAAAATCAAAACTACCTGTGCTGAGTTCAGTTATCTCATCATTTGCCTTATCATTAGTAACTTTTGGATTGATTGTTGAAGAGACCATTATAACATTACCACCAGCACCTATATATGGGCGTACCCTAGCTGTCGCACCAGCCATATATATCAAATAATCTCCACCTAAACCAAGCGTGAAAATTGAAGAACTTCCATCTGTTCCAGGAATAGTAGCATTAGCTGAAGGATCATTATATGGATCTGTAGCTGAAGATCTTTTAAGTTGTAATCCAACCCGAAGCGCTGAATTAGAACCTAAAAAGTAAGAAACACCCAAACCATTACCTGGCCCCGTTGGACCAATACCAAAATTACCAAGACCGTTGAAGACGAAATTCAACGATTTATCACCAGCTTTTGTACCAAGATTTTGTGTGTTTTGAGCAGAAACAAAGCCAACCAACATCACAACCGCTACTAGGACCGCAAGAAATTTTTTCATTACTATATCTCCTATATTTGTTGTTTATAAATGTTATTTAGCAAAGCGTTTATACGATGCAAAAATATATACTTAATGTTGTCTTGTCAAGATGTTAAATATTTTTTTTAGTTACTTGTGAAAGCATCCCTTAAAGTCTCAAATAATAAATTGAATTCTTTTTCTGCAATCAACGGTGATAGAATTTATCAATAAATTTTTAAAGTTGTTTTTAAACTCAATCCTTTCTAACATACAACGAGATGAAACGCGCCAAAATATTTTTAATTTTATTTTTAATTTTTACCCCGACAAGAGCGCAAAACCAAAAATCTACTTGGGTGGTAAACCGAGAGATAAAACATTTTAAAAACGCAATTTCAATCTCTGGAAATAATTCAAACGAAATATTTGTACTCGATGATGGGAATGAAATGCTTTACAAATTTTCTGGCGAAGGAGAATTACTCGACTCGGTTGGAGGAAAAGGTTGGAGCGAACTGAATTTTAACGGCGCAAAAGATGTCTCGGCAACATTTCCCCTCTCGATTTTTATTACAGAAGAAAATAATCGCCGCATACAAAAATTAGATAGAAATTTTTCTCTCTCAACAATTATTAATTACGAAGTTGCAAAACGAGAGGATGAATCCAAATTCAAACCAATCGCAAGCACACTTTCAAACCAAGGAGAATTATTTGTGATTGAGGCGGACTATCCGTCGCTTTTAAAATTTAATGCAAATGATAATTTTGAAAAAGAAATTGCTGGTAAAAATATCCACTCGCAACTTTTACAAATTCCAATCGATATAGTTTATCTCGAAAACGAAACCATTGCCGTGCTTGAGGAAAATAAAATATTTATTTTTGATAGACTTGGGAATCTCTTAAGAAAAATTAAAATTAAAAACCAAAACATTCCAAAATCAATCAGCTCGTTTGGCGAAAATCTTTTAATCACTTACGCAGAAAAAATTATTGCAATCAACTCTTTGGGCGAGGAGATATTTTTAATCGAACCAAATTTAATTGTTGGCGCAAAAAATCTCTCCGATTTTCGCGATATATTTTGGAGCGAACCGTTTTTATTCCTTATAACACAAAGCGATTTACTTATTTTGGAAAAGATCCATTTTTAGCAAAAATAAGGTTGACAATCGAATTATTTTGTTTTAAGTTCAATACACACTAATCATAAACAAAATAAAGGAGCGTTTTATGTCAAGGTCACTAAACAAAGTAATGTTGATCGGCACAACAGGGAAAGATGCTGAACTTCGATACACAGGAAACGGAACAGCAGTTGGTTCGTTTTCGGTTGCGACTAATGAGTCGTACAAAGGTGCGGATGGAAATTTGGTTGAAAAAACCGAATGGCACAATATTGTTTGCTGGAAAAAACTTGCAGAAGTTTGCGGCGAATATGTGAAAAAAGGGAAAAAAATTTACATCGAAGGGAAAATGCAAACACGAACCTATGAAAAAGATGGCTCCAAAAGATACATTACGGAAATTGTTGCAGATAAAATTTTATTTCTTGATTCGAAGGGAGCAGAAAATACCGCAACAACAGACCATAGCGCTGAGACTTCAACAGGCGAAGATATTCCTTTTTAGCTTTACATAAATCAAATATTGCCCAGAATTTTTTTCTGGGCAATTCTTTTTTAAATTCCAAATATGAAAAATAAATTATTAATTTTTGTTCTGACAATATTTTTATCAAAAAATATTTTTGCAGATTCGCCCGAGCCAAAGCGTGCAAAAAAAGCAATGGTTGTCGCCGCAGATTCAAATGCTGTTCGCGCTGGAGTTGAAATTTTACAAAAAGGCGGAAACGCAGTTGACGCCGCAGTCGCCGTTGGATTTGCGCTTGCAGTAACTTATCCGCAAGCCGGCAATATTGGTGGAGGAGGATTTATGGTAATTCGTTTTGTCGACGGGAAAACCCATTCAATCGATTATCGCGAAAAAGCGCCAACACTTGCAAACCGAGATATGTATCTTGATGCAAACGGAAAAGCAATTACAGAAAAAAGTCGATTCGGTCATCTTGCCGCAGGTGTGCCAGGTGCAGTTGATGGATTACTTTACGCACAAGAAAAATTTGGAAGAAAAAAAATAAACGAAGTTCTCTCACCAGCAATCAAACTTGCTGAAAAAGGTTTTCCACTCCATCATAGTTTTGCGGAAGATTTAGAAAACAATATTGAAGAGTTTAAAATATTTCCAGCAACATTAAAATCTTTTTCAAAAAACGGTTTGCCATATAAAGAAGGAGAAATTTTAATTCAAAAAGATTTAGCCAACACTTTAAAAAGAATTTCGCAAAACGGACGAGATGGTTTTTACAAAGGTAAAACCGCCGATTTAATTGTCGAAGAAATGCAGCGCGGAGGCGGATTAATTACTCACGAAGATCTCGCGAATTATAAGGCGAAAGAGAGGGAAACCGTCCGTTCAACTTATCGCGGTTACGAAATTATTTCGATGGCGCCACCAAGTTCAGGCGGAACTGCGCTAATTCAAATTTTAAATATTTTGGAGGGATACGATTTAAAATCTTTCGGATGGAATTCCGCAAAAAGTGTTCACACAATCGCTGAAGCAATGCGCCGAGTTTATGCCGATAGAGCAGAATTTTTAGGCGACCCCGATTTTGTAAAAGTTCCAAGCGATTGGCTTTTATCAAAAAAATATTCCAATGAACGCCGTGCAACAATTCAAAATGATAAAGCAACTCCAAGTAGCGAAATCAAAAACGGCATTGCGCCAATTTACGAATCGCCGCAAACAACTCATTACTCTGTTGTTGATAAAGATGGAAATTGCGTCAGCGTTACAACAACACTCAACGGTGGATTTGGAAGTTATGTTACAGTTGATGGAGCAGGATTTTTATTAAATAACGAGATGGATGATTTTAGCGCAAAACCCGGAGTGCCAAATATGTTTGGACTTATTGGAGGAGAAGCAAATGCAATTGTTCCGCAAAAAAGAATGTTGAGCTCAATGACTCCGACAATTATTTTAAAAGATGGTAAACCTTTTTTAGTGATTGGAACTCCCGGCGGTGCAACAATTATTACAACCGTGCTCCAAGTGATTTTAAATATAATTGATTACGATATGAATTTGCGCGAAGCAATCGATGCACCAAGAATTCATCATCAATGGTTGCCTGACCAAATTTTTTACGAACAACGAGCTCTTTCAGTTGATACAATTGAAAAACTAAAATCGATGGGACACAAACTTGTTGAACGAAAATCAACATCAGGGCTTGCAGAGGGAATTATGTTTGATTATAAAAATAATATTTTATTAGGTTACAGCGATGCCCGAGGTTATGGCGCGGCGATTGGATATTAATTAGTGTAATATTTTTTGTCACTCTTCGACAGGTCACGCAAAGCCTGCAAGGCAGGCAAAGCGTGATGGCGTAAGGCGCTCACTCAGAGTGACGGGTCATGCTGAGCATGTTGAAGCATGTTATTCCCGCTTCCATCGAAGCAGAAAAGATATAATCGGGAATCCAAAAAAAACAAATTATCAAAAAAATTAAATGATAGATAAATTACAAAAAATAAAAATCCGATACGAAGAATTAACCGAACTTTTAAGTAAACCAGAAATAATTTCAAATCAACAAAAAAGTAAAGACCTCGGGAAAGAATATAGCGAGCTAAACGAAATCGTAAAAATTTATGAAGTGTATAAAAAAATTTACGATTCCATCAAACACAGTAACGAAATTCTTTCAACCTCAAGCGATCGCGAACTAAAAGATTTAGCCCTCGATGAAATCGAAACATTAAAACCACAACTCGCAAAACTTGAAGAGGATTTAAAAATACTTTTAATTCCAGCCGACCCAAACGACAGCAAAGATATTGTCGTAGAAATTCGCGCGGGAACCGGAGGAGACGAAGCGGCCATTTTTGCTGCTGATTTGTACAGAATGTACACTCGCTTTGGAGAAACAAAAGGTTGGCGCGTAAATACGCTTGATTGGAATGAAACCGGGAAAGGTGGATTTAAAGAAATTTCTTTTTCGGTAACGGGAAAAGATGTTTACGGAATTATGAAATACGAAAGCGGCGTTCACCGCGTTCAGCGTGTTCCGGAAACTGAAGCGCAAGGAAGAGTTCACACCTCCGCGGCAACAGTTGTAGTTTTGCCAGAAGTTGAAGATGTTGAAATTGAAATTAATCCCGCCGATTTGCAGTTTGATACTTATCGCTCTGGTGGCAAAGGGGGACAAAATGTAAATAAAGTTGAAACTGCAGTTCGTATCACACATAAAACATCTGGGATTGTAGTTGCTTGTCAGCAGGAACGCTCTCAATTTAAAAATAGAGAACTTGCGATGAAGATGTTGCGTGCAAAATTATATGAAAAAAAAATTCGCGAACAACAATCCGCTGTTGCCGCAAAACGAAAATCGATGATTGGTAGTGGCGATAGAAGCGATAAAATCCGTACTTACAATTTTCCGCAAAATAGAATTACAGACCACAGAATTGGTTTGACACTTTATAATTTAGATGCAATTATTGATGGCAAACTTGATGATTTGATTGAACAGATTCGCATTGCCGATAGAGCTGAAAAATTACAAGAAGGAATTAAAACCGAATAATTTTATTTTCGCTTCTTTTTAAAAAATTCTTTTAATAACTCGCCGCATTCTTTATCCAACACTCCACTAATTGTATGCACATTATGATTTAATTTTTTATTTTCAGTTAAATCAAAAACCGTTCCGCATGCGCCGTAGTTTTTATCCATCGCGCCAAACACAAGAGTTGGAATTTTTGCCATTACAATTGCAGTTGCGCACATTGGGCAAGGCTCAAGCGTAACATACATCGTGCAATCTTTTAAATATTTATTTTCTAAATTATTTTCGGCCGAAGTAATTGCAAGAATTTCTGCGTGAGCGGTTACATCTTTTAATATTTCAACTTGGTTATGCGCTTTGGCGATAATTTTATTTTTATAAATTACAATTGCGCCAACTGGGATTTCATTTTTGCTAAATGCTTTTTCCGCCTCCAAGAGCGCAAACTTCATCCAACTTTCGTGTTTAGTCATAATGTTAGATGAATATCGTAAAATATTTTTAAAAAAATCAGAACGGATAATCGTTCTTATCAATCAAAAAATTTGCAATCTCTCTGTGTAGCGCAATGGAATTTATTGGTGTAAATTTTGTCAATCGCTTGAGGGCAGTCAAATAAGTTTTCTGCATATCTCCATCATAAAGTGTTGAAATAATTTTTTTCGAATGCGTTTCAATTTTCGGCATTGTGTCGTTGCAAAAAACTTTCGCCATTTTCGTGTGAACCTCACTAAACTTCCCATTTTTCAACCCTTTTTGCACTCTCAACAAAACCGATTCCATCGCATAAACTTCCATCATAATATCGCTGATTGAGTCGAGAATTTCTTCTTCATCATTAATTTTGTCCATATATTTTTGCGCCGATGCACCAAGCACAAGCACAGCAATATTTTTGCTATTTTTTATTAATTGCTGTTCAACCGAAAAAATATTTTCGTCATCACCTTTAAATGAAACTGGTCCGCTTAAAATTTCCGATGCAAGCTTCATCGCGGCAGATAAAACGCCAATCTCTCCTTTAACCGATCGCTTGAGTGTCATCCCAGTTGTAAGCATTTTATTTATTTCGTTTGTTCCCTCAAAAATTCTGTTGATGCGTGCGTCGCGATACGCTCTTGCCATAGGATATTCTTCGCTGTAACCATAGCCGCCAAGAATTTGTACTCCCTCATCAGCGACAAAATCTAAAATCTCACTACAATAAACTTTTAAAATCGAACACTCGATTGCGTACTCTTCAATTCCTTTTAATTTCATTTTTGATGAGTTTGGCGAAGATTCATCAACTCCGCTTAAAATAGAATCTATCATTCCTGCAGTTCGATAAATCATACTTTCGCCAACAAAAGTTTTCACAAGCATTTGAGATAATTTATTTTTTATCAAACCAAACTCTGAAATTTTGCGATTGAACTGTTTTCTTTGATTTGAATATTGAACAGAATCAGAAATAATTTTTTTCGATGCACCAATCACTGCGGCGCCAAGTTTAAATCTACCAATGTTTAAAATATTAAATGCGATGAGATGTGCGCGACCAATTTCTCCTAAAAGATTTTCAACCGGCACCATTGCGTTTTCTAAAATTAAAGTTCTTGTTGATGAACCTTTAATTCCTAATTTTTTTTCTTCTGCGCCGGTAGAAACACCGGGAGAATTTTTTTCAATTATAAAAGCGGAAAAATGTTCGCCATCAATTTTTGCAAATGTAATATAAACATCGGCAAAACCAGCATTTGAAAGCCACATTTTTGTTCCATTTAAAATATAAAATTTTTTATCATCGCTTAAAACTGCAGTTGTCTGCGCCGCAAGTGCATCGCTACCAGCACCTGGCTCGGAAAGTGAATACGAAGTTATCCATTCACCAGTTCCAAATTTTGGAAGATATTTTTTCTTCTGTTCTTCGGTGCCGAAATAAACAATTGGCAAAGTTCCAATTCCGGTGTGAGCGCTTTGTGTTACAGCCCATGCGCCAGTGCGACCAATATTTTCTGCAACAAGCATTGTGGAAGTTTTATCAAGACCAAGCCCGTCGTATTCTGTAGGAATATCAACAGAAAGTAGCCCAATCTCACCAGCCTTTCGCATAAGCGAAATTGAAAGTCCCTCTTTTTGTTCATCAATTTCGTGGATAAAAGGCAAAACTTCTTTATCGACAAACTCGCGAGTTGTATCGGCAATCATTTTTTGTTCATCAGAAAAATCCTCCGGTGTAAAAATATTTTCCGGGAGAATTTCGTCAATTAAAAAACTGCCACCTTTAATATATTTTTCATTACTCATAATTATTTTTCCTTATTTGATTTTTTTCATGGATGCTCAATAAAAACATTTGAGCATGACAGATTATATGTCATACCCGAGGGCATTAATCGGGTATCCATTTTTCTTTTCCAACCATTTTTAGCTCTAATTGATAATTGTTAACTGATAATTGTTCATTGTTAATTGTAAAATTCAAAAACTCCAGCGGCGCCCATTCCACCACCAATGCACATTGTTACCAAACCATATTTTGCTTTTCGTCTTTTTGCTTCGTTGATAATACTAACAGTAAGTTTTGCACCAGAGCAACCAAGAGGATGACCAAGCGCAATTGCTCCACCATTAACATTTACTTTTGATTCATCCATCTCGAGATTTTTTATTATGTAATACGATTGAGATGCGAACGCTTCGTTAAGTTCAATCAAATCGATGTCGCTTAATTTTAATCCGGCTCGTTTGAGCACTTTCGGTATTGCAACAATCGGACCGATTCCCATAATTTCTGGTGGCACACCGCCAACAGCAAAAGATATTAGCCGCGCAAGTGGTTGTAAATTTAATTGCTTCATTTTATTTTCACTCATTACCATAACTGCCGCCGCACCATCACTTGTTTGCGATGAGTTACCAGCGGTAACAGTTCCGCCGAGCGCAAAAACAGGTTTCAGTGCAGAAAGTTTTTCTATTGTTGTATCTTCGCGAGGACCTTCATCAACTTCAAAAATATTTTCTTTGTTTATTTTTTTTTCATTTTTATCAAGCGAGGTTGTAATAAATTTAAGAGGAACAATTTCATCTTTAAATTTTCCAGATTTAATTGCGGCGATTGCATTTGCGTGACTCTTAAAAGCAAACTCATCTTGCATTTGGCGAGTGATGCCAAATTGCTTTGCAACATTCTCGGCAGTTAATCCCATCGATAAATATGCGTTGGGAATTTCATCAACCAAAACAGGATTTGCAGAAAATTTTCTTCCCGACATTGGAATCATACTCATCGATTCCGCTCCGCCAGCAATAATAATATCGGCATTTCCACAAGTAATTCTTTCGCTTGCGAGTGAAATTGTTTGAAGCCCCGAAGAGCAAAATCGATTGATAGTAAAGGCTGGAACTGTGTGTGGCAAACCAGCGCGAAGAGAAGCGAGGCGAGAAAAATTCAACCCCTGTTCACCCTCTGGTAATGCACATCCAAAAATTACATCATCGATTTCATTTTTATCAACAACTTTTGCGCGATTAACAACCTCAGCAATAACCGTTGCGGCAAGGTCGTCTGGACGAACATTTTTTAATCCACCCTTTGACGATTTACCAACGGCGGTACGAGTTGCGCTTACAATAAATGCGGTTTCCATTTTTTTCCTTTTGTAAAATTAATTTCTAAGTGGTTTACCTTTTTCAAGCATAAATTTAATTCTATCCTGCGTTTTCTTTTCTCCAAGCAGACTTAAAAACGCTTCGCGTTCCAAGTCGAGTAAATATTGTTCGGTTACAAAATTATTTCCACTTAAATCTCCGCCACACAAAATGTAAGATAATTTTTTCGCGATGTGCGCATCGTATTCGGAAATGTAGCCAGACTCTTTCATTAGATGCAATCCAACTTTTAAATTTGCCAAACCAGCCGCCCCAAGCACAGGAATATTTTCTCTCATTTTTGGTTTTACATATCCAGATTTCGACATTCCAAGTACAACATTTTTTGCATCACTAATTAAAAAATCTTTATTCATAGAATACGAATCCGATTGACGCATGTAACCAATCTCTTTTGCTTCAACAGCGCTTGTAGAAACTTTTGCCATTCCAATTATTTCAAATGCTCGCTGCACAAATGGAAAGAGTTCAACATTATTTATATTTTCAATCCCCTCCATCGAACGAATTAACATTTCTTTTGTTCCACCACCAGCGGGAATTACTCCAACCCCCAACTCAACAAGTCCCATATAAGTTTCAACACTCGCGTGAATTTTATCAGCACCGAGAGAAAACTCGCAACCGCCACCGAGCGTTAAACCAAACGGCGCGGCAACAATTGGTTTTGAAGAACATCGAAGATTACAAGTTACTTGTTGAAACATTTTTACCATTAAATCCAAATCGTCCCATTCTTCATCTTGCGCGGACATTAACACCATCATCAAATTTGCGCCAACAGAAAAATTTACTCCATGATTTGCGAGAATCATTCCAGTGAAATTTTTTTCAACCTCCGCAATCGATTGTTTTGTAAGTTGAATTATATCCTCGCCAATCGCATTCATTTTTGAGTGAAATTCCAAGCACGCAACGCCCTCTCCAATATCAATTAAACTTGCGCCAGAGTTTGACAAAATTTCTTTTTTTCTCTCCTTTAAAGATGGGAGAAGAATTAAATTGCTCGGGAGTTTTTCCTCTTTAAAACTGCTTGATGGGAAATCAAAATAAAGACGATTGCCATTTAACATTTCGTAGAAAGAATTTTTTCCACTCTTCAAAAGATTTTCAACTGGCAGAGGAATTGATTTTCCTTCGCTCTCCATTTTTTGAACCGATTCTTTTACGCCAATCGCATCCCAAGTTTCAAATGGACCAAGCTCCCAATTAAATCCCCACTTCATTGCATTATCAATTTGAACAATGTCATCGGAGATTTCTGGGATTCTGTTTGCAGAATAGAGAAGTACATCGCTGATATTTTTCCAAAAATATACGCCCGCTCTATCTTTGTTGAACGCAAGCATTTTCAATTTTTCTTTTAACGATTCAATATTTTTTCCAGCAGAGATTGATGCGAACTCAGCTTTCTTTTTTGCGCGATGCTCTAAAGTTTTCCAATCGAGAGTTAAAATATCTTTTTTACCTTCGGCTGTTTTTGTTTTTTTATAAAATCCGAATTTAGTTTTATCTCCCAGCCAATTTAATTTTACCATCTCATTTATAAAACTGGGAATTTTAAAAACTTCTCGTCGTTCATCGTTTGGAACAGCATCGTATAAATTATTTGCGACATGAAACAAAGTATCAATTCCAACTAAATCGCCAGTTCTAAAAGTTGCGCTTTTTGGTTTGCCAGTTGCAGGACCAGTAATTAAATCCACCTCTTCGATTGTGTAATCATCTTCAATCATAATATTGATTGCATTTAAAATTGCTAAAATTCCAACTCGGTTTGCAATAAAATTTGGTGTGTCTTTGCAATAGACAATTCCCTTGCCAAGATTTACAGAAGAAAAATCAGAAATAGTTTCAATCACATCACTTGAAGTTTCAGCGATTGGAATAATTTCGAGCAACTTCATATATCGTGGCGGATTGAAAAAATGCGTTCCGCAAAAACTTCTTTTAAAATCGGGAGACAAGTTTTTGCTAATTAAAGAAATCGGAATCCCAGAAGTGTTCGATGAAATTATCGAGCCCGGTTTTCGAAATTTTTCAATCATACCAAAAACTTTTTCCTTAATCGCAAGATTTTCCGTAACCGCTTCAATTATCCAATCGGCTTTTGAAATGAAATCTTTATTTTCTTCAAAATTACCAATGTGAATATTTTTAATCAGCGATTTAGAGAAAAACGACGCAGGCTTTGATTTTATTGCTGTTTCGAGCCCCACGTTGACAATTCTGTTTCTAACAACAGAAGAGTCAATCGAAAATCCTTTAGATTTTTCAATTTCATTTAATTCATTTGGCGCGATATCGAGCAAGTAAGTTTCAATTCCCGCATTAACGGCATGCGCCGCAATCCTCGAGCCCATTACGCCAGAGCCGATGACTGTAATTGTTTTAATTTCAGTTTTCATAAAGTTTAAATTTTTTTAATGATGATGTACATCGTGAAGATGTTCGTACTCGGTATAAATATCTTCAATTTTATTTTTAAATCGTTCTTCTATTTTTTTTCTTCTAACTTTTAAAGTTGGTGTTAAGTCGTCTGTAATAATTGAAACCTCTTCGTTAATCAAAATATATTTTACAATTTGCTCCCAAGTGTTTATTGAATCGTTTACTTTTTTGATATGCTCATCGTAAATAGAAATTAATTTTTGATTTTGAAGAATATCTTTTAAAGATTTGTATTCGATATTTTCTTTTTGCGCCCAATCTTTTAAATTAATTTGATTTGGGACTAAAAGAGCAATACAGAATTTTCTATTTTCACCGGTGACAACAGCGAACTCAACAAATCTATTTGCGGAAAGAATAGACTCAATCGCACTTGGAAAAATAGTTTTGCCCGCGCTACTTTTAAATAAATCTTTTTTTCTATCGGTAATAAATAAATATCCATCTTTATCAAGTTTTCCAATATCTCCGGTGGAAAACCAACCATCGCTCAAAACTTTATTTGTTGCCTCAGGATTATTATAGTAGCCAACCATTACATTTGGTCCGCGTGTAACAATCTCTCCATCGTCAGCAATTTTAACTT
>CAYIXI010000039.1:0-16856 GCA_964367235.1 uncultured Chitinophagaceae bacterium | reverse complement strand
TAGTGTAAGTACGCATTGCGTTTATCCAACTAAATTTATATCTGTTAATTATTTTTACCTTCTTCTATCCCCCATCAAACGAAGCAACATCAAAAATAAATTAATAAAATTTAAATATAAAACTAACGCACCGATGATTGCTCCTTTTTGTGCAACCGAGCCACCTTCCATCATCACATAAGCCATTGCTTTCATCTTTTGTGTATTGTACGCGGTTAATCCTAAAAATATTACAATTCCAATTAGTGCAATTGTCATATTAAAAGTTTCACTTTGCACAAACATATTTATTAGCGATGCAATAATTATTCCAATTAGTCCCATCGATAAATAACTTCCAACTCCATTTAAATCTTTTTTTGTGATGAAACCATAAATACTCATCGCGCCAAACATCCCGGAGCAGACTAAAAATGTTGACATAATCGACTCACTTGTATAAACTAAAAATATTGGCGTAAGAGTTACACCATTTAAAGTTGAATAAAGTAAAAATAAAAGTGTCGCTGTCTCCGCGGTTAAAGTTTCAATCCGCGCACTTAAATACATTACAAGTCCAAGTTCGGCAAAAAGTAAAACCCAAATTGTCCAACTGTTTGAAAAAAGCAACTCTCTCATCATTTCGCTTTCAAGCGTTAAAATAGAAAATACCGCTGTTAGCAAAAGTCCAACCGACATCCAACCATAAACTTTTGTTAAAAAAGCTTGTTGGACTTGCGCAATATCTTTTGTTAATGTTTCTGTTTTAATTTCGTACGACATTTTAAATCCTCCAATTTTGATTGTTAAGTGGTTAAGAATAATAAATTAATAAAATAAATACAAATCAAATTTTTGGTTTGAAAATTTTCCAAATTAACTTCGATGCAAAATTTACAAATCCGAATGGCGGATACGGAAGAAAAGCTTCGAACCTTTTTATTTTTTGATTTTTTATCTCTATTATAAATACCTCTTTAAAATCAAGCTTTAAACCGATTTTTAATTTATGCTGGGCAAAAACTTCAACCGATGCTTTATCTTCTGAAATCCATAAATTTAAAATTGTAAATTTCATCGAGCTCATATTATTGATGCTCCATGATAATCCGCGACGAATTGAATGAGCGCCAATCATTTCTTTTTCAGGGTAATGCGCATCAATAAAAATTGAATCGTTATCAAACACGCTCATAACTTTTTCGATATCTTTATTTGAAAAGGATTCGAAGAGCAATTCGATATTTTCGCGATTCAGTTCATAATTATTTGCCATCATTATTTTTTCTGAAAGAAAGCGCACCTTCTCGTTCCATAAATAGTTCAATTGAATCACCTTCAACAAATTCGCCAGAAAGAATTTTTTCCGATAATTGATTTACAATATGGTGTTGCACAACTCTTTTTAGTGGTCGCGCTCCAAATTGCGGATCATAACCAAGTCGTGCAATCCAATCCTTTGCATCATCGGTAATTTTTAAACTCATTTTTCTTTCTGCTAAATTTTCTCTGATAATTTTTAATTGCAAATCTACAATGTCAAAAATATCTTTATAAGAAAGTGGTTTGAAAAGAATTATTTCATCAATTCTATTTAAAAATTCTGGACGAATAATTTGTCGCATTCCATCAATTAATTTTAATTTAATTTCTCCTTTAATATTTTCCCAATCATTTTCGCTTTGCATCTCGCCAATTTTTTCTTGAATTAAATTCGATCCAAGATTTGAAGTCATAATAATTATACAATTTTTAAAATTTACAGTTCGCCCTTTTGAGTCAGTCAATCTTCCATCATCGAGCATTTGCAAAAGTAAATTGAAAACCTCAGGATGCGCTTTTTCAATTTCATCGAGCAAAATAATTGAGTATGGTTTTCTTCTCACAGCTTCAGTTAATTGTCCACCTTCATCGTAACCAACATAACCCGGCGGCGCACCAATTAATCGCGAAACAGAAAATTTTTCCATGTACTCGCTCATATCAATTCTCACGAGCGCGTTTTCATTGTTAAATAAAACTTCAGCCAAAACTCGAGCGAGTTCAGTTTTTCCAACACCTGTAGTTCCTAAAAAAATAAAAGAGCCGATTGGTTTTTTTGCATCTTGCAAACCTGCACGGCTTCGTTTGATTGCGTTTGCAATCGAATTAACCGCTTCAACTTGATTTATCATTCGCTCGTGAATCTTATTTTCGATGTGTAAAAGCTTGACTTTTTCGCTCTCGAGCAATCTTGTTACCGGAATTCCAGTCCACTTTGCAACGACATCAGCAATATCGTTTGCGTCAACTTCCTCTTTTAACATTTTATTTTCTTTTTGAACTTCAGCCAATTGCGATGTTGCCTCTTTAATTTTTTTCTCCAAAGATAAAATTGTTCCGTAACGGAGTTCAGCGACTTTTGCTAAATTTCCTTCTCGCTCTTTTTGTTCCGATTCGCGTCTGGCATGTTCAATTTCTTCTTTCATTTTTCTGATTGATTGAATAAAATCTTTTTCAATTTGCCAATGACCTTTTAGAGCAGTTTGTTTTTGTTTTAAATCTGCAATATTTATTTCAATTTCATTTATTTGTGATTTTATTTCTTTTCGTTCATCATCTGTGTCAACATATTCGGCATTGAGTTCTCTTTTAACTGCTTCGCGTTCAATTTCAAATTGTTTTATTTTTCTTTCAACATCATCAAGTTCCTCTGGCATCGAATCAATTTCAATTCTTAATTTTGATGCGGCTTCGTCAATCAAGTCAATTGCTTTATCTGGAAGAAATCTATCGGAAATATATCTGTGGCTTAATTGTGCCGCGGCAATAATTGCTCCATCAGTAATTCGTACGCCGTGATGAACTTCATATTTTTCTGAAAGCCCTCGCAAAATAGAAATCGTATCTTCAACTGTTGGCTCATCAATCATCACTGGTTGAAATCTTCTTTCAAGCGCCGGATCTTTTTCAATATATTTTCTGTATTCATCGGTTGTAGTTGCACCAATTGCTCGCAAGTCTCCACGAGCAAGTGCGGGCTTTAACATATTTGAAGCATCAACTGCGCCTTGTGCCGCGCCTGCGCCAACAAGTGTGTGCATTTCATCGATGAATAAAATAATTTCTCCGTTGGAATTTTCAACTTCTTTCAAAACTGCTTTCAGTCTTTCCTCAAATTGTCCGCGGAAACTTGCACCAGCAATTATCGCCGCCATGTCGAGCGCAAAAATATTTTTTGTTTTTAAATTCTCTGGCACATCGCCTAAAAATATTCTTCGTGCAATTCCCTCAGCGATTGCAGTTTTGCCAACTCCGGGCTCGCCAATTAAAACTGGATTGTTTTTTGTTCTACGCGAAAGCACCTGTAAAATACGCCTAATTTCATCCTCACGACCAATCACAGGATCGAGTTTTCCCTTTCGTGCTAATTCATTTAAATTTCTTCCGAATTTTTCAAGTGCTTGAAATTTTTCTTCTGGCATTTGATCGGTAACTTTCTCACCGCCTCGAATTTCTTTTAATGCTTTTAAAATATTTTCATCTGTTATTTGTTGATCGCGCAAAAGGTCGGATACAGAATTTTTTTGCAAATTTAAAATTGCCAAAATTAAATGTTCAGTGCTGATGTATTCATCTTTTAATTTTTCCGCTTCCTTCTTCGCCTCTTCAAAAACATTTTGTATGTTTTGTGAAAAATATTGCTGTGTTGCACCAGTAATTTTTGGAAGTTTTTCAATCAGTTCACCAGTTTTTATTTTTATGTAGCCAACATTTACACCAATTTTTTGAAACAGCGTGTAGACAACTCCTTTTGAGTCTTGAATAAGCGCGGCAAAAAGATGTTCAACATCAATAATTTGATTTTTATAACTCGAAGCAATTTCCTGTGCTACAGTAACTGCTTCTTGCGATTTAATTGTGAACTTGTTAAAATTCATATTCGTTTTTTTATATAGACAGAAAAAAGCGAATGATTTCGCCTTTTTCTTTTTAGTTATGAAATATTATTTTTATTTATCATCAACAACTTCGAAGTCGGCGTCATCAACTCGTTTGTCATCTTTTTTTTGTTCGTTTGAGTTTTCATCCGCATTTGGTGGTTGTTGTTTTGTTGCTTCGTACATTTGAGTTGAGGCTTCATTCCAAATTGTATTTAGCTCATCCATTTTTTCTTTTATTCCAGTATTTGATTTCAATGCCTCTTCAAGTTCAGATTTTGCTTTTTCCAATTTTGATTTTGTTTCTTCATTTAATTTTTCTCCAAAATCTTTTATCTGTTTATTAGTTTGGAAAATTAAATTGTCCGCTTGATTGCGTAAATCAATTTCTTCTTTTTTCTTTTTATCCTCAGCCGAATGCTCTTGCGCATCTTTTTTCATTTTTTCAACTTCTTCTTTACTAAGTCCGCTTGAGGAAGTTATTCGAATTGATTGCTCTTTATTTGAAATTTTATCTTTTGCAGTTACATGTAAAATTCCATTTGCATCAATATCAAAAATAACTTCGATTTGTGGTATTCCGCGTGGCGAAGGTGGAATTCCATCTAAATGAAATCTGCCAAGACTACGATTGTCAACAGCCATTTGTCGTTCGCCCTGCAAAACATGAATTTCTACAGAGGTTTGATTATCGGCGGCAGTTGAAAAAATCTCGCTTTTACGAGTCGGAATTGTGGTATTGGATTCAATCAATTTTGTCATCACATTTCCTAAAGTTTCAATTCCAAGTGAAAGTGGCGAAACATCGAGCAAAAGAACATCGGTAACATCGCCAGTTAAAACGCCACCCTGAATTCCAGCACCGACCGCAACAACTTCATCTGGGTTTACTCCTTTATGTCCCTCTTTACCAAAAATATCTTTTACAAGTTGTTGAACTCTTGGAATGCGTGTCATTCCTCCAACCAAAATTATTTCATCAATTTGATTTGGCGAAAGTTTTGAATCAGTTAATGCTTTTTCAACTGGTCCGATACATCGTTTAATTAAATCATCAACAAGTTGCTCAAATTTTGCGCGAGTAATATTTAATGTTAAATGTTTCGGTCCTTCGGGTGTTGCAGTGATAAATGGTAAATTCACTTCTGTTTGAAGAAGTTGCGATAATTCAATTTTTGCTTTTTCTGCGGCTTCTCGCAATCGTTGAAGTGCCATCGGATCTTTTAATAAATCAATTCCTTCTTGTTTTTTAAATTCGTCAGCAAAAAATTCTACAAGTCGTTGATCAAAATTATCTCCACCAAGATGCGTATCTCCATTTGTAGATTTAACTTCAAAAACTCCATCGCCAAGTTCGAGAATAGAAATATCAAATGTTCCTCCACCTAAATCGAAAACTGCAATTTTTGAATCAATATGTTTTTTATCAAATCCGTATGCTAATGCTGCGGCAGTTGGTTCGTTAATAATTCTTCTAACATTTAGTCCAGCAATTTCTCCCGCTTCTTTTGTTGCTTGTCGTTGTGCATCATTAAAATATGCAGGAACAGTTATAACTGCTTCAGTAATTTTTTGTCCAAGATAATCTTCTGCAGTCTGTTTTAATTTTTGCAAAATCATCGATGAAATTTCCGATGGAGAATAAACTCTATCGCTAATTTTTACTCTCGCTGTGTTGTTGTCTCCTTTGGTAACTTCGTATGGAACTAGTTTCATCTCTTCATTTACTTCATTCATGAAGCGTCCCATAAATCGTTTGATTGAGTAAATTGTATTTTTTGGATTTGTTATTGATTGGCGTTTTGCCGCTTGTCCAACAAGTCGTTCACCATTTTTTGCAAAAGCAACAATCGAAGGTGTCGTTCTCATTCCTTCCGCGTTTGCAATTACAATTGGGTCGTTTCCTTCCATAACCGAAACAACAGAGTTAGTAGTTCCTAAATCGATTCCTATAATTTTTCCAGCCATTTTTTTTCTCCTTTGATTAATAATTTGTTATTTTGTATTTACTAATGCAACAATCGTGCCAACTTTTTGGCTTTCAAATGGTCTGTAAATGAAAGAGTTTTTTTAAGGCTATTTTGTGTTGGACTTTTTGTCGCAAAAAGGTTTATTTAAGGCTCATATATTGTTGCCATATTGTCGTGCAAAAATATTTGACAAATGTATTAACAAATTATTACTTTCAACAGTTATGAAAAAACAGAACACTATTTTACTTTTATTTTTATTTTTTTCTTTTGATAGTCAATCGCAAAATATTAGCAAATTAAGATTGCAAAATCATTTAGAATATTTGGCTTCAGATGAACTTGAAGGACGCGAAACAACTTATCGTGGACAAAAGATTGCGGCAAAATATATTGCCAATCATTTTAGGTCGCTCGGTTTAAAAAATCCTACTTCGGATAATTCTTTTTCGCAACCTTATCCTTTAATTCATTCGATTGTTAGTGATAAAAGTAATCTTTCGATTTACAAAAATAAATCTCTAATTAAACAGTTTGATAAATTTGGCGAAGAATATATTCCGTTAAATACTTCAAGCGATACAATAATTACAAACCAAGTTGTTTTTGTTGGTTACGGGATTTCCTCAAAAAATGGATATAGCGATTATGATTCAAATTTTTCATACAAAGGAAAAATTTTACTTGCGTTACGCGGTTTGCCGAACGATTCAAATATTTTATCGCAAGTTCCTCTTCGTGCTGGCTCACCAATGTTTAAAAGAATTACAGCATCGCAAAAAGGAGCCGCTGCACTACTTATAATAGATGAGTCAAAAGAATATTCATTTACAGATTCATATAAAGATAATTTAAATAATTTACTTCGTGGCTCCATTTATCCTCCGAGTCAAAATAGAAATGATATTCCTGTAATTTTAATCAGCAAACAATTAGCCAACAAACTTTTAGCTTCAAGCAAAACTTCTGTTGATAAATTAGAGGAAGAAATTAATAAAACTAAATCTAATTCTCTAAAATCTTTAAATGATATTTCTGTTTCACTTGATTTAAAAAGAAATGTAACAACTGAAACAGGTGAAAATATTTTAGGCGTAATCGAAGGAAGCGATCCGATTTTAAAAAATGAATTCGTAGTCGTTACTGCTCATTACGATCATGTCGGGAAAAATTTATCAACCAATGTTGTTTTTAATGGCGCCGATGATGATGCAAGCGGAACATCTGCTGTTTTGGAACTTGCAGAAGTTTTTTCCAAAATTAAAACAAAACGGTCGATTATTTTTATGGCAGTTTCGGGCGAAGAAAAAGGTTTGCTCGGTTCTTCGTTTTATACCGATAATCCTATTATTCCACTTGAAAATACAGTGGCAAATATAAATATTGATATGATTGGGCGAACCGATCCGAAATATGATTCTTTAAGATCTAATAATTATGTTTATGTGATTGGCTCGGATAAATTGAGTTTGGAACTGGATTCTATTTTAAATGTTGCAAACAAGAAAAGTGTTAATTTAATTTTGGATTATAAATACAACGACGATAACGATCCGAATCAATTTTACAGACGAAGCGATCATTATAATTTTGCGAAGAAGAATATTCCGGTGATTTTTTTCTTTAATGGCACGCATGTTGATTATCATCAGTCAACCGATGATATTGATAAAATAGATTTTGATGCATTACAAAAAAGAACGGAACTCGTTTACACAACTATTTTAGAAATTGCTAATGCCACATCGAAACCAAAATTAAAATAAATGTTAGATTTAAAAATCATAAATAGTAATTTAAAAACTAATTCGATTGGAAAAGCAATTTTACAATTTGATGAGATTGATTCAACTAACAATTATTTAAAAAATTTAAAACTTAATGAAGCCATCGATGGACTTGTTGTCCAATCTGAATTCCAAACAAATGGACATGGAAGATTTAACAGAGTTTGGAATTCAAACAAAGGCGAAAATTTATTATTCTCCGTTTTGCTTAAAAATAATTTTTCACAAAGCATAACTTTAATTCCACTTTTAACTTCGCTTGCGGTTGCAAATGCAATCGATATAATTGCCAACACAAATACGGAATGCAAATGGCCTAACGATGTCATCTTAAATAATAAAAAAATTTGCGGAATTTTAATCGAAAATTGTAAAATCGATTTTGACGAATTTATTATAATCGGAATTGGAGTAAATGTAAATCAAATTATTTTTCCAGATGAGATTGAAAACAAAGCAACATCAATCTTAAAAGAAATTGGGAAAATAGTTAGTCGCGAAAATCTTTTATCTGAAATATTAAATTTTCTTGAATTATATTTAATTAAACTTCAAAAAAGTGAAGCAGTCAATTTAATTGACGAGTGGAAAAATAAATCCACTATGTTTAATAAAATTATCTCTGTAAATCTGTTCGATCAAGTTTTAAATGGCAAAGCAATAGAAATAAATCAAAATGGTTCATTAGTTTTTGAAACTCTCGATGGAAAAAGGGAAACCTTAATTTCCGGCGAGGTCACTTTACACTCATATTATCAAAGGTAAAATCATGATACTTGCAATTGATGTCGGTAATACGCACACAATTTTCGGTTTATTCGACAAAAAAAAATTACTCGGTAGTTGGCGCGTTACGAGTTTTGTTTCGCGCACCGAAGATGAGTTTGGTTCGCTTGTTAAAAATTTTTGTCATGATACTGGAGTCTCAATTAAAAAAATAAATTCAATCGGGATTTCTTCTGTCGTGCCAAATTTAACAACAACAATGGTTAGTATGTCGAAAAAAATTTTCAACATCGAGCCACTTATAATTTCATCTTCGCTATCTCTCGGCATTACAATTTTATACGATGACCCGACTGCAGTTGGCGCAGATAGAATTTGTAACGCCGTTGCCGCATTTACTAAATATAACGAAGCTGTCGTGATTGTTGATTTTGGAACTGCAACTACTTTTGATGTTGTGAATCGTAAAGGAGAATATATTGGTGGTGTGATTTCTCCCGGAGTTGAAACTGCCGCAGTTGAATTGCATCGCCGTGCTTCTCTTTTGCCACGAGTAGATTTAAAATTTCCTGAAACTGTAATTGGCACAAATACAGTTCATGCAATGCAATCAGGAATTCTTTTTAGCGCGCTTGATGCAATGGAAACTATGATTCGTAGAATTTCTCGCGAGTTAGATGATTATCCGATTGTAATTGCAACTGGAGGATTTTCTGAAACTATGGCGAAGCACTCGAAAGTAATTAATAAGCTCGAGCCAAATTTAGTTCTTGATGGAATTAGAATTATTACTGAAAGAAGTTTGCAAAGAAAAAAGAAATAAATTATATCTTTATCAATAACTTTATAGAAAATCATAAATGAATAGAATCGTAAAAATTTCATCTGCCGAAGATATTTTTCCTGAATACCGAAATACTCCAATCGGATTATTACTAGAATATCATAACCTTAATAAACAATTTGAAGAATACGCAAAAGCACAACTTCTAATTGCAATGTGTATGGACAATCGGAAACATTTACACATGCCAGATAATTTTGCTTTTATAATTCGCTCGGGTGGCGCACATTTACTAAATAACGAATTTAAAGTTTCCTTCGCAATTGCTATTGGAGATGTTAAACACATCGTTATTATTGCACATAATAATTGTGGAATGGTAAACCTAATTTCTCGTAAAGAGCAATTTATTAATGGGCTTGTGGATAATGGGGGTTGGAAGAAAGATACGGCAGAAAAACATTTTAATGAATTCGCTCCAAAATTTAATATTGAAAACGAAATTGATTTTGTAATTAGCGAAGCAAGCCGATTGAGAGTTAGATATCCAAAAATAACTGTTGCACCAATGCATTACAATGTTGAAGACTCTCAACTTTATTTAATAGACGAAAAATAAAAATGGATTGTCATCAATATTTTTTTTGCGTGGCTGATAAGAAAAATTAAATATTAATTAAATTAAATAAATATTCCAAAAATCTTGACTTTAAAATAGAATTCGACTATCTTCGTGTAGTAAAAAATCGAAAATGAACTTTATACAATTACATCATCATCATTCTCATACTAGCCCTCAGGCGAGATGGAAATGATTTGTGTAATTTAAAAATATTTCTAAACCCGTCTGAGTAAACAGACGGGTTTTTTGTTTCACACTCTCCCCAAAATGTTTACTCAGACATAAAAAATAAAAAAATGAGTAAACTAAAAATTGCAATTCAAAAAAACGGTAGACTAAGCGAAAAATCGCTCGAACTCCTCAAGGAGTGTGGCATCAATCTATCCAATGGCAACAAAAAACTAAAAACTGATGCCAGAAATTTCCCTATTGAAGTGTTGTTTTTGCGCGATGATGACATCCCACAATATGTTGAGCAAGGTGTAGTCGACATTGGAATTTTGGGTGAAAACGAAGTTTGGGAAAAAGAAAAAAATGTGATTGTTGTAGAAAAATTAGGATTTGCGAATTGCAAACTTTCTTTAGCAATTCCAAAAGATGAAAACTACACAAACTTATATTATTTCAACAATAAAAAAATAGCAACCAGTTATCCTAAAATTTTAAAAAAATTTTTTGATGAAAAAAAGATAAATGTTGAAATTGAAGAAATCAGCGGAAGTGTTGAAATAGCTCCGAGCATTGGCTTAGCGAATGCAATTTTTGATATTGTAAGTACTGGTAGCACACTTTTAATTAACGGACTAAAAGAAGTAGAAGTGGTTACTCAATGTGAGGCTGTTTTAATTTCAAATAAAAACTTAAATATTGAAAAACAAAATATAATTGAGAAACTTCTTTTTAGAATTAAAGCTGTCAGAAATTCGTTGGAGAATAAATATATTTTGCTCAACGCTCCAAATGAATCTCTCTCTAAAATTTGTTCCATTCTTCCCGGAATGAAAAGCCCCACAATTTTACCTTTGGCAGATAAAGGCTGGAGCAGTGTTCACTCTGTAGTGAAAGAAGATGAATTTTGGGATATCATTGATAAATTAAAATCATTTGGGGCTCAGGGAATATTAGTAGTACCAATTGAAAAAATGGTGCTATAATTTAATAAAACAAAATAAATTTAAATATGAAAAAAATAATTAATGTAAATAAAAATAATTGGCTGAGATTATCACAAAGACCAACTATTCGGCAAAAAGATTTAAATAAATTGGTCAACAAAATTTTTGTTGAAGTAAAAAAAGATGGTGATGAGGCTTTGAAAAAATATAGTATCCTTTTTGATAAAGCAGAATTGAACTCGTTTGCTGTTAGCAATAATATTATTAAAAATGCATCTAAGAATATCTCGAAAAATTTAAAAGAAGCGATTCAACTTGCAAAAAAGAATATTGAAATATTTCATGTTTCACAAAAAGAGAAAATAAAAATAATTGAAACTACAAAAGGGGTGAATTGCTGGCGCGAAAATAGAGCGATTGAAAAAATTGGAATTTATATTCCCGGTGGCACAGCACCATTATTTTCAACCGTTTTAATGCTCGGAATCCCAGCAAAATTGGCTGGTTGCAAAGAAATTATTTTATGCACTCCTCCAAATAAAAATGGTGAAATAAATCCTGCAATTTTATACACAGCCGACTTGGTTGGAATTACTTCGATAAATAAAATTGGTGGCATTCAGGCAATTGCCGCAATGACTTTCGGAACTGAAACTATTCCAAAAGTGTTTAAAATTTTCGGTCCCGGTAACCAATTTGTAACTGCTGCAAAACAACTGGCACAAAATTTTGGTGTCGCAATTGATTTGCCTGCCGGTCCGAGCGAGATACTTATTATTGCCGATAAAACTTGCAATCCAACTTTTGTTGCTGCCGATTTACTTTCTCAAGCCGAGCATGGCGAAGATTCTCAAGTAATATTACTTTCAGATGATGAAATAATAATAGATAATATTTTGTTTGAACTAAACAAACAAATAAAATATTTGCCAAGAAAAACAATTGCGCAAAAATCTTTAAACAAAAGTAAAACGATTGTTTTTAAAAATATAAAAGAATGTATTGAGTTTAGTAATTTTTACGCGCCCGAACATTTAATTTTAGCTACGAAGAATCCGAAATTATTAATTCCTGAAATTATAAATGCTGGTTCTGTTTTTTTAGGAAATTACAGTTGCGAAAGTGCCGGCGATTATGCAAGCGGAACAAATCACACATTGCCAACAAATGGCTATGCTCGTAATTATAGTGGCGTCTCTTTAGATTCTTTTGTAAAGAAAATTACTTTTCAGGAAATTACAAAAAATGGAATCCAAAATATCGGACCTGCGATTGAATTAATGGCAGAAGCCGAAAATTTATTTGCTCACAAAAATGCAGTTTCACTTAGATTAAATAAATAATATGTTTGAATTAAAAAATCTTGTTCGAAATAATATCCTCACTCTAAAACCATATTCAACTGCAAGAGATGAATTTACTGGTAATGATGCAATTTTTTTGGATGCCAATGAAAATCCTTTTGGCGAACTTAATCGTTATCCCGATCCTCATCAAAAGGAGTTGAAGATAAAATTGAGTGAAATAAAATCTATCCCTACAGAAAATATTTTTATTGGCAATGGAAGTGATGAAGCGATTGATTTGGCTTTCAGAATTTTTTGTAATCCGGGAGCAGATAAAGCCCTTATTTTTCAGCCTACTTATGGGATGTACGAAGTTTCGGCTAAAATTAATGATACGGAGTTGATAAAGGTTCCATTAAATTCTTCTTTTCAAATTGATTTTAAAATTTTTGAAAACTACTTGAATGACGAAAGAATTAAATTGTTATTTATTTGTTCCCCAAATAATCCGACTGGTAACATAATTAATAATATTGATTTGGTTTTGCAAAATTTTAAAGGAGTTGTGATTGTTGATGAAGCATATATTGATTTTTGCAATATTGAATCTTTCATTTCAAAAATTAATCAATACCCTAATTTAATTGTTTTACAAACTTTTAGTAAGGCATGGGGATTGGCGGCGGCAAGAGTTGGAGTAGCTTATGCAAATAGTGAAATTATTTCTCTTTTTAACAAAATAAAACCACCTTACAATGTAAGCGAGTTAAATCAAAATGTTGTTATAAATAGTTTGTGCAATTTATCTGAATTCGAGAAACATAAAGTCATAATCTTAGAACAAAAAATGTGGTTAGAATTTGAATTGACTAAAATTTCATTTGTAAAAAGAATTTATCCATCTGATGCTAATTTTATTTTAATCGAAACAACTGATGCAAATAATATTTACAATGAATTGGTAAAACAAAATGTTGTAACAAGAAATAGAAACAACTTGGTAAAAAACTGCATCCGAATTACAGTTGGTACCCCAGAAGAAAATCAAAAACTAATTAATGAAATGAGCAAAATAAAATTATGAAAAAAATATTATTTATAGATAGAGATGGCACTTTAGTAATTGAACCACCTACCGATTTTCAAATTGACAGTTTAGAAAAATTAGAATTTTATCCCGAAGTTTTTCAATATTTATCCCGAATAGTTAAAGAGCTCGACTTTGATTTAGTTATGGTTAGCAATCAAGATGGACTAGGAACGGAATCTTTTCCTGAAGAAACTTTTTTGCCATCTCAAAATAAAATCATTCGCGCATTTAAAAACGAAGGGGTTGAATTTAGGGAAATACTTATTGACAAATCTTTCCCACACGAAAACCTCCCAACTCGGAAACCGGGAATCGCTATGTTTAATCACTATTTAAATGGGAATTACGATTTAATGAATTCATTTGTAATTGGAGATAGATTAACCGATGTCGAGTTAGCAAAAAATTTGGGTTGCAATGCAATTTATTTAAATAAAAATAAATCGAGTGATGCATCTTTGTCAACTCAAAACTGGAAAGATATTTATCAATTCTTAAAATCAGTTCCAAGAATATTTAGCGTAGCCAGAATAACTTCTGAAACCAAAATTGAAATTGATATTAATTTAGACGGCACTGGAAAAAGTTCTATTTCAACTGGTTTGGGATTTTTCGATCACATGCTGGAACAAATTTCGAAACATGGTAATATAGATTTGAATATTTCTGTTACTGGCGATTTGCAGATTGATGAACACCACACCATCGAAGATGTTGGAATTACTTTAGGCGAAGTTTTTTTAAAAGCACTCGGATGTAAAAAAGGAATTGAGCGATATGGATTTTTACTACCAATGGATGATTGTTTGGCGCAAGTAGCAATCGACTTTGGTGGGAGACCTTGGATTGTTTGGGATGTGGAATTTAAACGCGAAAAGATTGGTGAGATGCCGACCGAAATGTTTTTCCATTTTTTTAAATCTTTTAGCGATAATGCAAAGTGTAATTTAAATATCAAAGCTGAAGGAGAAAATGAACATCACAAAATAGAATCCATCTTTAAATCTTTTGCAAAAGCGATTAAGATGGCAATTACCAAAACTAATAATTTTTCAATCCCAAGCACAAAGGGAATTTTATGATTGTGGTAATTAAATACAATGCCGGAAATATTACTTCTATAAAAAATGCTGTCGAGCGACTTGGTTACGAATGTAAAATATCTGGCGATGAAAATGAAATTATTAATGCTGATAAAATTATTTTTCCTGGTGTTGGTGAAGCAAGTTCTGCTATGAAGTATTTAAAGGAAAACAATTTAGATGTTTTAATAAAATCTTTAAAGCAACCAGTTTTAGGTATTTGTCTTGGTTTGCAACTTTTGTGCAAATATTCCGAAGAAGGCAACACCGACTCACTCGGAATTTTTGATACAATCATTAAAAAATTTCCTCCAAAAGATTTGGTGCCTCACATGGGCTGGAATAATTTGCAAAATCTTAAAGGAAATCTTTTTAATGCAATAAATAATAATGACAATTTTTATTTTGTGCATAGCTATTATGCCGAAATATCCAATGAAACCACGGCAATTTGCGACTACATTCTTCCCTTCAGCGCCGCATTGCAAAAAAATAATTTTTACGCCACTCAATTTCATCCTGAAAAATCTGCTGGAGTGGGAGAAATAATTTTACAAAATTTTTTACGACTATGAGAATAATTCCTGCAATTGATATTATCAACGGAAAATGTGTTCGTCTCACAAAGGGAGATTTTTCTACTCAAAAAATTTACAACGAAAATCCTTTGGAAGTAGCAAAAGAATTTGAAGCAAACGGAATTAACTATTTACATTTGGTTGACTTAGATGGAGTCAAATCAAAACAGATTGTCAATCATAAAATTTTGTACGAAATAACTTCAAAAACAAAATTGAAAGTTGATTTTAGCGGTGGATTAAAAAGCAGTGGAGATTTGATAATAGCTTTTGAAAACGGCGCTTCGCAAATTACAGGCGGAAGTGTTGCAATAAACAATTCAAATCTTTTTTTAGAGTGGCTCACTACTTACGGAGCAGATAAAATAATTTTAGGAGCCGATTGCATTAATCGTAAAATTGCTACAAATGGATGGCTCAAAATTTCGGAGATTAATGTGATTGATTTTATCCAAGATTATAAATCTAAAGGAATTAAATATGTGATTTGTACAGATATTTCTAAAGATGGAATGTTAGAAGGAACATCAAACGAACTTTATTCAGAAATATTAGAAAAAACAAAAGTACAACTCATCGCAAGTGGTGGAGTTTCTTCAATCGAGGATTTAATAAAATTAAAATCAATTGGTTGTGATGCGGCAATCATCGGCAAAGCAATTTATGAAAATAAAATTTCTCTAAAAGAATTAAGCAAACTATGTTAAAGAAAAGAATAATCCCCTGTCTCGATATCAAAGATGGACGAACTGTAAAAGGAATAAATTTTTTAGGTATTCGTGATGCGGGCGACCCGATTGAATTAGCAAAAAAATATGTGCAGGAAGGTGCCGATGAATTAGTTTTTTTAGACATCACTGCTACAGTTGAAAATAGAAAAACAGTTTCGAAACTTGTGGAAAAAATCGCCAAAGAAATTAATATTCCATTTACTGTCGGAGGAGGGATTAATTCCATAGAAGATGTTTCTGTAATTATAAAATCGGGCGCCGATAAAGTCGCTATCAATTCTTTTGCCGTTCATCATCCCGAAATTATTTCTCAAATCGCCGCGCAATACGGAAGCCAATCCGTCGTTGTGGCTATCGATACAAAATTTGAAAATAACGAGTGGATGGTTTATGTAAGTGGTGGAAAAATTTTAACTTCGCTTAAAACTATTGATTGGGCAAAACAGGTTGAAAAATCAGGCGCTGGAGAGATACTTTTGACTTCAATAAATAATGATGGAACCAAAAACGGATTCTCGATTGACATTACAAGTGAAGTAAGTCGCGCGGTTAATATTCCGGTAATTGCCTCCGGTGGCGCTGGTACAAAATTGCATTTTAAAGAAGTTTTTGAAAAAACAAAAGCAAGCGGTGCATTAGCCGCAACTATTTTTCATTATGGAGAAATTACAATTCCTGAACTAAAAAAATATTTAATCACAAATAAAATAAAAATAAGATGAAAATAAATTTTAATACAAACGGTTTTGCACCGGTAATCGTTCAAGATTTTTTAACACTACATGTACTGATGTTGGGATTTATGAATGAAAATGCATTTGAGCAAACTCAAAATTCTGGCAAGGTAACTTTTTTTAGTCGCAGTAAAAACAGATTGTGGACTAAAGGAGAAACATCGGGTAATTTTTTAATTGTAAAAGATATAAAAATTGATTGCGATAACGATACCATTTTAATAAAAGCAAAACCTCAAGGTCCGGTTTGTCATACTGGTTCAACTTCTTGTTTTAATGATGAAACTGCAAAAGGATTTTTGTATAAATTAGAGCAAATCATTTCCGAACGCATTGATGATAATTGTGAAAATTCTTATACAAATAAACTTTACAAAAGTGGAATTAATAAAATTACACAGAAAGTTGGAGAAGAAGCCTTTGAGTTAGTCATTGAGGCAAAAGGAAATGAT
>CAYIXI010000038.1:0-17850 GCA_964367235.1 uncultured Chitinophagaceae bacterium | reverse complement strand
ATATTGGTAAAATTTTTAGCTTTGTTCCGCGGCATGATACGAACTTCTTACAAGAGGACCAGATTCAACAAAACGAAATCCCATTTCAATTCCAATTTTTTTGAAATTTAAAAAATCATCAGGATGAACAAATCTTTCAACTTTTAAATGATTTGAACTTGGTTGAAGATATTGACCGATTGTAACAACATCACAATTTGCGGCGCGAAGGTCGCTCAAAGTTTCAATCACTTCATCATTCGTTTCGCCAAGCCCAACCATAATTCCGGACTTTGTTAAAAATCCGCGAAGATGCGCACGATTAATTAATTCAAGCGAGCGATGATAATGCGCTTGAGGTCGAACAGTTTTGTAAAGTCTCGGAACAGTTTCAATGTTGTGATTTAAAATATCTGGCTCAGCATCAAGTACAATATTAAGCGCCTCTTCGCTTCCTTGAAAATCAGGAATCAAAACTTCAATTCTACAAGTTGGAATTAATTTTCTCGATTCACGAATTGTTTCTGCAAAAATTCCTGCGCCGCCATCAAGCAATTCATCACGATTTACAGAAGTTATAACTGCGTGACGAAGTTTCATTGATGCAATCGCTTCGGCAACTCTTCGTGGTTCATCAACATCAACAAAGCCCATTGCGCCTGTTTTTACGGCACAAAATCCACAACTTCGCGTGCAAGTGTCGCCCAAAATCATAAAAGTTGCAGTGCCACTATTCCAACATTCGCCAAGATTTGGACAGCGAGCTTCTTCGCAAACTGTGTGAAGTTTTTTCTCGGAAATTAAATTTCTGAGTCGAGAATAATTTTCGCCACCGGGAACTTTTGCTTTTAGCCATTCCGGTTTTCGCGGTCTTGGATTTTCGACAGGAATTTCTTGAATTAAATTAGACATTATAATTTTTGGGTTTCGTTAAAATTTTCTAAATATTCGACGATTTTTTGTAAATATTTTCCGCCAAGTGCGCCATCAATTATTCTGTGGTCATACGACATTGAAATATAAACCATCGAACGAATTGTAATTTCATCATTTACAATTACTGGTCGTTTTTTAATTGCACCAATTCCAAGTATTGCAACTTGTGGCTGATTGATAATTGGAAAGCCATAAAGATTTCCAAAAATTCCGGGATTAGTTACTGTAAAAGTTCCGCCTTGGACATCGATTGGTAATAATTTTTTTATTCGAGCGCGAAGAGCTAAATCATTTCCACTTCTGGCAAGTTCGGTAATATTTTTTGATTCAGCATTTTTTATTACTGGAACGATTAAACCATTTTCCAAAGCAACTGCAATGCCAAGATTTATTTCTTCGTGAATTAAAATTTCATCTCCGCTAATTGAAGAATTCAATAATGGAAAATCTTTCAACGCTCGGACAACAACATCTAAAAAGAAAGGAGTGAAAGTTAATTTAAATCCTTCTCGTTTTTCAAAATCATTTTTATGTTTTTCTCTAAACGCAACAATTTTTGTAACATCAGCTTCGGTAACCGAACCAACATGCGCTGAGGTTTGTCTACTTCTAATCATGTGCTCGGCAATTGCTTTTCGCATTGTATCCATTTTAATAAATTGCGATTTACCTTTTGCAGTCGTTTCAGTTTTTGGTGATTTTCTTTTTTCTACAAAATCAAAAATATCTTTTTTGGTAACTCTCCCTTCTGCTCCAGTTCCAATAATTGTTTCAAGTTCGGTTAATGAAACATTTTCAGCCTGCGCAATATTTAAAACAAGTGGCGAGAAAAATTTATTTGAGGAAGAGGATTCTTTTTTTATTGGTGTTGCAATTATTTCCGTTGGTGAATTTTCAACTTTTTTTACTTCTTCAATTTTTGCTTTTGATGGAGTCGAAGAAATCGAAACAGATGAATCGGTTTCAATCCTTGCAACGACGGTGTGAATTGCAACTGTTGTTTGTTCGGGATAAAGAATTTCGGCCACAATTCCCTCACAAATACAAGGGATTTCTGAATCCACTTTATCAGTGCTGATTTCGAAAAGTGTTTCATCTTTGGCAATTTTATCGCCAACTTTTTTGTACCATTTCATAATTGTCCCTTCGGTTAAACTTTCGCCCATTTGAGGCATTAAAATATCTACGAGTGCCATAATTTTTTCCTATAATTTTGAAAGATTTAAAAGTGCTGAATAAATTTTATTTGTGTTTGGTAAAAAATAATCTTCAAGTGTTGGGCTATACGGAGTTGGAATATCAAATGCCGCAACTCTTTTTATTGGAGCATCTAAAAATTGAAACGCATTTTCAATAATGAGCGCTGAAATTTCTCCGCCAATTCCACCAGTTAAATTATCTTCATGTACGATTAAAACTTTACCAGTTTTTTTTACGCTTGAAATAATTATATCAATATCCAGTGGAGCTAAAGTTCTTAAGTCAACAACTTCAACACTCACTCCGTTTTCTTTTTCAATTTTTTCTGCCGCTTCAATCGATTGATGTAAAGTGCCACCGTAAGTTATAATTGAAATATCACTCCCAATTTTTTTAATATCGCCTTTTCCGATTTCAACAATATATTCTTCATCGGGAACTTCATCTTTTATATTTCTATAAAATCTTTTATGTTCTAAAAATAAAACCGGATTGTCATCTCTGATTGCAGATTTAATTAATCCTTTTGCATCGTAAGCTGTAGCTGGTGCAACAATTTTTAATCCCGGCTGATGAAAAAACCAAGCTTCAGTATTTCGAGAGTGAAACGGACCGCCACGAACTCCTGCGCCAGTTGGCATTCTTAAAACAATCGGGCAAGATAAATTCCAACGATAATGAATTGAAGCAGTATTATTTACTAACTGACTAAATCCATTTGTAACAAAATCCGAGAATTGCATTTCAACAACTGGCCTCATTCCTGCAACTGCCGCGCCAGTAGCCGCTCCAATAATTGCTGACTCTGCAATTATTGCATCAATTACTCTTTCAGCGCCAAAATGTTTTATGAAACCTTTTGTAACTTTAAATGCGCCACCGTAATCTCCAACATCCTGCCCAAAGATAAAAACATTTTTATCCCTTTCCATTTCTTCCCACAAACCTTTTGAAATTGCATCAATGTAATTTATGATTGGCATTTTATATTTTATTTTTCTCAGTAATTAATTTTACACATAAATGTATAACAGTTAATCAAATTAAATTATGGTCATTCCCGCGAAAGCGGGAAACCATTTTTTTTTATTTTTAACAAATTGATTCCCGATATGCTTCGACAAGTCACGCAAAGCGTGATGGTGCCAAATGCGCTCACTCAGCATGACTCGGGAATGACATATTTCTTTTTGCGAACAACATCATTCTGAAAATAATCCAACAAGCGCATCTTCTCCATTTGGAAAAGGCGAGTTTAACGCGAACTCAATTGCTTCATCAATTTCTTTTTTAATTTTACTTTCCGTTTCAATTTTAAATTCATTTGAAATTATTTTTTTATCAATTAATTTTTTTTCAAAATTTATTACGGGATCTTTTTCTTTCCACTCGTTCATCAACTCTTTCGGCACATATTCAGCGCCGTCATGCGCAGAGTGTCCGTGCATTCTCATCGTAATCGATTCAATCAAAGTTGGTCCATCGCCATTTCTCGCTCGTTCGCAAGCTTCGTTTGTAATTTTAATTACTTCCTCAACATCAGTTCCATCAATTGTAAAACCCGGGATTCCATAACCAATCGCTCTATCGGAAAGTTTTTCAACATTAAATTGTTTTGAAATTGGAGTTGAATACGCATATTGATTATTTTCGATAATTAAAATTAACGGAAGTTTCATCACACTTGCCATTACAAGCGACTCATGAAAATCTCCGATACTTGAACCACCATCGCCGATATAAGTTAGCGCAACAGATTTTTCTTTTTTAAGTTTTGATGCAAGCGCCATACCTGTTGCCATTGGAATCATCGCACCGAGATGAGAAATATTTCCAAAAATTCTTAAATCAGCATCTGCGTAATGTCCAGTTCCATCTCTTCCTTTTGCGGGACCAGTTGCACGAGCCAAATGTTGCGCCATTATTTTTTTTACCGATTGACCTTTTACAAAATGTGCGCCAATATCTCTGTGCATCGGAAAAAGATAATCGTTTTTGTTTAAACAAAATGCACTTCCAACCGAAGTTGCTTCGTTTCCATATCCGGTAAACGCACCACCAACAATTTTACTTTGACGATAAAGTCGTAAAATTGATTCTTCAAATTCACGAACGAGTTTTATATAATAGTAAAGAGATTTGTAATCTTCGAAAGTTAAAGGGAATTTCATTTTATTTATTTATTTATTTGCACCGTGAATTTTTATCTAAATTTATAAAACTCATAAAATCGCACTTAAATATACCAAACCTACAAATTAAACTAATTTTTTTCGTTGATGTAATCCGCATTAAAATTAATTGATTTTATTTTTTCGATAAATTCTTTTGGAAAAAATTCTTCTTCGCTACGAAATTTTATTTTAAACAATTCTGTAAATGCTTCCACAGGGAATATATCGCTTGCAGAAATATATCCTAACAAAGCACTCGCGGCCATTTTATTCGGTTTGCACATTTTACTAAATGGAAGACGATAAACATTTGCATTTGTTTCCGGCAACTCCAATGATTCATCCACAAAAACGACACAAGATGAAGATAATGTGCTGAAAATCTTTTTGCTTTGTAACTCACGAATACCATCTTGCGAGACAATAATTACAACATCGGGATCATCTATTCCTGTATAAAAAATTTCTGTCGGACCTATACAAACCTCCGAAAGAGAAAATCCCGATCCTTGCGTTACCGGATTGTCATTTTTTTGCGTGCATTTTAAATTAGCAAGTACTGCAGCTTCGCAAAACATCCGTGCGGCTGATTGTACTTTTCCTCCTGCACTTCCGGCAAGAATTATTCCAATTTTTCTCTTTAAATTATTTTCATAAATTCGATTAGCGCTCTCTGAAACTTTTTCTGTCTCAGAAATTATTTTTTTCGGAAATTTTGAAGAATAGACTACACCAAACTCATTTCGTTCTTGCTTCTCTATTAATATCCCAAGTTCTTGTCCATTTTTATTTACAATTTCCTGTAATGCTTTGCCAGTAAGTTTGTTGAAAGGAGTTGCATATTCTGTACAAAGTTCAATAATTTCCACCAAAGCAAAACCGGGATGAGCAATTGCCTTAAAAATTACATCTGCTAAATCTTTATCAGTTGATATTTTGCGCGCAACAAATCCTGCGTGAGAATCAATCATCATTTTACACATATCAAGTGGCGGAACAATATTTCCGTTCGGAGTTGTTGGAGTAATAAAATCAATTGGCGAAGCGGATGAATTTTGTCCTCCAGTCATTCCAAATAAAAAATTATTAGCCAAAATTACAGTCACATCGACATTAAGTAATGCCGCTTGCACAAGATGAAGAAAACCAATCATTGAACCACCGTCGCCGATGAGAACAATTGTTTTTAATTTTGAATCGAATAAAATACAATCAGCCAATTCGATTCCCGTTGCAAATGCGGTAGAGCGACCGTGCGTTGTATGAACAGTATGTGGAGTTTTAAATAATGAATCAACTAATCCGATGCAACCAATATCTGAAACAAGATTTATATTTTTTGGATCTAAGTTAAGTCTGACCATCGCCTCATCTAATTTACGAACAATATGCGAATGTCCACATCCTTTGCAAAACGGCATTATACAATTTTCTACCAAATAAGTTGTTGGAGTTTTTATTTCGTTCATAAAATTGTCTCTAAAATTTCTTTTGGTTTAATCATCAAGCCAATTTTATTTACTCCAATTATTTCTTTCTCTTTTATGATTAAAGAAATCACTTTGCGATATTGTCCTGAAAAATTTTCTTCTGCAATCACAACTCTCTTTACACCTTCAGCCGCTTTTATAATTTCTTTTTCAGGAACAGGAAATAATGAAAGTATATTTAGTGAAGAAACTTTCTTCCCTTCTTCTCTTGCTTGAATTATAGATTCGTTCATCGTTCGTGCTGTAATCCCAAAACTAATTACCAAAGTTTGCGCATCAATTTGAATATCTTTTTTAACAACTACTAAATCATCTTTTCTAGCTTGAATTTTTTCTTCGAGATGATGCAGAACTTCAAGCGTTTCTAAATCATTTTTTTTTAGCGCGCCATATTTATTGTGCGCAGAACCTGTCGCTGTTACTTTCCACTCTTCACCAACTGCCGCAAATGCTGGAACATCACTTACTTTTTGATAATCATACATACGATAGTTATTGCTAATGGATTCCACTTGAAATGGAACGCGCAACGCTGAAGGTAATTCTTTTAAATCAAAATAATCAACGCTATCAGTTGTCATTCCGACTTCTTTATCTGATAAAATTACAACTGGTGTTCGCAATAATTCTGCCCATTTGAATGCAAGCATTGATAATTCAAAACACTCAACTGAATTGCTTGGACATAAAATTGGAATTGTATAACCACCACTTGTTGCAAATTCTGCAAGCAAAATATCCCCTTGCGCCCCTTGCGTTGCTCCGCCGGTACTTGGACCTAAGCGTTGCACAATCGCAATAACAACAGGAGTTTCAGTCATCAATGCATATTGAACAGTTTCAATCATTAACGCCCAACCGGGACCTGATGTAGCCGTCATTGTTTTTAATCCACGCATTGAAGCGCCAACACAATACGCGAGTGCAGAAATTTCATCAGGAGAACTGATTGCAATATCACCTTGTTGTTGTAATAAATCAATCATACTTTTATAAATACCTGAAGCAGGTGTAATTGGGTAACCTGCAAAAAATTTACATCCGGCACGCATTGCACCTTCTGCAATCATTTGATTACCTGTGCGAAGTTTTATATTGCTAATTTTATTTGAATTCATTAATCTTAAATTTATAAAAAATATTTTACAATGATGATAATTTTTTCAATGCCGAAGTGATATCGCTTTCCTGAGGCAAAACTAAATTTTCTAAAACAGGAGCGAATGGAACAGGAGAATCTTTTGCGGCAACTCTCACAACTGGCGCATCGAGATATTGAAAACAATTTTCCATAATTGATGCAGAAATTTCTGCGCCAAATCCACCTGTAATATTATCTTCGTGCGCAATTAAAACTTTTCCAGTTTTTTTAACTGAATTAAAAACTGTTTCTTTATCCCACGGAATAATTGTTCGCAAATCAATTACTTCAACGCTAACTCCATCGGCTTCTAATTTTTTTGCCGCTTCAAGCGAACGCTGAACCAAAAATCCCCAAGTTACAATTGTAACATCTGTGCCAATTTTTTTGATACTTGCTAAACCAAAAGGAATTAAATAATTTTCATCTGGTTCGTGTGATGCCGCAAATTGTTGTCGATACAAACCTTTATGTTCACAAAATAAAATCGGATTGTCTTCACGAATTGCAGTTTTCAAAAGTCCTTTTGCATCGGCGGCATTCGATGGAAATGCAATCCAAATTCCCGGCATGTGCGCAAAAAATCCTTCGATTGATTGACTGTGATACAATCCACCACGAATATATCCACCAACTGCAACACGAATTACAACTGGGCAACTAAAATCGCCATCGGTTCTGTATCGAAGCATTGTAAGTTCGTCGCGAATTTGCATAACCGCTGGCCAAATATAATCGCCGAATTGAATTTCAACAACTGGTTTGTAACCGTAAATTGATAAACCAATCGCAGTGCCAACGATGCTTGCTTCGGCAAGTGGCGAATTAAAAACTCGCTTATTTCCAAACGCAGTCGATAAACCTTTTGTTGCGGTAAAAACTCCACCTTTTCCATCGGCAACATCTTCACCGTAAATTAAAATTTTTTCATTTCGCGCCATCTCTTCGTGCAATGCGTGATTGACTGCGTCAACAATTACAATTTTTTTTCCAGTATGCGATGGCTCGACAAAATTTTCTTTTCGAATATTTACGATTGGAGAAAAAACATTTTCGGTTACTCTGAGTGGGTCGGGTTGATTTCCTTTTTCGGCTTCATCAGCCGCAAAGTTGACTTCGTTTTTAATTTCTTTTTTTATTATTTCAATTTCTTCTAAAGTGCAAAAATTATTTTCGATTAAATATTTTTCTAATTGCGGAATTGGATCTCGTTTTTTTTCATTTTCGATTTCATCGGCATTGCGATATTTTTTTTGATCATCGCTTGATGAATGCGGAAATAATCGAACACAATCTGCTTCTATTAAAACTGGACCTTTTCCACTTCGCGCATACTCAACAGCTTTTAAAGATGCCTCGTAAGATTTTACAAAATCAGTTCCATCAATTTGAATACGCAAAAAATTATTGTAACCACTTGTCAAATCATAAAGAGAATTTCCGGCAACTTGATCTTTAAAAGGAACAGAAATTGCAAAATGATTATTTTGAATCAAAAAAATAATTGGGAATTTTTCTCTGTTCGACCAATTGAGCGCTTCAAAAAATTCTCCTTCGCTTGTCGCACCTTCGCCACTTGAGACATAAACAATTTCATCGCTTCCAGATTTTTTCGCTCCCATCGCTGTGCCAACTGCTTGAAGATACTGAGTTCCTGTTGGACTTGATTGCCCGACGATTCGGAGATTTTTATTTCCGTAATGCGACGGCATTTGACGACCATGCGACGAAGGACCTTCAACTCGATTCATATTTTCTAAAAATATTTCGAGCGGAGTTGAGCCATACGCAAGCGAAAAAGCCAAATCGCGGTAATAAGGATAAGCCCAATCGTAATTAGATTTCATAGCAAGCGCCATTGCAACTTGCACCGCTTCGTGCCCGGGACCGCTTAAATGAAAGAAAATTTTTCCTTGCTTTAAAAGAGTCATTTCCTTCTCATCAATTGTACGAGAAAATACGATTGTGCGATATGCTTTTAATAAGAAATCTTTTGGAAATTTTATTTTATCCATTATAAAAGTACACTTTCAAATTGAGAATGAAATTCTTCTTTACTAATTTTTTTGGAATTGACATTAAATATTTTTTCAAAATTTGCGATAATTTTTTCTTCAACTTTTTGCAACTCAATTTTATTTCCTAAAATTTTTTCCATCGAAGTTATACCTTGATGAAAAATTCCACATGGAATTATTCTATCGAAAAAAGATAAATCGGTATTTACATTTAGCGCAAATCCGTGCATCGTAATCCATTTAGAAACTTTTACACCAATGGCGCAAATTTTTTCATCGCCAACCCAAACGCCGGTAAATCCTTCGTTCCTCTTCGCATCAATTTTAAAATCTTTCAAAGTTAAAATTATTACTTCTTCAATCTCTCGCAAGTAGCGATGAATATCTTCGTAATAATTTGACAATTTTAAAATTGGGTAACCAACAATTTGTCCCGGTCCGTGATAAGTTATGTCGCCACCTCTATCGATAGAAAAGCAATCGATATTTTTTTCTTGCAATTCGTTTCCGCTTGCCAATAAATGATTTTCATCGGCGGCTTTACCAAGCGTGTAGACATTTTCGTGTTCGGTAAAAAGCAAAACATCGGGAATAGAATTTTCTTCACGCAACTTGAAAATTTCTTTTTGAAAATTCCAAGCATCAGCAAATTTTGTTTTGCCAAGATTTAATGAAAATATTTCCATCAAAATAATTTATTGATGAATCGATTCTCCGTAAGCATCCATCGCCGCTTCGGCAATTCCTTCAGTCAAAGTTGGATGCGCGTGAATTGTTCTGTGAATTTGTTCGGCAGTCGCTTCGAGCGTTTTCGCAATCGTAAGTTCGGCAATCATTTCAGTTGCCTCGGGTCCAATAATATGCGCGCCAAGTAATTCGCCATATTTTTCGTCAAAAATTAACTTCACAAAACCCTCAGTTTCATTCATCGCCATCGCTTTTCCGTGCGAACGAAATTGATATCGTCCAATTTTAATTTGATAACCTTTTTCGATTGCTTTTTCTTCCGTCAATCCGACACTTGCAATTTGTGGTTGAGAATATGTGCAACCGGGAATTGCGCTGTAATCAATTTTTGGCGGATTTTTACCAGCAATTTTTTCGACGCAAACAACACCTTCCGATGATGCAACATGCGCAAGCCACGGCGGACCGTTAACATCGCCAATCGCAAAAATTCCATCAACATTAGTTTTGTAAAATTCATCAACTTTGATAAAAGATTTTTCAGTTTTAATTCCAACTTCTTCAAGTCCGAGATTTTCAATATTTCCCTGCACGCCAATTGCAACAAGCGCAATATCTCCGACAATATCTTTTTTTCCATCTTTAGAAGAAATTGAAACAGTAACTTCACTTCCGGTTTTAATTGATTCAACTTTTGTTTCAGTTAAAATTTCAATTCCATTTTTTTGAAAAATACGAGATAAAGTTTTTGAAACTTCTTTATCTTCGACAGGAATAATTGACGGCATCATTTCGATTAAAGTAATTTTCGATCCGTAAGTGTTATAAAAATATGCGAACTCAACGCCAATTGCGCCAGCGCCAATTATAATTAATCGTTTCGGTACTTCATTTAAAATCATCGCCTCGGAACTTGTGATAACTTGTTTTCTATCTATCGTAATTCCCGGAACCGAACGAGGTCTTGCGCCAGTTGCGATAATAATATTTTTTGCATTTATATTTTCAACTTTTCCCGATTGAGTAACTTCAACAACTCCTTTTGAAATAATTTTCGCACTGCCCGAAATATATTCGACTTTGTTTTTCTTCAAAAGAAATTCAATCCCTTTTGATAATCTACCAGAAATATCGCGACTTCGTTTGATTGCTTTTGAAAAATCAACTTTTAAATTTTCAAAACTAAATCCAAAATCTTCAGCATGTTTTAAAGTTTCGAAAACTTCGGCATTTTTTAAAAGTGCTTTCGTCGGAATACAGCCCCAATTAAGGCATATTCCACCAAGTTTTTCTTTTTCAACAACTAAAGTTTTTAAACCAAGTTGGCCAGCGCGAATTGCCGCAACATAACCCCCCGGTCCGCCACCAATAATAATAATATCATAATTTTTTTCAGACATATTTTCTTTCAGTTAAAAATTTTCAGACAAATATATCTATTACTTCATCTAAAATCAACGGAATATTCCGCGCTGTTTCGTTGCATTTATTTTTTGTAATGAATATATTTGAAAAAATATGATACAAACATCCGACACACTCGAAAGATTAATTGAACATTTTTCATCGCTACCAGGAATTGGAAGGAAGACTGCGCAAAGGCTTGCACTTCATCTTTTAAAAGTTCCGCGTGAAAGAATTACAAATTTTTCAAAATTACTAAACGAGCTTCAAGATAAAATTCATTACTGTTCAATTTGTTCAAACATTACTGAAACTGATCCGTGTGCAATTTGCTCAAACCTTGAAAGAGAAAAAAATATAATTTGCGTTGTTGAAGAACCGAACGATGTAATCGCATTTGAAAAGACTCATCACTTTTTTGGAATGTATCATGTTTTAGGCGGAACACTTTCTCCTCTTGATGGAATTGGACCGGAGCAATTAAAAATTAAAGAGTTACTAAGAAGATTAGTAGATGATGTAAAAGAAATTGTTTTAGCTTTGAACCCAAATGTTGAAGGTGAAGCCACAACAATTTATTTGACAAAACTTTTGAAACCATTTAATTTAAAAATTACTCGAATCGCGCGCGGAATTCCAATTGGCGGAGAATTAGAATTTACCGATGAAGCAACTTTGGCAAGAGCGTTGGAGGATAGAGTTGCGTTGTAATTTTATTTTCGGAATTTTATTTATTTTCATTTTAAATTCTTGCGATTTGTTTTCGACAAGAATTGCCGATCCACCAATTTATGGCACAACTACAAATCCGCCAGCAACAACCCCCGAACAATTGATTGAAAATTTAAAAAATTCTGTTTCAACAAAAAATCCGAAAGAGTATTTAAATTTTTTTGCTGACACAATAAACTCGATAAAAGCGTTTAAATTCAATCCATATCAAAAGGCATTGTTGCAATATCCGTCAATATTTGCAATGTGGAATTTGACAAGCGAAGAAAGATATTTTTCTTCATTGGTTTTGAAAATGAATTCATCCTCTTCCCCATTTTTAAGTTTTGAAAATTGGCGGTGGACCAAATTTCAATCTGATTCAGCTTTGTTTGAAGCCGATTACAATTTATTTTTTCCACATAAAGAAACTGGAATGACGACAAGTTTTAAAGGACGAACACATTTATATTTAATTCCCTCAAAATCTAAAAATTGGGTTTGCTACAGATGGGATGATTTTGAAACAAGCAAAGATTCGAGTTGGAGTTTATGCAAAGGATATTTCAGCAATTAATTTTTTTATTTTTTTTATTTTCTAGCGGATGCGTAAATCCATTTGCGCCGGGATTGGATGAATCACCCGATGGAAATTTTGGATTGATAACAGACCAGAAAACTGTTGATGGCGTTTTGCAAAATTTTAAATACGCTTACACTTTTCGCGATTCAACTTTGTATGGAAAAACTTTAGCAAATAATTTTCTTTTTTTGTATAAAGATTACGATAAAGGTGTTGATGTTTTTTGGGGACGCGATGATGATATGCGTTCGACTTTTGGTCTGTTTCAATCTGCACAAAGATTGGATTTGGTTTGGAATTATACATTGGCAGAAAATATTGATACGGTCAGAGCATCGGTAACAAAAAATTTTAATTTAACTGTAACTTTTTCTCCAAGCGATATTGTGAGAATTGATGGTTATGTAAGCTTAATTTTAGAGAGAGAAAATTTAAACAGCCAGTGGAAAATAATTCGCTGGAGAGATGAGTCTAATTTTTAATGAAAAATAAAACAGTAGCATTTCAAGGCGAATATGGCGCTTTTAGCGAACAAGCGGCAGTGAATTATTTTGGAAAAAATTCAAAGTTTATTCCGAATGAAAATTTCCGCGATGTTTTTGAAATCGTAAAAAAAGGAAAAGTGGATTTTGGAATTATTCCAATTGAAAATTCTCTTTTCGGAAGTATAATTCAAAATTACGATTTACTTCGAGAATATAATTTAATTATTGTCGGAGAAATTTTTCTTCGTGTAAAAATGAATTTAATGTCTCTACCCAATGTCAAACTGAGCGAAATAAGAAATGTTTATTCTCATCCGCAAGCACTTGGGCAGACTGATAAATTTTTACGCACTTTAAAAAATATAAAAATTCATCCCTTTTACGATACAGCGGGCGCCGCGAAAATGATTTTTGAAGAAAAGAAAATCGACTCTGCCGCAGTTGCAAGCACACAAGCCGCCGAGCATTATCAATTAAATATTTTAAAAAGAAATATCGAAACTGACGACGAAAATTTTACTCGCTTCGTTATTATTTCAAAAAATAAAATTCCGTCAGTTGGAAAATCAAAAACTTCACTTATTTTCGCAACTAAACATGTTACCGGCTCATTACAAAATTGTTTGGTGGCATTTTCAAATCGAAAATTAAATCTTTTAAAAATTGAATCTCGTCCCTATGTCGGTCATCCGTGGCAATATTTATTTTTTGTTGATATTGAAAATGACAGAAATAATTTTAAAATTGATCAAGCAATAAAAGAATTAAAAAACAACACGACTTATTTAAAAAACATTGGCTCATACAAAATAGGAAAAGTGATAAAATGAAATACGCAATAAAAGAAGGATTTACGGGCTTTAAACGAGCTCCAATTTCAATGTTAATTACGGTTTTTATAATGACACTTTCATTAATCATTCTCGGAATTTTTTGGCTCACTTATTCCAATGCAAATTCTTTAATGCAATCGCTTCGCAACAGAGTTGAGTTTGAAGTTTTTTTAAGCGATTCGATTGATGTGAACCAAACAAACGCAATTAAAAATTTAATCATTTCAATTGAAGGAATTAAAAACGCAGATTATGTTTCAAAAGATGAAGCCGCTGAAATTTTTAAAAAAGAATTTGGCGAAGATGTTAAACTTGTTTTAGATTTTAATCCACTCCCCGCTTCGTTTAAAATATTTTTAGATGACAAATACAAAAACACTCAAAGCACACAAATTATTGAGAGTCAACTTTCACTCGTTTCTGGGATTGAAAAAGTAAAATATCGCAAAACACTTTTGCGTTTGCTCGACGAACGCTCTGAAACATTTTTAAAAGTAAGTTTTGGGATTGGAATTTTACTTTTGCTCGCCTCTTTTTTTCTTGCAACTAATACAATCAGATTAATAATTTATGCAAAAAGAAAAATAATTAGCACGATGAAACTTTTAGGTGCAACACGAGGATTTATTCGCACTCCATTTATTTTGCAGGGAATAATTCAGGGATTAATTGCAGGAATGTTTGCCACGCTTGTTTTATTCTTTTCTATTTTTGCTTTAACAAATTTAATCGGACCAGATTTAGCAATTTTTATTAAAATAGAAAATTATTTTTACTTCGCAATTATCGTTACAGGTTGCTCGCTCGGATTTTTTGCAAGTTTATATTCAATCAGAAAATTTTTAAAAGAAGATATCGCAATTTAATTTTTTAGCAAACCTTCGACAAAATAAATTCTCTATTTAGTCGCGCAATATTTTTTACGGAAATTTCTTTCGGACATTGTGCCTCGCATGCATAAGTGTTTGAGCAAGCACCAAACATTTCATCATCCATTTGTGCCAACATATTTTCAACTCTTTCTTTTCTCTCAATTTTACCTTGTGGCAAAAGTGCGAGATGCGAAATTTTTGCCGACACAAATAACATCGCCGATGAATTTGGACAAGCCGCAACGCACGCTCCGCAACCAATACAAGCCGCCGCATCAAACGCTTCATCGGAATCGGGCTTTGAAATCAACACCGAATTGGCGTCAACTACTCCGCCAGTTTTTACCGAAATATATCCACCAGAATTCATAATTCTATCCATCGAACTTCTATCAATCATCAAATCTTTTATTATCGGAAAAGATTTCGCACGAAATGGCTCGACAACAATTACATCGCCATCAGAAAAACTTCGCATGTGAAGTTGGCAAGTCGCAACGCCTTTGCCAGGTCCGTGAGCAAATCCATTAATCATCATTCCGCAACTTCCGCAAATTCCTTCTCTGCAATCATGATCGAATGCAATCGGATCTTCGCCTCGTTTAACTAATTTTTCATTCACAACATCAAGCATTTCTAAAAATGACATGTGTGTTGATACATCGTCAACTTCGTATGAAATAAAATTTCCTTTTTCATTTTGATTTTTTTGACGCCATACTCGTAAAAATATTTTCATTATTTGTAACTCCTTTGAGACGGTTTTACATATTCAAAAGTTAATTGTTCACGATTTAATTTTGGTTGTTCAAATTTCCCAGTGAACTCCCAAGCTGCGACATAAGCAAATTTTTTATCGTTTCGTTTTGCTTCTCCCTCTTCAGTTTGATACTCTTCTCGGAAGTGTCCTCCGCAACTTTCTTCACGATGCAAAGCATCGCGCGCCATTAATTCTCCAAGTTCAAGAAAGTCTGCAACTCTTCCTGCATTTTCTAATTCTGCATTTACATCATTTGCGTTACCGGGGAGATAAACATTTTGCCAAAACTCTTCTCGCAATTTTGAAATCTCGGTGATTGCTTCCAATAATCCTTTTTTATTTCGTCCCATCCCAACTTTATTCCACATAATTTTTCCAAGTTCGCGATGAATTTCAGTAACTGTTTTTTTTCCTTTAATCGAAAAAAGTTTTTCAACATTTAGTTTTAAATTTTCTTTCGCTTCGGTAAATTCTTTATTATCGGTTGTAACTTTTTCTAATTTTTCTGAGGCTAAATAATTTCCAACTGTGTAAGGTGCAACAAAATATCCATCTGCCAAACCTTGCATTAGCGCACTTGCGCCTAATCGGTTCGCTCCGTGATCGGAAAAATTTGCTTCGCCTAAAACAAATAAACCGGGAACCGTGCTCATCAAATTATAATCAACCCATAAACCCCCCATTGTGTAATGCACTGCGGGATAAATCCTCATCGGCGTTTCGTACGGATTTTCATCGGTAATTTGCTTGTACATATTAAAAAGATTGCCATATCGCTCGCTAATTACATTTTTTCCGAGACGATTTAATGCGTCGCTAAAATCTAAATAGACAGCCATTTTCGATTCGCCAACACCGAAACCTTTATCGCACATTTCTTTTGCGCGACGAGACGCGACATCTCGAGGAACTAAATTTCCGAACGAAGGATAAAGTCTTTCAAGATAATAATCTCGTTCGCCCTCGGGAATATCTTTTGCCAATCGTGTATCGCCTGCTTTTTTCGGAATCCAAATTCTTCCATCGTTTCGCAAACTCTCACTCATCAAAGTTAATTTGGATTGATAATCTCCGCCAACAGGAATGCATGTTGGATGAATTTGTGTGAAGCAAGGATTTGCAAAGTGCGCTCCTTTTTTATGTGCTCGCCAAATTGCTGTTGCGTTACTTGCTTTTGCATTTGTTGAAAGATAAAATACATTTGAGTATCCACCAGTTGCTAAAATTACTGTGTCAGCCGAGTACGATTCTATTGCACCAGTTTTTAAATTTCGTACAATTATTCCTCGCGCTTTATTATTTACTAAAACTAGATCCAACATCTCGCGTCGTTCAAAAAATTTTACATTTTTATTTTCTATCTGACGACAAAGTGCAGAATACGCGCCAAGCAAAAGTTGCTGACCAGTTTGTCCTCGTGCATAAAAAGTTCTCGAAACTTGCGCTCCACCAAATGATCGGTTGTCTAAATATCCAGCATAATCTCTTGCGAAAGGAACTCCTTGTGCAACACATTGATCAATTATTGAATCGCTAACTTCCGCTAAACGAAAAACATTTCCTTCACGCGCGCGATAGTCGCCACCTTTAAGTGTATCGTAAAATAATCTGTTGACACTATCTCCATCGTTGGCATAATTTTTTGCCGCATTTATTCCACCTTGTGCCGCAATGCTGTGTGCTCTTCGCGGAGATTCGTGATAACTGAAAGCCAAAACATCATAACCCATTTCTCCAAGTGAAGCGGCGACACTTGCACCAGCAAGCCCAGTTCCGACTACGATGATTGAATGTTTTCGTCGGTTAGATGGATTTACTAATTTCATTTCGAATTTATGTTGCGACCACTTTTTTTCGATTGGTCCTTCGGGAATTTTTGAATTGAGAATCATAAATTACTTTCGAAAATTTATCTATTAAAAAAAAGAAAATAAATCGGCATTGATGCAAAACCGATTGGAATTACAAGCCAAAACAGCATTGATACTAAATCAATTATTTTTTCGTACTTCGGTGTTAGTAATCCTAAAGATTGAAATGCGGAACGAAAACCATGTTTTAAATGAAACGCCAAAAGCAAAAGCGCTACGATATAAAAAAAACAATAATATGGATTTGAAAACGCATCAACAACTAATTGATAACTATTTGTTTGATTATAAAATCTTGTTGGAATAAAAAATGTTTTCAGATGAACTACGAGAAAAAATAAAACTGTAACGCCAGATAAAACTGAAATTCGATTTGTTAAAGTTGTGTTTTGGTCGATGCTGTAGACATCGTAATTTTTTGGACGAGATTTTTTATTTTTTATCCACAACAATAATCCTTGAATTATGTGATAACCAAATCCCAAAAATAATCCAATCTCAATTGTTCTGATTATTGGATTGGTTGACATAAAGTGAGAATAATAATTGAACGAAACTCCGTTGTCATTTTTAAAGAGTGATAGATTTCCAATCAAGTGAATAATTAAAAATGAACAGAGAAATAGTCCGGTTAAACTCATTACAATTTTTTGTCCAACTGATGAAGTGAAAAACTTATTCGAGCGAGCCATAATTTATTTTTATA
>CAYIXI010000037.1:5538-17938 GCA_964367235.1 uncultured Chitinophagaceae bacterium | reverse complement strand
AAAGGTTGGGGTTATTAATTTTGTAGCTTCGATAAATCCGCTCACCGAGTCGAGTCTATGACTTTCAGCGAATTACTCAGCCACAATTTGTATTTTAAATTACTCCGTAGGAGTCTGATATCCCAAAGTGATGCCTTTGGCATTGGTAGAAATAAATTAAAGAAAGGTTTTAAAATCCCGTAGGGATGGAATATTTATTTTTGTGGTCTCCTTACTTTCTTTCTTGAAAGTAACAAAGAAATTTTTTTGAAATCGTAACGCGCAAGATTATACTTTCCAAGTCTTCCGCCAAAGGCGGATGTATCCGCTGAGGCGGACAAGTAAAAACTTGGAAAGTCTACCTTTCGTCACTCTGAGTTTATCCACCAGAGGCGGATAAATCGAAGAGGGACTTGTCGTAAAAACCCAGAAGGTCTTGTGATTTTCAAAAGATAAATAATTTTTTCTCATTCACTTGATATTTAGATTTTTTTCGATTAGATTGAAGCAATAAAATTATGAAACACATTACTGGAAAATATTACCAAACAAACTCTTCAACTAACCAATATTATTGGTGGTGGTTTAGTACGCGCGGAGATTTACCCCAGTAATTTTTGAGCAATAGGAAACTATTTAAACCCTTCTCAGAACCAACTGGGAAGGGTTTTTTGTTTAAATAAACGATAAAATAAAAATGACAATTGAAAAATTTACCAAATTAGCTGCAGAATTTAACTTAATTCCTGTTTATGAAATTATTACAGCGGATTTATTGACTCCAGTTCTTGCCTATTTGAAAATCCGCGAAAAGGGAAAACAGAGTTTTTTACTCGAATCAGTTGAGGGCTCGCTTAATCTTGCAAGATATTCTTTTATCGGAAAAAATCCGGAGAAAATATTTTTCAATAATTACCTTTCACTTTCGGAAGAAACTGCAAAAGAAAAAAAATCATTTGAAAAAAATATATTTGAGTACATCAAAACCGAATTGCAAAAATACAAACAACCAAAAATTGATGGACTTCCAGATTTTACTGGAGGCATTGTTGGTTTTCTCGGTTACGAAATAATTTCACTTATTGAAAATGTTGTTCCGCAAAACGAAAATGGATTTGATAATTACGATTCCATTTTTGGAATTTACAAAACCATTCTTGCTTTCGATCATTACAAGCACCAAATTATTTTAATTTCAAATGTAGATGTAAAAGCATTTCCGTCAATTGAAGAGGCATTTAATTCTGGCAAACGAGAGATTTCAAAACTTCGAGCAGAATTAAAAAAACCACTTGAGTTTTCTTCGGACTTCACTTATCAAAAAGAGACATCATCAAATTTCTCAAACGAAGAATTTTTCAAATTAGTCGAATCGAGCAAACAAAATATTATCGAGGGAGATATTTTTCAAATCGTTTTATCAAAAAGATTTTCAACAATTTACAGTGGAGATTTATTTAATCTTTATCGCGCGTTACGAATTATTAATCCCTCTCCGTATATGTATCATTTAGAATTTGAAAATGATTTTACTGTCATCGGAACTTCGCCAGAAGATTTATTAAAAATCAAAAATCGAAAGGCGCAACTTCTTCCAATTGCCGGAACTCGCAGAAGAGGAAAAACAATTGAGGAAGATAAAAATCTTGAGGAAAATTTATTAAGCGATCCGAAAGAATTGGCGGAGCACACGATGCTTGTTGATTTGGGAAGGAACGATTTGGGAAGAGTTTGCAAATTCGATTCTATTAAAGTTACCGAGTTGATGAAAATCCAACGCTACTCGCATGTGATGCATATTGTTTCAAAAATTGAGGGAGAACTTTCCGACGATAAAAATGCGATTGATGCTTTGCAGGCTTGTTTTCCGGCGGGGACTGTGGCGGGCGCGCCGAAAATCCGCGCAATGCAGTTGATTTATCAATACGAAAAGCTACGCAGAAATGTTTACGCTGGCGCAGTTGGTTATTTTGATTTTTCTGGAAACCTCGATATGTGCATTGCAATCAGAACTTTTTTTGCAAAAGGAAAAACTTTGTACTGGCAAGCTGGCGCTGGGATTGTTGCAGACAGTTTGCCTGAACTTGAAACTAAAGAAATTAAAAACAAAGCGGCAGTTTTAATTAACGCTTTGCAATACGCAGAGGAGATTGATGAAAATATTAGTAATTGATAATTACGATTCGTTCACTTACAATCTTGTGCAGATTGTTGGAATGTTTGAAAAAAATATTATCGTGAAACGAAATGATAAAATTTCTGAAATGGAAATTGAAGAATTGAATCCCGATAAAATTATTATTTCTCCGGGACCGGGAAGACCTGAAGAATCAAATATTTCTCTTGTGGCAATTCAAAAATTTGGAAAAAAAATTCCAGTACTTGGAGTTTGTCTTGGGCATCAGGCAATTGGTATTTCGTTTGGCGCAAAAGTAATAAAAGCAAAAGATTTAATGCATGGGAAAACTTCTTTTATCAAGCACGATAATAAAACTATTTACAAAAATGTTTCGCAAAATTTTGAGGCGACTCGTTATCATTCACTCATCATTGAAAAAGAATCTCTTCCAACTTCGCTTGAGATTACCGCCGAAACAAATGATGGAATTATTATGGGAGTTCGACATAAAGATTTTCCGATTGAAGGAATTCAATTTCATCCTGAATCTATTTTAACTATCGAAGGAAAAACAATTATTAAAAACTGGTTGATGTTATGATAAAAAATATTTTAGAAAAAGTTATTGCAAAAGAAAATCTTTCGTTTGATGAATCGTACAAAATTATGCAGAGCATAATGAACGGCGAAATAAATAATTCTCATTTGGCTGGGTTACTTATCGCATTAAAATCAAAAGGAGAATCATCAACAGAAATTGCCGGCTTTGCATCTGCGATGAGAGAAAAAAGTAAAAAAATTAAAACAAGTGACGAGTTAACAATTGATATTTGCGGAACTGGCGGAGATAATTCTGGGACATTTAATATTTCAACTGCGGTTGGTTTTGTGGTTGCGGGGGCTGGCGTAAATGTTGCAAAACATGGAAATAGGTCGATTTCAAGCCTATGCGGGAGTGCTGATGTTTTGCAGGAATTGGGAATTGATATAAATCTTTCGATTGAAAAATCGGAAGAGGCGTTGCACAAAACAGGAATTACTTTTTTATTTGCGCCAAATTTTCATCCCGCGATGAAATTTGCCGCGCCAGTAAGAAAAGAACTTGGCATAAAAACAATTTTCAATATGCTCGGACCTTTAACAAATCCTGCAAATGTAAAACACCAACTCATCGGCACATTTAATAACCAAGCCGCCGAAGTTATGTGCGCGGCAACTGAATATTTGGATTTTGAAAAAGTTTGCTTTGTTTGTACCGATAATCGTTTTGATGAAATTATTTTAAGTGGCGAAACAAATATTTATGAATTTGATAAATCTTTAGGAAGAAAAAATTATAAACTTTCAAATGAAACTTTTTCTTATCCCAAAGTATCTTTGGAGGAAATTGTTGGTGGCGATGCAAAAACAAATGCTGAAATTATTTTGAATGTTTTAAAAAATAAAAAACGCGATGGTGCTTTTCACACAATCTGTGCAAACGCCGCGATGGCTTTGTATGTGGCAAATATTTCAGATGATTTAGAAATCTGCAAACAAACTGCCGAAGAATCGATTCTTTCTGGGAAAGCGTACGACAAATTAATTGCGCTTAAGGATTTCGCATAATGAATTTTCTCGAAAATATTATTGAAGTAAAAAAACAAGAGGTTGAAGAATTAAAAAGAAAATTTTCTCTCTCTTCGTTTAAGGATTTTGAGTTTTATTTGCAGAAGCCACTTTCTTTTTCTTCGTCTTTGCAAAAAGATAAATCAATTGCAGTGATTGCAGAAATAAAAAAAGCATCTCCATCAAAAGGAATTTTAAAAGAAGATTTTAATCATTTAGAAATTGCAAAATCATATTTCAAAAACAGAGTTGATGCAATTTCAATTTTAACAGATGAAAAGTTTTTTCAAGGCAACATAAATTATTTAAAAGATATTGCCGAGATTAAAACCGCACCTCTTTTGCGAAAAGATTTTATAATTAGTGAAATACAAATCCACGAAGCAAAAGCATTTGGTGCTGATGCGATTTTGCTAATTTGCGAAACGCTTGAAAAATCTGCAATTGCTGAATTGACTTTTTGTACAAAAGAAATTGGACTTGAAGTATTGTTGGAGTTGCACTCGGAGAAACAGATTGAAAAGATTGACCAAAATGTGAATATAATTATTGGAGTCAATAATCGTAATCTTGAAAGTTTTGAAGTTAGTTTGGCAACCTCAATTAATTTGAGAAAATATTTTAATGAAGATGTAATATTTATTTCTGAAAGTGGAATTGCAACCCAAAAAGATATTTTAGAATTAAAACAGATAAATACAAATGCAATTTTAATTGGCGAACATTTAATGAAGCAAAATAATATCGACTCGGCAATTAACGAATTGCAAAAGTGGTGCAAATATGAAAATTAAAATCTGCGGAATTACAAATTTGGAAGATGCATTGTTAGCAGAAGAACTTGGCGCTGACGCAATTGGTTTTATTTTTTACAAACCAAGCAAGAGATTTATTTCCACAGAAACTGCAAAATTAATTTCGGAAAAACTCTCTTCTTTCACTTTAAAAGTTGGAGTTTTTGTAAATGAAACGGAAGATGAAATTAACAAGATTACAGAAATAGCCAAACTAAATTTAATTCAGTTGCACGGAGACGAGAAACCAGAAATAATTCCGAAACTTATTCTTCCATCAATTAAAAGTTTTAGAATAAATGAAGAATTTGATTTTTCAAATATTGAAAATTATAAATGCGATAATTATTTGTTTGACACTTTTTCGCAAGATGAATTTGGCGGAACAGGAAACACTTTTAATTGGGATTTAATTCCTATCTCACTTTTACATCGTTCAATAATTGCAGGAGGAGTTTCTGAAAATAATATCGAGGAAATTTTTACAAAATTTAAGCCACACGCCGTTGATGTTTCTTCATCAATAGAGGAATCCATCGGTAAAAAAAATCACAACAAGATGAAAAATCTTTTTAAAAAAATAAATCAAATAAGGAGTTAAAAAAAATGATGATTATGATGAAGCTTGATGCAACCGAAGAACAAATAAAAAATGTGCAGGAAAAAGCGAAACAAAACGAGTGCAGTTCTCACATTATTTATGGCTCTTCAAAAATAGCAATTGGAATCACTGGAGAGACAAAAAGTCTTTCCGTTGACGATTTTATTTTGATGGATGGTGTTGTTGATGCAATGCGCGTTTCAAAAAAATATAAACTTGCCAGCCGCGAGATGAAAAATGAAGATACAATAATCGATTTTGATGGAGAAAAAATCGGGAATGGATTTTTGCAAATTATTGCAGGTCCTTGCTCGGTTGAAAGCCGCGACCAAATTTTTGATATCGCTGGGCAACTAAATGAAATGGGAATTAAATTTTTTAGAGCTGGCGCATATAAGCCTCGTTCAAGTCCATACGCATTTCAGGGGCTAAAAGAAAAGGGTTTGGAGCTTCTTGCCGAGATAAAAAAAGAATTTGGCTTGCAAATTGTTACCGAAGCCAAAGACACCGAAACACTTCCGCAGGTGATTGAAGTTGCCGACATAATTCAAATTGGTGCGCGCAACATGCAAAATTATTCGTTGCTCGAAAAAGTTGGTCAATCGAAAAAACCTGTTTTTTTAAAACGAGGAATGGCGGCATCGATTGAAGATTTATTAATGAGCGCAGAATATATTTTGTCGCAAGGAAATTTTAATGTAATTCTTTGCGAGCGTGGAATTAAAACTTTTGAAACTTGGACGCGCAACACACTTGACTTAAACGCAATTCCAGTGATAAAAAAACAATCGCATCTTCCAATTTTTGTCGATCCTTCGCATGGAATTGGAATTCGCGATAAAGTAATTCCAATGGCGATGGCTGGCGTAGCGTGTGGTGCCGATGGATTGATGATTGAAGTTCATCACAATCCCGACAAAGCACTTTCCGATGGAGTGCAATCATTAACTCCACAACAATTTAAAATTTTGTTGAAAAAAATTGAACAGTTAGCGCCAATCGTTGATAAAAAATTTTAAATTTATGAAAAATCAAAATTATAAATTTCCAGACTCAACTGGACATTTTGGAAAATACGGCGGAAAATTTGTTCCCGAAACATTAATTGCACCACTTGTGGAATTGGAAGAGATTTATATTCAATTAAAAAATAATTCTACTTTTCAAAATGAATTATTACAACTTCATAAAGATTACACAGGCAGACCAACTCCGCTAACTTTTGCCGAACGATTAACAAAATATTTTGATAAAGCAAAAATATATTTAAAGAGAGAAGATTTATGTCATACTGGTGCGCATAAAATAAATAATGCGCTTGGGCAAATTTTACTCGCAAAAAAATTAGGGAAAAAAAGAATCATCGCCGAAACTGGTGCTGGTCAGCACGGCGTTGCAGTTGCAACAGTCTCGGCAAAATTCGGATTGCAATGTGTTGTCTACATGGGCGAAGTCGATATGCAAAGACAAAGTTTAAATGTTTTCAGAATGAAACTGCTTGGCGCGGAAGTTATTCCGGTTACCTCGGGAAGTAAAACTTTAAAAGATGCAACCAACGAAGCAATTCGCGATTGGGTTACGAATGTAAAAAATACACATTACATTATCGGCTCCGTTGTTGGTCCGCATCCGTATCCGATGATAGTTCGGGATTTTCAATCAATCATCGGCGAAGAAACAAAATTGCAATTGCATGAGAAAGAAAATCGTTTGCCCGATTATATTGTTGCTTGCATCGGTGGAGGAAGTAATGCGATGGGAATTTTTTTCCCGTTTATTGATGATGAAAAAGTAAAATTAGTTGGCGTTGAAGCCGCAGGATTGGGTTTGCAAACTACAAAACATTCCGCAACTTTAACACTTGGGCGCGAGGGAATTTTTCATGGAATGAAAACTTATCTTTTGCAAAATAAAAATGGTCAAGTTGAAGAAGCACATTCGATTTCCGCTGGGCTTGATTATCCCGGAGTTGGACCGGAGCATAGTTTGCTAAAAGATATTTCGCGTGTAAAATATTTTTCTATTACTGATGATGAAGCGCTCGAAGCGACAAAATTATTAACCGAGCAAGAAGGAATTCTTCCAGCACTTGAAACCGCACACGCAATCGCTTACTTAAATTATTTGATGCCACAAACCTCAAAAGATGAAATTGTAATTGTAAATATTAGCGGACGAGGCGATAAAGATTTAAACACAATTATTGAAAATTTTAAAAAAAATAAAAAATGATAAAACAATATTTAGAAAAAATTAATTCAGAAAATAAAAAAGTTCTTTCAATTTTTCTTACGGCGGGATTTCCGCGCAAAAATGATTTTGTAAATCTTGCAGAAAAAATTTTAAACGCTGGCGCAGACATGCTCGAGATTGGAATTCCTTTTAGCGATCCTTTGGCAGATGGACCGGTGATTCAATATTCATCGCAAAGGGCACTGGAAAATGGAATTACAATTGAGGATGCATTTTATTTCGCAAAAGAAATAAGAAAAATTTCCGATAAACCACTCGTCGCAATGACTTATGCAAACATTATTTCAAATTATGGAATTGAAAAATTTATTTGCGACGCTTCTTCTTCGGGATTAAATGGAGTTATTATTCCCGATTTATCCCTTGATGAATATGATAAATTTATTACATTTCAAAAAAAGGATTTTGATATTATACTTTTAGCTTCAGCCACATCTTCAAACGAAAGATTAGTTGAACTTGATAAAAAAAGTAGTGGATTTATTTATTATGTAAGCGTAACCGGGACTACTGGTACGCGAAATGGTTTTACTAGTGATGATATTTCTGCAATGCAAAGAGCCCGCAAAAAAATTTCGCAAAATAAAATGTTAGCTGGCTTCGGCATTTCTTCTCCAGAAAATATTTTACAGATAAAAAATTTTTGCGATGGAGTAATTGTTGGTAGCGCAGTAATTAAAAAATTAATTAATAATGAAAGTTATGATTCCGTTGCCGAGTTTGTTGGAGAATTAAAAAACGCCTGCCTTACCATTGCTAACTGATTAATAATTTGTAATAGGAAATAAAATGTTGAACCCCTATGGGGTTCTGATTTGTTGTGTTTAATATATCTACCAATATATAATCCCTACGGGATTGAACAAAGTACAATTAATGCCAAAGGCATCCCTTCGGGACAATTTATCCGCCTTTGGCGGATTAACAATTATCAATAATTAATCTTTGTGGCTATTTATTTTTGCCACAAAGTCTCTAAGTCACAAAGATGCACTAAGATATTTTTTTGTGACTTCGGTACATTCGCTCATCGAGTCGAGTCTACGACTTTCAGCGAATTACTAAGTCACCATTTGTATTCTAAAAAGCTCCGTAGGAGCGATATATTGGTAGAAAAGAAATAGAGAATAAATTAAAACCCCATAGGGGTGAAATGTTATATTTATTAGATTCCCGCTTTCGCGGGAATGACATTCGATTAAAATTTAAACTCAACAATAAAAACCCCCCTCTCCTTTTTAAGGAGAGGGGAAGCCTGCCCTGAGCGGAGTTGAAGGGGGGTGAGGTCAAAAATTCGCATAGCGAGTCGTAAGTAAATCAAAACCTGACACTTATAAATCTTTTTTGTATTTTTGTAAGTGATTTTAAAATCAAAAAGGAAACAAAAAAATGGATGACGCACTTCTACTTCACCGAATTCAATTCGCGTTCACTGTAACTTTTCATTACATCTTTCCGCAATTAACAATGGGGCTTGCCCTTTTAATTGTTGCGATGAAAACAATCGCACTTTGGAAATCCAAACCAATTTATAACAGCGCCGCAAAATTTATTGCAAAAATATTTGCGCTAAATTTTACTTTGGGAGTTGTTACTGGAATTCCACTCGAGTTTGAATTCGGAACAAACTGGGCGCGCTTCTCATCTTTTGCTGGAGGAGTTATTGGTCAAACTTTGGCGATGGAAGGAATGTTTGCTTTTTTTCTTGAATCAACTTTTCTTGGACTTTTTATTTTTGGAGAAAAAAAACTTTCCCCTCGAATGCATTATTTTTCTGCAGTGATGGTTTTCATTGGTTCGTGGTTGAGTGGATATTTTATTGTCGCAACAAACGCATGGATGCAACATCCTGTTGGATATAAAATTATTGGAAGCGAAGTTGTGTTAACAAGTTTTTCCGAATTACTTTTTAACCCATGGGCATTTTGGCAATATCTCCACACAATGCTTGGAGCAACAATCACTGGTTCGTTTGCAATTGTTTCAATCGGCGCATATTATCTTTTGATGAATAAAAATTTGGAGACTGCAAAAATATATTTACGCGTTGGAATTTTGTTCGGATTAATTTCAACAATTCTTGTTGCTTTCCCAACTGGCGATTATCAAGTCAAACAAGTTTTAAATAAACAGCCAGTAACCTTTGCCGCAATGGAAGGACTTTTCGAAACAAAAAAAGGGGCGGAATTAATTCTTATCGGTCAGCCAGATATGGAAAAATTAAAAATCGACAATCCGATTTATGTACCGAAACTTTTAAGCTTTTTATCTTATTTAAGATGGGAGGCAGAAATCAAAGGGCTCAACGCATTTGATAAATCTCTTTGGCCAACAAATATTCCGCTACTATATTATAGCTATCACATTATGATTGGGCTTGGTACAATTTTTATTTTAATAATGTTTGTTAGCGCAATTTATTTATATCGAAAAAAAATATACGAAACAAAATGGCTCTTGTGGATTTTAATGATGAGTTTTCCATTTCCGTTTATTTCAAATATTGCAGGTTGGTGGACTGCGGAATTTGGCCGTCAACCTTGGCTTATTTACGGTTTGATGAAAACTGCAGATGGAACTTCGCTAAATGTTTCGGCTGGTAACGCGCTATTTACTTTAATCGGTTTTGGCGGAATGTATTTTTTACTCGGCGTGATGTTTCTTTTTCTTTTTTTGAAGTTGCTTGAAAAAGGACCGGAAAAAATTATTATAGAGAGGAAAAAATAAAATGGAAACAATTTGGTTTGCGATTGTAGCATTTATGTTAGCGATGTATGTTGTACTTGATGGTTTCGATTTGGGCGCAGGAATTGTTCATCTTTTTGTTGCAAAAAAAGATGACGAGAGAAGAATTGTTTTAAACTCAATCGGTCCGGTTTGGGATGGTAACGAAGTTTGGTTACTTGCCGCAGGAGGAACTTTATATTTAGCATTTCCAAAACTTTACGCTTCAAGTTTTAGCGGATTTTATTTGCCACTAATAATTATGTTGTGGCTTTTTATGTTTCGCGGATTGGGTATTGAATTTCGCCATCATTCCAAAAATCCATTGTGGAGAAGTTTTTGGGATGTGATGTTTTCTTTTTCAAGTATTTTGCTTTCAATATTTTTTGGCGCGGCGCTTGGAAATGTTGTTCGCGGCGTTCCTCTTGATGCAACAGGATATTTTTTTGCGCCACTTTGGACAACTTTTACAATCACTACTCACCCCGGAATTTTAGATTGGTACACTATTATATTGGGATTGGTTTCGTTTTTTGTTTTGACACTTCACGGCGCAACATTTTTGGCGATGAAAACTACAAAAGAAGTACACGCCAAATCGCAAAATATTGTTTCGATTGTTTGGTGGTTCGCGGTAACTTTTTCTGCCATTGCGTTATTTGCTACAAGCATAATCAATCCGATGGTTTGGAATAATTTTTCAAATAATATTTACGGATATACTTTTCCGATAATTGCGCTTGCTTCGATTTTTGGAATTAAAATTTTCAACTCGTTTAAAAAAGATAACTTTGCATTTTTATCTTCATCAACTTTTATAATTTCGATGCTTGCAACAACTGCATTTGGTTTGTATCCAACTGTTTTACCTTCGTCAATCGACCCAAAATATTCTTTAACAATTTTCAACACTTCAACAAGCGCTTACGGTTACAGCGTTGCGCTAACTTGGTGGGTTTTCGGATTGGTTTTAACACTTAGTTATTTTGTATTTCTTTTTAGGACGATGAAAGGAAAAGTCGTTCTCCCGAACGAAGAAGAAGGATATTAAATTAATCCCGAAGGTATTGCGCTACTTCTCAAGACTTCAAAGTTTGATAGAAAATTCTAAATGTCCACCCAAACCAATCTTAACAATTTTTTGAAGGGTCGAAATACGAACTTCTTTAATGTTGTTCTCAATTTTAGAAATGTAGCCTTTGTTAGTTCCGCATTTCAATGCGAGTTCTTCTTGTGTTAGTCCTTTTTCAAGTCTAGCTTGTTGAAGAAGAAAACCAAGTTTAAATGCTTCATAGCCTTTCTCAAACTTGTTTCGTTTAGAAGTTCCTTTTTTGCCGTATTGTTCGTCCACAAAGCGGTCGAGAGATTTTAAATTAATGTTCTTTTTCATATTCTTTTTTTATTTTTAAGTGCTTTTTCAATTTCGGACTTTGGTGTTTTTTGAGACTTCTTTTGAAAACCGTTTGCTAATACAATTAGTTTCCTTTCAACAAAGAAGCAAAATATTCGAAAAATATCACTTCCAAGTTGAACCCTTATTTCATAAAGTCCTTCCGTGCCTTCTAAGTGTTTTAAATAATCTTCGGGCACTTGTTGTATTGTTTCAATGAGTTTAAAAGTCCAAATAATTTTATCTTTTACTTTTTGCTTTTGCTTGTAATAAAAATCAGTAAAATAGTTTTTGTACAAAAAAACTGTTCTTATTTTCTCATTACCCATACATTTTAAAGATAAATAAAGTTGTCTGAATGTGCAACTATTTTTTTAAGACAAAATTATTTGTGCTGTTAGCCACCGTTGCATTATTTTAATAGATGAGATGCTACGATACTTGCTATTACAGAAAGCAGAAAACCAACCCCTAATGTTCTGCGCCGTAATTCTAACTTGTTAAATCTTCTTAGTCCATCGCCTACAAGAAAATTAGCAAATGGGAACAGTCGATTACGGAAAAAATTTACTGCTGTACCTATTACAAAAAGAGAACCCCAATATATCCATGAGAGATACTGGATAAACAAGTCTTCCTTTGTTCCACCCTTTACAACCTCGGTCAGGTTTGAACCCCATAATGAAAATGTGTTCCAAATTAATAAACCTATAAAAGCTAAAAAGGCTCCACCAAAAAAAAGATTTGTGAAGTCAAAAAATGCGAATGGGGTATACCAAAAGCGATAAAAAGTTGTAGTAGTAAAACCCCAACCTAAAGGTTGGGGTTAATTTTATTTGCCAAATAATTTTCCAAATATTTCAGACATTTTATAATTTTTTTTTGTATAATAAGTCAACAACTTCTAATAGACGCCACTAAGATTACAACTA
>CAYIXI010000037.1:3595-5438 GCA_964367235.1 uncultured Chitinophagaceae bacterium | reverse complement strand
TTTTTTTGTATAATAAGTCAACAACTTCTAATAGACGCCACTAAGATTACAACTACTTGTTGGCTGATTTATGAACACAAGTTTAAAATTATAAACCGAACCGATTTCATTTCGAGATCGGATTTTTATTAATTTACATTATGAAAATATTAAAATTTGGCGGCTCATCAGTTGCCAACGCAGAAAATATTAAAAAAGTTATTCAAATCATTTTTGAATCTTCAAAAAAAAATGAAGAAATGGTTATTGTTGTTTCCGCACTTGGTGGCGTTACAAATAATTTAATCGAGTTAACTTCGCTTGCTTCAAAAGGAGATGAAAAGTTTCAATCTCTTTTAAAAACATTTTACAAACAACACAATCAAGTTATTGGGAAGTTGATCAAATCAAAAAATCAAAAAAATGTTTTAATTGAAGTCAAGAAAAAATTTAACAAACTAAGCGAAGCGTTAAATGGAATTTCACTTTTAAAAGAACTCTCACCGCGATCACTTGATTTGGTTATGAGTTTTGGCGAGCAACTTTCATCGTACATTATTTGCGAAGCGATTAAAAGTAGTGGGCTTGAATGTAATTTTGTTGATGTCAGAACGATAATTAAAACTGATGAAAATTTTGGTTCGGCAAATGTAAATATTCAAACATCGTACGAATTAATTTCAAATTATTTCAAAAATAATTCTAAACTTTCAATCGTTGGTGGATTTATCGGTTCAACGCAAGATGGAATTACAACAACTCTCGGTCGCGGCGGCTCGGATTATACAGCATCATTAATTGGCGCGGCGCTCAACGCATCGGTAATTGAAATTTGGACAGATGTTGATGGAGTGATGACTGCGGATCCGCGCGAAGTTCCGAACGCATTTCCATTATCAAAAATTTCGTACGAAGAGGCGGGCGAGCTTGCGCATTTTGGCGCAAAAGTTATTCATCCAAAAACGATGAAGCCTGCTCGCTTGAGAAATATTCCAATTCAAATAAAAAATACTTTTAATCCAAAAAGTATTGGCACAAGAATTTGCAGCGAAAAATTTACTCACGATTATCCAATCAAAGGAATTTCTTCGTTGGACAATATTGCATTATTGAGAATCCAATCGAACGATGAAAATTTTTTCAGCGAAACCGCCGCAAGAATTTTTGATGCGCTTTCTCGAAGTAATATTGAAATTCTCCTTATAACACAAGCCTCTCACGAGCAATCGATTTCAATTGCAGTCAGTAGTTTGCAATCGAAAAAAGCAAAAATCGCCATCGAGAAAATTTTTTCTTTGGAATTAAAAGCGCAACAAATGCTTCCAATTTCCATTGAAGAAAATCTTTCAATCGTTGCGATAGTTGGAAAACAGATGAAAGGCGTTCCCGGAATTTCAGGAAAATTTTTCAGCACACTCGGAAATAATAAAGTTAATATAGTTGCAATCGCGCAAGGTTCTTCGGAATTAAATATATCGGCAGTAATTTTTTCGCAAGATGAAACAAAAGCGCTTCAAGCAATTCACGATGCGTTTTTTGGATTGACTGATAAAACTATAAATCTTTTTCTTGTCGGCACTGGATTAATCGGTTCAACTTTGTTGCGACAAATCGACCAACTTCGTTCACCAATTCGTATTTGCGGATTAGCAAATAGTCGTTTTATGTTGATGGACAGCCAAGGATTTTCCAATTTACATTGGAAGCAAAAACTTTTAAAAGGAAAAACTTTTGAATTGCAAAATTTTGTAAATGAAATGATAGAATTAAATTTACCGGGAAGCGTTTTTGTTGATTGCACAACAAGCGAAGAAGTTGTTACCGTTTATGAAAAAGTTATTAATAATGGAATTGCAATTGTTAC
>CAYIXI010000037.1:0-3495 GCA_964367235.1 uncultured Chitinophagaceae bacterium | reverse complement strand
CCGAGAGATGATTTAAACGGAATGGATGTTGCAAGAAAAATTTTAATTCTTGCGCGAGAAATCGGTTTGAAGTTGGAGCTTGATCAAATAAAAATCAAACCAGCATTGCCAGAAGAATATTTTGTAAAAAATTCGATTGATGAATTTTTTATTGAACTTGAAAAACTTGATAGCAAATTTGAAAAGAAAAAAATTGAAGCGCGAAAAAATAATCTTGTCCATCGCTACATCGCAACGCTTCACGAAGGAAACGCTGAGGTAAAATTGCAGGAAGTTGGCAAAGAGCATCCTTTTTATTTTTTATCGGGCAGCGACAATATAATTTCTGTTACAACAAAACGATATAGCAATACTCCCATTGTAATTAAAGGGCCCGGCGCTGGTGCTGAGGCAACCGCGGGGGGTTTACTTGCGGGAATTATTACTTTATTTAAATAATTTATTATGGAAAAATTAAATAATAAAATTGCAGTTGGAATACTTGGCGCAACAGGAATGGTTGGTCAGAGATTTATTTCATTACTCGAAAATCATCCTTGGTTTGAAGTCGTTTCGGTTGCCGCTTCGGAAAAATCTGCTGGCAAAACTTACGCCGAAGCAGTTGATGGAAGATGGACGCAGAAAAATCCTGTACCAGAAAATATTGGAAAATTAAAAGTTCATTCGGTTGAAAACGAGAGAGAAATTATTTGCAAAAATGTTAGTTTTGTTTTTTCTGCAATTGATGCTGAAAAAGAAAAAATAAAAATAATTGAAAATGATTATGCGGCTTCCGGGGTTCCGGTTGTCTCAAATAATTCTGCGCACCGATGGACAGAAGATATACCGATGATTATGCCAGAAATAAATCCGCACCATTTAAATATTATTGAAGCGCAGAAAATTAAACGAGGATGGAAAAGAGGATTTATAATTACAAAACCAAATTGCTCGATTCAAAGTTATGTGCCACTACTTCACGCTTGGAAAGAATTCAATCCGCAAAAAGTAATCGTTTCAACATATCAAGCAATTTCTGGTGCAGGAAAAACTTTTGCATCGTGGCCAGAGATGTTGGATAATGTTATTCCATTTATTGGCGGAGAGGAAGAAAAATCGGAAAAAGAGCCATCAAAAATTTGGGGAAAAATTATAGAAAATAAATTTGAATTAAATACTGCTTTGCAAATTTCTGCAAACTGCATTCGCGTTCCTGTATCCGATGGACACATGGCGGCAATAAATATTTCCTTTGCAAGTGAGGTTGAAAAAAATCAATTGATCGATGCGATAAATAATTTCAAAAATCCATTAACCGAATTAAATTTGCCATCAGCTCCAAATCCTTTTATAAAATATTTTGAAGAAGAAAATCGTCCGCAAACAAAACTTGATCGCGATTTGCAAAACGGAATGGCAATAAGTGTTGGACGAATAAGAAAAGATTCTATTTTCAGTTGGAAGTGTGTTGCGCTATCGCATAATACTTTGCGAGGGGCGGCTGGTGGAAGCGTGCTTAATGCCGAACTGCTTTTTAAAATGGGATATTTAAAATAAAATCTTGAAATTATCTCCAAAAAAATTTGAGCAATTACTCCTAAACAATCAATTAATATTGAGTTTTATTGGGATGTCGAATATTGGCAAAACTCATTTATCAAAAAAACTTTGCGAAGTTGGTTTCACGCACATCAATTGCGATGACCTGATTGAATTAAAACTTGAAAAAAAACTAAAGGCAGTTGGATATTCCGGCATCAAAGAAGTTGCGCGTTGGATGGGACAACCTTTTGATGAAAGATATTTTAAAAATCAAAAAGAATATTTGTCGTTTGAGAATGATGTGATGAAAAATATTTTTAAGCAGAAGAAAAATAAAAATACAATTATAGATACAACTGGAAGTGTTGTGCATACCGGCATACAAATGTGCACGAATCTAAAATTTTTTTCTTTGGTAATATATATTGAAGCAACCGAAAAGATGAAAGAAAGAATGTTTAAGCAATACATTAAAGAACCAAAGCCAGTTGTGTTTGGCAATATGTTTAACCAAAAAAGAAACGAAACAAATTCTGAATCGTTAAAAAGATGTTACAGAGATTTGCTCGATGCTCGAAGTGCATTGTACAAAAAATATGCTGATGTAATTATTCCTCGCGATACAATTAAAATAAATATCAGCGCAAATAAATTTATTGCGTTAATAAAAAATTCTCTATGAAGTTTTACAGCACAAATAAAAATAGTCCGTTAGTTGGGTTACAAGAAGCAATTATGAGAAGCCTTGCGCCAGACGGTGGATTATATATGCCAATGGGAATCCCAAAATTACCAAATAAAATTTTAAATCAATTAAGCGAAATGTCGTTTCAGGAAATTGCTTTTGAAGTGAGTAAAATATTTTTTGCTCCCGATGTGCCAAACAAAACCTTGAAAAAAATAATTTTTAATGCATTCGATTTTAAAATTCCTTTAAAAGAAATTGATAAAAATATTTTTGTGCTTGAATTATTTCATGGACCAACTTGCGCATTTAAAGATTTTGCTGCCAGATTTATGGCTGGAGTATTTGGTCATTTTGCAAACGAGTCGCAAAGAGAAATCACACTTTTAGTTTCAACATCGGGCGATACAGGTAGCGCGATTGCGCATGGCTTCCAAAATATTAAAGGAATTAAAGTAATTATTTTATATCCGAGTGGGAAAGTTAGCGCACTGCAGGAAAAACAATTAACAAGCATGGGAGGAAATGTTCGGGCGCTTGAGGTTGAAGGGACTTTTGATGATTGCCAAAAAATTGTCAAACAGGCTTTTCTTAATAAAGATTTAAAAAATAAATTCACGCTTGCCTCAGCAAACTCAATAAACATCGCACGATTGTTGCCTCAAACATTTTATTATTTTTATCTCTGTGCAAAATTGCAGAAAAAAAATAAGCCGATTTTGGTTTCTGTGCCGAGTGGAAATTTTGGTAATTTAACCGCAGGTCTTATTGCAAAAAAAATGGGGGCGCCGATTAGCAAATTTATTGCTTCAACAAATTCTAACGATGCAGTGCCAAAATATTTGCAAACCGGTAAGTTTAAACCATCGCCATCTGTTTCAACTATTTCAAACGCAATGGATGTTGGTAGCCCGAGTAATTTTGCGAGGATGCTGGATTTGTATGAAAATGATTTTATGAAAATGAAACAAGATATTCTCGGCGTAAGTTTTTCTGATAAAAAAACCAAAGATGCAATTAAAAAAGTTTTTCAGCAAAATAATTATATAATGGATCCGCATGGCGCGGTGGCGTACCTTGGTTTAATTGAAGCGCAAAAAAATAATCCTAACTCTGTCGGTCTGTTTTTGGAAACTGCTCATCCCGCAAAATTTGCCGATGTAGTTGAAAAAATAATTGGTGTAAAAATTCCCGTGCCAAGTAGATTGAAAAATTATATCAATCGAAAAAAAGAATCTACAATGCTAAAAAATAAATTTGAAGATTTTAAAAATGAAATTTTGAATTGA
>CAYIXI010000036.1:0-18278 GCA_964367235.1 uncultured Chitinophagaceae bacterium | reverse complement strand
TACATCGCAGGAAGTTTGCCAATAATAATTTCTGCGCCTCATGGTGGAGATTTAAATCCCACAACAATCCCCGATAGAACTTGTAACAATCCCACAACAGTTCGCGACTCTTACACGCAAGAATTAATTAGAGAGATTGATTCTGCTTGCATGGAAATTTTTAAATGTCATCCGCATATTATTATTTGTCTTTTGGATAGAAAAAAAATTGATGCAAATAGAGATTTAAATGATGGAACATGCGGAAATCCCTATGCAATTGAAGCGTGGAATGATTATCACAATTTTATTAACATCGCAAAGAGTAAAATTAATATTGATTATAAAAAAGGATTTTATATTGATTTGCACGGACACGGGCACGCGATTCAACGATTGGAACTTGGATATTTATTTTCGAAAACCGAATTGCAATATTCCGATTCAGTTTTAAATTTACCTAATTATGTAAATCGTTCCAGCATCAAAAATTTAGTTTCAACAAATAAAAATAATTTCACTCACTCGCAATTATTAAGAGGAGATTTTAGTCTCGGTTCGATTTTAGTTAAAAATAATTATCCATCAGTGCCGAGTAAAACAATTCCATTTCCACTTGCGAGCGAAGATTATTTTAGTGGTGGATATAATACTTCGGTGCATTCGTCATTTTCCGGTGGCGCAATTGATGCTGTGCAAATTGAATGCAATTATGCTGGAGTTAGAGATAATGCGACAAGTAGAAAAAATTTTGCGCGAGCTTTAGTTTTGTCGATGAAAGAATATTTTTTGAAACATTATTTTATTGAAAGTGATTTTAATAAATGCACTGGCTCAAATGGAATATTTGAAAATGAATCTCACGGTACAGTTTTAGAACAAGTTTATCCAAATCCAACAAATGGAAAATTCACAGTAATTTTTAAACAAAACTCTCACGAAAAAACAAATCTAATTATTTACAATTTACTCGGACAGGAAGTTTTAAAAAGAAATTTTACTTCAACTCAGGTTACTTTAAATTTACCTCAATCATCTCCGCAAGGAATTTATTTTTTAGTCATCAGGCAAGGAGAAAAAATAGAAACAAAAAAATTAATTGTTTCTTTCAATCAGCATTAAAGTATTTGCAACCTCTCGTTCACCGCTAACATCCGATGGTGAATTAACAACCACTCCATTTATTACAAGCGTCGTCGAACCACCACCATCAAAATTTAACGCATCACTAATTTTTAAAAAATTTAAAAGATTTATTATTTGGAAAAAAGTCATTCCTGTTGATGAGTTTTGTCGGCCATCTATCGCGATAAAATAAAATTGATTTTCTTTTAGATTGAATCCAACGACACTTCGTGGATGAATTGTATTTACAAACGATTTTGATAGTTTTTCATTTTTATGCCAAGCGATTGAATCGGAGATATTATTATTTAAAAGCCAACCAGCGCCGGAAACCAAATTGGAAATATTTTTGATTTCAGGATTTATTTGATAAATAATTTTTAGTGTGTCGTTAATTTTTGATTTTAAAGAAATGGAATTTGGAATTGCAATTTTGTAATCGGAATAATTATTTTCTTCGATTATAAAAATCGAAGTATCATTTAAAAATTTCGTTTGATTTATTTTTCGTAAATAAATTATTTTACAAGTTGTATCAATTCTACTCGGATTTGAAAAATAATTATGGAAGGAAATTGACTTTTTATATTTATTCCCATTTACATTTGTAAAAGAATAAGTTGTATCGATTAAAATTATTTTTCCTTCAAATTTAATTATTTCAATTTTTGAATTATTACAATCGGAAAATATTATTTGAGGTCTGTTTGGTGAAAACAACAAAACCGGCTCACCATTTTGTACTTGTGGATTAGCGGACCAAGAATTTTCAAAACTAAAAAAATCTGCATTGATTGATGCGATAACCTTTTTTGTTTTAGCAAGTTCTGAAAATTGCAAGGAAGTCTTTTCTAATTTATTTGGACGAAAAGTTTCAAAACAAAATTTAGAATTACTCAAATCAATTTTTAAAATATGCGCGTTGTGAAGATCATTGACTCTCAAAAGAAAATAATTTGCACCATCGCTAACCAATTCATTTTTCAATGTATCAATTTTTAAAGTTTGGGATAAAATTAATTGAGATAGAAAAAAGGGGAGAAGTATTTTGAAAATTTTCATTTGAAATGGTGGACCGTAGCGGGATCGAACCGCTGACCTCCACGCTGCCAGCGTGGCGCTCTCCCAGCTGAGCTAACGGCCCCAATTTTTTTTAAATATAAAAATCTATTTCCTTAAAGCAAATTGTTTATTGAGGAAAATAAATTTATATTTTTTACGAAATGAAAATTATCTTTATCACTTTAATTTTATTTTTAAATTCTTTTGCGCAAGTCAAAATAATTTCTCAAAAAATAATTCCTCTTCCAAAAACAGAAAATTGGCATAAACCTATTTTTTCCAAAAACGGAAATGCTCTTTATTTTACTAACGATTCCTTTGGTGGAATTTGGAAATATGATTTAACTAAAAATAAATTAAATAAAATTTCAGGTGATGCTGGCTCGGGTTATCAATTTTCAATTTCGGAAGATGAGAAAAATATTTCTTATCGCACTACAAATAATATTGGAAACGAAAGAATTCAAAAAATCATTTCAATCGATTTAAATAATTTGAAAAAAAATACCAAAGCACAAAGTAACGATTTGACTACTCCGAAATATATTGGTAACGAATTATGGTATTTAAATAACTCTAAAAAACAAGAACCAAAAATAAATTCTTCCAACTTTGAATTACTTGGGATTGAAAAAGGAAAAATATATTTACTCATAAACGGAAAGAGAATTAAATTCGACCCAATTGAAAATGGCGAATATATTTGGGCAAGTTTATCTCCATCAAAAGAATTTATTTTGGCTTACGAAACTTCAATCGGAACTTTTATCGCAAATAAAAATGGCGAAGTCATTTCAAAACTTGGGAGAAAAAATTCTCCACTTTGGTTAAATAATAATTGGATTTTATTTATGGATGATAAAGATGATGGAGAAAAATTAATTTCATCTGATTTGAAAATAATATCTTTTGATGGAAAAAATGAAATACATCTTACCGAAACAAAAGCAATTCACGAAATGAATCCTTCGGTAAATAAGCTAACAAATCAAATTGTATCTTCAACTTCTGATGGACAAATCATAATTTATAAATACGAAATCCAGTAAATGCGTAAAATAGTTTTTTTAATTATCATTTGTTTTCAAATAATATTTTCTCAACGGCAAGATTTGAGCGGATTAAAATTTTGTATCGATCCTGGTCATGGCGGAAATAATCCTGCGAACGATCGCCATGTTGTGCCAGACGCTGGAATTGATTTTTGGGAATCCGAAAGCAATTTTCAAAAAGCGCTTTTGCTAAAACCATTGTTAGAAGCCCGTGGAGCTTGGGTTATTTTAACTCGCAACACAAATTATTATCCAAACGATGATGAGCCAAGTTTAAGTGCGCGCTCGGAAATTGCAAATCAAAATAATGTAAATTGGTTTCATTCAATTCACTCAAATGCAACTGGCGGAACAAATACCGGAACGAATTACACTTTAATTTTAGTAAAAGAAAATATTGCAACTCGTCAAGCGCAATTTCCCGAAACGCTTTTGATGTCCGAAAAAATTTACAATCACATTCTTGCAAAATTGCGAACAACTCAATTTGGTGTTCGACTTGATTATACTTTTTACGGTGGAGCGAGTGGTGGATTTAATTTAGGAGTGTTGAAAAATTTGTTGATGCCCGGACAACTTTCCGAAGGTTCGTTTCACGATTTTTATCCCGAGACTCGCCGACTGATGAATAACGATTACAGAAAAATGGAAGCGTACGGAATTTACAATGGCTTTTTAAATTATTACGGTGTGCCGCTTGATACTTTAGGAATTATTTGTGGAATTCAAACTGATACCGACTCGAAAGCAAAAATAAATAATTCTTTGGTAAAACTTTTGCCCGATGGAAAAACTTACAACGGTGATAATTTTAATAATGGTTTTTATTTTTTTGATAAGATAGTTGATGGAAATAAAATTTTAAAATTTGAAACTGCTGGATTCAAAAAAGATTCTTTCAATATTATTTTAGCCAAAGGTGAAACTAAATTTTTAGATTACTCAACTCCTTCGATGATTCCGCCGATTATAACTTATTCGCTTCCAAAAAATAACGACACGCTTGTTTCAATTAATTCTCAAATAGGATTTATTTTTTCAATTTCAATGGATTCAAATTCTGTAAAGAATGCATTTAGTATCTCTCCAAGTGTTGCAGGAAAATTTACAATTTCAAATAATTTAAAAACATTTGTTTATAAAACTGATAATCCACTTTTGTACAATCAAAATTATTTTATGAAAATAGATTCTTCTGCTCGTTCAACAAGTGGAGTTTTGCTTGACGCAAATAAAGATGGTGTTGCTGGTGATTCTTATATTGTAAATTTCAGAACTCAGCCATCAACAAATTTTAAAAATGAAATTCAAATTCCCAAATCATCAGTTTTACATCAAAATTTTCCAAATCCGTTTAACTCGCAAACTCAAATTCGCTTTAGTTTGCAACACAAATCGCATGTAAAAATATTTTTATCCGATATGCTCGGAAGGAAAATCAAAATTTTAACTGATGAAAATTATTCCGAAGGTGAGCATCAAATAAATTTTAATGCTTCGGATTTAAAATCTGGAATTTATTTTTACACTTTGCAAAGCGAAAAATTTTCAGAAACAAAATCTTTTCATCTTGTAAAATAACAAACTTGCTCATTCTGTAACCTTTTTTTATCTTAAAGAAAATCGTCCTTGTAGTTCAAGTGGATAGAACCGGAGTTTCCTAAACTTCTAATCGCAGTTCGAGTCTGCGCGAGGACACATCAAATAAAAAATTATGAGATTTAAAAACGCATTTATTCCGACACTAAAAGAAGTTCCTGCCGATGCAATTATAGCAAGTCATCAATTGATGATGCGAGCAGGATTAATTCGTCCACTCGCATCGGGAATTTATTCGATGTTGCCGCTTGGTTACGCTGTGATGAAAAAAATTATGCAAATTATTCGCGAAGAAATGGATGCAATTGGCGGACAAGAATTTCATTTGCCATCACTTAATCCGATTGAGATTTGGGAAGAAACCGGTAGAGTTGAAGCATTCGGCGATATTTTATTTCAAATAAAAAATCGTCCTTATGTTTTAGCGCCAACTCACGAAGAGGTGATTACAAATATTGCAAAAAATCATATTCAGTCTTACAAAGATTTACCGCAAATTTGGTATCAGATTCAAACTAAATTTAGAAATGAGTCGCGTCCAAAATCTGGCGTGATTCGTGGAAGACAATTTACGATGAAAGATTCCTACACTCTTGATTCGAGTTGGGAAGGATTAGATAAAAGTTACGATTTGCATTCGGATGCTTACAAAAAAATTTACGAGCGTTGCGGATTAAAATATTTTATCGTTGGCGCTTCAAGTGGTGCGATGGGTGGAAGTGGTTCGCAAGAATTTATGGTTGAGTCCGTTGCTGGCGAAGACACACTTGTAATTTGTTCGGAGTGTGGTTACGCCGCAAATTTGGAAATCGCAACTTCGAATGCAAAAAAAATTGAAAGAGAAAATTCTTCCAATTCATTGAAAGAAATTTCTACTCCAAATGTAAAAACAATTGATGAACTCGCAGAATTTTTAAAAATTCCAGCAACTCAATGTGCAAAATCGCTCATTTATTTAAACGATAAAGAGCCAATTTTAATTTTGATGGAAGGCAACGACCAACTGAACGAATCGAAACTTCACTCTCTGTTTGGAATGAATATTCGTCCCGCGCATCCCGAGGAATTATTGGAATTAACCGGCGCCGATGCTGGCTCAATCGGTGCAATTGGACTTAAAAATAATTTCAAAATTTTTGCTGATAAAAAACTTGAAGGAAGAAATAATTTAGTTTCTGGCGCAAACAAAAATGATTTTCATATTTTGAATGTTGATTTGAATCGTGATACAAAAATTTTAAAATATTTGGATTTGCGTACAGTTGAAAATGGCGAGGATTGTAATTGCGGAAAAGGAAAAATAAAAATCACAAAAGGAATTGAAGTCGGACATATTTTTAAACTTGGCACAAAATATTCTGAAAGTATGAAAGCGAATTTTCTCGATGAAAATGGAAAAGAAAATCCGATAATTATGGGAAGTTACGGAATTGGAGTTGAGCGAATTATGGCTTGTCATTTGGAACAAAATCACGATGCGAATGGAATTTTTTGGGATAAGTCAATCGCGCCATATTTAATCCATTTGATTTGTGTAAATTCAAACTCGGAAAAAGTTGTAAGCCAATCTGAAAAAATTTATTCAGGATTGAATGAGATTAAATTTTCAGTTCTTTTCGATGATAGAAAAGATATTTCGGCAGGATTTAAATTTAAAGATGCTGATTTACTTGGAATGCCTTTGCAAATAATTGTTGGAGAAAAAAATCTTTCAAACGATTTGATTGAACTTAAAGAAAGAAGTAATGGCAAGCGATGGACAGTTAATAAAGATTTGATAATTGAAGAAGTAAAAAAGTTTTTTTCTTAAATAGAAATGAAAATCCTTTTTTGTGTTGGTAGCGAAAAATATTTTTCCGCAATTTTTGGATGCTCAATAAATAAATTTGAGCATAACAGAGAAAAAATAGTATGTCATTCCCGAACGCTTCAATCGGGAATTCAAAGTTTTTTAAATTCATAAAATAATTAATGAGCAACAAACAATTTATTCATTTGCATTGTCATTCGCATTATAGTTTGCTTGATGGCGCCACGACGATTGAGTCGTTGATTGATGCAACAATTGCAAATTCAATGCCAGCAGTTGCACTAACTGACCATGGTGTAATGTTTGGTGCGCTTGAATTTTATAAAAAAGCAAAAAAGAAAAATATCAAACCAATCGTTGGCTCGGAGTTTTACATCGTAACAAAAGGTTCGCGATTTGAAAAAGGAACTTCAAAAGAAGAAAAATTATTAACCGGGAAATCCAAAACACGATATCATCATTTAGTGCTTTTGGCGAAAGATGAAATCGGTTATCGCAATATGTTAAAACTTTCTTCGCTTGCTCACACAGAAGGATTTTATTACAAACCGCGAATCGATTTTGAACTTTTAACAAAATATAAAAATGGAATTTTAGCACTTTCAGCTTGCGCTGGCGGAGTTGTATCCGCGCATTTAGTCAACGACGATTTTGATGAAGCGCGTGAAGTTGCAAAAATGTATTACCAACTTTTTGGCGAAGATTTTTATTTGGAAATTCAAAATCACGGAATTGATGTTGAGAAAAAAGTTTTAGTTGGAATGCCGAAACTTGCAACCGAACTCGGAATTAAACTTGTCGCAACAAATGATGTGCATTACATAAAACCTCAACACGCAATTGCGCACAATATTTTGCTCAGTATTCCCGAGGCAACTTCTACTTTTTCCCCCGATTATCAAAAGCTTCGCTACGGTACTGACCAAATTTATTTCAAATCAGCCGATGAAATGATTGAATTATTTCCCGATAATCCTGAGGCGATTTCGAACACAATTGAAATTGCTGAAAAATGTAATTTGAATCTCGCTTTGAAAAAAAATTACATGCCGCACTTTCCTTTTCCTGTTGATGCAAAAGAAAAAACTCTCGATGAACTTTTGGAGCGATTAGTTTATGATGGATTAAAAAATCGTTATCAAAATATTTCTGATGAAATAATTTCTCGTACAAAGCACGAACTTTCTGTAATCGAAAAAATGGGTTACGCAGGTTATTTTTTAATCGTTTGGGATTTTATTAAAACTGCTCGCGAAATGGGAATTGCAGTTGGTCCCGGAAGAGGAAGTGCCGCTGGAAGTATTGTTTCGTACTCACTGAAAATTACAAATATCGATCCGCTAAAATATGATTTGCTTTTTGAAAGATTTTTAAATCCCGATAGAATAAGTATGCCCGATATCGATATCGATTTTTCCGATACGAAGCGGAGCAAAGTAATTGAATATGTAAAAAATAAATATGGCGAAAGTTCTGTTTCGCAAATTATTACTTTTGGAACTTTATCAAGCCGCGCAGTTTTAAAAGATGTTGGCAGAGTTTTAGGAATTCCACTTTCGTACATCGAAAGTTTAACAAAACAAATTCCTGTTACACAAGGAAAAGTAATGCCACTTGCCGAAACGCTCGAGTTCGTTCCCGATTTTATTTCAGCAAGAAAAAATGGTGACGAAAAAATTCAATTACTTTTTGATACTTCACTTGTGCTTGAAGGAATGACACGCAACGCATCAACGCACGCGGCGGGAATTATAATTGTTCCCGGCGAGTTGACCGATTTTATTCCGATGTATAAAACTCCATCAACCGATTTGATGACTCAATTTCCGATGAAAGATATTGAAGAAGCCGGATTGTTGAAAATGGATTTTTTGGGTTTGCGAACTTTAACTGTAATCGAAAATTGTTTGGCGCTAATTGAAAAAACAAAAAATATAAAAATTGATATCGATAACTTACCAGAAAATGATGAAAAAACTTTTGCCATTTTTCAAAAAGGAGAAACGGTTGGAATTTTTCAGTTTGAAAGTTCTGGAATGCAAGATTGGTTGCGAAAACTAAAACCTGTTTCTATCCTTGATTTAACAGCGATGAATGCGCTTTATCGTCCGGGACCGATGGAAAATATTGGTGAATTTATTCGGCGAAAAAACGGACTTCAAAAAGTTCAGTACATTCATCCGAAAGTTGAAACAATTTTAAAAGAAACTTACGGAGTTATAGTTTATCAAGAACAAGTTATGAGAATTGCAAATGAGATTGCCGGATTCTCACTTGCCAAGTCAGATATTCTTCGCCGTGCGATGGGAAAAAAAGATAAAGATTCGATGGCGGCTTTGAAATTTGAATTTGTTGAAGGTGCGATAAAATCAAACACTTGCACTGCAAAACTTGCTGAAGAAATTTTTGATTTGATTGAAAAATTTGCATCGTACGGATTTAATAAATCGCATAGCGTTGCGTATTCTGTTTTGGCATATCAAACTGCATATTTGAAAGCACATTTTCCAAAAGAATATATGGCGTCGATTTGCTCATCAGAAATTGGCAACACCGATAAAATAGTTTTGTTGATTGATCACGCGCGACATTTAAATATTAAAATTCTTCCTCCCGATGTTAATGAAAGTTTTACAGATTTCACAGTTACAAGCGATGGAATTAGATTTGGTTTAGCGGCGATAAAAAATGTTGGCACATCGGCAGTTGAAGAAATAATTAAACAGAGAAAAGAAAAAGGAAAATTCACTTCGCTTTTAGATTTTTGCACAAGAATTGATTTGAAAATCGCAACCAAAAAAACTTTGGAAGGACTTTTACTTTCTGGCTCGTTTGATTCGATTTCAAAAAATCGTTCGCAATTATTTTCATCGCTCGAAGCAATCGTTTCTAAATCGCAAATTGACAAAGAACATTTTAATGCCGGACAAAATGATTTTTTTGAAGACTCATCATCAAAAAAAGAAATTAATTTGTCAACAAAAAATATTGTTTGGAGTGAGATGGAAAAACTTTCAAAGGAAAAAGATGTTCTCGGATTTTATGTTTCTGGTCATCCACTATTGAAGTATCAAGATGAATTGAATACATTTACCACATTAAGTTTTGGCGAGGTCGAAGGAAAGAGAAGTGGACTTTATCGTGTTGGCGGAATTGTAACTTCGGTGAAAAAGAAAATCGACAAAAAAGGAAAAACGATGGCATTTATTACGCTTGAAGATTTTACTGGAAAAGCGGAATGTGTTGTATTTGCTGATACTTTTAAGAAATATCTTGAAATTTTAACTGAAGAAAATATGGTTGTTGTTGAAGGCAAAGCTGAAATAAATGAGAGCAGCGTAAAAATTTTAGTTGATAGTGTTACGCCACTTAGTGAAGTGAGAAATAAATTTGCTAAAAATATTTTTGTTCGACTTGATGTTGATGAAATTACAACTTCAACGCTAAGTGATTTAAAAAATATTATGGAAAATTTTAAAGGTAGTTGTAATTGTTTTTTTAATGTAACTGGAAAAAATTTGAAAGAAGAAGTTTATCACACAAGAAAGTTTTCTATCAATCCGACAACAGAATTTATTAACGCGCTTACTAATTTAGTTGGTAAAAGCGCAATCAAATTTACATCTTAAAAAAAAGGAAATAAAATGGAACCAATTAATTTAACAGATTCAAATTTTAAACAAGAAGTTTTAGATTCTACTATTCCAGTGCTTGTAGATTTTTGGGCAGTTTGGTGCGGACCTTGTAAATCTATCGCCCCAACAATTACTGAGTTAGCAAAAGAATTAAATGGAAAAGTAAAAGTTGCAAAACTTGATGTCGATAATAATCAACAATCGGGAATGAATTACGGAATCAGATCGATACCGACACTTTTAATTTTTAACAACGGGAAAGTTGTAAATCAAATGGTCGGCTTGCAGTCGAAAGATCAAATTTTAAAAAACTTACAATCGTACTTATAAAGAAAAAAAATGTCATTTAAAAAACGAACACATACTTGCAATGAACTTTGCAAAAACGAAATTGGAAAAACTGTAACTCTAAATGGTTGGGTTGACCGACGCAGAGATTTAGGTGGAGTTATTTTTATTGAACTCAGAGATAGATACGGCATTACGCAAATTGTATTTAATCCGACGCATTCAAAATCTTCTCACGATGTTGCAAAAAATTTACGAAGCGAATTTGTAATTTCTGTAACTGGTAGAGTTGAGAAACGCCCAGATGGAACGGAAAATAAAAATTTTCCGACTGGCGAAATTGATTTATTGGCTGACGAAATTGAGATTTTAAATTCCGCCGAAACGCCACCCTTTGCGATAAATGAGGAGACAAATGCGAATGAAGATTTGCGTTTGAAATATCGCTATTTGGATTTGCGCCGAAATGAATTGAAAAATAATATGATTTTACGGCACAAAATGTATCAAGTCGTGCGGAAATATTTTGATGCAAATAATTTTCTCGAAGTTGAAACTCCGATTTTAATGAAATCGACTCCCGAAGGTGCAAGAGATTTTTTAGTTCCGTCGAGAATTCAAGAGGGAAAATTTTACGCATTGCCTCAATCACCACAAACTTACAAACAAATTTTAATGGTCGCTGGGCTTGATAAATATTTTCAAATTGTAAAATGTTTTCGCGATGAAGATCTTCGCGCTGACCGTCAACCTGAGTTTACTCAAATAGATGTTGAGATGAGTTTTATTGATGAAGAATCAATTTATAAAATGGTTGAAGATTTGATGAAGAAAATATTTATGGAAATTATGAATGTTGAAATCAAATTTCCAATTGAAAGAATCTCGTACAAAACTGCAATTGAAAAATATGGTAGCGATAAACCAGATTTGAGATTTGATTTACCGATTGAAACTTTAACTGAAACTGTTCGCGATTGCCCATTTAAATTATTTTCTGAAACTGCAAATAATGGAGGAGTAGTTGCTGGAATTAAAATTGAAAATGGATCGGAAATCTCTCGAAGCCAAATTGATGGTTTGACTGACTTCGTAAAAAAACTTGGCGCTGGTGGACTTATTTGGGCAAGAGTAACTGAAAATGGAATTCAGTCGCCAACTGAAAAACATATCACAAAAGAATATTTTGAAAAGATCGCAAATCAAATGAATGCAAAAATAGGCGATTTAATTTTAATTTTATTTGGCGAAAAAATAAAAACTTATTCTTGGCTTGGCAATTTGCGACTTGAATTAGCGAAAAGAAATAATTTAATCAAAAATAATATTTGGAAACTTTTATGGGTTACTGATTTTCCACTTTTTGATTATAGCGAAGAAGAAAAACGATACATCGCAATGCATCATCCATTTACCTCTCCGAACTTTGAAGATTTGCATCTGCTTGATACAAAACCAAATTTTGCGCGCGCTCGTGCTTATGATTTAGTTCTCAACGGAAATGAAATTGCTGGAGGAAGTATTCGAATTCATAATTCTGATTTGCAAAGCAAAATTTTTTCGCTTCTCGGGATTTCTGATGAAGAGGCAAAACAAAAATTCGGATTTTTACTTGATGCATTTAAATTTGGCGCGCCACCTCACGGAGGAATCGCCTTTGGATTCGATAGGATTGCGATGCTTTTGTGTAATGCAAATTCAATTCGCGATGTTATTGCGTTTCCAAAAACTTCCAGCGGCACCTCTTTAATGGATGATGCTCCAAGTTTTGTTGATAAAAAACAATTGGACGAACTTCACATTAAATTAAAATAGATGAAAGAAAAAATTCGTATCGCAAGCGGACAAGGATTTTGGGGCGATTTGCCAAATGCACCGATTGACCAAATCACAAAAGGACCGATTGATTATTTAGTTTTGGATTATCTTGCGGAAGTAACGATGTCGATTTTACAAAAACAAAAATTACGCGATTCAAAAAAAGGATTCGCAACAGATTTTGTTGAATTGATGAAAACTATTTTATCTCTTGCAAAAGAAAAAAATGTAAAAATAATTTCAAATGCTGGCGGTGTTAATCCGATTGAGTGCGCAAGAGAAATTGAAAAAATTGCGCGAGAAAAAAATATTAAAATAAAAATCGGAATTGTTTTTGGAGATGATATTTTAAATGAAATTGAAAATATTCAAAACATCGGAATCGAATTTAAAAATTTAGATACAGGCGAAAATATTTCATCGATAAAAAATAAAATAGTTAGTGCAAATGTTTATTTCGGAGCAGATGGAATTGTTGAAGCACTAAAAAATGGAGCTGAATGTATCATCACTGGAAGAGTAACAGATGCAGGAATGACATTAGCGCCGTTGATTTACGAATTTGGTTGGGACAAAAATGATTACGACAAACTTGCAAGTGGAATTGTTGCCGGGCATATTTTAGAATGCGGAGCGCAATCAACTGGTGGAAATTGCAGTTTAGATTGGGAAACAATTCCCGATTTGGCGCATGTCGGTTTTCCGATTGTTGAAGCATTTAGTGATGGAACATTTTTTGTAACGAAACATAAAAATAGTGGAGGACGAGTTTCAGTCGCAACTGTGTCGGAACAATTAGTTTACGAAATCGGTGACCCGAAAAATTATATCACGCCAGATTGCATTACGGATTTTACTTCAATCGAACTTCTGCAAGTCGAAGAAAATGTAGTTAAAGTTTTTGGAGTGAAAGGCAACGCGCCAACAGAATATTTAAAAATTTCGATGGCTTATGCTGATGGTTTTAGAACTTTTGGAACATTAACTTTTTCGTGGCCAAATGCTTTAAAAAAAGCTAAATTAGCCGATGAAATAATACGAAAACGAGTTTCTGATTTAGGTTTAAATTTTGAGGAAATCTATTCTGAGTTTGTTGGATTTAATAGTACGCTCGGAAAATCTGCAACCGATGAAGAAAAATTGAATGAAGTTTTATTGAGAATTGGCGCTCACTCGCACGATGAGAAATCTTTAAAATTATTTTTAAAACAAATTCCGCCAATTGTTTTAACTGGACCGCCTGGAGTTACAGGATATTTAGGAGCATTACCAAAACCGATGGAAGTATTTTCGTATTGGCCAACTTTGATTCCTAAAAATTTAGTTGAACCAAAAATAAATTATATCGAAGTGAAATGAAAATTCAATTAATTCAAATTGCGCATGCTCGCAGTGGCGACAAAGGAAATTCTGCTAACATTGGAATTATTGCGAAAGAGAAAAAATATTTTTCAATTTTAGAAAAATATGTTACAGCTGAAAAAGTAAAAGAATTATTTTCAGATAGATGTTTTGGAAAAGTAACTCGTTATGAACTTCCGAATTTAAATGCTTTAAATTTTATTTTGGAAAATAGTTTGGGTGGCGGCGGAACAAGATCATTAAGAAACGACTCGCAAGGAAAAACCTTTAGCGCTGTTTTATTAAAAATGGAAATTGAAATTAAAGAAAGAATGGAATTATAAATATGTTTGAAATTGAAAAAGAAAATCTAAAAAATATCAAAACAAGATTGAACGAACTGCGGAGGTATCTTTGACCTCGATAAAAAAGAGAAACAAGTAGAAGAACTGCAAAAAATAATTCATGCAGAAAACTTTTGGAATGATAATTTATCAGCCAAAAAAGTTTTGCAAGAGGTCAATTCACTCGAAGGTTGGATTAAAGAATGGGAAAACTCGAAATCATCACTGGAAGATATTTCAGTTTTAATCGAACTTGCCGAAGCCGAGAACGACACATCACTTCAAAAAGAAATCGAAAATAATTTAAACGAAACTTTAAAAAATTTATCATCGCTTGAATTTAAAAATATGTTGAGCGGAATTGATGATCGCCGAAATGCGATTATGACAATTCACTCCGGTGCTGGCGGAACTGAATCGCAAGATTGGGCTGAAATGTTGATGCGAATGTATCTTCGCTACACAGAAAAAAAAGGATTTAAAGTTGCGCTTCTTGAACGACTTGACGGCGACGGCGCTGGAATAAAGTCTGCAACCATTGAAATATCAGGCAATTTTGCGTATGGATATATGAAAGCCGAAAATGGCGTTCATCGATTGGTGAGAATTTCTCCGTTTGATTCAAACAAAAGGCGACACACTTCTTTCGCGTCAGTTTTTGTTTATCCCGAGGTTGATGATGATGTTGTGATTGAAATAAATCCTGTTGATGTGGAAATGGATACTTATCGCGCTGGTGGAAAAGGGGGACAAAATGTAAATAAAGTTGAAACAGCAGTTCGGCTTCGACACATGCCATCGGGAATTGTTGTTGCATGTCAGGAGGAACGATCGCAATTTCAAAATCGAGAGCGAGCTATGAAAATGTTGAAGTCGCGTCTTTACCAAAAAAAGCGTGAAGAGGATGAAGAAAAAAAAGCCGCGATTGAAGGAACAAAAAAGAAAATCGAATGGGGAAGTCAAATTAGATCTTATGTTTTTCATCCGTACAATTTGGTTAAAGATCATCGAACAGAAATTGAAACTAGCGATGTTCACGGAGTGATGGAAGGAGATTTGGAAGAGTTTGTAAAAAAATATTTATTGATGTTTGGACAAAACACAATTTAAATTTATGTCGATTGAATTAAGAATTGCATTACGATTATTTTTTAGATTTAATCCTAACTCACCAAAAAGATTTTCTTTTTTAACAATTGCTTCCATTGTTGGGATTATGCTCGGAGTGATGTCGCTAGTTTTAGCGCAAGGATTAATTTCTGGATTTGAAAAAGAATTAAAAACAAAAATGCTTTCTTTTTCTTCGCACATTCAAATTTCCTCGTTTTCAAAAAATGATAATCTTGAAGTATTATCGGAAAAAATAAAAAATGAAATTGATGGAATTGAAGATGTTTCGGAAGTTTATACGAAAGAGGGAATGCTTTCGGTTGGAGATGAAATTGAAGGAGCAATTTTAACATCGTACGAGAATGAAATATTTAAGAAAAGATTAAGTAAATATTTTAAAGGCGACTGCGATTTAAAAAATAATTCAAACGATTTTCCCAAAATTATTTTAGGTGAACGATTAAAAGAATCACTGAAAATAAATTACGGCGACACGATAATTTATTCCACTTTTATAAATGAAAATGAACCGATTGTTTTTACAGCAATCCTAAGTGGTAGTATTAACAGCGGTTTTAAAGAATATGATGAAAATTTTGCTTTTATCAATATTGATTTTTCAAAATCACTTTTTGGCAATTTAATTACTACATCGCACATTGAACTTGATTGTAAAAATATTAGCGAGATAGAAAATAAAGTTGATGAGATAAATAAAAAATATAAATACAAATATTTAGTTAGTTCGGTCTACGATTTAAATAAAAATATATTTTCATGGATTGAATTGCAAAAAAAGCCAACTCCAATATTTATGTCGTTGCTTTTGATTGTTGCTATGGTAAATATAATTTCAACTTTGCTAACTTCGATTGTTGAAAAAAGATACACGATTGGTGTTTTGCAAACTATTGGTGTAAATAAAAATCAAATCCATAAAATATTTTTATACAAGGGATTAATTATTGTAACAATTGGAATTATGCTTGGCGTGTTTTTAGCATTTGGATTTACAATACTGCAAGAAAATTACAAAATAATTAAACTTCCATCTGAAATATATTTTATGGACGCGGCTGTGATTGATTCGAAATTAACAGATTATATTTTTGTAATTGTTGGAACTTATTTAATTTCATTTTTAGCGCTTTACATTCCTTCCAAAAAAGCGATAAAGATATCTCCACTTGAAGCAATCAAAATAAGTTAATGAAAAACAGATATTACATATCTAAAAAATTATTTGGCGATAGAAAGAAATTAAATTTTGTTTCGACTATGGCGTATCTATCTATTTTTGGTTTAAGTATTGGTGTGGCTTCACTTTTAATAATTCTTTCAGTCTTTAATGGATTTGATAAAATTGTAACCAAAATTATGATCAATCACGATCCGCATGTGAGAATTGAATTATTAAATTCTAAAATCGAAAACAATGAAATTGAAAACTATTTGAATTCGCAAAAAGAAATAAAATCAAAATCAAAATATATTTCGGGAAAAATTTTACTTAATAAAAATTTAATTAATCGAGTAATAGAATTAAAAGGGTTCGAACAAAAATATTTAAGCGAACTTATAAATTTAGAAGCCAATAAAAACCTCGATAAAAAAATTATTTTGGGTATCTCATTGCAAAATCAAACTGGAATTGATGACGGCGACTCAATTAAGTTAATTTCTCCAAATAAGTTGCAGGAAACCCTCTTAAATCCCTTTTATAGCCCCGATTTTGCAAATTATTTTGTTGATGGGAGCTTTCGCTCATCTAATAAAGAGTATGACCAAAATTTCGCTTATACGACGATTGAGAATGCCACTAATATTTTTGAGAAAAAACAAAATGCTGGTTGGGAAATTAAGTTTTACGATATCAAACAGACTGAAGAATTTATTTTGAAATTGAAATCGAAAAATTTTGCGAATGTTAGAATTTTAACTTGGAAGGAAATCCACAAAACACTTTTTAGTATGATGCAGATTGAAAAATGGATTGCCACAATTTTAATTTTATTTATTACGATTGTTTCGATTGTAAGTTTGTACGCTTCGATTTCGATGTTGATAAAACAAAAAATTCGAGATATCGGAACACTTGAATCAATCGGTTTAACAAAGAAGGAGATTACTTCAATTTTTAAATTAATTGGACTAAAAATATCTGCGATTGGAATTAGTTTGGGAATAATTTTAAGCGTTTCAATAATTCTACTTCAACAAAAATATCATCTATTTCCACTTGATGAAACGGTTTATATTATTCCAGCAATCCCAACTGAAATGCAATTAACTGATTTTATTTTTGTGTCACTTGTTTCAATTGTTTTATCGTATTTAGCAATTATAATTTCTACAAGAATGATTTACAAATTATCACCTGCAACACTTTTGAGATGGGAATAAATAATGAAAATAAAATTAAGTGAAATAAAGAAAAGTTATTCAACAATTAAAAACCCCAAACTTGAAATTTTAAAAGGAATTAATTTTGAAATATTGCAAAACGAAATAATTACAATTTACGGTCCTTCGGGTGCTGGCAAAAGTACACTTTTACATTTAGTCGGATTGATTGATGAGCCAACAAGCGGAAAAATATATTTCGACGAAACTGATACATCGAAACTGAGCGATAAAGAGAAAGCAAATTTTAGAAAAAATAAAATCGGTTTTATTTTTCAATTTCATCATCTGTTGCTGGAGTTCAGTGCAGTCGAAAATATTATGTTGCCTGCGATGATTAATGGTTTATCGAAAAAGAAATCGTTTGAAAAGGCTAAAATATTTTTAGATAAATTAGGTTTGGCAGATCGCCAAAATCATAAACCAAATGAATTATCCGGCGGAGAACAACAAAGAATTGCAATTGCGCGGGCTTTAATTAACTCGCCAGAAATTATTTTGGCAGATGAACCAACGGGGAATTTGGATTCCGACAATTCAAAAATTGTTCAGGAATTGTTATTTTCTTTGCAAAAGGAATTAAAATTTTCACTTGTAATTGTAACTCACAATATGGAAATAATTAATTCCGCAAATAAATTGGTTATGATGAGAGATGGAGTGTTGCAATAAAATAAAATATTTTCAATTCTTTTGTTGGTTTTGGAGTTGA
>CAYIXI010000035.1:0-18397 GCA_964367235.1 uncultured Chitinophagaceae bacterium | reverse complement strand
AAAAAGAAAATTGAAATAAAGAATCATCGGGGCGTAGCTCAGCCTGGCTAGAGCGCTTGTTTTGGGAGCAAGAAGTCGGAGGTTCGAATCCTCTCGCCCCGACAATGAAATTTGTCGTCTACATTTTAAAAAGCGAAAAGACAGATAAATTTTATGTTGGACATACCGAAGATTTTTCTCGCAGATTATTAGAACACAATTCCGGAAAAAGTAAATCTACAAAAAGTGGTATTCCATGGGAACTAATTTCCATGGAAGAATTTGATACTCGAACTGATGCAATTAAAAAAGAAATGCAAATAAAAAAAAGAGGAATCAAAAGATATTTAAAGCAATCCGCAATTTTTTAACAAATCATATTCATCATTAAAACTTAAGTTGAATAAACATTATTATAATTGTATTTTGTTTTTCAAGAATAAAACAAAATGCTTAAGCCAAAACTTTTTACAACTTTAAAAAATTATACTCGCGAACAATTCATTAAAGATTCCTTTGCAGGAATCGTAGTTGGAATTGTTGCCTTGCCGCTTTCAATTGCATTCGCAATTGCATCTGGCGTTTCTCCGGAAAAAGGATTGATTACTGCTGTAGTTGGAGGATTTTTAATTTCTGCACTTGGTGGAAGTCGTGTTGCAATTGGCGGACCTACTGGCGCATTTGTTGTAATCATTTACGGCATCGTTCAACAATATGGTTTAAACGGATTGATGATTGCTACAATTATGGCGGGAATTATTTTAATTATTTTGGGAGTTTCAGGATTTGGTTCAACAATTAAATTTATTCCGCATCCAATCATCGTTGGTTTTACAAGTGGAATTGCAGTAATAATTTTTTCATCACAAATTAAAGATTTTTTTGGTTTGCAAATGGGAAATGTTCCATCGGAATTTTTTGATAAATGGAAGGAGTTTGCTCTAAATTTCTCGAATTTTAATTTTTATGCACTTGCAATAAGTTCTGCTTCTCTTTTAATTATAATTTTTCTGCAAAAATTTTATCATAAAATTCCAGCTCCTATTTTTGTAATTATTATTTCAACTTTCGTCGTGCAATATTTTCAACTTCCCGTTGAAACAATCGGAAGCAGGTTCGGAAAAATTTCTTCGATGATTCCATCTCCAACAATGCCACTATTTGATTTTGAAATTATCAAAAACCTTTTACGCCCTGCAACAACAATTGCAATTTTGGCCGGCATCGAATCGTTACTTGCATGTGTTGTTGCTGATGGAATGATTGGAAGCAAGCATCGTTCAAATATGGAACTTGTTGCGCAAGGAGTTGCAAATATTGCATCACCACTTTTTGGCGGAATACCTGCAACAACCGCAATCGTGCGAACTGCAACAAATATTCGTAGCGGTGGACGAACTCCAATTGCTGGAATCATTCACTCAATTACACTTCTATTAATTATGTTATTGTTTGGTCGATGGGCAAGTTTAATTCCATTATCAACTCTTGCGGCAATTCTTGTAATCGTCGCCTACAATATGAGTGAATGGAAAACTTTTCTTTCTTTGATGCGAAGTCCGCGAAGCGATGTAATTGTTTTGATAACAACTTTTTTTCTTACAGTTGTAGTTGATTTAGTTGTCGCAATTGAAATTGGAATGGTGCTTGCAGTTTTTCTTTTTATGAAACGAATGTCAGAAGTAACAAATATTGGAATTGTTACTCGCGAATTAAAAGATGGCGAAGAAGTTGAAGATTCAAATGCAACTGAAAATAATTTAATTCCAAAAGGTGTTGAAGTTTTTGAAATCAACGGACCTTTCTTTTTTGGTGCCGTTGAAAAATTTAAAGAGGTTATGAATTATGTTGAAGATTTGCCGAAAGTTCGAATCATCCGAATGCGAAATGTAAATGCAATTGATGCAACCGGATTGCATACAATCAGAGAAGTTTTTCATTCATCAAAAAAACAAGGATGCCAAATAATTCTTTCCGAAGTCCACTCGCAACCGGTTTTTGCTTTTACTAAATCGGGAATTTTTGATGAAATTGGCGAAGCAAATTTTCATGGAAATTTTGATGATGCCTTAACCAGAGCAAAAGAAGTTTTGAGTTTAGGAAAAATTAAATAATAATTTTATTTTTATAATATGCCAATCAAAATAATTATTACCGGCGGTACATTTGATAAAGAGTACAACGAACTTAAAGGGCAACTCTTTTTCAATCGAACACATTTACCAGAAATGTTAAAACTTGGTCGCTCAAAAATTGAAGTTTCAATTTCAACTTTAATGATGATTGATAGTTTGGAAATGACCGATGAAAATAGAGAAGCAATTGCAAACGAATGCAACCTATCGGAAGAGAATAAAATTTTAATCACGCATGGCACAGATACAATGGTTGAAACTGCAATATCGCTTGCCGAAAAAGTAAAAAATAAAACTGTAGTTTTAACTGGCGCAATGATTCCTTATAAATTTGGTAGCTCCGATGGACTTTTTAATCTTGGAAGCGCGCTTGCATTCGTTCAAACTTTACAAAACGGAGTTTATGTTGTAATGAATGGAAAATATTTTAATTGGAACAATGTCTGCAAAAACAAATCCTCAGGCGAATTTGAAGAATTGAAATAAAATAATTCTTCTTTTAACTTTTCAATATTGCATTTCTTGTAAATTTTATGGCTTTTCATTACTTTGCATTGATAATTCAACCAAAAAATGAAGAACGACAAATTTTCAACTGAAAATCGTAAAAGAGACCATATTAATTTGACTATAAATAGAGAGGTTGGTTTCCGAAATAAAACAAATGGTTTTGAAAATTGGGATTTAATTCACTGCGCGTTACCTGAAATAAATTTTTCCGAAGTTTCAACCGAAACAAAATTTTTAAATAAAACGATTTCATTTCCTTTAATAATTTCTTCGATGACTGGTGGATATGAAGAATCTACAAAAATAAATAAAATTTTAGGCGAAGTTGCAGAAAAATTTAAATTGCCAATCGGAGTGGGAAGCCAGAGACAAGCAATTGAAAGTAGCGAATTTCACAATTCATTTAAAATTATTAGAAAAGTTGCGCCGAGTGTTCCGATAATTGGAAACATCGGTGCGGCTGAAATTGCAAATCTGAAAAATGTTTCATCAATAAAAAAATTAGCAGAATTAATTTCTGCCGATGCGTTTGCGGTTCATTTAAATCCTTTGCAGGAATTTTTGCAACCCGAAGGAAATACAAACTTCGCTGGCGTTTTAAATGGAATTGAAAAATTAGTTAAAGAATTAAAAATTCCGATAATCGTAAAAGAAATTGGCGCGGGAATTTCAAAACAAGTTGCGATAAAATTGCTAAATGTTGGAGTTAATATAATAGATATTGCAGGCGCAGGCGGAACAAGTTGGGCGGGCGTTGAAATTTTAAGAAGAAAAAATAAAAATTCGTTTAATCAATTTTGGGATTGGGGAATACCAACAAGCGATGCATTGATTGAGGTTGCTTCGCTAAAAGAAAAATACCCGAATTTAAAAATTATTTCTTCCGGTGGTGTATGTGATGGAATTACAATGGCAAAATCAATTGCATTGGGAGGAAATTATTTTGGCGTGGCGCGACCACTTATAATAGAGTTGATGAAAAATGGTAAAAATGGAATTGAAGAATTAATTTTAAATTGGAAAAAGGAATTTAGTGGCGCAATGTTTTTAGTTGGCGCAAAAAATATTTCGGAACTTAACAAAGAAAAAATAAAAATATTGTGAAATCATTTAGATTAAAATTTAATAGTTATCAAAAATCAATCGAACTGCGATTAAAACAATTGCAAACTAATCGTTCACCTCGCTCAATGCACGAGCCGATAAATTATATTTTATCTGGTGGAGGAAAAAGAATTCGTCCAGTTTTAACATTGCTTGCGGCAGAAGCAGTTGGCGGAAATTTTAAATCTACAATTTATGCGGCAGTCGCAATAGAAATTTTGCACAACTTCACACTTGTTCACGACGACATTATGGATAACGCAACATCTCGTCGCGGCAGAAAAACAATTCACACAAAATGGGATTCGAATGTTGCAATACTTTCTGGCGATGCAATGATTGCATTTGCGTACAACGAACTGCTAAAGACAAAATCAAAAAATATTTCCGAAGCAATTTCCATTTTAACAAATGGACTTTTTGAAGTTTGCGAAGGACAAGCATACGATAAAGAATTTGAAACGCAAAAGAATGTTTCGATAAAAGAATATTTAAAAATGATAGATAAAAAAACTGCAAAGATGTTTTCTGTTGCAATGGAAATCGGAGCAGTTGTTGGTGGCGGAACGCAAAAGGAAATTAGTGCGCTGAAATCTTTTGGAATGTTGCTCGGTCGCGCGTTTCAAATTCAAGACGATTTGTTGGATGTTATCGCCGATGAAAAAGAATTCGGGAAAAAAATCGGAGGAGACATCAAAGAAGGAAAAAGAACATTTTTATTTTTGCATGCGTTAGCTAAATCAAATCCAAATCAAAAATTATTGCTTCAAAAAGTTATGTTGAAAAAATGTAAATCGACAAAAGAAGTAGAAAATATTTGTAAATTGTACAAAACGCTTGGTGTAATTGAAATCGCAAAAGAAGCTATAAAATCAAACATATTTGAAGCACAAAAAAAATTAGAGAGTTTAAAAAATAACGAATCAAAGAAAATGTTTTTTTGGTTTGCAAATAAAATCGGGGAACGGAACAATTAATGATTGAAAAAACTATTACAATTATGAATCGCGCCGGATTACACACGCGACCAGCGGCAACTTTGGTAAAACTTGCGGCGTCATTTAAATCTGAATTTTATATTTTTAAAGATGGAATGAATATCAACGGAAAAAGTATTATCGGTGTTATGACACTTGCGGCAGAGCAAGGCTCGACGCTTGCTTTAAAATTTGAAGGAGAAGATGAAGTAGTGGCATCAAATGCTATTTGCGAATTTTTTGAAAAAGGATTTAATGAACAACTCTAACGAAAAAATAGAGGAAGTTTTTAAAGGCATCGCCGCATCTCCCGGAATTGTTTTTGGCGAAGTTTATTTTTTTACAAAGCATACTCCGAGAATAGAAGAGAAAAATATATCTTCTCAAAATATTGAAAATGAGATTACAAAATTTGAACATGCTATAAAACGCTCCGAAGTTGAATTGTTAAAAATTCAAACCTTAACCGAACAAAAAATTGGCAAATCAAATGCAAATATTTTTGAAGCGCAAATTTTAATTTTAAATGACGCAATACTTTTTAAAACTATTTGCGAACTTATCAAACGAACGAAAAAAAATGCTGAGTATATTGTTAATTTGGAAATCACAAAATATCAGCAACTCATGCTTTCCTCTGCCGACGAATATATGCGCGAGCGAGCTCACGATGTTGAAGATGTAAAAAACCGGTTGATAAGAAATATCCAACAAGAAAAATTAATTTCCCGATTTAAAAATAATACAATCGTAATGTCGGAAACTTTAACTCCGGCAGACACAGTGCTTTTCAGTAGAAATAATATTTTAGGTGTCGTTACAGAAACTGGCGGAACAACCTCTCATGCGGCTTTAATTGCTCGTTCACTTCGCATACCAGCAGTGCTTGGCGCAAAAGGAATTTGCAATTCAATAAAAAATTCAGACGAAATAATTCTCGATGGAAATCGTGGAGTAATTATTTTAAATCCAACTAAGGAAACTAAAAAAAATTATCATGCGCGACAAAAAGAATTTGAAAAGTTTGAGCGCCGATTAGAAAAATTACGCGATTTGCCTGCAGTTACACTCGATGATTTTGAGATCGGCCTTTCATCAAACATCGAATTTGTTGAGGAAATCGACTATATTCATTCGCAAGGTTCGCACGGAATCGGACTTTACCGTAGCGAGGGAGTTTTAATTGGCCAGGATATTATTCCATCTGAGGAGGAGCAGTTCAACGCTTACAAAGCAATTGCCGATAAAACTTTTCCGTTTTCTGTGATAATGCGAACTTTTGATATTGGTGGCGATAAAGTTGTTGATGAACATGTTAAAGAAGAAAATCCTTTTTTGGGTTTTCGCGGAGTGAGAGTTTCACTTGCAAGCGAAAAATTTTTCACGACACAACTGCGCGCTATTTTAAGAGCAAGTACAAGGAAAAATATTTCTATTTTATTGCCGATGATTTCTTCTCTTGAAGAAGTTCGCGAATCAAAAAGAATTTTAGAAAAAACAAAAGATGATTTAAAAAATGAAAATATTCCTTTTGATGAAAAAATAAAAATTGGTGTAATGATTGAAGTCCCTTCTGCTGCACTACTTGCGCGCGAGATATCTGCAGAAGTTGATTTTTTAAGTATTGGCACAAACGATTTAGTACAATATCTTTTAGCGGTTGATAGAGGTAACGAAAATATTGGAAATATTTATCAGGAATTGCATCCCGCAGTTTTGCGAACTATACATTTTGTAATTAGCGAGGCACACAAAGCTGGAAAAAAAGTTGGAATCTGTGGCGAGCTTGGTGCAAATCCACTTGCGACTTTACCACTGCTTGGTTTTGGTTTAGATGAGTTTAGTGTAAATCCGGCAATGTTGCCTGAGGTGAAAAAAATTATTCGCTCAATTACAATGCAAGATGCAAAACGAGTTGCGCTAAAAGTTTTAGAACTATCCGATACAAATGATATTAAAAATTATTTAAAAGAGGAGCTTCACAAAGTAGTTCCCGATATCCCAATCAACGATTAACAGAAAGAAAAAAAATAATGCTTACAAAAGTACAAACCTCAAAATTAGATCCACAGGGAATGAAAAAACTTCTCGAAGAATTTCCCAAACAAGTTGCAGAAGCAATTAAAATCGGTAACGATGCAAAAATAAAATTGAACTTGAAAAATATAAATTCAATCGTGTTAAGTGGGCTTGGTGGTTCGGCAATTGGCGGAGATTTACTTCGTTCGTATTTATCGGACGATTTAAAAATTCCATTTTCAGTCAGCCGAAATTATTTTCTTCCAAATTTTGTGGACAAAAACACACTTGTAATTATCGGAAGTTACTCGGGGAACACCGAAGAAACAATCGCTTCGTACAAAGATGCAATCAAAAAAGGGGCGAAAATATTGGCTGTTTCCAGTGGCGGAGTGGTTACTGAAATGGCGAAAAAAAATAATCACGCGCTGATAAAAATTCCCGGTGGTTTGCCGCCACGCGCCGCACTCGGATATTCATTTTTTCCTCTTTTAGTTACATTTTCAAAATTAAAATTGATAAAAAATCAATCAGTTGCTCTCAAAGAAACTCTCGCAATGTTAAAAAATAAATCGAAAGAATTTTCCTCGGACAATAATGCAACCATCGAACTCGCAAAAGAAATTTTTGGAAAACTACCAATTGTTTTTTCATCTGCTGATAGAATTGATTCTGTAAATATCAGATGGCGTGGACAAATAAATGAAAATTCAAAATCACTTGCGTACGGACATTTTTTTCCCGAACTCAATCACAACGAAGTTGTTGGTTGGGAGTCATTAAAAGGTATGATGAAAAACTCGCACATAATTTATCTGCGAGATAAAGAAGATCACAAACGAGTTGCACTCAGAATGGAAATCACAAAAGATATTATCGGGAAATATGCTGATGGAATTACAGAGGTTTGGAGCGAAGGAAAATCTTTGCTAACAAGAATTTTTTCACTAATTCATTTTGGCGATTGGGTAAGTTTTTATTTAGCGATGTTAAATAATGTTGACCCAACTCCTGTAAAGAAAATAGATTACTTGAAACAAAAATTATCGGAAGTTAAATGAAAATAATAAAATTACTTACGGCAGTAATTATATTTAATGTAAATATATTTTCACAAAATTCAATCGAGACAAAAATAGAGTGTGTCGCAAAAGCCATCAAGGCAGAGCAATCACCACAACTTGATGGTGATATTTTAAACGACAAAGCATATTTTGGAATCTCGCCGATGAAAAATTTTATTCAAAACTCTCCGAATGAAAATTATGCCGCATCAGAATCAACAGAAGTTTTTGTACTCTACACAAAAGATACTTTGTACATCGGAGCATTTTGTTTTGACTCATCGCCAGACAAAATTATTATGTCAGATGGAAAACGAGATGGCTCGCTCACTGAATCCGATTGTTTTCAAATTATGTTGGACACTTACGGCGATAATCAAAATGGATTTCTTTTTGCAACAACACCAACTGGGATTGAATACGATGCGCAAATCTCAAACAATGGAGAGGTGAATCAATCCTCGCGAATGATGGGAATTAGTGGAGGGGTGAATGTAAATTGGGATGCGTCTTGGAAAATAAAAACTAAAATTTCCGAAAATGGTTGGGGAGCGGAGTTTGCGATACCATTTAGAACTTTGCGTTATTTAACAGGCGATTTACAGCGTTGGGGAATTAATTTTCAACGAAATATTAGTAGAAAACAGGAAAAAACTTTTTGGGCTTTCGTGCCTCGTCAATTTGAAATCACACGCGTTTCGCTTGCAGGGCAACTTCAGGAATTAAAAATTTCTAATCAGCAAAATTTAAAAGCGACACCTTTTTTTCTTTCAAAAAATTTAAAATCGAAATCATCAAATTCTAAAATTGAAAATAATTTTGGCTTCGATTCGAAATATGCAATTACGCCAAGTGTAACTTTGGATTTAACTTACAATACAGATTTTGCTCAAGTTGAAGCTGACGAACAACAAGTTAATCTCGATAGATTTGATTTATTTTTTCCGGAGAAGCGCCCATTTTTTTTAGAGAATGCAGGAATTTTTGATATTGGTTCTCCCGGTGAAGTTGAAATGTTTTTTTCACGAAGAATTGGAATCGGTTCAAATGGAGAAGTCATCCCAATTATTGGCGGTGCAAGATTGTCGGGAAAAATAAATTCAACAAAGTTTGGATTTTTAAATATGCAAACAAGCGGAGTTGAAAATATTTCCACTGAAAATAATTTTTCAGTTGCAAGAGTAAGTCAAGAGTTAGAAAATCGTTCAAGTGTTGGCGCAATGATTGTCGGAAAAAATATTAATTCAAATACAAATTTTAATCAACTCTTTGCTGGCGATTTTAAAATTGGTTATGGAGAGAACGGACTTATCTCAGGATTTTATTCGAAAACAAATTCTCCAACAAATAATTTTAATAATCATTCCTTTAAGTTAGGCGCAACTTATAATACTCCAATGGTTCAATATGATGCAAGTTATACTGAGGTTGGAGAAAATTTTAATCCCGAAGTTGGATTTTTGCGAAGAAAATCTTTTCGCAAAGGAGATATGTTAATTTTTAGTCGTCTTCGCCCAGAAAATAATTTTAATATTCAAGAATTGCGTCCGCATATTTCGTACAGAGGATTTTGGAATTTCACAAACATTCACGAATCAGGATTTCTCCACATTGATAATCACACAGAATTTAAAAACGGAATGGAAATCCACACTGGAATCAATCTTATTCATGAAACTGTTTTAAATAGTTTTAATCCATACAATAATATTTCAATTCAGGCTGGCACTTTTAATCATTACGAAGGTCAATTTATTTTCATGACAAAGCAAAGTAGCGAGCTTTCATTTTATTCGATGATGAATATTGGTGGATATTATGGAGGCGAAAGGCTCTCAATCAGCCCGTCGTTAAAGTGGAAAATGGACCAGCATTTAACGCTTAATTTAAGTTTGAGTCGAAATCAAGTTTCGATTCCGAGTGGTGATTTTACAACAAATTTAACACGGTTGCGCGCTTCGTATTATTTTACTCCAGATGTTTTGCTTGAGACTTTAATTCAACATAACGATAAAACAAAAATATTTTCGATGAATTTAAGATTCGGTTGGCTTCGAAGTTCAAATACCGGATTATTTTTTGTCTATAATCAAACAAGCGATATTCTAAATGATGCTTTGGGGATAAAGCAACAATCAGTAGTTTTAAAATATTCACACATTTTTGATTTATTATAATGCCAGAAATTATTTTAAGAACTGAAAATCTTGGAAAACAATTTCGTTCTCGTTGGGCGACACAAAATATAAATTTAGAAGTTCATCGTGGTGATGTTTTTGGTTTTCTCGGACCAAATGGAGCGGGCAAATCTACCACAATAAGAATGATTTATTCTTTAATTCGTCCCTCAACAGGTTTTGTTGAAATTTTTGGATACCGAGTTGATAAGCAAAGAAAATTAGCTTTGCAAAAAGTTGCAGGAATTGTTGAACGACCAGATTTTTATTTATATCTCTCCGCTTATAGAAATATGCAAATCGCTGGTTCGCTTACACTTGGCAAATCCCCAGAAAAGAAAAAAATTTTAGAAACACTTGAAATTGTAGGATTGCAATCGCGTGCCGATGATAAAGTAAAAACTTTCTCTCACGGAATGAAACAACGACTCGGAATTGCACAAGCACTTTTGTGCGACCCAGAATTAATTGTTCTTGACGAACCAACCAACGGACTCGATCCACAAGGAATGAAAGATGTGCGCGAACTTATTAAAAAACTTGCTCGCGAAAAAAAAATGACAATATTTTTATCGAGCCATATTTTAAGCGAAGTCGAACAAGTTGCAACAAGAATGGCAATAATAAATAATGGCTCAATTATTTCTCAAGGCAAAGTTAGCGACTTGCTTGGTTTTAAAAATTTAAAAATCGAAATCGAAGCTACACCAATTCAAAAAGTAAAATCAATTTTAAAAAAGAATAAGAATGTAAAAGATATTGAAATTGTAAAAAATAAAATTCACGCAAAAACTGCAAACTCCGAAATCCCAAAACTCACTGAAGAGTTAATAAAAAATAAGTGCAAAATATTTTCGATTTCAAAAAATAATTCACTCGAAGAATATTTTCTTTCAATCACACAAAAATGATTTTCACTTTAATAAAAATCGAACTCTTTAAAACCTTTGCAAAATGGCGTACTTATATAGGTTTTATTGCAATCGGCGTTCTTTTCCCGGTGATAATGTATTTTTTAAAAACCGAAGGTGGTGGTATTGTTGATAGCTCGATGCGCTCAATTAAAAATGAATTTTTAATTTCAGGAAATTTATTTAACGCGTGGGTTGTAACTGAATTTATTATGAACTCACTTTGGATTCATGTCCCATTTTTAATTGTACTTGTTGCTGGCGATATGTTATCGGGAGAAGCCACTGCCGGAACTTTTCGCTTTTCTTTAATTAGGCCAATCACTCGAACAGAATTTCTTATTTCAAAATTCATCGTAAATTTATTTTATGCCTCTTCGCTTTTAATTTTTATGTGGGCACTTTGCGTTGGACTTGGTTTATATTTATTTGGTTCGGGAGATTTGGTTTCACTTGCAGATGGAATGATTACAATTATCCCAGAGAGCGAAGCCGCAATGAGAATTGCACTTGCATTTGGGCTTGCAATTATTTCGATGTGGGTTGTAGCATCGCTTGCATTTTTATTTTCATCATTTATTGAAAATGCAATTGGTCCGATAATTGGGACAATGGCAATTATGGTTTTCTCTTTAATTATTTCAAATCTACCTGTTGATGCAGTTGAACCGTACAAGCCGTATCTTTTTACAACTTATCAATCAGTTTGGCTTGAAGCATTTAAATATGAAATTGATTGGGTAAAAATTTCAGATTCAATTATTGCTCTCGGAATAAATATATTTGCTTTCTTTTTAATTTCGTATTTTATTTTTATCCGAAAAGATATTCGTTCATAAATTATTTAAAGGAATTAAATGACATCATTCGTCGAAAAAATTCGCACAGGTTTTTCAAAATCATTTTGGATTGCAAATAGTTTAGAACTTTTCGAACGATTTGCATTTTATGGTTCAAAAGCTGTACTCACAGTTTATCTCGCAACAAAAGTTGGCTTGGGAGTTGAAACCGCTGGCACACTTGCAGGATTATTTTCAGGACTACTTTATTCTCTTCCAATTATTGCCGGAGTTTTTGTTGATAGATATGGTTTCAGAAAAACTTTAATCGCATGTTTTTCTTTTTTCACCATCGGATATTTTTTAATTGGTTTGGCAGGTTTAAGTTACGGCGCAGAAATTATTTCCGTCGTTGGCAAAACTCCATATATGATTTCAGTTTTAATTTTAACTGCAATTGGTGGCTCGCTAATTAAACCGTGCATCGTCGGCACAGTTGCAAAAACCACAACCGATGACACAAAATCGCTTGGTTTTTCAATATATTATACGATTGTAAATATCGGTGGCGCGCTCGGTCCAATCTTGGCTTTACAAGTTAGAGAAAATCTCGGCATCGAATATGTTTTAATTATGTCTTCGCTAACTTCTCTATTATTAGCGTTCGGCGCATTTTTCTTTTTTGATGAACCTGTTTTTGAAAAAAGCGAAAATAAAAATTCATCTCTTACAAAAATTTTTAAAGATATGATGATGGTTTTTACCAATTTAAAATTTATCTCTTTCTTGATAATTTTTTCTGGGTTTTGGATTATGTTTTGGCAAATATTTTATTCATTTCCATTTTACATTACCCAAGTTTTAAAGTTTGAACAATTTGAATTACTTGAAACTGTTGATGCGTGGACAATAATTTTAGTTACAGTTCCTGTAACTGCGCTTGTAAAAAAACTTAGCCCAATAATTGCAATGACAATTGGTTTTTCGATTGCAAGTTTTAGTTGGTTACTTTTGGCTTACTCGCCAACAGTTTCTTTTGCAATTGTTGCGATGGCTCTTTTTGCAATTGGCGAAGCAACACAAGCTCCGAGATTTTATGAATATGTTGCATCGCTTGCACCGAAGGATCAAGTTGGTACTTTTATGGGATTTGCATTTTTACCAGTTGCGATTGGTTCGTTTGTTGCTGGTCCACTTGCAGGTTATTTAGTAAAAACTTATTTACAGGATTCGATGAATCCAAATATGATGTGGATAATTTTATCATCAATTGGTTTTGGCTCTACAATTTTAATGTTGATTTATAATTTTCTGAAAGAAAAATTTTAAAATGAAAAATATATTATTGCTTTTATTTTTATTCTCAACAGAAATCTTTTCGCAAAAATTATCTGAAAAAGATATTTTCAAAAAAGTTCAAGATAATATCGATAAAGTCGAAGACTTCTCCGCAAATTTAATTGTAACTGTTGATATGGAAAGAATCAAAGTTCCCAAAATGGATGTTGGTTTGTATTTTAAAAAGCCAGATAAATATTCAATCAAGTCTAAAAATTTTGCAATGATACCAAAAGAAGCTTTGGGATTTAATATCCTTTCAATTTTAAAAGATTATCAAATCAAATCGCTTGAAAAAATTAAAACCGATTCTGGCTCATTCTATAATATGCTTTACGAAAGAAATACTTACATCGAAACTCGCCCACTAAACATCAAACTTTTAATTAACGCTGAAACTTTTACAATTGATGAAGTTTATTCACAGCAAGCAAATTTAAAACGAAGCGCAACTGTTAGTTTTAAATATCAAATTTTTGAAAATAATTTATACTTACCTGTTGAAACTACCGCCAAATTTGATTTTGAAACTGGTGAAGAAGAAAAGCCAAAACAAGGCGTTATAAGAAATCCGCGAAAAGGGATTGTGCAAATCAAATATCAAAATTATCAAATCAACAAAGGTTTAAACGATAGTTTGTTTGTAGAAAAAAAATAAAAAATAATTGTGTAATAAAAAGAAAAAACATATTTTGTCGTAGTCAATTATTAAAAAAGGATTGATATGAAGAAAAACTTAGCATTAAGACCGTCTTTATGGCGATCTTTTTTATTTTATTTGGGAAAAGAAGATTTAGAGAAATATTTATTCACTTATTCCGTTTTAGTTAAATAAACCAAACTTTTCTATGACTCGATGAAGATATTCTTCAAATTACAGCTATTTAGTAAATGCCTAATTCAGAATAATACCTGAAATAATAAATTGTATAGTATAGAAAATATTACTTACATTTCGAGTGGTAATAACCGGCAGCTGTACAGAAACAGAATTTTTACGATAATGTAAGTAGTAAAAATATTTTTTTGTTTTAAAAAATTGGCGTGTAATTTGGTTCCCAAATGCTATGAGTGAAACTAATACAATAATAAATATTAAAAGAATTAATGCAATTTTATATTTTGCAAAGAATATAAAAGACTGTGGTAAAACAAAACTATTTAAACTCCTCTATTATTTAGATTTCATTCACTTTAAAAAGTATGGGTTTAGTGTCACCGGCTATTCATATATTGCAATGCCATATGGCCCAGTTCCAAAAGAGTTGTTCGAACAATTACGAACAGATAACTTACCTAAAGAATATGAGGAATCGTTTTTCGTTGAAAAGGAAGCAAAGGATGAAGATGATAAATATTTTCTTTTCCATATTAAACCACGAACAAAAAAGATTGACTTAGATTGGTTTTCTCCGAGTGAGCTAGAAATTCTTGAGCAGGTAGTTGAGATATTTAAGGAGTCAACTGCAAAGGACATGGTTGAAGCTTCACATTTTAAAAATCAACCTTGGGATAAGACTTTAAAGAACGGAAAAATAGGAGATGAAATAGATTATTTCCTGGTTCATGATACAGATTCAGCGCTCTCATTAGAAGATCTCAAAGAAAGATATCAACTCCAGAAATTACTAATGGAATAATGCCACTATTTGAAGCGGGGAGAACCTTCCTTGACAAAAAAGCTCCTAATGAATCTGGTTCTAAAGCAAAATATTTTATTGGAATGAATGATGCAGACTTTGAGGATGATTATATCGTATGCTTTGTTTTTAATACAGAACATCGCATTGACCTTCTGCCAAATATAGGATGCGTAAAAGCTAAATTAAAATACGTTATTGAACCAGGAACATTTTCTTTCATTACTAAACACTCTTCAATTGAACTTTACCCGGTTTTTTATAAACTTAAGGAGTTGTTAGACAAGCCGAATATTGTAGAATTAGATAAAGCCGATGAGAATCTTGCCAGACGAATAAAGAATTGTGTTGATGAAAATTTGATTCCATCCAAAGCTTGGAACTTAATTAAAAATAGTTTTAAGAATAATAAAAAATAATTGTGTTATAATAAGAAAAAACTTATTTTGTCGTAGTTAATTATTAAAAAAGGATTGATATGAAGAAATATTTACTTTTTTGTTTTTTAGCATCCTCACAACTCTTCTCACAAAAACCATCACTTTTTCCAGATGCAACTTGGTTGCAAGATGTTCATTATGCTGGAACTATTTATGGAGGTATACCGGCCGGAGTGATGACTAATGTACAAGCACATTTAAATGGAATTGAATATATGTTTCATTTAAAAAGTGATGTTGCAAAAGCAAAACCATTAATTGAATATGTTCATGCTCAAGGGAAAAAATATTGGGTAAATTTAGATGGCACAGTAATCGAGGGCAATGAAAAAGCAATTGTTGATGATGGACAAGGTATCGCAGATACTTTATTTGGTGCAATTACTACGCTACAAGGGAATCGCAGAACACTAGGTAAATCTCTTATTCGTAGTATTAACAGATCGGAATGGAGAAATTTTTTAATTAGTTGCATTAAACGCGCAATCGAAGCTGGTGCAGATGGTTCGCAACATGATGGTGCCGGATTGATTTCTTATGAATCATTTGATGATGAAGATGTAGAAGCATTTAAAAATTATGTAATCACAAAAAGCATTTCAACCGGAGATTGGAGTTATTCTACTTCAACATTTAAACAATATTTATTAAGCAAAGGTAAAACAGATGATGATGTTCTAAATACAGATAATGATACACAAAATTTAAAAAACCTTATTAATCATTGGAAAGAATTTAAAGAATATAGAACAAAACTTTCGTGGCAGGCTCTTAAGGATAGTTGCAACAATTATGCAACATCAAAAAATAAAAAATACACAATTGCGTTAAATGCTGCTGGTGCATTTGGTGAACCAGAGGGAGTTGTCTACACTGTAAATGATTATGCAATTGGTGAATTTTTTGGTTGGGGAAATTTATTTCCTTATACAGGGACATTAACAGTTAAAAATAAAATTTTTGAAGCCATTGGAAAAAGATTTGTTAATTGGTCTGGTCCAACATTAGAGGATATTCCATTAGCAAATCCATACGATAGATATCCTGAAGCAATTGAAAAAGAATCTTGGATGCATTTAGCCGCACAACTTTATGCAAGTGGTGGATTATCCCAATTAACTTTTCCCGCATATAATACTTACCCTGTATATAATTTTGCTCAAAAAAATCGAGAAATTTTAAATTCAGTAAGTTCAGCCGGCGAGATTGGAGTTGTGATGTCTCAATCTCAAACACTTAAGGATTCAAGAGGGCTTTATGGATTACTTTTAGTTTTACAGGATATAAATAGATCTTTTAAAACAATTTGGTTTAAATCAAATAAACAGGGAATTAATGATGATTTAACTTTGAGTGATTTAACAAAATATAAAGTTATTTTTTTACCGGAAGTTTTTTATTTAACTAATAATCAAAGAACACTTCTTTTATCCTACATAAATACTGGAGGTATAGTTGTTGCTGTTAGAGGTAATGTCGAATATTCAGGTAATTATGATGAAAATGAAAATACGCAAATAAATGCTACTTGGAGTTCACTTGCAAATGTAAATGCAACATCAATTAAAATTTATGGATCAGGAAAATTTATTAGCATTGCGCACAATATAAACGAAAGCAATGGTTATCCCCCGCCAAGTTATGGATTAGCTTATACAAATTTTAAAAGATCTACAAATTCATCTGATGCAACAGTTGCAAATAAAATTAGAGATACAGTTTCAAAATGGATCGATTATGCTTTGCCTTTAAAAGATGTAGTTTCATCAAATTTACCTTTAACAATTCGTGTGTTTCGTTATCAAGATACTTTAACAAATAATTTTGTTTATCATTTTTTAAATGATAGCGTTGTAACTCCATCGCGGGAAGCAATAAATGTTGGTCCATTAACATTTGAGTTAGCTGTTACTCATAGTGCTTATTCAAAAACTCTTGCAATGACTTTTTATACAATTGATAATCCTGATGGAGTAAAATTAGGAAATAATTTTACAGTTAATCAAACCACTGGAAGAATTGGACCATTTACTTTGCCAGCATTTAAACGATGGGGATTTGTACAAATAACCGAATCAAATTCTGCCAATCCTCCAAAAATTGAAATTGCAAAATTAAAAATAAATGATAACTACAGTTTTAAAAGATTAAAGAGTGGTTCATCTGCAAATATTACTTGGGATGTTGTAACTGGAATTCAAAATAAATACGAAATTGAAGTTTGGACAAATATTGAAAGGAATGGAACGCCGATAATTAACTTCAAAGATGTTTTAGAAGAATCTATAAAAAACAAAAAACCATTTAATAATTTTTCAAACGCAAAAAGAGTTTTTCATATTTTAAACTCAAGTAGTTCAAACTCTCATTTTATTAATGCAAATTTATTAAACGATAGCACAGTTTATTTAGTTAGAATAAGAGCGTTTACTTCAACAAATGATACATCAAATTGGACTGAAAATTTTATGTATCGAAATTCTCCACCACGATCACCGATTCTTCCTTCTATTTATACTCAACATCAAGCGTTGTGGTATTATAGTTGGAATGGCGCTCTTTATGCTCCAGCAGATACAGCCGCGCGTTTAATTTATAGTATTCAAAAAGGAGGCGATCATCGAGGCCAATATGGTGGTGATTGGGAATTAGATACAATATTATATTTTATAAATCTTTACACTGATAGTACAACAAGTAAAAAAGGAGATACAACAAAAGCCAAATATAAAATAGGTTCAGAGATTGTAGCGAAACTTGGTCCATTTAAATCGAAAACAAATTTAGATGACTTACAGGATACTTTAAGTTTTTATCTGACTCAATATGAAAATTTCGGAATTTATTTTAGACCTATTGCCTCGGATTTAATAGATTCAAGTAAAGAAGGACAATGGTTCGGTTATTATCTTGATTCAAAAAATGATCCGCCAAATCCATTTACTTTAGTTGAACCAACAAATAATATTTATACTACAAATCCGCAACCATTTACATTTAAATGGATAAATAAAAGTGACCCAGATCCATTTAACAAAGTGGGATATAATATTAGTAAAATTGAAATTTATTTTGATAGTGTATCAACTTTTAATTCGGTTGGATTAAAGAAATATTCTAAAAATAGAGAAGGATTAAATTTTGAAAAAGATACAATTGGAATTCAACTTCCCCCAAATTTTTTCCAAGTTGAAAATTTGTTGCAATACAAAAAAATTTATTGGAAAATAAAAATGTATGATTTTGATAGAGATATTGCCGAAGGTGGTGGCAATGGTGTTTTGAGTACTGAAAGCTCCAATTATTATTTAATAAATATTGGAA
>CAYIXI010000034.1:3876-18958 GCA_964367235.1 uncultured Chitinophagaceae bacterium | reverse complement strand
CGAATGTATCCATCGTTCACACTGCAGTTTTCAAATTTACAATTTTCCAAGAAATCATTAAAAGCCTTCAAAATTATTTCTCGCTCCGGTTTTGCTTTTCGTATTTCATCAAAACCAATTCTTGATTTGTTTGCGTAAGTAATAATCGAATCCCACTCGGCAGTTTTTTTTATCGCAACCATATTACTCGTCGCGTCCATTTTTTTATAAGGCCAAAAGCACCAACCGAAATTATTTTTTTCATTTAATAATCTCCACTCGTTAATCCATTGGTCACTATTTTCACCCGATTCACCCATCCAAATTGGAACATTAAATTTATTACTAAAATTTGCATATTCATCAACTTCACTTTGCTTCGTGCTACTCCAATATTTGTGAAAAGTATAAACAGATTTTTTATCAAATGGCGCGCCGAAAACTTTAAAATTATTATTCCACTGGGCGCCACCAAGAAAAACAATATGGTTCGTATCAACCTCACGAATAGCCGAAACAATTCGTTTGTACAATGGCTCGAGTTTATCATTAAATTTTGATGCGTCAAAATGTGTGGCAATCGGTTCGTTCAGCAAATCATAACCAATTACAATTGTTTCATTCGCATATCGACTTGCAATTTTTTGCCAAAGATCGATTGTAAGATTTTGCGCCTCTTCGCTTTCAAATAAAAAAGGATAACCAAAACTATCATCGATATTATCGCCAGTTTGTCCGCCAGGCGCGCAGTGCATATCAAGCACAACAAAAAGATTTTCCTCTTTACTCCATTTGATAACACGGTCGAGCATTTCAAATCCGGGACCATCATATTTTGTTTCGTGATCTTCCGAGACAAATAATTTGTAATTAAACGGAACGCGAATAGAATTCAATCCCATTTTTTTGATGAAGGCAATATCAGATTTTGTAATATAATTGTCTCGAAATTTTTTCCAGAATTTTTTTGTTTCATCTGGTCCGAGTAATTCTGAAAATGTTTGATTGATTAATCGTGGCGAATTTGTTTTTTCAAATTTAAACATATAACCCTCTGGCACAAGCCAGTTGCCAAGATTAATTCCTCGAAGAAGAATTGGCTTTCCATCAGGGGTAATAATATTTTTCTCATTAACAGAAACAAATTTATTTTCCTCTGCAAATAAAATTAATGATGAAATAAAAATCAAAGCAAATATCTTTTTCATTTTAAAAATAAATTTAATTTATTAATTTGATTTCATATAAACTCGAACATAGTCAACAATTATGGCTTGAGGAAAAGTAGTAAATTCGTTTGGGCTACCAGGCCAATTTCCACCAACGGCTAAATTCAAAAGAATGTGAAATCTTTTATCAAATGGTTTTTCTTTTAGCACAGAAAAATATTTTACATCATCAACATACCAAGTGAAACCTAACGAATCCCAAACAACTGTAAAAACATGATACGCATTTACAAATGTTCCAGTCGGCAAAATATAAGAGCCACCAGGATATTGATGTGGAGGTCCGTAATGAATTGTGCCGTAAACTTTTGTAGTTTCGTGTCCGAGCAATTCCATAATATCAATTTCGCCACTTAAAGGCCAGCCGCCATATTCCCAATCAGTTGGCAACATCCAAAATGCAGGCCAAATACCTTGACCAAAAGGTAATTTTGCGCGAACATCAAATCGGCCGTAAGTCCAATCACCTTTTTTTAAAGTTCGCATTCGTGCCGAAGTATAATTTTTTCCCAAATAACTTTCTTTGCGTGCTTCAATAATTAAATTACCATTTTCGATATGCGAGTTTTCCGCGCGGGCAGTATAATATTGCAATTCGTTATTTCCGCCACCATCGCCATTTACTTCGTGGCTCCATTTTGTTTGGTCAATATTTTTATCGCTGAATTCATCATTCCAAACTAAACTCCATCCCGGAATTTTTGGAATTGTATCTGTTAAATCTGGAGGAATTATTACCTCTTCATTATTTTTTTTGCAACTTTCAGATTGAAAAAATAAAAATATCAAAAGAAAAATAATTATCAGATTTTTAAAAATATTTTTTCTCATTATTAATATGTCAATCCAAAACCAAAAGGAAAAAGTGGATCGTAGTTTTTATCACCAATATTAATTGGAATTTGTTTCATCTCTTTTGGCCAAGTGTGCGGAAGTTTTCCGACTGGCGCAAAATCACCAAATAAAACATCTGTAACGCCATCTCCTTCCGAGCCGGGAAGCCAAATTGCCACAAAAGCATTTGAGTTTTCAATCGCAGAATTAATCATAATTGGTCTGCCAGAAATAAGAAGAACAACAAATGGAATATTTTTCGATTTCATTTTTTCAATTAAAGCCAAATCATCTTTTGATAAACTTAAATCTTCTCTATCGCCAATCATTTCAGCGTAAGGTTCTTCGCCAATTACAATTATCGCGACATCATTGCTATCAACTCCGCTTCCATCAACCGAATAAGTTACTTTTGTATTTTGCGAAACCGATTTTTTTATTGCAGTTAAAATTGATGTTCCACCAAATATATTTCTACCACTTTTTCCTTGCCAATCAATTGTCCAACCACCGCATTGCATTCCAACATTATCTGCACCTTTCCCAGCAACATGTAAATTTTTAATATTTTTTGATAGAGGCAAAATATTTTTTTCGTTTTTCAATAGTACAAGCGATTGTCTGACTGCTTCTCGTGCAACTTCACGATGCGCAGGAGTTCCAATTTCAGTTGTGAGATTTTTATTTGTGTATTTATTTTCGAATAAACCAAGTTCGTATTTTACATTTAAAATTCTTCGTACTGCGTCATCAATTCTACTCATTGGCACTTTATTTTCTTTTACAAGTTGATTTAGAAGAGTTACAAAATCGATATAATTATTTTCTTTTCCTTGTCCGTTCGGAATCATAATCAAATCAAGTCCTGCATTTATCGATTTCTCAATATCGCTTTTATAATCTCCATCAAGTTGATCAATCGCCGCCCAATCTGAAACTACAAATCCTTCAAACTTTAATTCATTTTTTAAAACATCATTAATTAAATATTTATGTCCGTGCAATTTTTCATTATTCCAACTATTGTAAGAAATCATAATTGATTTTGCGCCAGATTTAATTGCTTCAATATAACCGGGCAAATGAATTGCGCGAAGATTTGCTTCATCACATTCTGTGTTGCCTTGATCTTTTCCATTTGTAGTTCCTCCATCGCCAACAAAATGTTTTACACATGCAAGCGAAGAAGTTTCATCAGAAAGGTTTGCCCCTTGCAAACCTTTTACAAAAGCGGCGCCAAGTTCTTTCACAAGATTCGGATCTTCGCCGAAACTTTCATAAGTCCTTCCCCATTTTTCGTTTCGCGCAACTGCAACGCATGGCGCAAAAGTCCAGTGGATTCCAGTCCCTTTAATTTCCTTCGCAGTAATCATTGCAACTTTTTCAACCAATTGCGGATTTCTTGTCGCGCCCAATCCAACATTGTGAGGAAAAATCGTCGCGCCCTCAACATTATTATGTCCATGCACAGCATCAATTCCGAAAATAATTGGAATATGAAGACGATGTTTTTCGGATAATCGTTGAAGCGAATCATAAACCGTTGCCCAACCTTTTCCCGAAAGATCGGCGATTTCAGAATTTCCGCCCCAAAGAATTGAACCAATAGAATATTTTACAATATCACTTGGATTATTTTTCATTGCATCATAATCAATCTGCGTCATCTGTCCGATTTTTTCTTCGAGCAACATTCTCTTGATAAGCGATTCAACATTTTTATTTTTTGAATTTTTTTGCGCGTTCACATTTATGATAAGTGCGAAGCTGATGAGGATTGCAGAAAATAACTTCATGTGGTTTCCTTTATTTTTGATTATTGAATTAGAATTAATTTTTTTGATAATGAATTTACTTCGCCTTCTACGACATAATAATAAACTCCCGATGCAATTTTATTTCCAGTAAAATCTTTTGCACTCCACGAAAATAAATGTTTTCCCTCATCAACTAAACCAATTGGCATTTCAGAAATTTTTCTTCCCATTGTATCGAAAAATTTAATTGTAAGATTTTCACTTTTAGAAATTTCAACTGGAATCAAAGTTTCTCCATTAAATGGATTCGGATAATTTTGCCCAATATTAAATTGCGTTGGTTGAGTTTTATATTTATCATTTATTTTTGCCGAAACGGAGGAAATTATAATTCCACTAATTGTTGCTGGATTTTTTTGCTGAATAAAATGAATTTCGAGCATTCCATCTTCAACAGAAACATTTGTTACATTTTTTTTATATGCCGCAAACTTTCCGACCTTTGTAAAAATATCGAGATCTTTTTCAATAATATTTCCTTCCACTGCAATTGAAAATATTCTATCTCCAACATTTGAAAAATAAGTTTCAGCCATCATCAACTGCACATTGTATTTCCCATTTGGTACGCGAAAACGATATCGCACTAATCCATTTCGTTCGTATTGATAAACACCATGCTCCGTTGTTCCCGAAAAATTTACATTATTAAATCTTGTTGAACCATCTAAATAACCAAACTCAGTTTTTGGTCCCCATTCTTGATCTGCTAAATAATCGTTATATGCAGTTCCACCACAATTAATTTTTATTGGGAATGAAATCGGTTTTGATTTTGCCAACAAAACATTTTTAACAATAAAACTATTTTGGAAACGATCTTTTATATTCATCACAATAATATTTGATATCGTCGCAGTATCGTAATTGGCAACGGTTAAAAATACAGTTTGCGAATCAGCCAATAATTTCGCGGTCGAAATTGTCATTCCCGAAATAATATAATTTGAAATATTTTCAACTGAAACGGGATCGACCTCTTCAGTAAATTTAATTTTTATCCCATCAACTTCGGCGCGCCCAAAATTAATTGAAGGTGGAGTTTTATCAGTAAATCCGATTGCGTCCTCTTTTGTTAAACACAAAATTAATTTTCCATCTTTCAAAACTGCATTGTCTTGAATAAAGTCCGAACCATTTCCACCAAAAGTATGCGTTGCTTTATCCCAACGAGTTTGGTCCCACGAATCAAAATTATCTTTCCACTGGAAAGTAAAATTATTTCCTGTGCCACTACTTCCCGCGCCCGGAGTGAAAGATGAATAACTTACCCAATCGTAAAATGCAAACGCAGGCAAAATATTTTCATTCCATTCACCAGCCCAATTGGGAAATTGTGGATTCCAAATATTCATCATAATTTTTTGCGAAATATTTAGCGCTTCAATATGCGCGCCAGTTTGCCGATGAGTTTCAACTCCATCAACAAACCACGCAACATAATTTGGTGTCCACTCAAAAGCATAAGTATGAAAATCAGTTGCGGGATTAAATTTTGCTTGATGATGACTTGTGTGACTTATTTGTCCGGGAGTTAGAGGATTGAATTGAATATCATCGGAGTAACGACCCATAATTTCAATATCAATTTCATTCCAAGCCGAATTTGGAAAATCATCATTGTAAGTAAAAAAAGATGCCAACATTCCATCTCGATAAGCTGATTTCATATTGACTTCAAATCTTCCATATTTAAATAAATTTTTTGTGCGATACTCTGCACCTTTATAAATTTTTGCTGAAAGAAAAATTGGAATAATTAAAAAAAGAAAAATATATTTTTTCATCACTTAAAATTTTGATAAAGAAAAATTGCAATTAAATTTATTTTTATTTTCAATTGAACTTTCAAATATTTCTAATAATTCGTTATGAGTAATTGTTTTTAAAATATAAATGAGTAAAGGAATATTTTTATTTTATCAAAACCCCCGCAACACTTGCGGGATTTCAGATAAAATGATGTAATCATTTTATCATCAACATTTTTTTAATTTCAACAAATTTTCCAGCCGTTAGTTTATAATAGTAGACACCATTTGATAAATGCTTGGCGGAAAAATTTTCGGTGTAATTTCCAATTTCCTTTTTTTCATTTACTAAAGTTGCAATTTCTTTTCCCAGCAAGTCATAAATTTTCAATTCAACATGCGATGCTTCGGGGACTTGATAATTAATTACTGTTGAAGGATTAAAAGGATTTGGAAAATTTTGCGAAAGTGCAAAATTATTTGGAATTTGATTTGATGAGGATTTTTTTACTTCAGTAATATATTCGCTTCTATCAACAAACTCTGAGTATTTACTTTTCAAAGTTGTCATTACAGGTTTTTCACCAAGTCTGTCCATTCTGATTAATCCCATACTTTGGAATCCACTACTTTGTTGATGAGAATACCAATCGAAAATGCACCACCAAGTTACACCAGCAATAAATCCTCCCGGATTCAAATTTCCATTACTCAAAAGTGGAACGCGTGATGAAAATGCGAGATAAGTCGAATCGAAAACCATAACTTGTTTTGCAAATTGCGACATCGTTTCTCCCGACCAATATCCAAACTCAGTAGCAATAATTGGCTTCTTCGGAAAAAAATCATGTGCGTCAATCATAAAATATTTTGTTCCGCGAAATATTCCAAATTTATAAGGATCATAAAAAATTCCAAAATACATTGTCCAACCTGCAACATCGCAAAATGCTTGCGATTCATCATAAGGTCCCGGACGATCAGAAGCGGCGGATTGTGTAATTAATCTTCCGTCGGGATAGAGCATGTCAAGTTCATTATTTATTGATTGATTAAATGTGATTCTTCCCGGCACATCTTTGCATTCGTTGCTTGTACTCCACAATGCAATTGATGGACGATTATAATCGCGGAAAACCATTTCGCGAAACATTTGATAATGAATTCTTCGAATAAAATTTTGATACAACCAAGATTGAGTATCATCAAACCACCAAACTGGGATTTCTTCCATCACAATTAATCCGATACGGTCAGCCGCAAGATATGTGAAAGGATGATTTGGATAATGACCAGTGCGCAAATAATTTGCATTTACATTTTTTACAATTTTTAAATCTGAAAAAATTACATTTGTTGGAATACTTCTTCCATAATTCGGATGATCTTCGTGTCGCGCAACTCCGTGCAGATAAATAACTTTTTCATTTAGCAAAATTTTATCATCAATTGTTTTGATTGTTCGAACACCGAATTGAGTAAAGAATTCATCTTTCGTTATTCCATTTTGCGAAATAGTAACTTTTAAAATATATAAATTCGGAATTCTTGGTGACCATAATTTTGGATTTTGAATTGTAAAATCTGTTCGCCACACATTTATAGAATCAGCAGGAACGGAAAATGATTTTTGCGTTACTCCTTGAATTGCAATTTCTGCGCCAGCAAGTTCTGCGCTGATTTCTTTCGTTAATGAAACCGAATCATTTTTTGCAGAATAAACTTGAATTTTTACATCAACATTTTCGGAAGTAAGTTTTGAATTATTAACAACAACTGTTGATTGCATTAATCCATTTATATCTTTCGTAATTATATCTGCGCGAGTTGTAGAAATTTTATCGCTGAACTCAAGATAAACTTCATGAATTATTCCTGTGTAATTAAACCAATCGCATTTATAAAATGGAACAATATCTTTTCTCGTTCCCCACGGAATATTGTCAACTCGAACAACAAGTACATTTGCACTATCAAATCTTAAAGCAGATGAAACATCAAATGCAAAAGATGTGTAACCTCCTTCGTGCCAACCTAAATATTTTCCATTAAGCCAAACATCGGCGATATAATTAACCGCGTAAAAATTTAATTTTGCAAATTTATTTTTTAGAGAATCTGATGTCGTAAATCTTGATCGATACCAAACTCCATTTTCATAATATTCTGGAACTTTTTCGTTTGCATTTAAAACATTTTCCACACTGGGAATTTGTTTTGGCTCATACCAACTATCATTAAAATATGGCGATTGTCGTCCATTTGCTTCGGTTAAAAGTTGCGCATATCCTGCCGAATCGCGATGTGTTAGCGATAGATTATGGTCTGCGGCAAACCTTTGTTTTAACCAATTGCGAAGTGAAATTGTAGTTCTTTTTTGTTTTTCAAAAGATGGAACTGGCATTCCATTTTGATATGGAATTGTAATATCGGAAACTGAAGTAAGTTGCAATGTTGCCTCAAGTGTTCCTACTTGAGATTTAAGAATTGAAACTGTAAAAAATAAAAAAAGAAAACTATATAATTTTTTCATAAGTCAACTTTAATAAATGAATATTATTTTTAATAATATTTTTTTGTTCGATTTAGTAAGTCATGCCCAAAAGTGAGCGCCTATGGCGCCATGGCGTAAAGCGCCACTTTTATTGGGCATCCACTTTTAGATTCCCGATTGAATCGTTCGGGAATGACAACCGTAGTTTCGTATCAACAATTAAAATAAAAATCCAACACTAAATTTTTGTGTGCTTTTTAAAATTCCAAAATTTTGATAAGCGTAATCAAATGCAAATCTATAATTTCCTACAACTGCTTGTTTGACTCCAACTCCGAAAGTCATTCCTTCTTCCGAATCGACTAAAAACAAAGATTTAAATCCGCCACGCAAGAAAATAAAATCATTAAAAGTATATTCTCCACCAAGGTCAATACTTTCGTAATTATCACTTGGATGAGATGCATCTATAGCTAATAATAATTTATTGGATTCGTCGGAATAAATTTTGTACGCGATACCAACTTTAAAATTAAGTGGCAATCCCCACTCGCCTGTTGTTAAAGTTGCAGGAATTTTTCCATTGTTGCCAGTTGTAGATTGGTCGGGATCAAATAAAACTGAAGAAGAAGTTCCCAACATTTGCATCTTCGAACCAAAATTTGAAATTGACATTCCTAAAACTGCGTCATCAAAAGGTGTTACATATTTCACACCAATATCAATTGCCATTGCACTTGCACTCATTTTCCAAATTTTTTGGTAAACATATTTCGGATTAAATCCGATTGTAAATTTATCAGTTAACTTTACCGCGTAAGCAACACTAAATGCAATATCAGAAATTGAAAATGTTTCACCGTTGCCCTCTGGTTTATCGGTCGTAGTAACTTGCATTTCGTCAATGCTTGATGAAGTAAACGACATTCCAATAGTTCCATATTCGCCAATCGGCAAAGTGCCAACAATATAATTGTATTGAACATCCGCAAGCCACAAAGTATGGTCAACCATAAATGAACCACCATTTATATCAGCAATTCCAGCAGGATTCCAATAAATCGAACTCGGATCATCTGCAACTGCAACATAAGCTCCGCCCATTGATAGCGCGCGTGCGCCTTGACCAATAGATAAAAATGGTGCGGCAGTTGTTCCTTTTTTAGAAACATTTGATTTGAAAACTTGTGAAAATATATTTGATGAACTTAATGCCATCAAACAAACGAGATAAAATATTTTTAACATCTTCATAATCTTTTTAAACTTTCTATTTGATTACAGCAAACTTGCCGATATGCTCACCAACATTTTGAGCTTTAACATGATAGATATAAAGTCCGTAAGCAACCTCCATTCCATCATCGGAAATTAAATCCCACGACAACGAACCATTTGTTGCAGATGAGGATTTCTCCAAAGTTTTTACAAGCGCGCCATTGACTGTAAAAATTTTAATTATACACTCCGAAGGAAGATTTATAAAATCAATTTTTCTATCTCCTCTTCCACTTTGGAATAATGTTCTTCTCTCCCATTTTGCCGCAACGACATACGGATTTGGAACAACTGAAATTTTATTGAGTTGGTTCTTTGCAATTAAATTATCTAATCGTGAAGAGTGAGTTTTAAATTCAAAATAATCTCCTCGAGCAAACGGCTTACTTGTTTTGATAATAAATTTATCACCTTCGGTTGGTGGTCGTTGGTCTTCAGTCCACAAAATAAATTTTAAAGCAAAATTATAACACAACTTAAAATTTCCTTCATCGACAAATCCATCAAGGATTCGAATTGTATCACCTGTTGAATATTTTCCATTCTGATCCATATCTTGAATAAGAAATTTATTTTTATATCCACTTGTGATATTTGTAATTGTAAAATTTACCGAGTCTTTTATGTACGGTCCATCTGCAAATGCAGAAACATCTTGCTTTGTTTTAAAATATTTAATTTCATAATCGGCAGGCCATGCAACATTTAATGCAAAAAATGAATTATCAATCGTTGCAGTTAAAGTTGCGTTAGTTGTACTTCCCGGAACCCAACCAGTTATTTTTTCATTAATTACAACAACCGAATCGTTATTTACAGCAATTGTAATTCCATCGACTGGTGAAGTGGTTGAATTTATTTTTGAATTTTTTATTAATGTGTCAACCGTTGTACCTGATGGTGGTGTGCGCAATAAATTAAAAGATTTTGTTTTGTAATTTGCAAGTCCACCAACCGAATCAAATTTTACTTGATAAGTATATCCTTCATTAACCGCATTCGGATTTACAACATTCACTTTCATTGTACCTGTGCCGATGCCTATTTTTAATGTTGATATATTGCCTTCAATTTGTGGTGGAATGTAACCAGCTGATTGTGCATTCGGAATTACTACAGCGCAATTTTGATCTATAAATTTTAATGTGCCATTGAAATCTTCAGAAATAATTTTTGTGCACTCCGATGGAGTTAGTCCTCCAACTGGTCCATAGATTGTATCAATTTTTGTCGGCACAACACCTCTATCGTAAGATACAAGCGCGTAATAATATTTTGTTCCATTCACAACATTTGTATCAACAAAAGAATTTTCTATTCCAGTATCATCGCCACGCCAAAAATGCGCGCCATTAATTCCAACTGGGTCTGGTCCTTTAATAGAATTTATCAAATCCCATTGCTTGATTGGTTTCCAATATTTTGCTTGTCCCTTGGAATCTGTTACAACTTTAATATCTTGAAATTCCGGTTCGGAACTTCGATATAATAAATATCCTTCAAAGTCGAATTGCTTTAAAAATCTATCATACGAATGTTCCGCAACTTCATCCCAATACAAATAAACTTTTTTATTTCCTTGGACTGCAGTTAAAGTTGGAGTTAACGGTGGTTGAGCAAAATTATAATTTGCATTGTAAATTGCTTGAACAGTAATTTTGTTGAAAATTAAATCCTGAAGGTCATCGCCAAATAAAATTGAAATTGAAAATCTTTCTCGCTGATTTTTTTTCAGTGGAAAAATTCCTGAAGCAAAAACCATCGAGATGTTTGCATTTTTAATTGTAGTATCTCTAAATCCACTTGTCATTGCATTCCAAATTGTCAAATCATTTTTTGGCCAAATACCATTTGGACCTTTATCGGCTAATAAACCAATGTATGCTGATTGTAATCCAATTTGATCTGATTCATCTTTATCAGTTCTATCAAAATTTGGTTCACCCAAAGTTGGAAGTCCATCTCCTTCTCCAATGTCGGCACCTTTGTATTGAGGATCGAAAGGACCAACTCCATCTTTTCCTAAATCATCATTTAATTGTTCATCTTCATCCCATTTACCATTTTTATTTACATCGCTATATTTGAGCCAATCTTTATCATTATCAATTCCATCAATTCGCGATTCATCGAGCATTCCATCATCGTCGTCGTCAACTTCATTGTTTGAATTTCCTGGACTTTCTAAAAATGATTGACCATAATATCCAGTTTTATAATTATCTGGCAATCCAAGTCCCGATGGCGCCCACGAATAACCAAGGTCAAGAATTTTATCAAATTTTGCATCGTTACTTACAGAGCCAACACTTGGGTCGGTATAAAATCCAAAAGTAGTCGAATCATAATCTTGATCAGAAATATTTATAATGTCGTAATGCCAAAAAATAATATCTTCGGCAAGAACATGTGTCCACTGAAAACCACGAACTTCAACTCTAATTCCAAGTCCACCACGAGCCGAATCGGATTTAATCGGATAGAATGAATAAGGGATTCGAGTAAATTCTTTATCCTTCGAGTCATCAATTACAAAATAAGTTTCGAGTTGCGCGTTGCTTACACCGCGCCCAAAATATCCGTACCAAAATCCATCCCATTTACTAATTTCAGTTTCATCTTGTCCGTACAAATCATAAAAAATTGAGCGAGGCCATTTTTCAGGGAAAGTTTTTTTATCAATATTAATTCCAGGTCTTGTTGATTGCGGATAAACATAACCGGGAACAGGTTCGAGTCCCCAAATTTCTCGTGTAACTGGATCAACATCCACCTCTTCGCGATACGCAGATTGAATTGGAGTAATGTATTGTTCTCTTCCAAGAACATCTTTGATTTTAATTTTTGAACCGATAAGAATTGCAAGTCCATCTAAACTTCTATGACCAGTTCCTTTTGGCCATTCGCCATGCGGAGCAGAAACTGCTCCACTAAACCAATCGGAAACTTCGCCAGAATTTTGATAAATTGTTCTGACAAGATTTCCATCTAAAGTTCCTTTTTTTCTGTACTGAATATTTCCTTTTGGCTCATCGCGAAACATTTGTACTTGTGGAGTAACTTGCGCTTCAACCGAAGTTGCTAAAAGTAAAATTGTAAAAATTACGATTGAAAATTTAAATATTTTTTTTATAAAAGAATTCATTTGTCTTACTCAGTTCGGTTAATAAATTAAAAATTAAGATTAATTCCCATCCTCATACTTCGCGGAGATGAGAATGAAGTTGGATTATTTAAATACTCTTGAATTGTATTTAAGCCATAAATCGGTCCAGCTTCGTTTAAAAATAAATCAACATTTGCTCGTCCACTTGCCGCATCAACACTGTATTCATTTTTTATATCAATTAAATTATAGATAAGAATAAATGCGTTTCCAATATTTCCAAAAATAGAAAATGTTTTATCAGCACGAAAATCTAAAGTATAGGTTTGTGGTTTCACTCCACCATTCTCAAAACGAAGTCCGCCGTTAACTCGAATGCTTTCGGTGTAAGGGAAACCAGTTCCATTTCCAAAAATTAATCCAGTCATCCAATCACCTTGCTCGCCAACATTTAAAGAAATATTTAATGTTGACCGTTGATCCCAATCAAGTGGAACAACTTTTTTATTTGTTGAAAGTGGTGGATCGGATTGATTGTTGAAAAATACTGAAAGCGGATCGGAAGCATTTCCCTCTGCAATTTGATAAGTGTAATCTGCACGCAAACTATAAAAATCTGCATATTGCTTTTCGACAGAAAAAATAAATCCACGAATATTTCCATAATCACGATTTATGTAACGAGCATATTTAAATCCTTCGTGCGTTTGAATAATTTCTGTCCCGAGTAAATTTCGGATGTCACGATAATAAACTGAAAAATCAATACCAATATTTGTAAGAAGTTGTTGTTGCAAACCGAGTTCGTAAGTTACAGTACGTTGAGCATCAATATCTGGGTTTCCTGTTACGCTTTGCAATTGTGCTGTTGGCGCAATTAAATAATCGGAGTTATGATATAAATTTCCGAATGATGGAATTTGGAAAAAATGTCCGTATGAAAAATGAATTATTCCTTGATCGGTAATTGGAAATGAAACTCCCAATCGAGGACTTACTTGAATTTTTTCTTTTGTGTTTTGCATTTTTCCAAAATTATCAAATAAATTATTTCGCATTGGATTTTTTAAATCAAATAAAATTTCGCTGTTCGGATTAAAATAATCAAAACGCAAACCTGCGTTGATAATCATAATTCCATATTCCATTTTATCCTGAATATATGCGGAAGCTTCCAAAGGAGATTTACTATAACTTTGATTTCCGATTGCACCAACTTGCGGATATTTTGGTTTGTAAATAGAATCTTGACCTTGCGTTGACTCTAAAGATAAACTTGTTCCATGATCATAAAGTTGATGACTTCGAACTTCAACTCCAATCCCGATTTTATGCTCCTTTGTAATTTGCGAAGAAAAAGTCCATTGACCGATTATGGATTGACTTTTATTTTCATATCGCCAACCTTGATTTCCGCCAGAGCGAAAAGTATAATTTGAAATTGGCGAGCCACTATAAGGATCAACATATCTTGAGTCGTAAGGATTTTCATACAAAAATCCTTTTCCTGTAAATTTATTTGATGAAACTTTAAATGATTGAAAAGTTGAATTACTTATTACATGACTAATTTGGAAATTCTGCAACCAATTTTCGCTGAACTGATTTACAATTCCATCGGGAGTCCATTTGTAAGAATGATCATAATTTTTCCATTTTGCACTTTCAATAAATCCACTATAACTTATTTTGAATGCATCAAAAGAATATGTCAATTTTCCATTGAATGAAAATTTGCGATATGGATTCATCGAAACAATTTTGCCATCACCAGAATTATGATTTTCAAAAACTGTACGATTATTCGGATCTGAAAAAGTTGGAGCAACATCATTTACATTAAAAACACGCTTTCCGTATAAATATCCCTCTTCATCTTGAAAACGGCCAGTTGTAAAAAAAGTAAGATTGTCTAAAATAGTTGGACCACTTAAACTGAATTGATAATTATTTGTGCGAGTTAAAGTTGGTTTATCTAAATTTACAAACACATCGGTATGATTTGTAAAATAATCGCCAATATTCGCGCCGACTGAACCATGAACTTCCGAAGAACCATCTTGCGTAACAATATTTACAACTCCCGACATTGCTTGTCCATATTCAGCGTTAAATGTTCCACTGATAACTTCCATTTCGCGCACCGAAGAATTTTCCGGTATAAGTCCAGCATTTCCGCTCATCGGATTATTTACAGGAATTCCATCAACAAGATATGCAACTTCGCCACTTCGTCCGCCACGAAAATGTCCACCGACTACGCCAGCTTGTAAATTAATTACTTGCGAAAGATTTTCGACTGGCATTATTTTCATCTCATCAGATGAAACTGTAACCGATGATGAAGTTAAATCTTTTTGTACTAAAGGTCTCTCTGCGATGACAATAACTTCCTCTCCCTCAATAATCGTCTCTTCTAATTTGATATCAATATTTGTAGTGAGGTCAATTTTTACAATTACATTTTGGATAATTGAATTTTTATAACCAATGCTTGATGCAGTTAAAGTGTAAGTTCCGGGCATTACATTGCCAATAATATAATCTCCTTCAAAATCGGTTGCCGCTCCAGATTTTGTACCTTGGATTACAAC
>CAYIXI010000034.1:1924-3776 GCA_964367235.1 uncultured Chitinophagaceae bacterium | reverse complement strand
TGTCCAAACATTAAATAATAAATTTTTTGAGTGAGCGTAATCTATAATTTCCTGCGAATATTCGTTGCTTCCAATCCACTCGGCATTTATTTCTTTCAGTTGATCAATAATTTCTTTATTAACAGTTGCAAAAAGTTGAATGCGGATTGTCGAGTCCAATCCTCGCACTTCTTTAATTTGATTAATATTAAAGCTTGAAAGAATTACTCTATCTTGCATTTTATATTTTTGCACCATTGCGACAACTTTTTTTACAGCTGTTGTATCAGCGGATTTAATTTCGGCTACAACTTCAATCTTATTTTTATTAGCTATTTCAAGTATTTCGGAAAAAGTTGGGATTTTTTCATTTGCATATTTCTTTTTAAACTTTGAGCCAGCATCCAATTTGCGAAGTTGTGAATAAGTCAATTCGCTCAACAATCCGTTGCCATTTGTAGTTCTATCTACTGTTTCATCGTGCATAATCATTAACGAATCGTCACTCGAAATCAAAATATCCAGTTCGAGAAAATCGGCTTTTAAAACTATTGCATTTTTAAATGACGAAATGCTGTTTTCAGGAGCCAATAATGCGCCACCACGATGTGCAACATTTTTCACATCGGCAAAAGATTGGAGTGAGAAAATAAAAATTACAGATATAAGTTGATTTTTAAACTTCATTCGGCTTTCATTAAATTGAATTCGAAATAAAAATATGAAATAAATTGCTCAAATCTCGATTTCGTTTGGAAAATTACGCGTTTGAAATTTTTAGTTCAATCGCATGTTCGTGGTATATTATTTTGAGGATTAAACAAAAATGAAAAGGAAGATTGAAATATTAATTTTATTACAATAAATTTTCTTTGTACACTTTTGAGACTGCGCCCGAGCGAGTGTTAACATGCAACTTTAAATAGACTTTTTTGAGATGAGTATTAACCGTATGAAAACTTAAAAACAAACTTTCGGCAATTTGCTGTTTTGTAAGCCCCGAGACCATGTATTGAAGAATTTCTTTTTCCCGTTCAGTTAATCCGTAATCAGATTTTTTAGTTTTGAAACTCGAAAATATTTCCAACACTTTGTGCGCAATTTGCATATTCATCGGAGCACCACCAGCCAACACTTCTCTAATTGAATCAATAATTTTTTCCGGTGATGAATCTTTTAGCAAATAGCCAGATGCACCAGCGCAAAGCGCATTAAAAACTTTATCGTTATCATCGTACACAGTTAGAATTACAATATGTACTTTTGGAGAAAGAAGTTTAAATTTTTCAATCCCAACAATGCCACTCATTCCGGGAAGTCCAATATCCAACATAATTACATCGGGAGGAGATTCTTTTTCAAGAACTTTTAAAGCATCTTCGCATCTCGCAAACGCTTGAGGGCAAACCATTCCACTGGTTCTATTAATTAAACCTGATAAAGTTTTTCGATAACGAAGATTATCTTCAACAACCCAAATGCAGATTGAATTTATTGAAGAATCTTTTTGTACAGTTTGTTTCATTCTTAAAATAAAAATAAATAGTAAATTTTTAACAAGTTATACCACGTTCGTGGCATTTTTAAAAAAAAATAAATTGCTAATTTTTAAGAGGGACTGTTAACTCTACGATAGTACCTTTGTTTTCTTTGCTTTTAATATCAATCTCTGCTCCTATTTTGTTTGCACGATGGCGTAAGTTTAACAATCCATTATTCTTTTTTACATTTTTGAGATCAAAACCAATTCCATCATCTTTAATTTGAACTATTATATTATTCTTCTTTTTAGTTATATCAATGTTACAATTTTTAGATTTGGAATGTTTTAAAACATTTGTAAGCGACTCTTTATAAATAAGAAAAATATTTC
>CAYIXI010000034.1:0-1824 GCA_964367235.1 uncultured Chitinophagaceae bacterium | reverse complement strand
AATAATTTTAAACCACCAAGAGAGCCACCATGCAGGTAAAATAATAATTGAAAGTGAAATTGGTTCGCCCCAAACTCCATCTGCATTACTTGCTTTAACTAAAAAACGATAAGTTCCTTCCTGAACATTTGTGTAATAAACCGTTGAACGAATTCCCGAATATGTCCATTCAGGATCATTCCCTTCGAGCATGTAAGCATAATTATTTTTGTAACGAGGAGATAAATCGAGAACAGTAAAATTTATTGAAAAAAAATTTTGATTTTGTTCAAGTTCAATTTCATTATTTTTTGCAAGCGATTGATGAATATTTGCCTCTTTGTTAAAAATTTTAAAAGATGTAATTACAACTTTTGGAGTAACCGAATCTACCTTTATAGAATCGGGATGAAATGAAACGAATCCATTAATTCCGCCAAAATACATTATTCCATTTTGATTTTTAAAATACGAATGTAAATGAAATTGATTATTTACGATTCCATCGGCTTCATCGTAAAGTCGGATGGATTCAGTTTTAGGATTAAATTTTACTAATCCTTTCATTGTGCTAATCCATAAAAATCCATTCGCATCTTCTGTGATTCCAAAAACAACATCGTTTAGGATTCCATTGGCTTTTGAAAAGTTAAAAAATTTTCCACTCTTTGTATCAAATTTATTTAAACCTCCACCGTAAGTTCCAATCCACATCGAACCGTCGGAATCTTCAAAAATTGAAACCACTCGATTTGAATTCAAACTAAATGGATTATTTTTTTCGGGCAAAAAATGTTTAACCTGTTTTGTTTTTGGCAGATAACAAAAAAGTCCATCTAACCAAGTTCCAATCCAAATATTTCCTTCTCTATCTTCATACAAAGCATTTGTAGAAATATTTAAAGGCAAAGATTTTGGATCAATATTCATCGCTTCGGCAAATGGTTGAAAAGTTTTTTGCTTTCTATCTAAAATATCAATTCCTTGATTTGTGCCAACTAAAAATTTTTCATCTTTCGTTTCTAAAATAACTTGAACCCAATTATATCCGATACTTTGTTTATTATTTTCGTCGTGAGTAAAATGGGAAAATTTTTTGGTCGAAGGATTGTAACTATCAAGTCCCGCATTGGAAGTTCCAATCCAAAGAATTCCATTTTTATCTTCGTACACAGAGGTAACATCATCTGAAATTAAACTATTCGGATTTTTAGGATCGTTTTTAAAATGAGAAATTTTTTGGTTCGATAAATCTATTTTATCAAATCCACCGCCACCAATACCAACCCACAAAATATTATTTTTATTTTCAAAAATATTATTTACAATTCTTCCGCCAAGACTTGTTTTGCGTAAAGGAAAATGTCTGTATTGAAAAAAAATTTTCATTTCGGGAAGTTTGTTTAATCCATCTTCTGTGGCAATCCACAAATTATTTTTTTGGTCTTCAAAAATCCATCTTATCCGATCATTAGAAATTGATTGCAAATTATCATCTTCTTTTTGCAATCGAATAATTTTAAAATTGTCGGCGTTTGATTTTTCAAAAAGAAATATTCCGCGATAATCAAACGAGGCAACCCATATTCTCCCTTGCTTATCAATTATTGTTTGCCGTATAACTGTTTCGAAAAGAGATTGCTTTTCAGTCGGAATATTTGGGTAATGAGTAAATTTTTGTGTTGTTAAATCAAATCTATCAATCCCGTAAAAAGTACTGAGCAAAAGCGAAGTTTTTGATTCCTGAAAAATATTCCAAACGCCATTGTTAATAATTGAATTTGGATTTTTCGGATCATAAGAAAATTGCTGAAATTTTTCGCTTGAAGGATCAAATTGAAGTAG
>CAYIXI010000033.1:3842-21489 GCA_964367235.1 uncultured Chitinophagaceae bacterium | reverse complement strand
TATTTACATGGCTAATTAGCAAAATCTTTATGAGAATGTCAAGTATTTTTTTTAAAAATTAAAAATCTTTTAATGATTTGTTTTCGAATGAAATCTGCTCGTTGACTTTTTAGCATTTAGTCGATATATTCTCTTCCGTTTTACGAAAACAATTGAAAAGATTGCAGTGAAAGAAAGACATCATATTTCGAAACAAAAGCGGTTTACAATATTATTAGTTTCCGAAAGTGATGGAGCTAAATCGTATTCTAAATCTTTTACTCCAACCTCAATTACTTTAAGTATAATTGCTGTTTTTGTTTTTATTGGTTCATTGACAATTGCAATTTTTGCTTACACGCCGCTCGGAGTATTTTTCCCAGTGCCAAACGCATTGTTAGAAAAAAAATATGGCAACGAGTTGATAAATTTAGAGCAAAGACTTGAGAAAATTTCAAGCGAATTTATTTATGTACAAGAATATAATTTGAAATTGCGCCAAGCGCTCGGTGAAGACTCAACAAGAAAAAATTTTATTTCAAATATTCCAGATTTGGAAAATCAAAATTCAGGATTAGAAGTAGAAGAAAAACAATCTGCAAGTTTAGTTGAAGATGTAAAAGAACAATTAAATTTTTCTACTTCAAATTTTCTTTATCCAAAACTACCTTTTAGTTTACCACTTGGTGGATTAGTTACAAGAGATTTTAATTCTGGCGCGCAACATTTCGGAATAGATTTTTCTGGAAGAAGAGGAGCAATAATTTCTTCGGTTGCTGATGGAAAAGTAATGTTTGTCGGTTGGACTTTTGAATATGGTAACACTATTATAATAAATCATGGTGATGGATATGTAAGTGTGTACAAACATAATCAATCACTTTTAAAAAATTTAAATCAAAATGTAAAACGAGGCGAAGCAATTGCATTACTTGGCGACTCTGGTAACACAAGCGTTGGAGTACATTTGCATTTTGAAATTTGGAAAGATGGCGTTGCAGTAGATCCAAAAAATTTAATTATTGATGAAAAAATACTTTAAATAAAATGATAGATAAAAATATTATAAAAGAATTAAATATTATTGCCGCGCATACTTCGGTTGAAGGAAAAATTAAAGCGCAGGGAAGTTTGCGAATTGACGGAAAAATAATTGGAGACATCAACGCATCGGAAAATATTGCAATTGGCGCAGTTGGCGAGGTAGAAGGAAATATTACTGCAAAAAATATTATAGTTGGCGGAAAAGTGAGAGGAAATATTTTTGCATCAGAAAAAATTTTATTAGAAAGTAAATCGGTTGTTCATGGCGATGTTAAAGCCAATAAATTAATTGTTGATGAAGGGGCGACTTTTAATGGTAGAGTTTCAATGTCCGAAAGTCGCATTTCGAACTACGATTTTCAAACAAAAAATTAATTTTTGTGGAAAAATTTCAATCAACTTTTCGCTCTGTCGGTCCTTTTTTAACCGAAGGCATTCAACTTGCAATGATTGTTGTTGCTTTCTTTTTTATTGGCAGATGGATTGATAATTCGTTTGGAACAACGCCGTGGGGAATGATAGTTTGTATTTTTATCGGGAGCATTGGTTCAATTTTAAAATTTGTACGCAATGCAATTAAGATTTCAGAAAAAGAAAATGAAAGCAAAAATAATTAATATGGAATTTTTTAAACAATCTTATATCAGGAATTCTTTTTTGATTTTGATTGGCGGAGTTATTTTTGGTGCGATAGTTTTTCCAAACGCAACAAATTCAATTTTATTTGGCGCGATAATTTGTTTTTTAAATTCCATAAGTGGTTTTTTAGCAATCGAGTATGCTTTTAAAAAATCGCAAAATACTTTTTTGATGATTACTTTCGGAATGATGGGCGCAAGACTTGCTTTAATGTTGCTCGCAGTATTTTTTATGATTTCGTTTTTTAATTATCCAAAAATTGAAACCTTACTTTCACTTTTTGTTTTTTACTCAGTCTATTTATTTTTTGAAATTTTTTATTTACAAAAGAAATTAAAGCAATAATTTTTTATGACAATCGAAGAAACTTTAGCTTCAACTCAAACTGAACACAGCGCCTCGCAAGTTGCCGACACTTTGCATAAAGCCGCAGAGTCGCATGACTCGGGAAATTTATTTACTCACTTACTCGAGCATGTGCAGGATTCACACGAACTCGAAACACCATTTGGTCATTTTGAGTTACCACATTTTGCGCCTGTAAATATTTTCGGAATGGAAATTGATTTTTCGATTACAAAACATGTTGTGTTTTTATGGATCGCCGCATTAATTTTAATTGTTGCGCTTCGAGTTGCCGCAAAGAAAAATTCAAAATCAAAAGTGCCAAGCGGATTTGGAAATCTTATTGAAATTTTTGTTCAATTTATTCGCGACGAAGTTGTAATCCCAAATATGGGCAAAGGCGGATTAAAATATCTTTCGTTCATCTTATCAGTTTTCTTTTATATTTTATTGATGAATTTGCTCGGGCTAATTCCATACGGCGCATCGGCAACTGGCAATGTAAGCGTTACCGCGGGCTTGGCAATTATTGCTTTTTTTATGATTCAAATTTCGTCGATTAAAGCGCAAGGCATCAAACATTATTTAGCGCATTTAACCGGCGGCGTGCATTGGGCACTTTGGCCAATTATGGTTCCGATTGAAGTTTTAGGATTATTTACAAAACCATTTGCACTTTGCATTCGTCTTTTTGCAAATATGACTGGTGGACATATTGTAATTGTTTCGCTTATCGGATTAATTTTTATTTTCAAATCTTGGGTGATTGCGCCAATCCCAGCGCTTTTTGTTTTGGGAATAAATTTTCTTGAACTTTTCGTAGCATTTTTACAAGCTTATGTTTTTGCGATGCTCACTTCACTTTTTATGGGACTCGGAATGCAATCCGAACATCACGAAGAAAGCGAAGCACATTCACATTAAAAAAATTTATTAACAAAAAAATAATTCAAACAAACAAAAATCAAAAGGAGATACAAAATGGAAGCACTCGGTTATGCATATTTAGCAGCAGGTCTTGGCGCAGGATTAACAGTTTTTGGCGCAGCACTCGGAATTGGAAAATTAGCCGCCGCAACAATGGAAGCAAGCGGTCGTCAACCAGAAGTTGCAGGACAAGTTCGTACATCAATGTTAATTTCAGCTGCATTAATTGAAGGTGCAACATTTTTCGCACTTGCGATTTGCATCGTTTTAGCAACCAAGTAATTTTTTAGGAAAAAATTATGTTAGAATTAAACCCAGGTTTAATAATCTGGACAATTATTACTTTTGCTTTACTTATTTTTATTCTTGCAAAAGTTGCATGGAAGCCACTTGTTGGCGCGCTTGAAGAACGCGAAAACGGAATTAGAGAAGCTTTATCGCAAGCAGAAAATGCTCGCAAAGAAGCCGAAAGACTTATTGCAGAAAATAAAAAAGCGTTTGATAAAGCCAACGAAACTACTTCGCAAATTTTAAAAGAAGGGCGCGAGCTTGCAGAAAAAATGAAAAACGACATCGTTGATAAAGCGCGCGAAAGTGCAAACTTGATGATGAATCAAGCAAAAGAAGAAATTTCCAGAGAAAAAGAATTAGCTTTGAACTCTTTAAAAAATGAGGTCGCAGATTTGGCGATTTTTGCAACCGAAAAAATTCTCGGGCAAGTACTCGATAAAGAAGCTCAAAAAAAATATCTCGATAAAACTTTAGAGCAACTCCCAAGGAATTAATAATGGCAAATAGTCGTGTTGCTCAAAGATATGCAATTGCGTTGGAGTCGCTAACAAAAGAGCAGAAAAATCCGGAGATTGTTTCACAAAATTTAGAATTGGTTCGCGATGTGGTTTCATCAAGTCGCGAACTGAAAATGTTTTTGAAAAGTCCAATTGTAAAACAGGAAAAAAAGAAAAATGCACTCGAAGAACTTTTCTCATCAAAAATAGAAAAAAATGTGATGGAATATTTAACTGGAATCATTCAGAGCAAACGAATAGATATTTTAGAAGATATTTTATTGGAATATTTTATTTTGCGCGATGAAGTAAATGGAATCAAGAGAGTTGAAATTAAAACTGCAACGGAGATTACTCCCGAGCAATCTAAAAATTTAATTTCATCTTTGGAAAAAATGACAAATAAAAAAATCGTTCCAATTTTTATTATTGATGAAAAACTTAAAGGTGGTTTCATCGTAAAAATTGGTGACAAAGTTTTTGATACAAGTATCAGTAATAAATTAAAAAAGCTGCGCGAGCATTTTCGTAACGCAGAGTTAAGTAGCAATTAAAAATTTAAGGAAAAGAAAATGGCAGAAGTTCGACCAGATGAAATCTCCGCGATATTAAGAAAACAACTCGCGGGCTTTGAACAAGAAACTGATATTTACGAAGTCGGCACTGTTCTCCAAGTTGGAGATGGTGTTGCTCGCGTCTATGGACTTACAAAAGTTATGGCGAGTGAATTAATTGAATTCCCAAATAATGTTTTCGGAATGGTTTTAAATCTTGAAGAAGACAATGTTGGCTGTATTCTTTTTGGCGACGACACTTTAATTAAAGAAGGCGACATTGTAAAAAGAACAAAACGAGTTGCATCGATGCCAATCGGTGAGGCAATGTTGGGACGCGTTATAAATCCACTTGGGCAACCACTTGATGGACGAGGCGCAATCAAAACAGAAAAATATTTACCAATCGAAAGAAAAGCGCTCGGTGTTATTAATCGCCAACCTGTAAAACAACCACTTCAAACCGGTCTCAAAGCAGTTGATGGAATGATTCCAATTGGTAGAGGACAACGGGAATTAATTATTGGCGATCGTCAAACTGGTAAAACTGCAGTTGCTCTGGATACAATTATCAATCAAAAATTTACACACACCGAAGAGGCGAAAGCTCAAGGCGTAAAACCTGTTTATTGTATTTATGTTGCGATTAGCCAAAAAGCATCAACAATTGCGCAAGTAAAAGCAAAGTTGGAAGAAGAAGGCGCGATGGCTTACACAACAATTGTACTTTCGACAGCAAACGACCCAGCGCCGTTACAATTTATTGCGCCATATTCTGGTGCAACTCTTGGCGAATTTTTCCGCGATAGTGGAAGAGATGCTTTGATTGTTTATGATGATTTATCAAAACATGCAGCGGCTTACAGACAAGTTTCACTTTTATTGAGAAGACCACCGGGACGCGAAGCATTTCCTGGCGATGTATTTTATCTTCACTCACGACTTTTGGAACGCTCATCAAAATTAAGCGAAGATTTAGGCGGCGGAAGTTTAACTGCGCTTCCAATTATTGAAACACAAGCTGGCGATGTCTCGGCTTACATTCCAACAAATGTAATTTCAATTACAGATGGACAGATTTATTTGGAACCAAACTTATTTAATGCTGGAGTTCGTCCTGCAATCAATGTTGGAATTTCTGTTTCTCGTGTTGGTGGAAATGCGCAAGTAAAAGGAATGAAGCGAGTTGCTGGTCGTTTAAGATTGGAACTTGCTCAATATCGCGAACTTGAAGCATTCGCAAAATTTGGTTCAGATTTAGATAAAGCAACTCAACAACAATTACGCCGTGGCGCAAGACTTGTTGAATTATTAAAGCAAGGTCAATACGAACCATTATCAGTTGAAAAACAAATTGTTTTAATTTATCTCGGTACAAATGGATTTTTAGATGAACTTCCAATTAAAAGAGTTCAACAATTTGAAAAAGAATTTCTTTCGTTGATGGATTTGCGACACAAAGAAATCTTAAAAGAGATTGCAGAGAAAAAAGATATTACAGATGAAATCATCAAACGAATTAAAACAATTACAGAAGATTTTTTGGAAACCTTTAAAGCGGCATAAAAATAAATGGCAACATTAAGAGATATTCAACGCAGAATCGGTTCTGTAAAAAATACGCAGAAAATTACTAAAGCAATGAAGATGGTTGCCGCGGCAAAGTTGCGTCGTGCCCAAGATAAAATTATGCAAGCTCGTCCTTACGCAAAAAAAATGGAAGAGATGCTTCATCATTTAGCAACGCAAACTGACACAACTCAATTTCCACTTTTAGCTCCACGCGAAATAAAAACTGTTGGCATAATTGTTGTTAGTGCCGATAGAGGTTTGTGCGGAGGATTTAATGCGAATGTTGCACGAGCGGCTGTTCAACATATAAATAAAAATTATTCTGAATTGAATGCGCAAGGGAAAGTTAAACTTATTTGCGTTGGCAAAAAAAGTTACGAATATTTTAGTAAAAGAAATTATGATGTCCTTTATCGCCATGTTGGAATTTATGCTGACTTGCAATTTCAAAATGCAAAAAATATAGTCGGCGAAATTATGCAAGGTTTTTTGGCTGGCGAAATTGATAAAGTTGAAGTCATTTACAATCAATTTAAAACTCAATCACAGCAACAAGTAAAACTCGAAAATTTTTTACCAGTCGTTACTGATAATTCCCAATCTTTACATGGCGAAACAGACTATATTTATGAGCCAACTTCGAGCGAAATAATTTCAGCACTCGTTCCGAAACATTTGGATTTTCAAATTTGGAAAATTTTGCTTGATTCAAACGCCGCCGAACAAGGCGCCAGAATGGTTGCGATGGAAAACGCCACAACAAATGCAAAAGAGATGATTCGTTCGTTGCAACTTTCGTACAATAAAGCGCGACAAGCATCAATTACAAAAGAGTTGATTGAAATTATTAGCGGTGCAAATGCTTTGAAAAAAGCAAGTTAATTTTTTCGAAATTAAAATATGTTTGAATCACTTTCACAGAAATTTGAATCTGCGCTAAAAAAAATTCGGGGCGAAGCCAGAATTACCGAAAAAAATGTTTCCGAAACACTTCTTGAAATTAGAAAAGTTTTACTTGAAGCAGATGTAAATTATGATGTTGTCGAGTCGTTCATTGAAAATGTAAAAGTTAAAGCGCTTGGTCAAAATGTTTTGAATTCTGTTTCACCGGGACAGTTGATGGTGAAATTAATTCATGATGAACTTACTTCAATTATGGGAGGAGCGAAATCTGAAATTAATTTTTCTTCAAAAAGAGAATCGGTAATTTTAATTTCTGGTTTGCAAGGTTCGGGTAAAACAACTTTCAGCGCAAAATTAGCAAAACAATTAAAATCAAAAGGACGAAATCCAATTTTAATTGCGGCTGATGTTTATCGCCCGGCGGCAATCGATCAACTCGAGATGCTCGGAAAAATTATTGATGTTCCGGTTTTTGCAATCAGAAATGAAAAAGTTTTAACGATTGTAAAAAAAGGGTTGGCGTTTGCAATCGAAAATATTTTCGATACAATTATAATTGACACAGCTGGTAGGTTGCATGTTGATGAAGTGATGATGGATGAAATCGCGGAAATCAAACGAATAACAAATCCGAGTGAAATACTTTTTGTAGTTGACTCGATGACTGGTCAAGATGCAGTGAACACTGCAAAAGTTTTTAACGAGCAATTAAATTTTGATGGAGTTGTTCTAACAAAACTTGATGGCGATGCAAGAGGTGGCGCAGCGCTTTCAATTAAAACTGTTGTAAAAAAACCAATTAAATTTATTGGTGTCGGAGAAAAAATTGATGCGCTCGAACAATTTCATCCCGAAAGAATGGCTTCGAGAATTCTCGGAATGGGAGATGTTGTTTCGCTTGTCGAAAAAGCGCAGGAAAGTTTTGATAAAAACGAAGCGGAGAAGTTAGCAAAAAAAATCCAAAAGAATGAATTCACTCTTCAAGATTTTTTCGATCAACTTCAACAAATAAAAAAAATGGGATCACTTTCGCAAATTGCTGGAATGATTCCGGGCGCTTCAAAATTTAGAAAAATGGGCGAGATTGATGACGAATCGATGAAATATATGGAAGCAATAATTTTATCGATGACAAAAGAAGAGAGAGAAAAACCTTTGATTATCAATGGCTCTCGAAGAAAAAGAATTGCAGATGGAAGTGGAAGAAGTTTGCAGGAAGTAAATCAGATTTTAAAGCAATTTTTTGAAATGAAAAAAATGATGAAAATGATGAGCAAAGGTGTTTCGATGCAAAAAGCAATAAGTTCAAGATTTGGACAAGTTTTATAATTTTCGTAAATTAGACAAAAAAGGAGCAGTGAATTGTGGCAGTAAAAATTAGATTACAAAGATTTGGAAAAAAGAAACAACCAATTTATAAAATCGTTGCAGCCGACTCGCGCGCAAAAAGAGATGGACGAAATCTTGAAGTAGTTGGTCAATACAGTCCGAACGCAGCGCAGATTTCAACATTTAAAGATGCACGAGTATTTTATTGGCTCGGCGTTGGCGCACAACCTACAGACACTGTAAAAAATCTTTTACAGAAAAATGGTTTGTGGATGCGTTGGGCTTTGAAGAAACAGAAAAAAGATGATGCGCTTACCAATTCCTTAATGGAAAAATGGCAAATGCAACAAGAGCTCAAAGCAAAAAAAGCCGTAGAAAAAAAAGAAAGACGAAAAGCTAAAAAGAAATCAGCTACGGCAGTAGTTGCACCAGCAGTAGCGTAATAATTTTTTAGTTTTAACAAAAGAGTTCTCGTTTGTAGTTTTTGAAAACAAAACAAGAAGGAGAATCGCATGAAAGAATTCATCGAGACAATTGCAAAACAACTTGTTGATGATCCGAGTACTGTCGTGGTAACAGAAGAAGAGGTTGAAGGTAGAATTGTTTTTAAAATTAAAGTAGATAAACGCGAAGTTGGAAAATTAATTGGCAAGCAAGGACGAACCGCTCAATCACTCAGAACTATTCTTAGTGCAATTGCGGCAAAGAGCGGAAAAAGAGTCAGATTAGAAATACTTGATTAAAAGTGCAAAATAAAAAAAGCAACGAACTTGTTGCGATAGGAAATATAACTTCTCCAAGAGGAGTTTGCGGAGAAGTAAAAGTTCGGCTTTACGAGCGGTCGGTTAAAGATGCGCAAAAAATCAAAAAATATTTAATTGGCTTGACAGAAAATGAAGTAACAGAATTTGAAGTTGAAAGTGTAAAAGAAATAAGTGGAATTGCAGTTTTTAAGTTTAAAGAAATTAGTGATAGAGATGTTGCAATAAGTTTTATCGGAAAATATATTTTCGTTTCGCAAGATGAGAGAATCAAACCAAAGCGTGGAAATTATTTTATCGATGATTTAATTGGTTGCGAAGTTGTAGATTTTTTAACCGAGAAAAAACTCGGCGTTCTTTTAGAAATCGAAAAATATCCTGCGCAAGATATTTACAATGTTGAAACCCAAAGTGGCGTAGTTTTGCTTCCGGCAATAAAGGAAATCATAAAAAAAATTGATTTAGAAAAAAAAATAATTTTTGTTTCTCCGCCGGAAGGAATGTTTGATTGAAGCAGAAAATGAGAATTGATATAATTTCTGCAGTCCCGAAATTATTGAATAGCCCTTTAAATGAAAGCATTTTAAAGCGCGCTCAAACTGATGGATTGGTCGAAATTTTTGTTCACGATTTGAGAAGTTTCGCCCACGACAAACATAAAATTATCGATGACTCGCCTTATGGTGGCGGCGCGGGAATGATTTTAAAATGCGAACCGATTTTTGAATGTGTTGAAAAACTTCAGTCGGAAAGAAAATATGATGAAGTAGTTTTTTTAAGTGCCGATGGAGATTTGTTTAATCAAAAAACAGCAAACGATTTTTCGTTAAAAAAAAATTTAATTTTTATTGCTGGGCACTACAAAGGAATTGATGAGCGAGTTAGAGAAGAATTAGTTACAAAAGAAATTTCGATTGGAGATTATGTTTTAACTGGTGGTGAATTGCCAGCGCTTGTTGTAGTTGATGCGATTGTAAGATTAATTCCCGGAGCAATTGGAGATGCTGAGTCATCGCTTAGTGATTCGTTTCAAGATGGATTGTTGGACGCTCCTCAGTACACGCGTCCGGAAGAATTTAGAAAAATGAAAGTGCCTGAAATATTATTATCTGGCAATCACAAAGAAATAAAAAAATGGCGAGACCAAATGCGCCAAAAAAAAACAGAGAGATTAAGAAAAGATTTATTAAAATAATAATTTAACAGAAAACAAAAGGAGTTAATATGAACATCATACAATCAGTAGAATCGCAATATCAGAAAAAAGATATTCCCGCATTTTCATCGGGTGATATCGTTAGCGTGCATGTACGCGTTATCGAAGGAGAGAAAGAAAGAATTCAGCTTTTTCAAGGACATGTAATTAGAAGACGCGGAGAAGGACTTGGCGCAACTTTTACTGTGAGAAAAATGACTGAAGGAGTTGGAGTTGAAAGAATTTTTCCACTTCACTCACCACGAATTGCAAAAATTGAATTTATTACAAAAGGAAAAGCACGCAGATCGAAACTTTACTTCTTGAGAGAACTTGGAGCAAAGAAAGTTCATCAAAAAACTACAGTTAAAAGATAAATAAATTATTGAAACCCGATAATTTTTAAACGCCACATTTGTGGCGTTTTCTTTTTTAAATCTTGAATTAAAGAAAAAAATCGGCTACTTTTAAAATAATGCTAAAGTATTTAAAAATTAAAAACTACGCTTTAATCGATTCGCTCGAAACGGAATTTTTTTCTGGTTTAAATATTATTACCGGAGAAACGGGCGCGGGAAAATCAATTTTAATTGAAGCATTCGGATTAGTTCTTGGCGAGCGAGCAAGCGCTGATGCGATTCGAACTGGCGAAGAGCGCGCAATAGTTGAAGCAATTTTTGAAATCAAAAATAATAAATTAATTCAAAGTTTTTTAAAATTAAACGAAATTGAAATTCTTGAAGATTTAATTTTACGCCGCGAAATTTCTACAAAAGGTTCATCGAGAAGTTTTATAAACGATTCACCAGTTTCGTTAAATACGCTGAAATCATTAGGCGATTTGCTTGTTGATTTGCACGGACAGCACGACCACCAGTCAATTTTAAGAGAAGAAACGCACATTAATTTTTTAGATGATTTTGCTGGAAACGAAATTCGCTTGCAAAATTTTAAAAATAATTTTACGGAATTTTCAAGTTTGATTATTAGCAGAGATGAATTAAAAAGAAAAGAGAATGAGTTAAAAGAAAAAAAAGAACTTTACCAATTTCAGTTGAAAGAAATTTTAGAAGTTAATCCTTCGATTGACGAAGAAGAGAAGCTTGAACAGGAAAAAAAGATTGGCGACCACGCGGAAAAAATTCATTCCTTGGCAGAGGAAATATATTTAAAACTTTACGATAGCGATAACTCCGCGCTTTCGATTCTTTCGAATGTTAAAAGAAAATTTGAAGAGTTAAGTAAAATCGATGAGAGTTTTAAAAATTCGATTGATGAAATTATAAGCGCCGAAGCAATTACAAAAGAACTTGCGCACACGGTTGATAAATATCGTGGCGAAATAAATTTTTCAGATGAAAGACTTGAAGAAATTCGCCAAAAACTTGGAGCATTGATGATGCTCAAGAAAAAATTTGGTGGCTCAATCGAAACTGTTTTAGCTTTTAAAGAAAAATTGCAAAACGAATTATTGCTTTCGGAAAATTTTGAAGCAGAACTTTCAAAACTCGATTTACAAATTATTGAAAAAAGAGAATCGCTTGCAAAACTTGCAAAAGAAATTTCAGCGCAAAGAAAAACTATTGCACTTAATTTAGAAAAAGATGTCGAAAAATCTCTTGTCGAACTCGGAATCGCGAATGGAAAATTTAAAGTTGAAATTTTAAATATCGAATTAGAAAATAATTCATCAAGCGAACAATTTGTAAAAATAAATTCAAAAAAAATCGAGCTCACGCAAAATGGAATTGACGCTGTGCAATTTTTTCTTTCAGCAAATATTGGCGAGAAACCAAAAAAATTAACCGAAGTTGCCTCTGGCGGAGAAGTTTCGAGGATTATGCTTTCGCTAAAATCTGCACTGGCAAACGCAGATAAAGTTTCAACTTTAATTTTTGATGAAATTGATACTGGAGTAAGTGGAAGAATTGGTTTTGCAGTTGGGAAAAAATTACAAAAACTTTCGAAGACACATCAAATTATTTCAATCACACATTTAGCGCAAATTGCCGCACTCGCGCAAAATCATTTTGCTGTGGAAAAAATCGAAACAAAAAACAGAACAACAACTCAACTTAAAAAATTAAATCAAGATGAACGCATTAGCGAAATCGCAAAACTTTTAAGTGGAGAAAAAATCACCGAATCAAGCCTTAAAAGCGCGAAAGAGATGATTTCGCAAGTGTGATTTAACATTTAAATTATTACCTTTACACAAATGCCACTAAAAATTTACAACACGCTTTCAAAGCAAAAAGAAAATTTCCTTCCGCTTGAAAAAGGAAAAGCAAAAATTTATGTTTGCGGTCCAACCGTTTACTCTCACGCGCACATTGGTCACGCAAAAAGTTATATTTCGTTTGATGTCGTCGTGCGATTTTTGCGCCATTTAAATTTTGATGTTACTTATGTGCAAAACATAACTGATGTCGGACATTTGGTTGGCGATAGCGACGAGGGTGAAGATAAATTAGAGAAACAAAGTAAGTTTGAAAAAAAACATCCGATGGCGATTGCGGAATTTTACACAAAAAGTTTTTTTGATGATATGGATGCGCTGAATGTTTTGCGTGCGGATATTTCGCCACGAGCCACTGGGCACATTCCCGAACAAATTGAGTTGGTCGAAAAATTAATTAAAAATAAAAATGCGTACGAAGTCAACGGCTCGGTTTATTTTGATGTTTCAAGTTTTAAAGATTACGGGAAACTTTCCAATCGTTCAACTGATGATGCAGTTAGTGGAACAAGAGTTTCATCACGAAGCGAGAAAAAAAATCCAAACGATTTTGCGCTTTGGAAAAAAGCCGATGCTTCTCATATTTTAAAATGGCAAAGTCCGTGGGGAATTGGTTTCCCAGGTTGGCATTTGGAGTGTAGCGCAATGTCGATGAAATATTTGGGCGAGTCGTTTGATATTCATGGCGGTGGAAATGAAAATCAATTTCCGCATCACGAATGCGAAATTGCTCAAAGCGAGTCGGTTACAAATAAACCATTTGTAAAATATTGGATGCACAACAATATGGTTACCGTTGATGGAAAGAAAATGGGAAAGTCGCTTGGTAATTTTACAACCCTAAAAGATGCTTTTAAAAAATTCGATCCGGTTGTAATTAGATTTTTTATTTTGCAAAGTCATTACCGAAGTCCGCTTGATTTTAGCGAAGAAGCTCTCGAAGCATCAAAAAAGGGATTACAAAAATTACAATCCACAATTAAAAAAATTGAGCAAAAGATTTTAGTTGGCGAAAACGGAAAGCAAAATTTTGACGAAACTGAATTTGTTAAAAATTTTAATGAAGCAATGAATGATGATTTTAACACACCTCAAGCCATTGCAGTTTTATTTGATGTTGTAAAAAATATCAACGAAGGATTTGTTGCTGGATTTTCAATCGAGTCGCTTCATAAAATTTCAACTTTATTTAAAAAATTTGCCGATAAAATTCTCGGAATTTATCCAATAAACAAAGCCGAATCGAGCGATGAATCAAAAGAGAAAGAACTAATTGAAATTTTAATCGCGCTTCGCAACGAAGCCCGCACATCGAAAAATTTTGCGCTATCGGATTTGGTGCGAAATAAACTTCAATCAATAAATATCGTAATTGAGGACTCCCCAAACGGTACAACTTGGAAGAAATTAGAATAATGTGAATATTGTTTTATATGATATGTTAAGTAGTGAAGTATTTTTTTATGTATTAATGGGGCGCAAAAAATAATATAATCATCATTAGGAGGATTGTATGAAAAGAAATTTAGTTTGCCTTCTTGTTGTCATCTATTCTAGTAGTATATATCCACAAATTAAACAATTAACATTTGGCAATAACGACGAGTTTAATCCATCGTTATCTAGGAATGTTTCTTTTGCTCAGTTTGAGTGGTTGGCTTATGAGCGCCAGACGCAAGACTCATCATTCATTGTTGTGAAAAAATTTTTGAGAACAACTGATTCTTGGGACTCATCTGAAATAATAATATCCAAATCGAATAAAAATGAAATACAAAAATATCCCGAGGTTTGTTGTAAAAGAAATTATAGTATTGTTGGTTGGCAAAAAAAATATCAAGGGAAGTGGAATATATTTTATAGCAAATATTCATTTGCAGATTCACAATGGTCGCCACCTATACAATTAACAAACGACACATTGAATAATGTCAATGTAAGAATTCAGTCAATATATCCTGATTCTCAATTTATCTTTACATGGCAAAACAAAAAAATAATTCGTTACAATGTATATCCCGTAAGAACCATTGGCATAAAAGATACTATTGCAATATCAAATTATGATTCAACAGAATATGATTTAGGTACTGATGGAGCATATTTTGGTTCAGTAATATTTACAATTAAGGGAGCAAGCAATAAATATGGCGCTGTCGTTCGTGATTTCAATTTTTATCCAAAAGATTCTCTTTATGCTTATGACACATTGCAATTAAATTTATCTTTAAGAAATCCAAAATTTTTACAATATTATACACCAAATAAAAAGATTGTATTTGAAACTCCACGATTGATAGATTCGTTAAATGATCTTTATATTTATAATATTAGATCACCTTTTATAATACCCTCACAACCGTTTAAAATAACAAATTCAGATAATTCACATTATAATGCTCGAGTATTCTTTTTCCCGATAATCACCAGTCAAACAAATCAATCAGCCACCGATGTAACACCGTATAATTGTCTCGCTGTTTATCAAGCAAGCAAAAATATAACATCATCGTCAAACAGAGATAGTTCATTAGTAAGAATAACAAATTCTTTTACTACAGATACAATTCAAAGTCCAGGATTTAATCGAAATCCCATTATAGGTTCTTTTATTGTAAGCGGTGAAAGAAATAATGGAATATATACTCTAGTAGTGTGGGAAAGCAACCGAACTGGTTATACTCATCTTTACAGCAAAAAATCTTTGGTTGGTATAGTAGATGAAGTACCGTCAAGCGAAAAAATAGTTCATTCTTTTATTCTATTACAAAATTATCCAAATCCATTTAACAGTTCTTCAATTATCAGTTATCAATTACCAGTAAACAGTTATGTTACTTTGAAAGTATATGATGTTTTAGGAAAAGAGGTGGCAACGCTTGTGAATGAAATTAAAACTGCAGGTAGTTATACCGTTAAATTTTCCGCCAAAGGCGGATCCGCCTCAGGCGGAGATGCAGGGCTACTCAATAGCGGAATGTATTTTTACACAATCAAAGCGGGAGCATATAAGTCAACTCGAAAAATGTTGTTAATGAAATAACACTTAATATTTGCAATGTAAGTTCATAATAATTTTCTCAAATTTTTGTATATTATTTTCGTGATTTGGGTTTTATTAATTTACAGGAAAGAAAAGTCTGAAACCTTTTCTATATTTAAGTAGTCAAACTAATGAAAGCAGTAACGAAATTATTTTTGTTCTTTGCATTTGTAGCAACGGCAACAGCGCAATTTACAGCAGGAACTTTTTCAACAATTGAGCCAAGATATATTGTTGATTTGCCAACTGCTGGCGTTTTGCGTCCATCAGTTTTTGCTTTGGATTTTGATTTTTTTCAACAAGGCGGTGTGGCGATGTCAGTGCAAGCCGGAGCACTTGAGAATTTTAATTTAGGTGTTTCTTTTGGCGGAAAAGAAGTTATTGGAAGTAGAAAAATTATTTTTCAAAAATTTCCGGGAATTTTTTTAAAGTATCGGTTTCTTGATGAAAAAAAATCTAATCCTGCTTTTGCAATTGGGTTTGATATGCAAGGCAAAGATGCTTGGGTTGATAGTACCGAAAGGTTCACAATTAAATCTCGTGGAATTTATATTGTGGCAAGTAGAAATTATTCATACTTCGGAAATTTAAGTTTGCACATGGGCGCAAATTATAGTTTGGAAAAAAAAGATAAAGACATTTCTCCAAATATTTTTTTTGGAGTTGAAAAATCTTTGGGAACAAATAGCGCGTTTTTATTGGAATATGATTTTGCTTTAAATGATGATGAAGAAAAATCTCTTGGTAGAGATTTTGGTTATCTTAACACAGGTTTGCGATGGTCGCTTGGCAATGGTTTTACAATTGAACTCGACTTTAAAGATTTATTATTAAATCAAAAAGAAATTTATTCAGGTAATCGTACAATGCGGATAGAATTTATCCGAAATTTTTAAACCAATTTTATTGGAGGCATTTATGAAAAACATATTAAAAAATATTTTATTATTTCTCTTTCCAATTCTATTTTTAACTGGTTGTTATACTCAATTTGTAATTTCTGATAAAGACGAAGATGAGTATTACACAGAACAAAATAAAAATGAAACTGAGGATGAGGAACAGAGTGATACAATTTCTAAATCCGATGGCAACACAATCATCAATAATTATTTTTACGATGATGATTATCGTTACTCTCGCTATCGTTCTTCATTTAGATATTATCATCCTCGAAGATATCATCATTGGTCAGATTGGTATTTTGATTTTGGCTGGTACTCTGACTATCGATACAATTACAATCCTTATTATGGAGGTTATTACGGATGGTATGATCCATGGTGGGATAATTACTATTATCCACGCCATTATAATCCATATTACTCTTATTACGATCCGTATTATTGGTGGAGAGCTCCGCAAGGTGGTGGCGGAAATATTTCGAACGCAGTTTTTCGCACACGAAACGATGGCGTAACTCGTGGCGATGATAAAATCAGAACAAGAGATAATAGTGGTGGAAATAATTCTCCCGCAATTGGAACCGGAACAGGAACAATAATTGGCACAACGCCAAATGCTGGAAGTGGAAGCACAGGTGGAAGTGGTTACAGAGAACGAACTCCATGGTGGGAAAAAAATAAAGAAGAGCCATCAACTCCTCCAAAAATTCGCGAAGAGAGAAAAAGAACTGTTGATGAAGAATCAAAACCTGGGAAAAAGAATCCCGATGCAGTTAAAGTTCCTGAAAAATCTAAAGATGGAAAATCAACTCCAACAGTAAAACCACGAGAGCGAAAAAAAGGAAATGATTCTCCGAGCATAAAAAGTAATCCGCCACAACAAAATTCAACCCCTCCTTCGGAAGTCAGAAGTAGAAATTCTGATGGTGGTTCATCCAGCAGTGGTGGCACAAATAATTCTTCAATTAGGAAAAGAGATAATTAAAAAATGAAACGAATATTTATTTCAATTTTATTTTTAACAAGTTTAAGTTTTTCGCAAACTACAGTTGATGCATTAAGATTTTCTTTGAGACCGAGTGGTTCTGGTTCTCGCGCGCTATCAATGGGAAATGCATTTATTGGAGTCTCGGATAATTTTACTGCAACACTTTGGAATCCCGCAGGGCTTGCGCAAATTAGCAATATAGAATTCTCTGGCGGATTTAATTCGTACAATTATAATAATAAGACAGAATTTTTTGGTTCAGCAGATGAAAAAGCAATTACATCTATTTCGTTTGATGATTTCGGATTAGTAATTCCAGTCCCAACAATGCGAGGAAGTTTAGTTTTTGCTTTTGGTTATTCAAACAATATCGATTATGCGCGAGCAATTCGTTTTGAAGGATTCAATCCTAAAAGTTCTATCGTGCCATCACTTT
>CAYIXI010000033.1:1888-3742 GCA_964367235.1 uncultured Chitinophagaceae bacterium | reverse complement strand
CTTATCTTTCAAACTCAAAAGGATATTCTTCAATTACCGATAGCGTTGTTCAAAGAGGAGAATCCAAAGAAGAAGGTGGGCAAGGCATGTGGACTTTTAGTGGCGCGATTGATATTGCAAAAAATCTTTCGCTTGGCGCGTCGCTCAATTTTATTTCGGGCAATTACAAATACGAAAGAGAATTTGTTGAAATCAATTCTCAAAACAAGTACAAAAATTTTCAAGATAATTTGCCAAACGATTCGCTCTATCTTCGATATAATCGTTTATATATTGATAATTTAATTGATACAAAACTTGAAGGATTTAATACTCTTTTTGGTTTGATGTATCGATACGAAGATATTTTTCGGCTTGGGCTTACGATTACAACTCCAACTTTAATTAAAGCCAGCGAAACATATTCTGCTGGTAGCGAAAGTTTATTTGATGATGGAAAATCTTTTAGATATTCTTATGGCGGAGAAGGAGCGCCAGTTTCAAATAATTATAGTCTCAGCACCCCTTGGATTTTAAGTGGAGGAATTGCTATTAAACCGATAGATGCAATTTTAATTTCTTTTGATGCAGAAAAAATTGACTACTCACAAATTTCATGGGAAGATAATCGCGATTTAGAAAAACAAAATATCTCTTTGCAAAATAATTTTAGAGAAATTATAAATTACAGAGCTGGAGTAGAAATTGCATTGCCAAAAAATACTTTCTTTTGGGATGAATTATTTTTGCGTGGTGGTTATAGTTATTCTCCATCACCTTTTAAAAATGATCCGAAAGAATATAATCAGGAAAATATTTCAGTTGGGTTAGGAATGTATTTTGATCAAGATGTTTCATTTGATCTTGCAATTGTAAATGGAAATTGGAAAACTTACCATAACAATTATTCTATTCGTGGTATGGTTGATCCTTCTCGAACGAATGAAACAATCACAACTTCAATTTTAAATTTTACGCTTACTTATAGATTTTAATTTTTTGCAATTAAGTAAATAATTTCACAAATTATGTGGTGAGAAATTTTTACAAAGTTTTTAAAATAGTTTTCTTATTTATTTTTTCCGCTTCATTAAATTCTCAAACTCCACCAAAAAGAGAATTTCGTGGGGCGTGGATTGCATCGGTTGCAAATCTTGATTGGCCAACTTCTCCAACAAACTCAACTCAAAAAAATAAAGATGATTTAATTCTCCTTCTCGACAATTTAAAATCTGCTGGAGTTAATGCTGTAATTTTTCAAATTCGCTCGGAGTGCGATGCACTTTATAATTCATCGCTTGAGCCATGGTCATATTGGTTAACTGGACAGCAAGGAGTTGCGCCATCTCCAAATTGGGATCCACTTGAGTTTGCCGTTGAAGAATCGCACAAAAGAGGAATTGAATTTCACGCGTGGTTCAATCCATTTCGCGCAGTTCGTGGCTCGGGTTATGCAAATAGTTCAAATCATGTTTCAGTAAAAAATCCAAATTGGATTTTAACTTTTGGTACTTTAAAAATGTTAAATCCCGGATTACCCGAAGTTCGCAATCATGTTTTAAATGTAATAATGGATGTTGTTCGCCGATATAATATTGATGGCGTTCATTGGGATGATTATTTTTATCCGTATCCAACAACAAGTTTTCCTTCAGGAATCACAAGCGAAGATGTTTCTACTTTCAATACTTATAATAGAGGATTTTTTGATATAAAAGATTGGCGGCGCGATAATATAAATTTGTTGATTAAAGCAGTTCACGATAGCATCAATGCGATAAAGCCAACCGTAAAATTTGGAATCAGCCCATTTGGGATTTACAAAAATGGCGTGCCACAGGGAATTGTTGGTCTTGACGCTTACAATATTCTTTA
>CAYIXI010000033.1:0-1788 GCA_964367235.1 uncultured Chitinophagaceae bacterium | reverse complement strand
CAAAATTTACGATACGAAGCGCTTACCGCAACTTCTCCCGCAGTTTTAATTTGGGATGCGCCACAAACTGCAAGCGATGGCGATGTTGCTCAAAGTTATTTGATTTATCATTTTAAAAATAATAATCCGCAAGTAAGCGATTTTGAAAATCCGATAAATATAGTTGATGTAGTTGGGATAAAAAATAAAAATCTTTCGCCGCCAAATGAAATTGGAGAAAATTATTTTGCACTCACCACAATCGATCGTGCTGGAAATGAAAGTGTGCCGAGTAATATTTTACAAATAATTTCGCCGACTATTCCGCAACTTTCTAATCCTGTAAATTTTGCAATGCAACTTCCACCAACAATAAATTTTATTTGGCAAAAATTAAATAACGCATCGGAATATAATTTGCAAATTTCCGAATCGGAAAATTTTTCGCCACTTACGCAATCTCACACACATTTATCCGATACTTTTTTTGTTGCAACAAATTTAATGGGGCAAAAAAAATATTTCTGGCGAGTTAGCGCCGCAAATGCCGGAGGTAGTGGAAATTTTTCTGCAATAAGAGAATTTACTACTGGCTTTCCCGCTGTTCCAAATTTAATTTATCCGAACAATTATGCACAAGGAATTCCAACCAATTTGCGATTTAATTGGGATAAAACTTTGGGTGCAAAAAATTTCCGATTTCAACTTGCAACGAGTGCAGATTACAACTCGATTGTAAAAGATACATCTATTATAGACACATCGATTTCTGTGCAAACACTTTTATTTTCAAAAATTTATTTTTGGCGAGTTAGCGCATCAAATGATATCGGTACAAGCCAGTGGTCCGAGGCGAGAAGATTTTTAACTGTTTCAACTTTTGTTGAAAAAATTCCATCATCCGAACCAAAAGATTTTGTCTTGAAACAAAATTTCCCAAATCCATTTAATCCGACTACGCAAATTGAATTTACTTTATGGAAAACTGAATTTGTAAAACTTACAATTTATGATTTGCTTGGAAGAGAAATTGCAATACTCGTCAACAAAGAATTATCGGCTGGAAATTATCGCTATAGTTTTGTAGCCAAAAATATTACAAGCGGAATTTATTATTATCAATTACAAGCGGGTGATACAACTGAAATCCGTAAAATGATTTTTGATAAATAAATTGACTTGCATATTATGTAAAAATATTTCAATTTAGTTGTAGAATTTGGCGAAGCCAAAGGGGAAACCTAACTAATCGGCAACGCTGACCATTCATTAATTGAAAGGATAAGTATATGAAAAACAGATTTTTGCTATTATTCTTCTCGTTGTTTGGAATTTTCTCATTCTCGGTTGCTCAAAATTATACCTTCAATTCATCTTATCAATTAGGTCGATATGGAGAATATTATGGTGTAACCGTTTCGAATTGGATTAAAACATGGAATAACGAGAAAGTGATTTTGCGTGGGACTGCTGGACTATTTACCGGAAATCACTGGGGAGATCGTTCCAACATAACCGATTTCAGAAGAATTGAGTTAGGTATGGAAAGCCGAAATACAATGGTTACTGGCAAAGATTTCTTCAACATAATTAATGCAAGTTATTTTACATCTTTCTATAAACAACCTAATATTGGTAGCGTTGAAAAGAATGGATGGATGTTTTCGTTTGGTTTTGGCACAAAAATAATATCCCCAGCATCAGTAATGGCAAGATATGTGTGGGGTATAGAAAGAGGAATTCGATTAGGAATAGAGTTCGATTTTTAATTGGATTGTGTCGGTTTGATATTTAAATGGTTGCCTAACT
>CAYIXI010000032.1:0-21552 GCA_964367235.1 uncultured Chitinophagaceae bacterium | reverse complement strand
GCTCCGTAGGAGCTTTCTGTTTGTAGATATTTTGATATAATAAATATTTCATCTCCGTTCCGCCAAACAGATAGCGGACAAGTTGGGGTGATCTATTTTTTCTATCCATTCAAATAAATATTTAGTATCCATTTAATTGCTCCGTAGGAGCGACCTGTTTGTAGATATTTTGATTTAATAAATATTTAAGCTCCGTAGGAGCGACCTGTATTAATCAATCCATTCAAATAAATATTTTTCATCGTAATTGATTTCAAATTTTTTTAGGAAATCAATATATTCTTCTTTAAATGTTTTTTTCTTGTGATGTTTTTCTTGATTCTGAATATAATTGATAACATAATTAATTTGACTTTTTGAATATGAAAATGCACCAAACCCTTCTTGCCAATTAAATTTTCCTTTTACCAACCGATTATCATTTATAAATTTTGATGAGCCAGCCTTGATATCTCTAACTAAATCAGATATGGAAATTGATGGTTTTAATCCAACTAAAAGATGTGTGTGGTCTGGCATACAAAAAATTGATAATAATTTTTGTTCACGGTTATGAATAATTCCTGTTATGAATTTTTGCAGTTCTTCTCTTTTTTGATTTGGGATTAAATTTTGTCTTCCTTTTACAGCGAAGACAATTTGAATATAGATTTGTGAATAGGTGTTTGGCATTTTTTAGTCCGTTCCTATTTGTATAAAATAAATACTATTTATTTGATTTTACAAATTTAAAACGCTTCTTGCAATAACCATTTTCTGTACTTCACTTGTCCCTTCGCCGATTGTTAAAAGTTTTGCATCACGATAAAATTTTTCAACTGGAAAATCTTTGATATATCCGTAGCCACCAAAAATTTGAACTGACTCGGTTGCGCATTTTACTGCAACTTCGCTTGCAAAATATTTTGCCTCTGCCGCAATTAAATGAAAATCTTTTCCCAACATTTTATCGTGTGCGGCTTTGTAAGTCAGCAATCGCGCCGCGGAAATTTCTGTTCCCATTTCTGCAAGTTTCCATTGTATCGCTTGAAAATCTCCAATCGCATGACCAAACTGAATTCTTTCTTTTGAATATTTTAAACTTGCATCAAGTGCGCCTTGTGCTAATCCGACACTAAGTGCGGCAATTCCAATTCTTCCTCCATCAAGCACTCCTAAAGTTTGATGAAATCCTTTTCCAACTTCTCCAATTAAATTTTCATCGGGAAGAAATAAATCGGAAAAAATAATTGAGGCAGTGTCGCTTGAACGCATTCCGAGTTTGTTTTCTTTTTTCCCAACAGAAAATCCCTTCATCGATTTTTCAACAATGAATGCAGAAATATTTTTATGTTTCGACTCTCTATCGGTTTTTGCAAGCACAACAAAAGTTTCTCCAACCGAGCCGTGAGTAATAAAATTTTTACTTCCATTTAAAATCCATCCACCCGAAATTTTTTCTGCAAAAGTTTTCATTCCGCCAGCATCGCTACCACTAAATGCTTCGGTAAGTCCCCAACCGCCAAGTTTTTTTCCACTGCACAAATCGGGAAGAAATTTTTTCTTTTGCTCAATCGAACCAAATTGATTTATATGACCAACGCACAAACCATTATGCGCGGAAACCGAAAGCGCAACCGAGGGATCGATTTTTGCAATTTCCTCGATAATGGCAACAAAATCAATGTGAGATAGAGATGCTCCGCCGAACTCATCCGAAACAACTGCGCCGAGATAACCCATTTCGCCGAGTTTAGAAAAAAGTTCGCGAGGAAATTCCTGCGACTCATCGTACTTCATTATTATTGGTTTGATTTCTTTTTGTGCAAAATCTCGTGTGGCTTGCTGGATTGATTTCGTGGAATCGGAAGTTTCAAATGAAATATTTTGTTCGTTCATATTTTAATTTTTATTTTTTTTGCAATTTCATAAGGATTTGTTTTAAGCAATAACAAATCATTTAAATTCGAATTTAAAATTTCTGTTTTTTCTTTTGTCCAAAATTCTTTTGATAGTTTCTCATCAATTATTTCTTTTACTCTTTCGCGTAATCTTTCAGTTCGGCGTTTTGCAAATTTCCCACTTTTATTTAAATACAAATTATGTTCAGATATTTTTTTTGCAACTTCTTCAATTCCTTTTCCTTCGCTCGCAATTGTTTTCTCAACTGGGCTCATCCATGAATTTTCGTCGTGTGGTTTTAAACCGATTACAGTTTTAATTGCAGTTGCGGCTTGTTCCGCTCCGGGTCTATCAGATTTATTTAAAACAAAAATATCTGCAATTTCCATTAAGCCGGCTTTCATTGCTTGGATTGAATCGCCCGACTCGGGAACTAAAACTACAATTGTTGTATCTGTTGCGCTTGCAACATCAAGTTCCGATTGACCAACGCCAACTGTTTCAATTAAAATAATATCGCAACCACTTGCATCTAAAATATCAGATGCCTCACGAGTTTTTTTTGAAAGTCCGCCGAGTGAACCGCGCGAAGCCATCGAACGAATAAAAACTCCATCGTCCATTTCAACTTCGCTCATTCTAATCCTGTCGCCGAGTAACGCGCCACCAGTAAATGGACTTGTGGGATCAACTGCGATAATGCCAACTTTTTTATTTTGCTTTCGGTAAAAACTTGCGAGCTTGTTGGTAAGTGTACTTTTTCCTGCGCCAGGTGGACCAGTGATTCCGATTCGATATGCATTTCCTGTTTTTGAAAAAATTTCAGAAAGAAATTCTTCGCTTGATGGATGATTATTTTCAACTAAACTTATTGCTCGCGCAACTGATTTTTTTTCGCCATTGATAACATCATTAATATCAATTTGAAAATTTTTCATTTTTGATTTTTAAAAAACTCAACTGTTTGTTTTAATCCTTCTTCAAAAGTTACGAGCGGCGTCCAACCTAATATTTTGCTTGCTTTTGCTGATGAAATAACGCTACGCATCTGTTCGCCTAATTTTGCAGTGGCATGTTTTTCGGCGCATTTTGAATTTGTAATATTTTTTAAATGATGAAAAAGAGTGTTGACATCATTTTCAATTCCAGTGCCAATATTAAAAATATCGGAGTTTGGATGCGTGAGTGCTTTGAGGTTTGCATTTACAACATCGCCGACAAAAACAAAATCGCGCGTTTGTTTTCCATCTCCATTAATTTGCGGCTCTTCACCTTTTAACAACTTACTCGTAAAGATTGCAACCACTCCCGCTTCTCCGTGCGGATTTTGTCGCGGTCCATAAATATTAGCGTAACGCAAAATTACATAATCAATTCCATAAACTTCTTTGTAATAAAAAAGATATTTTTCAGTTGAGAGTTTTGAAATGCCATAAGGAGAAAGTGGTCGAGTTGGATGACTTTCATCTGCGGGAAAATAATCTTGTTCGCCATAAATTGCGCCACCCGTGGAAGAAAATATTATTTTTTTTACATTATGTTTTTGTGCGCACTCCATCAAATTTAAAAATCCTAAAATATTTACTGATGCATCAAATATCGGATCGCTGACAGAGCGACGAACATCCATTTGCGCCGCATGATGATTTACAACATCAATATTATTTTCAAAAAATATTTTATGGAGTTCATTTGAGCGAACATCAATTTGATAAAATTTTGCTTTTGGATTTAGGTTTTCTCTTTTACCACTCGAAAGGTCATCAACAATAATTACGCTGTGATTATTTTTTATGTAAGCGTCAACTATTTGAGATGCAATAAATCCTGCTCCGCCTGTTACAAGTATTTTCATTTTATTTTACTCCTTTAAAACCGATATCACTTCTATAATACATTCCATCGAAATGAATTTTTTTAATTGCTGAATAAGATTTATCAATCGCGCCACGCAAATCATTTTTAAAACTTATTGCTGTAACTCCAAGCACTCGTCCGCCATCTGAATAAATTTTATCATTCTCTTTTTTTGTTCCAGCGTGAAACACAACTATTCCTTCTTCATTTTTAATATTTTCAAGTCCAGTAATTTCTTTTCCTTTTTCATAATTATCGGGGTAACCTTGCGAGGCAACCACAACGCAAACTGCTGAGGCGATATGAAATTTAATATTTGTATTTTTAAAAGTCCCTCGTGCACAAGATAAAAATATTTCGGCTAAATCTTCATCAATCAGAGGCAAAACAACTTGCGCTTCGGGATCGCCAAAACGACAATTATATTCAACCACTTTCGCACCCTCGTTAGTAATCATCAAACCCACATATAAACAGCCGCGATAAATGCGTCCCTCGTTTTTCATTCCACGCAAAGTTGGCTCAACAATTTTATTAATTGCGAAATTTAAAATCTCGTCCGTTACGATTGGCGCGGGGCAGTACGCACCCATTCCGCCAGTATTTTTTCCCTTATCGCCGTCAAAAATATTTTTATGATCCTGCGCCGACAAGAGGGTTGCAAAATTTTCACCATCTGTTAAAACAAATAACGAAGCCTCTTCGCCCTCCATAAATTCTTCGATAACAATATTTGCACCAGATTGGCCAAAAATATTATTTTCAAAAAATTCTTTTAAGTGAACTATCGCTTCAGAATAATCTTGACAAATTACAACTCCTTTTCCGAAGGCAAGCCCATCTGCTTTTATGACAAGAGGAAAAGATTGTTTGGCGATATAATTTTCTGCTTCAGTTTTTTGAGATGAATTAAATGTTGCAAAATTTGCTGTTGGAATATTATTTCTCAACATAAAATTTTTCGAAAATATTTTACTCCCTTCTAAAATTGCCGCACGAGATGAAGGTCCGAAAATAAATAATCCGTTTTGAGAAAATTTTTCTACAATTCCATCAACAAGTGGAATTTCTGGTCCAACAACAGTTAAATCAATTTTGTTGCTTCGTGCAAAACGAATCAATTCATCGTAATTGGTTGAGGAGATTTTTACGCATTCTGCAACTGACTCGATACCAGGATTACCGGGAGCGCAAAATATTTTTTCAACTTGCGTACTCTGTTTTAATTTCCAACAAAGCGCATGCTCTCTTCCGCCAGAACCAATAACAAGTATTCTCATATAATTTCTAAATGTTTAGCAAAAACTTTTGATAATTCAAAAGTTAAATTTTTTCGCTCATATTTTTTCACAACCTCATTTGATGCTCCACTTAATTCTTTTCTAACAAAAAGCGAATATAATTTAACAATCGTGTTTGCAATTTCTTGAACATCAGACTGATGAACGCAAACACCATTTGCCTCGAGAATTATGTTTCGCATATTTCCTTCAGGCATAATTCCGAGAATTTTTTTTCTCGCGCCAATATATTCAAATATTTTTCCCGGAGAAGTTCTATCGTCATTCATCATAATCCACAAAACATCACTTGCCAAAACATAACGCAAACATTCGTGATGTTCCAAATATCCCAAAATTAAAACATGATTTTTAATATTATATTTTTCAATCATTTTGCGATATTCATTTTGAAGAACCCCGATAAAACAAAGCTCAATTTTGTCTCGCAATTTCGGGTAATATTTCAACACATGTGAAAAAGCTTTTATAATATTCTCAGGGGAAATATCTTCGTAAAAAATTCCGGAATAAGTTATTCGCATTTTTTGAGTTGTCGGAAGATTTTTATTTTCAATTGCGTCAAAATCTTCCTGATCGAAACCTTGCGAGATAAGATTGATGTCGTGAAAATTTAAAAAATCATATCGTTGAAGAAGCAATTCTTTCACTCGACGACCAGCAGTTACAATTGAATTCGACTTATGCAATACATTTTTTTCTAATCGATAGTTTATGTATTTATGAAGTCGAGTTGGAAAATATTTATAAAGGTTGTCAGTCCACGCATCGCGATAATCCATAACATGAGGAATGTTAAATTTTTTCTTCAGCGCGTTGCCAATTAAAAAATCGGTGTAAGGTGGAGCAGTAGAAAATATCAGATCAAATTTTTCTTTTTCTAAAATTTCCGAGCCAGCCTTAATTGCTTTTTTATACCAACCAATTTTACTGTCTGGAATAAATAATGTGTCACTTATTCGGCTTAAAGTTTTTCTAATTTTTTCCGATGGAATTCCAACGATGTCTCTTTTTTTCATCAGCGCATTTGCATCAAAAGAAGAGGTTCGAATAATTCTGATTTTTCTTTTTTCCAAATCGTGTAAAAGTGAAACATCTTTTGCGTAGTAAGCAATTTCTCCAACTGTGAGAACTGTCGGCTCCCAACCAAAATCTTGTAAATATTTTACAAATTTTGTTGTGCGCTGAACTCCGCTCAAACCAAGCGGTGGAAAATAATATGCGATGACTAATACTTTGTTCATTATAAAATAATTAATTCTTTTGTGGTGGTGGTTAAAACTTCAATTCCATTTTCTTTCATTAAAACATCATCTTCAATTCTTACTCCTCCAATATTTGGAAGATAAATTCCCGGCTCAATTGTAAAAACATTCCCGACTTTTAATTTTTCATCGCTCTTAAAAGAAATCGTTGGCAACTCATGAACTTGAAGTCCGATTCCATGCCCGAGCGAATGACGAAAATATTTTCCAAATTTCTTTTTCGAAATGAAATCGCGAACAATTTTATCAATTTTTTTTGCGCTGATATTATTTTCAATCGAGTCAATCCCAAGTTGTTGCGCCTCATTCACAATATTATAGATAGAAAGCATTTTTTGATTTGGCTTCCCAATTGCAATCGTTCGAGTCAAATCGCTACAATAACCATTGTAAAAACAGCCGAAATCCAAAGTTATCATTTCGCCATTTTTTATTTTTTTCGAGGTTGCAATTGCATGTGGCTTCGCGCCATTTGTTCCGCTTGCAACAATTGGTTCGAACGCATCACGACTTGCACCATATTTTTTATGACGATAAGAAATTTCTGCTGAAATATCGAGTTCAGTAATTCCCGGTTTAATGATTTTTAAAATATCGTCAAAAACATTTTGAGAAATTAAAATTGCTTTTTTGATTGAATCAATTTCTTCTTTTTCTTTTACCGATGAAATTTTTTCTACTAACCCAAAAGTATGATTTATATTTTTTGGGGAAAACTGTTTTTTAATTTGTTTGAAATTATAAACTGATAAAGTTTTCGAATCAAAAATAAAACTTAGATTTTTCTTTTTGAAATTTTTTGAAAGCGCTTCAAATAAATTATTTGAATGAATTTTAATTTTATCTGCAACAACTTCTTTTTTTGCAGGGACTTCGTAACGGAAATCTGTCGCAAAGAAAACTTTCTCTTTTGTAATTACGCAAACTCCATTTGAGCCAGTGTAATTTACCAAGTATCGCAAGTGAGGTTGGAAAGTTGTAACGAATGCGTCGGCTTTTAAATCACTTAAAAATATTCGTAGCGCATTAATACGCTTTTGAAAATTCATATCCCTTTTTACAAATGATAATTTGGTGCTTCGTGTGTAATTTGTACATCGTGCGGATGACTCTCTTTTAATCCCGCATTAGAAATTAAAACAAATTGAGTTTTATTTTTCATCTCATCAATATTTTTTACTCCGCAGTATCCCATTGCCGCGCGAAGTCCGCCGACCATTTGAAAAACTGTCGCGCCTAATTCTCCTTTAAACGGAACTCGTCCTTCAATTCCTTCTGGCACAAGTTTTTGTATATCATCTTCCATGTCTTGAAAATATCTATCTTTGCTTCCGAGTTTCATCGAAGAGATTGAACCCATTCCGCGATAAACTTTAAAAGTTCTTCCTTCGTAAAGAATTTTTTCGCCGGGAGTTTCCTGCAATCCTGCAAACATTCCGCCAATCATAACGCAATCAGCGCCTGCGGAAATTGCTTTTGAAATATCTCCAGTTTGTTTAATTCCGCCATCTGCAATAATTGGGATATTATATTTTTTTGCCGCAGAAACGCAATCAATTACAGCGGATATTTGCGGTACGCCAATTCCAGCGACAACTCTTGTTGTGCAAATCGAGCCCGGACCAATTCCAACTTTTACTGCATCGGCACCAGCTTTAATTAAATCGCGAGTCGCTTCTGCCGTTCCAACATTTCCTACAATTACTTCGAGCGATGAAAATTTCTTTTTAACTTTTTTTAACATTTCGATAACGCCAATCGAATGACCATGCGCTGTATCAATTATTATTACATCAACATTTGAATTTACAAGTGCAGAAACTCTTTCGATTGTATCTAAAGAAATTCCAACTGCGGCACCAACTCTCAATCGACCATGTTTATCTTTGCAAGCATTTGGAAATCTTTTTTTCTTTTGAATATCTTTAAATGTGATGAGACCTTTTACTAAATAATTTTTATCGACAATAGGAAGTTTTTCAATTTTATATTTTTGAAGAATTGATTCGGCTTCCTCGAGAGTTGTACCAAGCGGAGCAGTTACTAAATTTTTTGTTGTCATTACATTTAAAACTTTTTGACTTCTGTTCGGATTAAAACGCAAATCACGATTTGTGAGAATGCCAACAAGTTTTCCATCTTCAACAATTGGAATTCCGGAAATGGAATATTTCATCATCAAGTCAAGTGCATCGCCAACAGTTTTATCAACAGTTAAAGTTACGGGATCCAAAATCATTCCGCTTTCACTTCGTTTGACTTTGTCAACTTCTTCGGCTTGCCGTTGAATTGATAAATTTTTATGAATGATTCCGATTCCACCTTCGCGTGCTAATGCAATCGCCATTTCCGATTCTGTAATTGTATCCATCGCCGCAGATAGAAGTGGAATGTTGAGTGAAATATTTTTTGTCAGTCGAGTTGTAATATTTGTATCGCGAGGAAGTATATGCGACTTTCGCGGAACAAGTAACACATCATCAAAAGTAATTGCTTTGCCAAGTATTTTTTTCATAAAATTTATTCGAATGCGGCGAAGCCAGTAATATCCTCGCCGATAATTAATGTGTGCATTTCGTGTGTCCCTTCGTAAGTTTTTACCGATTCCAAATTTGCCGCATGTCGCATCACAGGATATTCATCTAAAATCCCATTTGCGCCAAGTATTTCGCGGGCGATTCGCGCAATTTCAAGCGCAATTGCTACATTATTTCGTTTTGCCATCGAAACTTGCGTGAACTTTGCTTTGCCTTTATCTTTTAATCTACCGAGTTGTAAAACTAAAAGTTGTGCTTTTGTAATTTCAGTTAGCATGTGAACTAATTTTTCTTGCGTCATTTGAAATGCGCCAATCGGTTTACCGAATTGAATTCTCGATTTAGAATATTTCAGCGCCGAATCGTAACAAGCCATCGCCGAACCAACTACGCCCCACGCGATTCCATATCTGGCTTGAGTCAAACACATCAGCGGAGATTTTAATCCACCAGATTTTGGTAAAATATTTTTTTCTGGAATTATACAATCTTGAAAAACAAGTTCCGATGTTACCGAGGCGCGAAGAGAATGTTTGCCAGTCATTAGCGGAGCAGTGAAACCGGGACTATTTTTTTCGACAAGGAAGCCACGAATTTCTCCATCAAGTTTTGCCCAAACAACTGCGACATCGGCAATCGATCCATTTGTGATCCACATTTTTGCGCCGTTCAAAATGTAAGTATCATTTTTCTTTTCAGCGCGCGTAATCATTCCACCGGGGTTTGAACCAAAATCAGGTTCAGTCAAACCGAAACAACCAATCGCATCTCCAGTTGCAAGTTTCGGCAACCAAAAATCTTTTTGCTCTTCCGAACCAAAAGTAAAAATCGGATACATCACCAATCCACTTTGCACCGAAGCAAAACTTCTGATTGAAGAATCACCTCGCTCAAGTTCTTGCGTCATCAAACCATAAGCGACATTATTAAGTTCTGCACAACCATATTTTGCAGGAAGCGTTGAACCAAAAAGTCCGATTGCACCCATTTCTTTTACGAGATGTTTTGGAAAACTTCCCTCGCGATTATGTTTTTCGATAATTGGAATAATTTTATCATCGACAAATTCGCGCACAGTATTTCGCACAAGAATTTCATCTTCAGATAGAAGGGATTCGATATTAAAATAATCAACACCTTGAAATTGATTCATTTTTTAGATTTAGAAAAGTGAGTGAGTAAAATTAATTATGCAATTTTACCAAAATAATGCTTTAAAATCAACGGAAGGATTTGGACTTAAAGTAAAAGTCTTTCGATTGTTGCAAGGACTTCGTTTAAGTCATACGGTTTCGTAATGAATTCAGATGCGCCAAGTTTTTTCGATTCGATTGCGTTTTTTAAATCGGCAAAACCTGTTAGCATTACTATTTTTAATGAAATATTTTCCTGCTTAATAAATTTTAAAACTTCAAAACCACTTACGCGTGGCATTTTAATATCGAGTAGAATCAAATCGAAAGAAGATTTTTTCAATTCCACAATTGCCTCATCGCCATCGGCTGACATTACAATATCATATCCAGCATCGCGAAGCTCGTTACTTAAAACTGTTCGAAGAGCATCTTCGTCATCAACAACAAGTATTCGTTTCATAAAATCTCCTTTCTTTCTTTAAAGTAAAAATCTAAAATTTAAAAGTCAATCTTTTTTTCGATATTGTTTCTATTTTTATCAAATCGTATTTTACAGCTGTGGAACTAAAAGCATACGCAAAAATAAATTTAGGATTGAAAATCTTAAGTAAACGAGAAGATGGTTTTCATAATATCGAAACTATTTTTCATCGAATAAATTTATTTGATGAAATCGAAATTATTGAAACTGATAAAAATATTGAAGTTGAAATTATTTCTGGCAATCTTATAAATGATAAAAATAATTTATGCTTTAAGGCGGCAGAATATTTAAATAATTTTTGTGGAACGCAAAAAGGTGTTTTGATTAAATTAAAAAAAAATATTCCGATTGGTGCGGGACTTGGCGGAGGAAGTTCGGATGCGGCGACAGTATTACTTGCTTTAAATAATTTGTGGAATTTAAATTTATCAATTGATGAGTTAAATAAAATTGCAATTAAAATTGGGAGTGATGTTCCCTATTTTTTAAATTACAATTCTGCTTTTGCAACTGGTCGCGGTGAGGTTTTAAATTATTTTAAAATTGATTTACCTTTTTGGATTCTTTTAGTTAATCCCGGAATTAATATTTCAACTGCCGAGGCGTATCAATCACTTTCAAATTTAAAAAATAGAAAAATAAAATCGCTTCCAAAATTTTCGATTGACAATTTGAATGAAATATTATCGAATGATTTTGAAGATGTAATTTTAAATAATTTTTCAGAAATCAACAAAATTAAAAGCGATTTGATTAATTTTGGCGCCAAGTTTGCTTTAATGAGTGGTAGTGGCTCGTCGGTTTTTGGATTATTTGAGAATGAAAACCAAGTGCAAAACGCAAAAAATAATTTTAATTGTTTTACATCTCTAACTGAACCTAATTTTAATTTGAAATGAAATTTATTTTTTTAATTTTTTCTAATATTCTCTTTGCATCAAACGATTCAACAAAAGTTGATTCTGTTTATTACACAAATCTCGGTTCAAATTATTTTTTAGAAGAAACAATTCCAAGTAAATCTGATTTTGATAAATCATCTTCAACTTACGAACTGCTTGAAAACTTAACACCGACAATAATTTTAAATCGCGCATCGCATGGACTTGAAAATTCATTAACATTTCTGGAGCGAAATCCAGATATTATGATTGATGGTCGCTCGATTGGAAATCCTTTTAGCGGAAATTTCAATCTCTTTTATTTTCCGAAAGAATGGATTAGTTCAATTGAATATCGCAACGACGCGCTTTCAACATTTCAATTTCAAAATCATTCCTTCGGTACAATTAATTTTGTTACGAAAGATTTTTCAACAACTCCTCCACTAACAAAAATATTTTACGAACAAGGACCGTATGATTTTGGAACTTTTGATGCACACTTCACTCAAAATATTTTTCAGAATGCAAACTTGTCGGCAGGATTAACAAGAGATTTTTTTGGGAGTAATCGCGAAAGTGAAGGATTTAAAGGAAGATTCCCAAACGAAAATTTTGATTCGTGGATTTTCAGAACAAAACTTCGCGCGCAATTAAGTAAAACAATTTCATTTCAAACAACTTATTTTACTTCGCAAGGTTGGAAAGGTTTAAACGGAGGAATTAATTTAAACGAAACTCCGAAGGAGAATTATTTCAGCGATGTTTTTGCAATTGTAAACGACAGAGATTCGTATGAAAAAAACAAACAAAATCATTTTGATTTAATTTTAAGTTTTGATAATTCAATTTTTGAAAATCAAAAAACAAAAATTCATTTGTATCATTCTAATTTTTTAAATGAGTTTCGAGATAATGAAAACCGACCTGAATTAAGTTCATTAAGTATTACAATAGATTATAGAACAAAAATTAGTGGCGCAATTTTATCGCATTCTTTTTTTTCGAAATATCTTAATTTAACTGCTCAAACTGAGATTATAAATAGAGAGGTTGAACCGAATTATTTTGTTAATTTCAAAAGTAATATTTTTCAAAATTCATTTTTTGGAGTTGTAAATCCATCTTCTTTTTTAAAATTGGATTTATTTTACCAAACATATTTAATTGATGACCCAACAATAAACTGGTATTTGGTTAGTTCCAAAGATGATAAAAGAAAACAAAGTTACGGATTAGTATTGAATTTTAAGCCAATTGCAAATATTAATTTATTTGCTGGTTATTCAAATTCATACTTCGATAAATTATTTGATGACAGATTTAGGATTTTTCCAATAGATTTTGGAGATGATATTCGAAAATATGATGTTGGAGTAAAATTTCTTTTTGGTAAATCATTTATAAAATTTAAATATGAGAATTATTCATTGAACAATTTTACGAAATCGAGTGTGAATAGTATTAGCACGGAACTATTTTTTAAAACTGATAATTTTACTTTTAGTGGATTTGTTTTTGCAAAGGATACAAATATATTTTATTCAGATATACATAAACAATATGCGCGGTTAAATATATTTTACAATTCATTTAAAATTCAAAACACTTTGGATATAGATTTTGGAATTGAAACACAATTTATCCAGCCAATTAGTTTCGTTATAAAACAAAACCAATTATTTATTTTTGATTTTGTTATTTTAGGAAAAATAAAAGAAGCGACTCTTCATTTTAAACTTGAAAATTTATCCGACGAAAATATTATGTTCGTCGAAGGTTATCCACTAATGCCACGAGGAATGAAATTTGGTATTTCGTGGGAATTTATAAATTAAATTTTGAGAAGGATTTTATGCCACTTGTAAAAATAAATTTAATCAAAGGTAAAACTACTGAATATAAAAATAATATTTCAGATGCTATTCACAAATCATTAGTTGAAACTGCAAATGTTCCTTTAAAAGATAAATTCCAATTGATTAACGAATATGACGAAAATAATTTTATTTTTGACGCTGAATATTCAAATGTCAATCGAACTAATAATTTAATTATAATAGAAATTATTTTAAACAGTGGCAGAACTTTGGAAGTAAAAAAGAATCTGTTTAACGCAATCGCAACAAATCTTAATCAGTCAGTCGGCATTTCAAAAGATGATGTTCTAATTTCTTTGCAGGAAGTTACAAAAGAAAATTGGTCGTTCGCCTTTGGCGTCGCAACTTACGCATAAAACCTACTCAAAAAGCGCATTCATTTCAATAGTTTTAATTTTACCAAAATTAGTAATTTGTTTTTCAATATTCTCTTTTGGAGAAAGAAATAAAAAAGTTGCATCGCTTATTTGAAAATAATTATTGATAACTTTTTTTACATCTACTTCGTTTACATTTCTTAAATTATCAAAATATTTTTCCAAATAATCTTTTGGCAAATTAAATATTTCAATCTCGCATAAGTTTGACGCCAAAGCATCGGGTGTTTGTAAGTCTCTTGCCATATCACCTATTAAATAATTTTTGGCTTTTGTAATTTCTTCGGATGTCGGACCAATTTCTCTATATTTTTTTATTTCAGTTAAAATTACTTCAACAACTTCTTTTACAGTTTCATTTTTTGTAAATGTTGAAATTAAAAATGAACCACCATTTTGGTACATCGTAAATCCACTACTTGCACCGTACGATAAACTTCTTTTTACACGAATCTCATCAACCAAACGAGAAGTGAATCCATTTCCAAAAATACTATTTGCAACGAGGATTGCAAAATAATTTTCATTCTTTCTGGCAACACCAATTCCACCAATTCGTATTTGCGTTTGCGTGGCATCGCTTTTATTTACAACAACACATTTTTGTCCAGATTCAAATTTTGGTTCTGCGATTTCTTTTAATTCAATTGAGGATTCCTTCCACGCTCCAAATTTATTTTTAATTGTTTTCAACATTTCTTTTGTATTAAAATCTCCAACTACTGCCATTACAGCGCGGTTTGGTGCAATTATTGTTTTGTAATGTTTAATCAAATCATCTCGAGTAATTTTTTCTAACGAGGATTGCTTTCCCATATTTATAAATCCATACGGATGAGATTGAAATATTTCTTTTACAAATGCAATTTGTGCAATCGAACTCGGATCTTCTTTCACCTCTTCAAACTCCGAGTAAATCATTTTCTTTTCTCTATCAATTTCGTTTTGCAAAAAGTTTGCGTTCAAAATTACATCACTTAAAAGCGCAAAACTTCCATCAAAATCTTTTTTCATCACTTCAAAACTTAAATTTATGTTTTCTTTTTTTGTGCTAAATTCTAACTTGCCACCAACAAAATCAATTTCCTCTGCAATTTGTTTTGCGCTTCGCTTCGCCGTTCCCGATTTTAAAAGGTTCGACATTAAATTCGCAATTCCCTCTTTATTTACTGGGTCATTTGCGCTCCCACCTTTAAACGAAATTTGAATTGACACGATTGGCAATCGATGTTGCTCCATCAGTAAAACTACCAAGCCATTATTTAAAACTTCTCGCGTAACTTTTGGAAGTGATATTTGTTGCGCGTTAGTTGAAAATATTATTGAGAAAAATATTATTGTTCGAATGATTTTCATATCGTTACCTTTTATTGAGCAAGTGGGATTAAAGTTACAACAGTTCGTTTATCTTTTAAAAAATATTTCTCCGCTACTTTTTTGATTTGCTCCTCAGTAACAGAATTATATTTATCAACTGCCGTGAATATATTTTTGTAATTTCCGTAAATCACATCTGTTACACCGAGTGCCATTGCGACACCATTATTTGTCTTCATTTTATTATAATTACTTACAAGCATTCCATTTTTAGCTTTTTGTAATTCACGCGATGTAATACCGTTTACTTTAATTGAGTCGATCGTTTTGTGGATTTCATTTTCAATATTGCTAATTTCACTTCCCGGAGTTGCTTGTGCGTAAATAATAAATAATCCACCATCAATAAAATCATCTTGATCGGTGTAAACTGAAGTTGCGATTTGTTTTTCGTAAACTAAATTTGAATAAAGTCTTGAACTTTCTCCTCGCGAAAGAATTGACGAAAGTAAATTTAAAATGTAAAAATCTTCGGTGTTAACTTTTGGTGCTTTATATCCAATTAAAACTGCTGGAAGCTGCGCAGTTTTTTTTAATTCAATTCTTTTTTCACCTTCTTGCGCTGGTTCTGCATCATTTACATTTCTCGGTTTTTCAGCCGGTGGAATATCTGCAAAATATTTTTCAATTAGTGGCAAAGCTTTTTCGGTTTTAAAATCTCCAACTAAAGTTAAAGTTGCATTGTTCGGCGCATAATAAATTCTAAAATAATCTTTGCAATCATCTAAACTAATATTATCCAAATCTTTCATCCATCCAACTACGGGATTGTGATACGGATGTCCAACAAATGCCGCCGCATATAAATCTTCCCACATTTTTCCTTGCGGAGAATTATCAGTTCGAAGTCGTCGCTCCTCTTTTACAATTCCTCGTTCCTGTTCAACATTTGCATCATCAAGTTTTAGCGAACGAATTCTATCGGACTCCAAATCAAAAACTTTTTCCAACAAATCGCTATTAAACTCCTCATAATAAAAGGTAATATCGTTTGATGTAAATGCGTTGGAATATCCTCCGCCTGATTCCAAAATTTTATCAAACTCCGTCGGTTTATATTTTGATGAACCATTGAACATCATGTGCTCAAAAAGATGCGAGATACCCGTAATTCCGAATCGCTCATTTCTGCTTCCGACATGATAACCAACCGAAAGACAAACATTTGGTACCGTGTGATTTTCTACCAAAATAATTTTTAATCCGTTTTTTAAAATTTTTTCGGTTACATCAAGTTGTTGCGAAAATAATTTTGATGAAAATAAAATTAAAACAATTAAAATATTTTTCATTCTTTTACCTTTAAATTTATATTTAAAATAATTACAGCGATTAATTATAGATTTATATTTCTTAAAATCCGAATTCTTTTTCTACTTTTATCAGCATAAACTGAATTTGGATTTAGCGTGATGACCTCTTCGTAAGATTTGATAGCTTCATTTTTATCTTTTATAAAGAATTCTAAAATTTCTCCAATGTAAAAATTTGCAACTTCGTTAAATTTACTTTTCGGATAATTTTTAAGTAAATATTGAAGCGTTGAAATTGATTCACTGTAATTTTTATTTTGCAAAAGTAGTTTTGATTTTAATAAAATCGCTTCGTCAATTAAAGGAGCAGTTTTGTGTTGTTCAATAATTTGAGTAAGATTTATAATTGAGTTTTGATTTTTATTTTGCAATGTAAATAATCGTGCCGAAGAAAATAATTTTAATGCCTCAGGGCTGACTTTATAGTTTTCGCTAATTATGTTTTGCAAAATCATTGCGTCATTGGCTTCATCTTTCGAAAATTCTTTCGATATCTCATTTAAAATCCAAAGCGCTGTATCAAACTTCATTTCATAAAAATACAACTCAGCCATTTTCAATTTAACTTTGTATTCTTCATCGGCTTTTGTTTTAAATCCTTTTAAAATAAAATCGTAAATGTCGTTAGCCTTTTTTAAATTATTTTTTTTAATCGTAAGCTTTGCCAATCTGTAATTCGCTTCGGGGTAAATCGCACCACTTGTTGAAAATCGAATCAAAGAGTCGAGCAATCTTATCGCCTCGTCAATATCAAAAAAATGTTCCTCTTTAATTTCCGCAATTTCCATTACACTTTGCGACGCAAAATTTGAAAACGGCTTTTCAATTTTAACTCTATTATAAAGCGTAATTGCGCTGTCAATCAAAAACCGAAATTGTTTACTTTTTTCAAGGTTTATTTCAGGAAAAGAACTCTCGATTGTCTCTTTTGTTAATTCGGAAGTAAAATAATTTTGGAGAGATTTTGCAAGCCCGAAATCTATTTCTTCCATCCTATAATAGAGTGGAAAAGAATTTTTAGTCGCAAGATAAAACTCTGCAGAGGTTTTAAAATCTCCCGCGGTAAAAACTTTATTTGATAAAAAATGAAGCTCTTCGGCTTTGTTCGAAACTCGACGATTAATTTCCAAAGTAGTTTTTAATGCCGATTGATAATCCTTCGCTTCAAGTTCAATCCATTGTTTTAGGCGGAGAAAAACTGTTGGGGTATTTTCTTTTTCTGTTTCACTTTTTATAACATTTCTGATTGCGGAAAGATTTTCTTTTGATAATGATAATTGCGCAAGTCGTGATTCGATAAATTCAAGTTGATGATTTTGTTCATTCAGAAATATTAAATATTCTTTTACCGTCTCTTCAAATCTCATCAATGCCGAATAATAACTTGCAAGTTCAATTGCGAACAGAGTTGGGCGATTTGTTTTTTCTCTCCCAATTTTAAAAGTATTGATAGCTTTATCAAATAATCTGTATTCAAGTTGAGTGTTTGCGACAATTCTGTAACTCATCTCATTATCTTTATTTTTTTGTAAAATAGCATTCCAAAGTGAATCTGATTTTTTTTCTTTTTCTGCCAAATAAAATATTCCACCAATCGAGGATTCGGTAGAAATATCCTGCGGAGAAATTTTTAGCCAATTAAAAGATGCTTCGATTGCTTTATCGTAATCTTTTAAATTAATCGAAGTTCTTCTAACTCCATCAAAATAATTGTAGTTGGATTGATTTCTGCTCCAAAGGTCGATGTACAAATTTCTTGCTTGCAAAATATCTTGCGATTGTTCAATCGCCTGCGCCAACCGGAAAAGATGTTCATCTTTATTTTGCTGGGAATAGGAATTGAAAACAAAAAGAAAAATCGTAATAATTATTTTTTTCACAAGTCAAATATAATAAAAACTCTTAAGCATTTCATAAAACTGAGTCTTGATTACTAACTGCATTTTCAATAATTTAGCGAAACAATAAAAAAAGAAAATCATTTTTTGCATACAAATACAACTAAAATAGCGCTACTTGGCTCAACTGGCTCAATCGGGCAAAATACTTTGGAAGTGATTTCAAAATTTCACAACCAATTTAAAATTAATTATTTATCAACTTTTAAAAATATTAATTTATTAGTTGAGCAATCAAAAAAATTTAAACCTCGTTCGGTTGTGGTTATTGATGAAAATGCCGCGCGACAATGTAAAAATATTTTGCCAAGCGAGATTGAATTGCTTGTTGGCGTTGATGGTTTAATTGAAATTGTTTCGCGCGAAGATGTTGATTTAGTAATTAATGCGCTTGTTGGTTTTAGCGGAGTCTCGCCAACTTACGCGGCGTTAAATGCTGGAAAAAATATTGCACTTGCAAATAAAGAAACGCTTGTTGCCGCCGGCGAAATAATTATGTCGCTGGCGAAAAATAAAAATCTTTCCATCACTCCAATCGATAGTGAGCACTCTGCAATCTTGCAATGTCTTTTGGGCGAAGAAAATAATTCAATTGATAAAATTTATTTAACTGCATCGGGCGGACCATTTTTAAATTTTTCAATTGATGATTTAAAAAATGTTACTGTCGATCAAGCATTGAAACATCCTAACTGGTCGATGGGTTCTAAAATTACAATCGACTCGGCAACTTTAATGAACAAAGGATTGGAAGTAATTGAAGCGCACTGGCTTTTTAATTTGCCAATTGAAAAAATAAAAGTTTTGATTCATCCGCAATCAATAATTCACTCGATGGTTGAATTTTGCGATGGCTCAATTAAAGCGCAACTTGGCGTGCCAGATATGAAAATTCCAATTCAATATGCGCTGACATTTCCAAAAAGAGCATTATCAAATTTTAATCGAATAGATTTTACAAAATTAAATTCATTAAATTTCTTCGAGCCAGATTTTAAAAAATTTCCTTCACTTCAAATTGCATTTGATGCAGTGAAAGCAGGTGGAATTATTCCAACAATTTTAAATGCGGCAAACGAAATTGCTGTCGAAAAATTTTTAAAAAAGGAAATTGCTTTTAACAAAATTCCTTTCGTTATTGAAAATACAATTACAAAATTCACAAATATAGTTTCGCCAAATATAAAAGATATAATCGAAACTGATAAAATAGCGCGCGAAACTGCTCGTTCACTTTCTTAAAGGATTAAATTTCAAATGGAAATTTTAAACTCAATTTTTTATTTTTTAATCACAATTGGCGTTCTTGTTTTAGTACACGAACTTGGTCATTTTATCACTGCAAAAGCTTGCGGCATGCGTGTCGAAAGATTTTCGCTCGGCTTCCCTCCTCGCGCTTTCGGAATCCAAATCGGCGAAACAGATTATTGCATTTCGTGGCTTCCGATTGGCGGCTATGTAAAAATTGCCGGCATAATTGACGAAAGCATGGATACCGAATTTACAAAATCCGAACCGCAACCTTGGGAGTATCGCTCAAAACCAATTTGGCAACGAATGCTTGTGATGAGTGGCGGAGTTATTATGAATATAATTCTTGCGATTGGAATTTTTTGGTATTTGAATTTTACACTTGGCACTTTTGAACGACCAACAAATGAAATTGGTTTTGTTTCTCCAAATAGTATTGCCGAAAAAATTGGAATAAAAGTTGATGATAAAATTATTTCTTTAAATGATAAAAAAATAAATTCGTGGGATGAAATTAATTCAAATTTAATTGAAGGCATCGGTTCGAGTGTAAAATTTAATATCGAACGAAACGGCCAACAAATAACTCTTGAAGGTTCGGGCGCATTTTTATCCGATTTAGTAAAAGAGCCATTCGGAATTTATCCCGCGCAAACTGAAGCAATCGTTATGCAAGTTAGTAAAAACGATCCTGCAGATAAAATTGGTTTGAAAAATAATGATGTCATTGTAAAAATAAATGAGTCTTTAGTTTTTAACGAGCAACAAGTTATCGAAAATATAAAACCAAATGCCGGAAAAGAAATTTCAATTGTTTGGAAGCGAAACGAAAAACTTATTTCATCAAAAGTTACTCCCAATCAAAATGGAATGATTGGAATTAGTTTATCAAGTCGTTACAACGGACCAGTTACAAAAAAATCTTTTGGATTGATAGAATCATTTACGGTTTCTTTCAAAAATGTTTTTAAAGCTGTAAATCTTTTTTACACTTCAATTTGGAATATCATCACCGGGAAATTATCTTTCACACAAAGTTTTGGTGGACCAGTAAAAATTGCGCAAATCGCAACAAGCACAGCCGAATCGGGCATTACAAATTTTCTCGGATTTTTAGCATTTCTTAGCATCAATTTAGCGGTGATGAATTTCCTTCCAATTCCCGCATTAGATGGCGGCCATATGGTGATTTTATTTATTGAAATTATAACTCGCAAACCGCTATCGGATAAAAGACAAATGCAAATCCAGCAAGTTGGTTGGTATTTATTATTAGCGTTAATGGTTTTTATGATTATAAACGATTTTATAAAAATTTAAAATTTTCTCCGATGTAAAATGTTGAAATCAATTAAATTTCTTTTTTTATCTTTTTTGATTTTTTCAATTAATGTAAATTCTCAAACATTAAAATTGATGACTTACAACATTCGGTTAGATGTCCAAAGCGATGGTGAAAATAGTTGGGATCATCGAAAAGAAAAACTTGCCTCGCAAATAAGATTTTATGAACCCGATATTTTAGGTCTGCAGGAATGTTTACCAAATCAAATTAATTTTTTAGATAGCAATCTCGAAAATTATAATCATGTCGGAATTGGAAGAGATGGAAAAGATAAAGGCGAATCTTCTTCGATTTTTTTTATTTCAAAAAAATTTTCTGTTCTAAAGCAAAATACTTTTTGGCTCTCCCCAACTCCCGATTTAATTTCAAAAGGTTGGGATGCGGCTTTAAATAGAATTTGCACTTATGCCATTTTTGAAAATAAAATAACAAAACAAAATTTTTGGGTTTTCAATACTCACTTGGATCATATTGGAGAAGTTGCAAGAGCAAAAAGTGTTGAACTTATTTTAAAAATAATTAAAAGTGAAAATCAAAATAATCTTCCTGTAATTTTTATGGGAGATTTTAATGCAACACCTGAAACAGAATTTATTCTGAATCTCAAAAAAGAAATGATTGATACAAAAGATTTTTCTAAATCTAAACCCTTCGGTCCAATTGGAACTTTCAATAATTTTGAGTTTGATAAGCCAGTAACAAAAAGAATTGATTATATTTTTACATCAAACTCTTCAAAAATTATAATTAATAAATATGCAGTTTTAAG
>CAYIXI010000031.1:19536-22327 GCA_964367235.1 uncultured Chitinophagaceae bacterium | reverse complement strand
ATTAAAATAAATTTTCATAGTTCTATTAGATTAAAAATCCCACGCTTAAGCGTGGGATTTTTTTGTGCTTGCCTATTGACTTATGTACAACTAATTAATAAATTAGGCTATCCTAATTATATGAATACAACAAGCACAGAAGATTACATTAAAAATATTTTCGATCTTGAATCGAGTTTTGGCTACGCCGCCACAAATCTGCTTGCGGAAAAATTAAAAATCGCTCCTCCCTCGGTTACTGAGATGATTAAAAAATTAGCCAATCAAAAATTAATTTCTTACAAGCCTTACAAAGGTGTTACATTAACAAAAAAAGGAAATATAATTGCTTTAAAAATAATCAGGAAACATCGTTTGTGGGAGATGTTTTTACTCGAGGTTTTAAAATTTAATTGGGATGAGATTCACGACGAGGCAGATAATTTTGAACACATAATGACCGAGAAAATGGAAAAGAAAGTTGACGAGTTTTTAGGCTTCCCAAAATTCGATCCGCATGGCGCGCCTATCCCAACTGCAAAAGGAATAATGCCAAAAATTAAAACTATTCCACTTTTAAATGCAACTCTCGGTAGCAAATTAAAAATTGTTCGCGTATATGATGAAGAATCTGAATTATTAAAATTTATTTCATCAATTGGTTTAACAATCGGGAAACATTTTTTTATTATCGACAAATTAAAATTTGACAATTCTTTAAAAATTAAAATCGCAGGAAAAGAACAAATTATTTCATCAACACTTGCAAATAATATTTTTGTGGAGGTTTTATAAATGAAATTTCTGCAAAAAATATTTCGCCGAGAAACTTTGCGCTACCTCGGTCCCGCATTTTTAGTAAGTGTCGGTTATATGGATCCGGGAAATTGGGCAACCAGCATCGATGGCGGCGCAAGATTTGGCTATCAACTTTTATGGGTGATTTTACTCAGTAATATGATGGCTTTGCTTTTGCAATCACTTTCGGCAAAACTTGGCATTGCAACCGATAAGGATTTATCTCAAAATTGCAGAGATGAATTTTCCCGTCCAGTAAGTTTGGGATTGTGGTTTACGGCGGAGCTTGCAATGATTGCAACTGACTTGGCAGAATTTTTGGGCGCGGCACTTGGAATTTATCTTTTATTTCAAATTAATTTATTGACTGCAGTTTTAATTACTGCTGGCGATGTGTTGATAATTTTATGGCTTCAACGATACGGCTTCCGTCCGCTTGAATATATTATTATTGCTTTCGTTTCAACAATTGGTTTTTGTTATGTAGTTGAACTTTTTTATGTCGAGCCAGTTTGGTCAACACTTGCATATCATATTGTAGTGCCACAAATAAATTCAACTTCAATTTATGTTGCAATTGGAATTTTGGGCGCAACTGTAATGCCACATAATTTATATTTGCATTCAAAAGTTATTCAAACAAGAACTTCTCCCGATGATACAATTCAAAAGAAAAAAAGAATTTACAAGTTTGCAATTTTAGATTCGGTTGTTGCGTTAAATGGCGCGTGGTTTGTTAATTCATCAATTTTAATTATGGCGAGCGCATCTTTTTTTACACGAGATTTACCGGTTGCTTCGATTGAAGAGGCGCATAAAACTTTGGGATTATTATTTGGAGGAATGTCATCTTTTGTTTTTGCAATTGCACTGCTTGCTTCGGGAATTGCATCATCAACTACAAGCACGATGGCAGGGCAATATGTTATGGAAGGATTTTTAAATATTAAAATTCGTCCGTGGCTTAGAAGATTAATTTTTAGATTGATTGTAATTGTGCCAGCAATTTATGCAATCGCAGTTGGTACAGACCCGTTGCAACTTTTAGTAATGAGTCAAGTGATGTTGAGTTTTCAACTTCCATTTGCAATAATTCCGCTAATTATGTTCACAAAAAATAAAAATTTAATGGGCGAACTTGCCAATAAAAAAATTACTACTTATTTGGCAATTCTTTGTGCAATTATAATTTTATTTTTAAATGGATTGCTTCTCTACCAAACTTTCGGCGGAAAGTTTTAAAATTCCATTGGCACTTCAATTAAAAGCAAAAAAGATTTATCGCTTAAATTTTTAATTTTAATTTCTTCACATTCCCAAACCCCAATTGCATCTCGTTTGTTTAAAATTTGATTTTCTAATTCTGCTTCTCCATCAATCACAAAAAGATAAATCCCGTTTGATTTATCTTTCAAATTATATGTAATTACAGAATCTTTATCAAATTTTCCTAAGTAAAACCAAGCGTTTTGATGAATCCAACTTCCAGCATCTTTTTGGTTCGGAGAAACAATTTGATAAAAATTATTTTTTAAATTTTCTTCGCTGTAACTTAATTCGTCATAACGAGGAGTAACATTAATTTTATTTGGGACAACCCAAATTTGCAAAAGTTTTAAAAGTTCATCTTTTTTATTATTTATTTCGCTATGTGTAATTCCAGAGCCAGCGCTCATAACTTGAATTTCACCAAACTTAATTACGGTTGAACTATTCATGCTGTCTCGATGTTTAAGTTCTCCTTCAAGAGGAATGGTTACGATTTCCATATTATCGTGCGCATGAGTTCCAAAACCCATTCCACCAATTACGATGTCATCATTTAAAACGCGTAATGCACCAAAGCCCATTTGATTTGGGTTGTAATAATTTGCAAAGCTGAAAGAATAATTTGTATCAAGCCAGCCGTAATTAGCTTTGCCTCGTTCGGAAGATTTTTGTAAAATAAATTTACTCATAATTATTTTTTATTTTTTTTGTTGAACTCCTAACGGAGTTCGATTGTTTATTTTAT
>CAYIXI010000031.1:0-19436 GCA_964367235.1 uncultured Chitinophagaceae bacterium | reverse complement strand
TTCGATTATTTTTTTATATTTTTTCTACCAATATCAGACTCCTATGGAGTCTTTTATTTTTCCAATAAATAATCTTTTCATTTTATTGATAATTGTCCCGAAGGGATGCCTTTGGCATTAAATGTTCATTGTTAATTGTTTAATCCCGTAGGGATTATATATTGGTAGATATATTTACCACAACAAATCAGAACCCCGTAGGGGTTCAATATTTTTTTTGATTTAATTTTATAGCAAATATAAAAAACAAAAGCCATCTTTCGATGGCTTTTGTTATAAATATAAATTTACTTTTTAATTAAAACTATAAGTAAATCCTAAATTGAACATCCTTCCTAATTGACTAAAATGGAAACCATCATAAGTCATCATCGCATAGCGTTGATTAAATGTAATCAAGTTAGATTGTTCTTTTGTTTTCACGGCATTTGCTAAAAGATCTGTACCTGCCGCATTCATTGCCTCAAAATTCCATTTTGGTGTTACATCAAGAATGTTATTTAGAGATACATTAAAAGTTAAATTATCATCAACTGCATAACTGATATTAATATCTGAAACAACTTTTGCTTCAAATACTGTTTTTAGATCTGCACTCATACCAGCTTGTCTAAATTCAGTTGAACCGAAATAGGTATTGTTGAGCATTAAATTAATATTTCCCATTTCATAACTTGTTCCAAAAATAATTTTCTGCTTTGGTCGTGATGTAAAGAATAAGGCTTCTTGTGTAAAGTCAATTACAGGTGTTCCTTTGACTTTTGGTATGTCGCCAACTCTTTCATTTACCAAATTAACATTTCCTGAAATTGATAATCCTAAAATTCCAGAACCTAAATCAATATTCTGATAACTATAGACAACATCAACGCCTGAAGTTTTTGTATCAATTGAATTAGTAAAGAATTCAGCTTCACCTGAAGCGGTTGCAACTCTATTACTTATAACAATTCTATCTTCAACAGCAATATCGTAATAATCAACTGTTAAATTCATATCAGTTGAAATTTCTAATCCAAAACCAACTGTTAAGTTTTTCGATTTTTCAGGTGTTAATTTTTTAACTCCCAAAATTTTGGCTTGAGGTGAAACATTGTTTATCAAACCAACAATTTGAATAGCTCCACCAGCCGCGAAAGAATATTGTGCTCTTTGCGTATAGATTTGATGTAAAGTAGGAGCTTTAAATCCGGTTGAGTAAGAACCTCTTACTGTAACTTCATCAAATGGTTTAAAGCGAGAGCTAAATTTATAAACAAAAGCATTACCAAAGTCACTAAAATATTCACTTCTTATTGTTGCGGCAAGTAATAAAGTTTTTGATACATCATATCCAACATCAAAATAACCACCAAAATTAAATCGGTTAAATGCGCCAGAATTTTCAGGTCTGTTGCCAGCATAAGAATCGGCACCAACTCCTTCATACGAAGCTTTATCGCCTGGAAGAATTGTAAAATCTTCACTTCTGAATTCTGTTCCAAAAGCAATATTAAATTCAGAGTTTATAGCTTTAGAAATATCTAAATTTCCAACCATGTGTGAAAATGTTGTTCCACCTGGTTTGAAAGTAGTTGGGCTAGCGGCTCCATAAACGAACCCACCAGTATCGTTTTTTGATCTATTATGTGATTCGGTTACAGTATAATCGATACTATTGAAACCGGTTGTAAAACTTGCATCAATATTCCAACCATCTTTTTTAGTTTTTACGCCTAAAGTTGCATTGTTATCGATTAAGTCTCCATCAAAAGTTGGGACATAACCTCTATATGTGCCATCAGATAGTGAAAAGAAATCTTTCAAATATGGGAAAGATGAAAGTGTTCTCCAATATGGAGTTCTGTAATTAGCAAATGAATTTACTTTTTTATAAACATAAGCCGCATTGGCATACAAACTTGTATTAGGTGAAAGATTAAATCCTGCATTAATAACAAATTTTGAAGCGGCAGTTGCTGGTGAAGAATTTCTATTTCCAGCAGTCTTATCCCATTTTAAGAAATCTTTTACAAATGCTAAATCTGCTCCAAAACCTGTATTCCCATCAGCATCAGCTTCGGCATCAACTTCGCCAGATCTTCTGGCTTCGCCAACTCTTGAAAAATCAACTGTGTAATTTACAAATCCTGCATTATCTCCTATTGCGCTTCCATTATTTAAAGAGACGCCAATTAATCTTCCATCACCTTCACCAGTCATACCAGAAGTAACAGCAATTCTTCCTTCGTTGACTTCATCTTTCAAAACTATATTTACAACACCAGCAATTGCATCAGAACCATATTGTGCAGATGCGCCATCTCTTAAAACTTCGATTCGTTTAATTGCTTCTGGCGCAATTGCAGAAATGTCAACACCGGCTTCTCCACGACTTGGGGAAGTTTGAGTATAAACAAGCGCACTCAAATTTTTTCTTTTTCCATTTATAAGAATCAATGTTCGGCTGATTCCCATATTTCTAATTTCCCATGGATCAATCAAAGCACTTGCATCATTAACAGGTGTTTGAACCGTGCTAAATGATGGAACACGATATTGAAGAAGTTTGTCAAAAGAAGTTTGTCCAGCTGTTGTAACTTCTTTAAACGAAAAAATATCAATTGGAAGCGGTGAATCAACAACTGTTCTTTCTTGTGTTCGAGAACCAAGAATAACAACATCTCCTAATTGATGAGCTTCAACACTTAGATCAACATTTAATCTTGTATCTCCATCGCCGATTGTTACTTTAACATTTTTTGTTTTGTAACCGACAGATGAAAAACTTACTGTGTAAGTACCGGCCTCTAATGTAAGTTGGTATTTACCATCAACATCAGTTGATGTGCCATTGTTGGTAGATTTTACCATAACAGTTGCACCAACAACTGGAGAACCATCGCCACTAACGACACCACTCAATGATTGCGAAATCATTGAAACCGGAATCATTACTACAAATAAAACAACAAAGTAAAAATATTTTTTACTCATAATGCTTTCCTTTTTTGTTTGTGAATAAACGACATCTGTGATTGTATCAATTTATTGAGAAAATTGTACAATATTTTTTTCTAAATAGCAAGTGTTTTTTTAAAATAATTAAGCAAGTAGGCTTTTGGGAAAAAAGAAAATCTTCCATCATTTAAAATTTATTGTATCTATAAAAACAATTTGTTATTTTTTTTCAATTATGAATTTCTTTTCGCTTGATTATTTTATTGTTTTACTAATGAGCATTGTACTTATTGTTGGAACATATCAATTTTATTTTTGGTGTCAAAGACAATTTGTAAAACCAAGAAAAACACTTCTCACTTTTATTGATAATTGGTTTAGCTACAAGCCATCGTGGATTTGGATTTACAGCGGACTTTATTACCCAATTATTGTTTTTACAACTTTAACTTTAACCGATATGAGACATTTTGTTTATCTCGTTTTTAGTTATTTTATTTTGCTTGTTTGCCAAATGCTGTTTTTTATTTTTATCCCAATTGAAACACCAATCCAGTGGAGAGAAATGGTAACTGGAAAAAATTATTCAGAAAAATTTTTACTTTTTGTAATGAAGTTTGACGCAGATACAAATTGTTTTCCGAGTATGCATGTTAGTGTTGCAACATTAACTTCTCTTCATCTTTTAAATAATAAACCGGATTTAGGTTTGTATGTTTTTCTTTTCCCAATTTTAATTTCAATAAGCGCGCTCTACACAAAGAGACATTATTTTGCAGATTTAATTCCTGGCGCGTTACTTGGTTGGGGGGTTTTTGAAATTCATAAATTAATTTATCCCAACTAAAAATTTATTTTCTTTTTTATTTGATTTTTCCAATACAAATAAAATGGAACGCCAGCCAAAACTAAAAATAATCCAACTATCGAATCAGTTGTTTGACTAATAATAGTATTTGTAACAAACCAAGTAGCAACAACAATAAAAACTATTGGGACATACGGATAACCCGGAACTCTATAACCTCTAACTGCATCGGGCATTTTTTTGCGAAGAATAAAAATTGCATATCCACCGAGTGCATAAAAAATCCAACCAGCAAAAATTACATAAGTAAAGATTTGATCGTAAGTGCCGGTTAAAGTTAAAATTGATGCCCACACAGCTTGAATCATTAAACTTCTGCCGGGCGTTTTATATTTAGGATGAACTTTTTCAACACCTTTAAAAAACATTTTATCTTTTGCCATTGCAAAAAATACTCTCGCTGTTGTCATAGATGTTGCATTGACTGCGCCAAAAGTAGAAATCATAACCATTGCAGAAATAATTGCGCCACCGTAACCAGCAAATAATTTATCCATCACATCGGCGGCAACAAGTTTTGAAGTTGCAATTTCATTAATCGGCAAAATATAGAGGTAAGCTAAATTTGTAAAAACATAAATTATAATTACAGCAATCGTTCCAAAAATTAATGCGCGAGGAATATTTTTTTGCGGCTCTTTTATTTCGCCCGCAAGATAAGTTAAACTATTCCATCCATCGTACGACCAAAGTGTTGCAATCATCGCAACACCAATTGCGCTAATTAAAGTTGCATTTGATGGCGTACCCCAAAGTGGAAAAAAATTATCTACATTTCCTGCGCTCGATGAAAATGAAAGTATAATTATCGCACCGATTGCAATAAGTTTTAAAATCGTAAAAAGATTTACAACAAATCCGCCAAAGTGAACGCCAAAATAATTTACAATTGCTAAAAAAATAATTGCACCAATTGCAACTAAACTCACTCCAATATCTTTTAGTGGAAAAATACTTCCGAGAAATGGAAGTTGCCACGCTTCAAGTTCGGGAGAAAGATGTGGCAAGTCGACAAAATAACCGAGGTATTTTGCAAACGCAACTGCAATCGCGGCAATCGAGCCAGTTTGATAAACAATAAAAGTTGTCCATCCGTATAAAAAAGCAACTAAGTCGTTGTAAGTAACTCGGAAAAAAACATATTGCCCGCCTGCCTCCGGTATTAAACTTGCGATTTCAGCATTTGTAAGCGCGCCAGCTAAAGTTAAAAGCCCAGTTAATATCCAAACGAAAATCATAATTCCCGGAATTTGTACACTCGCCGCAACATTTTGCGGAGTTAAAAAAATGCCCGATGCAATCATCGAACCCATAACTATATAAATAGAGGAAGTTAAACTGAGTCGCCGTGCAAGTTCGTTTTGATTAGTTATGGTTGTTGACATAATTTTCTCTTAAATAAATTTTGAAAAATAAATAATCTCGCTGTAAGCAACGATGTATCTTGTTATGTCCAAAAGTGAGCGCCTTTGGCGCCATGGCGTAAAGCGCCATTTATATCGGGCATCCAAATTTTTATCTTGCCAGACGCAGATATGGATTCCCGCTATGGTTCGACAGGCTCACCATGACGCGGGAATGACACGCAAGCATCGGAGTGTTAAATCCGATATAAAATAAATTAAATGAATATACAAAATATTTTATTTCTTAACAGAAGGAATTGAGATAGTAAAAGTAGATCCTTTTCCAATTTCACTTTTAACAGAAATTTTTCCGTTGTGGCTTTCGGTAATCCATTTTGCAATCGAGAGTCCAAGCCCTGTTCCACCAATTTCGCGCGAACGAGCTTTATCAACTCTGTAAAATCTATCAAAAATTTTTAATTGAGAATCTGCAGGAATTCCGATTCCATTATCCATCACAATTATGTGCGCAAAAGTTTCATCTTTTACCAAAAGTAAAGTTATTGTTCCGTTATCTAAACTATATTTTACTGCGTTATCAATTAAATTTAAAATTAATTGACGAATGCGAAGTGGGTCGCCAAGAATAAATGCTTCATCGCTAATTTCTAAATTGACTTTTATTTTTTTTGACTCGGCAATCATTTTTGAGTCGTTGTAAATTTCTTCAAGAAGTGGCGCTAATGGAAATTCGATAAATTCATTTGCAAGAGTGCCTCGTTCAACTTTTGAAAGGAAAAGTAAGTTCTCTATTATAGTAGTCATTCGCATAACTTCCTCTTGCATACTGGCAAGTGTTCTGCGCACTTCGGCGGTTTGATTTTTATTTGTAAGCGCAAGTTCAATTTCTCCGCGTAAAATTGTTAGTGGCGTGCGGAGTTCGTGCGAAGCATCGGCAGAAAATTGTTTTACTTGCACAAAAGAATCTTGCAAACGAGAAATCATTTCGTTAAAAGTTTTTGTCAATCGTCCGATTTCATCATCAACCTCAAGCGCAGGAATTCTTTCGTCAAAATTATGAGCAGTAATTTTTCTCGCCGTTTGAGTTATCTCGTCAACTTTCCGCAAAGAATTTCTTGCTAAAAACCAACCACCAATTACCGAAAAAATTATTGCAAGCGGAACTAAATAAATAAAAATTGCAAAAAGCCTGCCTAAAATATAGCTAATATCTTCTTCGGGGTACGCGACAATAATTTTTGAATATTTATTTTGCACAACTGCAACTCGCTGTGCGGTGCCGTTCATGTCATAAATTGTGGCGAGCTTAATCGAATTAAAAGTTGTTGCGCCAAAATATAATTGCTCCTTTGAGGTCATCCCCCATTTGTAAAGTATTTCACCATTTCTATCGACGATTTGAATTTTTTGTTTCTTCGGACTTAAAAGTGTGTGTGTGTAGATTTGATTCCAAAACTGATCGAACTCAAGTGAATCTTTTTTTTCGATTTCAATTTCTTTTGAAAGTTTGAGATTTAAAGATTTTAGAGATTTTTCTTCTGCTTCTAATTTTTTCTTTTGCACCGCGCGATTTAGTCGAACTTTTCTTGCGCGTGGCTCGATATATTTTTGAAGCCAAGAGGCTTCGTTGCGCAAAGTTTCATCGAGACTTGAAAATAATTCTTGTTGAATTGAATAATATGCGATGGAACCAAAAATCATAAATGTTACAATAACAATTAGTGTGTACCAAAATGTTAAACGGATGCGGATTGGAATTAGTATTTTCATTCTTCTCTCAAAATATAACCAACACTTCGGATTGTATGAAAATATTTTTTCTCTTCGTTATGATCAACTTTTTCTCTCAAATGACTTATGTAAACATCGACAAGATTTGTGCCAGTGTCGAAATTATAATTCCAAATATGTTCACAAATATTTGCGCGAGAAAGAATTTTATTTTTGTTTCGCATAAAATATTCTAAAATAGAAAATTCTTTTGTTGTAAGTTCAATCACGCGTGTGCCTCGTTTTGCTTTTCTATTTACCAAATCGAGTTTTAAGTTTCCAAGCACAAGTTTAATATTTTTATCAACTCCGCTTCGTCGCAACATCGAGCGAACTCTCGCAAGCATTTCCGAAATTGCAAATGGTTTTGGAAGATAATCATCGGCGCCAAAATTTAATCCTTCGATTCTCTCCTCTGTGCTACCTTTTGCGCTTAAAAATAAAACTGGGATTGTATTTCCACTTGCACGAAGTTCTTTTAGCATTGTTAATCCATCTTTTTCTGGCATTAAAATATCGAGAACCACGGCATCAATTTTTTTCTTGGAAATTATTGCGAGCCCTTCGTTGCCATTAAAAGCGCATTCGACTTTATAATTTTCCTGCTCGAGCGCTTTTTGCACGAGCGCTGAAACTTTTTTTTCATCTTCAACAACTAAAATTGTAGACATTTTATTTTGTTATCTGTATCAATCTAAAGTTTTGTAGCAATTTTTCGCTTCATATTTCAAACGGTTTAAATCATGAGTTACAATGTAATGAAATGTTAATAATGGTTTTGAGAGTTTTAATCATTTTGAAATCCATGAAGTTTTGTGAATTTTTCAAATTCAATAGCGAAGGTTTGTTTTTGATGATGGATTTTTTGATTTTTTATATACTGAAATATTTTTTGCAACTGTGATTCACTTACTGAATAGGCGGCATATCCTGTCTGCCACGAAAATTTTTCTGTTATCAAATTTTTTTCATTCATCCAGTGGGATGTTGCGCCCTTAATTTGTTTTATGATTTCAGTTATTGCTTTTTGTGGATTTAAAAGAAATAACGAATGTACATGATCTGGCATTCCATTGATGATTCGAACTGGGCAACCTGAGTCGATAAATTGTTGCCGCATATAATCGTGAACCTGTTTTTCAATATCTGTTTGTAAAAGAGGGATTCTATTTTTGGTTGCCCAAACAGCGTGAATCCATATTTTATTGTATGAATGCGACATAATTCATTTGTTATTTATAGCCCACGGTTTAAACCGTGGGCTATAATAAAATGCAAATTTTTTTTAATGGTTTTAACCATTTCCATTACACATTTTTATTTTTTAATTTTTAAATCTGTTTCTGAAATTTCAAATTTCCATCTTGTTGCGCCATCTTTATCAATGCAACTCATTTCCAATTTGCGCGAGTTTCGTTTTCCGCTAAATTTTAAAATCCCAAAATTGTGTTTATCAAAAACAAGTGTGCTATCAACACGAAGCGGATTTCCATATTCCTTTACGGGATTTCCCAATCCTGCACTTAAAGCCGATGAGGTAAAATCGTAAAGTGTATAAAATGTAGAATCTTTTTGCTGGATTAATTCTGTGTGATGTCTATCGCCAGAAAGAAAAATTACACCAGAAATTTTATTTTGTTTGATGAAAGAAATTAAATCTCGATACTCGGCGGTGAATTTTGTAAAAGTTTCATGTTCGCAATATTCATTTAGCATTTGATTTCCGTTTGCAATTATTTTAAAAGGTTGCGAGCTATTTAACAAACAATCCTTTAGCCATTGCAATTGCGATTTTCCAAACATTGTTTTTGATTCATCGTTTGGAGCATTATTTGGTGAACGATGAAATCTATCGTCAAGCATAAAAAATTCTGCATCATTAAATTGAAAACGATAAAACACGCCGGGAGTTTCATCGGTTCCAAAATTTTGCCCTGTCCAAAAATTTTTAAAAACTTCAAGCGCTTCATTTCTCATTTTGTAAGATCTATCCGCATCGTTCGGACCGTAATCGTGGTCATCCCAAATTGCGTAATTGTGAGTTGATGAAAGTAGTTCCTGCAATTCCGGGATTTCTCGTGTGTGAGAGTAGCGATAATTCATTCCGCTTGCGCTAAAAAAATCTGGCTCGCGATAATAAGTATTGTCGCCAAGCCACAACATCAAATCTGGTTTTTTGTTTGTGATTGATTTTAAAACGGTTGGTGTAGAACCGTAAGGTTGAGGTCTGTCAAACTCCGCTTCATTAATATACAAGCAAGAGCCGAACGCAACTGAAAAATCTGGTGGCTCGGTTCTGAATTGCCAAAGCGATTGCGTTTTAAATTTTAAAGGATACGGATAATTTATTTTTTTGTTGTTGATAAATAATTCGTATTGATAATTTGTGCCAGGTAAAAGATTTGTTAATGCAATTTGCGTTGTAAAATATTTTTCCTCGCTTGCATCAACTACTTTACTTTTAAATTTAATTTTTGAGTTTGAAGTTTCCCAATATTCAAAATGAATTTTTGCTTTTTCTGTAACTTGAACCCAAAGCATTACCTCTCGCATTTCACCGTAGCCAAGCATCGGACCTGAGCGAAGTAAAGATTTTTGAGCAATAGAAAAATCAACAAAAATAAAAAGAATAAATATTATAATTTTGAATCGTTGCATTTTAACCTCAACTTTAATTAAACATAACTTAATCTTAAAATCCTTTTGTTTCAAGCATATTTTAGGCAAATTGTAGTAATTACTTTATTCTTTTTTTATATTTAACCCAATGAAAAATAATTTTCTTTATTTGCTCCCGATAGTTTTATTTTTAAACTCCTGTGCAACGCTCGATACTATAATAGTGAGGGGGACAAGTGGGGTACTTTCAAAAGGAGAAAAAATAATTTTTTCCGAAACTGATTATGAAAAAGCAAAAATTGCAATTCCCGAAAACATTTCGCTACTTGAAACATTTTTAGAATCCGACCCACAAAACGAACAGATTTTACTTTTATTATCGCAAGCATACACGGGTTATGCGCTTGGTTTTGTGGAAGATGAAAATGTTGAACGAGCAAAATCGCTTTACAAAAAAGGACGAGATTACGGTTTGCGTATTTTGATGAAAAATAAAAATTTTGCTGATAGTTGGAATAGCGATGAAAAAGAATTTTATAGCGCGGTAAAAATGTTTTCACGCGAAGATGTGCCAGCTTTATTTTGGAGCGCGAACGCTTGGGGAAATTTAATAAATATTTCAATTGATGACCCGAATGAATTGGTAGATTTATACAAAGTCAACGCGATGATGGAAGCAGTATTAGAAAAAGATGAAAATTATTTTTTCGGAAGCGCGCATCTTTATTTCGGAACAATAAAAGCTACAACGCCAAAAATTCTTGGAGGAGATGAGGATGGAGCAAAAATTCATTTTGAAAAATCTTTAAAAATTGGAAATAGAAAATTTTTACTTCCTTTTTATTTTTATGCAAAAAGTTACGCTGTTCAAACTCAAAATAAAGAATTGTTTGAAAATCTTTTAAATGAAGTTATAAATGCTCCAATCGATTTACTCCCCGAACAATCTTTAATCAACATAATTACAAAAAAGAAATCTGAAAATCTTCTAAAAAAAATTAACGAACTTTTCTAAAATGAAAATAAAATATCTATCTCTCTTTTTAATTCTCACACTCAATCTTTCATCTCAAGAGCATATAATAAAATTTGCAACCTTGGCACCCGAGGGAAGTACTTGGATTAAATTAATGCGCGAGTACGACGAAATTATCCGAAAAGAATCCGGTGGCAAACTTGGATTTAAAATTTATGCTGGCGGTGTTGCTGGAGATGAAAAAGATGTTTTGCGAAAAATAAAAATTGGACAATATCACTCGGCTGGCATCACTGGTGTTGGGCTTGGAGAAATTTCTCCACAAGTAAGAATTCTCGACTCCCCTTTTTTATTTCGCAACCACGCCGAAATTGATTTTGTTTTAAAATCTTTAGACGAAGAATTTCAAAACGGATTTAATCAAAATGGATTTATTTTACTTGGCTGGGCTGAAGTCGGTTTCGTTTATACTTTTACAAACGCACCAATTTACAAAATCAGCGATTTAAAAAATTTAAAAATGTGGTCGTGGGAAGGCGACCCAGTTGCGGAGGCAACATTTAAAGCGCTAAATGCAAATGTTTTTCCCCTTTCGATTACCGATGTCAGAACAAGTTTGCAAACTAAATTAATTGATGGATTTTACACCTCGCCTCTTGCGGCGATTTCGCTTCAATGGTTTACGATGGTAAAATATCTTCATCACTATCCACTTGCAAATGCGGCAGGGGCTGTTGTTGTTTCGAAAAAAGAATTTGACAAACTTCCGCCCGATTTGCAAAAAATTCTTTTGGTTACCGGAAAACAAGTAATGAGAAAACTTACTTTGCAAAGTAGAGTTGATAACGAAAAATCTCTACAGATTTTAAAAAAGAAATTGCAATTTACTTTACCGATTAACGAAAAAGAAATTGAGCGATACAATGAAGTTGGAAAAAATGCCAGATTGTTGATGGCAGATAAATTGTATTCGAAAGATTTTATGGAAAGAATCGAATCGATTCTTTCGGATTACCGAGCGAAAAATTCTAAATGAAATTACTTGCTTCGATAGATTTAATACTTGAAAAAATAATTAGTTGGTTGCTTTATTTATTCGTAGCGATTTTAGTTTTAATTTCTTTCAGCCAAATTATTTTGAGAAATTTTTTTGATTCCAGTATCACTTGGGGAGATGTTTTTCTTCGTCACTTGGTTTTGTGGATTGCATTTCTTGGCGCCGCGATTGCCGCAAAAATTGGTCGCCATATTAAAATAGATATTACTCACAGATTACTGCCAAAAAAATTTGGTAAAATAATTCTAATTTTTACACTTTTGTTTGCCTCATATATTTGTTACGAACTTATGCTCGCCTCAAACGATTTTGTTTTTACTATCATCGACCCAAAAGAAATTTTATTTTTACAAATTCCAACTCAAAGTTTTATAATAATTATCCCAATCGGTTATGGAATAATCCTTTTTCGCTTTCTGCTGAACGCAATATTTTTATCAAACGAAATTAAAAACAACAATTGGGAAGTTGAGGAAATTATAAATTGATTAAAATATTTTTAATTGTAATTTTACTTTTTCTCGGCGCCCCACTCTTTACAATCATTGGCGCTTTTGCGCTTTTAGGTTTCAGTAGTATCGATACACCATCGGTTGCAATCATCGCCGAACTTTATCGTTTAGCAAGTCAACCAGTTTTAGTTGCAATCCCACTTTTTACTTTTGCCGGTTACATGATTGCTGAAAGCAACGCGCCAAAAAGAATTTTAAATTTTACGCAAGCGCTTTTGGGTTGGCTACCGGGCGGACTTGCAATTGTGGTTTTATCAGTTTGCGCTGTATTTACAGCCTTTACAGGAGGCTCGGGCATTACAATTATTGCGCTTGGCGGATTAGTTTATCCAATTTTAATTTCCGAAAAATATGATGAAAAATTTTCTCTCGGACTGATTACGACAAGCGGAAGTTTAGGTTTGCTTTTTCCTCCGAGTTTGCCAATTATTATTTACGGAATTGTTTCTGAGGTTTCGATTGATAAACTTTTTCTTGCTGGGATTGTTCCGGGGGTTTTACTTATTGTTGCGCTTTCATCTTATAGTATTTATAAAGGAGTCGGAGAAAAAGTTGAGAAACATAAATTTAGTTTTAAAAAACTTTTTACTGCAACTCGCGAAATAATTTGGGAATTACCTTTGCCGATTTTAATTTTAGCAGGAATTTATTCTGGTTGGTTTACTGCGATGGAAGCCGCTTCGATTACTGCAGTTTATGTTTTTATAGTTGAAGTTTTTATTTATAAAGATTTAAACTTCAAAACTGATTTGCCAAGAATTACAAAAGAGAGTATGGTTTTGGTTGGTGCAATTTTAATGATTTTAGGAGCCGCAATGGGTTTGACAAGTTATTTGATTGATGCCGAAGTTCCACAAAAATTATTTGAGATTGTTAGTCAATATGTTACGAGTAAATGGTTGTTTTTAATTGTGCTAAATATTTTTTTAATAATTGTTGGGATGATGATGGATATTTATTCTGCGCTGATTGTGGTTGTGCCATTAATAATCCCAATTGCAAAACAGTATAATATTGACCCTATTCATCTTGGAATTATTTTTCTTACAAATCTCGAAATTGGTTATCTCACTCCGCCGGTTGGTTTAAATTTATTTCTTTCAAGTTTCAGATTTAAAAAACCGATTACACAAGTTACGATTGCAACTTTTCCATTTATAATTATTTTGTTGGTTGTACTTGTTATTATCACTTACATTCCAGAAATCAGTATTGGTATTTTAGATTTTGTTGGACTAAATTAAAATGAGTAAAATAATAAATAAATTTGTTTGTCAATCGTGCGGTTATGTGTCGCCAAAATGGAGTGGTAAATGTCCAAACTGCGATGCGTGGAGTAGTTTTGTCGAAGAACTCGTTAGTCATAATAAAAAATCATCGGTTGCAAAAAATTCAAAACTAAAACCGATTTCAATAAAAGATGTTGAGTCTGAAAATCAATCAAGATTAAAAACAAACATCAACGAGTTCGATAGAGTTCTCGGTGGCGGAATTGTTTCGGGAAGTGTAATTTTAATTGGTGGAGATCCGGGAATTGGCAAGTCAACTTTAATGTTGCAAATGGCGGCGAAAATAAAGGACAAAACAGTGCTTTATGTTACCGGAGAGGAATCGCTGAAACAAATTAAATTACGCGCCGAGCGATTAAATATTTTATCTTCCGACATTCAACTTTTTGCCGAAACAAATTTGGAAATTGTTGCAGATGTAATTGAAAACGCCTCGCCAGATATTGCAATCATCGATTCAATCCAAACACTTTATTTGCCACAACTCGAGTCATCGCCCGGAAGTATCGGACAGATGCGCGAGGCAACTACAATTTTAACTCGACTTGCAAAACAAAAAAATATTTCGATTTTTTTAATTGGACATATTACAAAAGATGGTTCGATTGCTGGACCAAAAGTTGTTGAACATATTGTTGATACAGTTTTACAATTTGAAGGTGAACGACATTATAGTTTTAGAATTCTTCGATCGCTAAAAAATAGATTCGGCTCAACAAATGAAATTGGTATTTTTGAAATGCGCGAAGAAGGACTTTGCGAAGTTTTAAATCCATCAAAAATATTTTTAAGCGAGCGCTCACTTAATTCCAGCGGAAGTGCAATTGTTTCAACTATCGAAGGGACTCGCCCACTTTTAGTTGAAGTACAAGCACTTGTTACTCCGACAAGTTATGGAATGCCACAACGAACAGTTACAGGATTTGATTTGCGCCGATTGCAAATGCTACTTGCAGTAATTGAAAAACGCGCTGGCATTCGATTAGGCGGACATGATGTTTTTGTAAATGTTGCCGGCGGAATTAGAATTGACGAACCAGCGGCAGATTTGGCGGTTGTGCTTTCGATTGTCTCTTCGTTTAAAGATACTCCGATTAATTCCAATCTTGTTACAATTGGCGAGGTTGGACTTAGTGGAGAAATTAGAAATGTCTCTTTTATTGAAAAAAGAATTCAAGAAGCAATTAAACTTGGCTTTAGTGAAATTATAATTCCTCAGGGCAATTCAAAATTATCTTTAACAAATAATTGCAAATTAATAATTGCAAATTCAATTAGCGACGCATTAAATATATTTTCAAATAAATAGGATTTAAAATGAACATTTATGATTTACTCGGCGTGAGTGGTTTTATTTTTTTATCAATCTGTTGGATTCCAGAAACTATCGCAACAATTAAACGAGGATATATTTCTGTAAAACTCTCTTTTTTGATTTTATATTTTCTTGGCTCATTTTTTTTACTTCTGCAAGCAATCGGTATTAATAATATTCCCTTGATTTTACTTAACATTTTCACATCTACATCGAGCGCAATAAATCTTTACTTTGGTTTAAACCCGAGAAAAAATGTTGTATGAAATAAATATTTTTTTGATTAGGTTTTACAAGAAAGACAATTAGAATTATTTTTTAGAAGTGAATATAAATGTCGCGTAAAATAAAAAATCTTGTAATCTTATTTGTTTTGGTTTTCGCATCTTTAAATATGTATGCGCAAACTGAAATCTTTCCCTTAAAAAAAGGGTTGCACTATAAATATAATTACCGAAAAGAATATTACAACTGGGAGATGGCAAATAGTACAACAACGATTGATTCCGGATTTGTTCAATACATTATACTTGACTCAATAAAAGTGAACGATACAACTACAACATGGAACATCCTCGAGAAATATAATTTGTTGCGTCGAATTAAAATTAGATATAGTGCTGATACTCTCTACTGGATAAGTGATTCGACAATACTGCAACTCACTGAAATTACCAAAGGATTCCATGAACTTAAGGGTTCATTGCTTATTTGTTATTTTCCTCTAATCAATTGGTATAGTTCTGTAAGGATTCCATTTTATCGATTTGCAGATACTACGCACAAACAAGTTATAATTTATTACATTAATAATCCAAATTATAATATTGATTCTCTATTTTTTGCTCAGGATTTGGGTCTCTATAAACGAATTCTTGCTTTTAAATGGCAAGGTGGTATCACAGGTTTTGGGAGTAGTCTATCGGTGCAATTATTATCACCTCCAGTTGTCTCTGTTAATGAGAATGAAATTTTGCCAACAAAGTTTTTATTACTACAAAATTATCCGAACCCGTTCAATCCAAATACAGTTGTTAGTTATCAATTGCCATCGAAAAATAATATATCGTTGAAAGTTTATGATATACTTGGAAAAGAAGTTGCAACACTTGTTGACGAAATTAAAGAGGCAGGAACTTATAATATAAATTTTGACGCATCAAAATTGCCAAGTGGAATTTATTTTTATCGATTGACTACAAAAACATTTTCTCAAACAAAAAAAATGGTTTTGTTGCGATGAAAAAACTTTGCATCGCTACAAATAATTTACACAAGCGCGAAGAGCTTTCACATCTTTTAATTGGAACTCGTTTTGAAATCGAACAAAAATTTATTGCGCCTAATGTTATTGAAGATGCAACGACTCTCGAAGGAAACGCTTTAAAAAAAGCTCGAGCGATGTACAAGATTTCTAATATTTTAACAATTGCAGACGACACTGGCTTAGAGGTTTATTATTTAAATATGGAGCCGGGAGTTTTTTCTGCTCGTTATGCCGGTGAAAATGTTTCGTACGAAAAAAATAATAAAAAACTTCTTTCAGCCATGAGTGGCGTACCGGAGCGAAGACGCTTCGCACGATTTAGAAGTGTGATTGCAATTGTTGGCGATGATTACGAAAAAACAGTTGAAGGAATAACTGAAGGAATAATAATTGAAGCGCCAAAAGGTAATTTTGGTTTTGGATACGACCCGATTTTTCAGCCAACTAGTTTTAATAAAACTTATGCTGAGATGAATTTGGAAGAAAAAAATAAAATCAGTCATCGCGCAAAAGCATTTCAGAAATTAATTGAACTTTTGGAACAGATTTGAGTTATTAATATATTATAGATAATGAACACGGTTCAAAAAATATTCCGATTTGTTTTGTTTGTATTATTTTTATTTCACTCCTTTGAAATAAAAAGAGGACACGAGCGTTTTTCCGCAACAAAAACTCAACTTGAAATAAATCAACACGAAGATTCTGGTAAAGATTGCGCTCACAAAAATTTACAACAGCAACATCATTGCCTTTTGTGTAGCACCTCTAACCGAAATGTTTTACTTGTAAACATTTTTTCTTCGGATAATTTAAATTCAACTTTTGTTGAATTTTTAACCTCATCTGAAAATCCATCTCAATTAAGTTTCAAACTTTTAAAAAACCTACGAGCACCTCCAATAGTATAATTCGTTTTAATCAAGATTTACAAAACAATTATTATTCATTAATAAAAAAATCTATTGGAGAAATTATGCGTCAATTTAAAAATATATTATTAACCGTTTTATTTTCATTTATTATTGTTGGTTGCAAAAAAGAAGAAAACCCAATCGTACCAGAAGAACATTTTGAAGCCGAGGGGCTTTATCTATTAAATAATAAAAGCGATACTGTCGTTTATTATTTTCAAGGAAAATTTAGAGCAACCGATACACTATCGGTTACAAATGGAAATTATGGCGATGATTTAAGTGTTAGATTTTTAGATGCGACAGGAAAATCTATGAATCCACAAGGCGAAGAAGCCGACGGATATTCATTCGATTGGGCGATTGCAGATACATCAAAAGCAAAAGCAGAATTGTTGGCAACCAAATTTTGGGATTTTAAAATATTTGGGAAAAAAGTTGGACAAACAACAATTGAACTTCAAATGCTTCACCTTGGGCATGTAGATTTTAGAACAATCCCAGTTCCATTAAAAGTAAAATAATTAATGAAAAAAATAGTATTAATAATTTTGGTGTTATACTTTAACACCGAAATTTTATTTTCTCAATCAACTCAAATTAATAAAATTGAGTTGATTGTAATTGATGGCGAAACACATTTACCGATTGAGCAAGTAATTGTAAATATTGCGGAATTAAAATTAAAATTCTTAACTGATAAAAATGGAAATATATTTTTCGAGAAATCAAATATTGAAAAATATACAATTTCGCTTGAACGAATTGGTTACCGAGCAAATCAAATTATTTTATCAAGTCGTGTAATTGAAAATAAAACAAAACATATTTTTCATCTCTTTGCAATTCCAATTCAAGCAGGTGGTGTAATAATTACTGGCGAGCACAATGATATTTCAATGGAAGGCGATGCGCAAACTAAAATTGTTTTAGAGGGAAAAGAATTGCAACGAGATTTAAGCACAACGCTTGCATCAACTTTAAAAAATGAATTGGGCGTTGCAATGCGATCAATGGGACCTGCACCATCGCGACCAGTTTTGCGCGGACTTGGCGGAGATAGAATTGTAATTGCAGAGGACGGAATTAAAAATGATGATTTGTCTGCAACCTCTCCCGACCACGCAGTTACAATTGAGCCTTTTACAATTGATAGAATTGAAATTATTCGGGGACCAAAAGTTTTGCTTTCAACACCAGTTTCGCTTGGTGGAATTATTCAAGTTGTACGAGATGAAATTCCTTTGAAAGAAATTTCTCGCATAACTGGCAATGCAGGATTTTTTGGTGAGAGTGTAAATAAAGGAATTTTAGGGGCGGCAACTATTTTAATTCCAATTGATAAATTTAATTTTCGTGGAGAAATAAGTTCGAAGAAGGCAAAAAATATTTCTTCGCCAATTGGCGAATTAAAAAATTCTGCATTTGAAGTTTTAAATTATAGCGTTGGCACAAGTTTTGTCGACCATAATTTTTCTTTTGGTGTGTCGGCTCGCGAATATCAAACGAGTTACGGAATACCGGGGGGATTTGTTGGCGCGCATCCAAATGGCGTGGATATTGATATTTTTAAAAGGCAAATCCAAGCGCGTGGAAAAATTATTTTCGATGATGAAGAATTTCCGCAAATTGAATTTAATTTAAGCAGACTTTATCTCAGCCAGCAAGAGTTTGAAAAAAAAGGATTGATTGGTGCAGATTTTTTTGTAAAACATTTAACTTTTAACGCACAACTAATTCATAACGAAGTTGGGCTTTTGCATAGTGGCACTTTTGGTTTAACCGCCGAGGAAAGAGATTACAAAATTGGTGGACTTGTTTTCACTCCGACTACAAATATGCAAAATGTTGCTTTAAGTTTTTTTGAAAGTTGGATAAAAAATAATTTTACTTTTCAAATTGGTGGAAGAACTGATATTTCAAAAATTACTCCAAGCAAAATGTTAAAACCAACAAGTGATGAAATTAAAAAAAGAAATTTTTGGATTACCTCTTTTTCTGGTTCGATATTATATGATTTTAGCGATGTTTCGCATTATGGATTTACATTTAGTAAATCAAGTAGAGTCCCAACAATAGAAGAATTGTTTTCTCAAGGTCCTCATTTAGCCGCTTATTCGTATGAAATTGGAAACCCGAATTTAGAAAATGAAAAAGGATTTGGCGCTGAAATTTTTTATCATTTCAATGATGATAAATTTTCTTTTATGTCGATTGGATTTGTGAATTATTTTGAAAATTTTATAATGCCACGCAACAGTGGAGAAAAAAATTGGGCTACACTTTTACCAATTTATAAAACAGTCGGTGTGCCAGCAGTTTTTAAAGGATTGGAATTGGAAATGAAGTATGAAGCGACAAGTTTTCTAAAAACAAATTTATCTTTTAGTTATACAAATGGAATTTTTAATGATTCAAAAAATTCTTTGCCAAATATTCCACCTCTTAAAATTTTATTTTCAACCGAGTGGAAATTTAAAGATGTTACTTTTGGAACTCAAAACGAGTTTGCTTCAAAACAAAATAATGTTGATGAGTTTGA
>CAYIXI010000030.1:0-23634 GCA_964367235.1 uncultured Chitinophagaceae bacterium | reverse complement strand
TCTAAGAAAAATACATTGCTCTGATTGTAAAACTCTGCCTTCTCAATATATTTTTCTTGTCCTTTTGAAATCAGTTTTTGGCGATGTTCTTCAAACTTGTCGCTGGCAAACTTTAAGAAAATCAAACCTAATACCACATGCTTGTATTCGGCTGGCTCAACGCTTCCTCTCAATTTATTTGCAGTTTCCCAAAGGGTGACTTCAATTGCTTTTTCTTTTATTTCCTTTTTCTGTTTAGCCATTTTATAGGGTCAATATTTTAAATTAGTTCTGACTGCTAAGTTAAGTTTCTCATGTCCCAACCGAGAAATTCAAAAAGCGGCTCGATAAACTCGTTGCGAGTTTGCGCCTCGTTGTAGGATTTTATCTTTCCCATCTCCGCCACTCGCTGATATTTTTCAACGAGCTTTTGGATTTGTTGTTTAGATTCTTCTTTGGTCATAAAACTATTTTATTAAACAATAAAAAATTATTTAGTTTTGGAGGATTAAAAAAATCTCATCAATTTTTTTGTGGGCACTGCGGGGATCGAACCTGCGACCTTACGCGTGTGAGGCGTACGCTCTAAACCAGCTGAGCTAAGTGCCCTGAAAATTAATTCGGGATTTCTCTTCCCATACTTTTGTAAATGCTTTCGATTAATTCAGCATTCGAGCGAGCTTCGGCTAAATTATTATCAAGCGCAAGCGCGGCACGATATTCTTTTAAAGCAGAAACATATCGAACTTTTCTATCGAGCTCTTCGTTGTACATCAAAAAATTACCGTATTGCAAATGTGCATTTGCAAGCGCGCTAACGGTTTGTTTGTCGGAAGATTCTTCGTTCAATTCTTTTAAAATGGAAATCGCTTTGTCGTATTTTCCACTTTGAAGAAGAGAATTTGCTTCAGCAATTTTTTCGATATTCTGATTATTTGATGAGCAACCGATTAAAAGAAATGTTAAAAAAAATAATGTTTTCATAGGGGAACTTTTTTTAAAATAGTGAATGTCATAAGTTAAAATCTATTTTAATATAGAAAAAAATATTGTATTTTTCTATCAATCACCAGTTAGTTTTCAATAAATAATTTTCAAATAAATTTCTTAAGAGAGGATTTATGAGTTACGACATCAAAACAATAAATGAAAAAATAGAGCGCGAAAGCGCTTTTGTAGATTTGCTGATGATGGAAATTAGCAAAGTTATAATTGGCCAAAAGCAAATGGTTGAGCGCCTTTTAATTGGCTTACTTGCCAACGGACATATTTTGCTTGAAGGGGTGCCGGGTTTAGCAAAAACTTTGGCGATTAAAACTTTGGCAAATGCAATCGATTCTAAATTTAAAAGAATTCAGTTCACACCGGATTTACTTCCAGCTGATTTAATCGGAACAAAAATTTATCTCCCCAATAAAGGAGAGTTCGAAACAAAAAAAGGACCAATCTTTGGAAATTTTATTTTAGCAGATGAAATCAATCGTGCGCCAGCAAAAGTTCAATCAGCACTTTTAGAAGCGATGCAAGAAAGACAAGTTACAATTGGCGAAGAAACATTTAAACTCGAGCAACCATTTTTAGTTTTAGCAACTCAAAATCCGATTGAGCAAGAGGGAACTTATCCTTTACCCGAAGCGCAAGTTGATAGATTTATGTTGAAAGTAAAAATTGATTATCCAACAAAAGATGAAGAGCAATTAATTTTAAGACAAAATATTGCAAAAGATTTTCCCGAAGTTAAACAAGTCGTAAGTGCGAAAGAGATTTTGAAAGCACGCGATACGATGAAAGAAATTTATATGGATGAAAAAATCGAGCGATATATTTTAGATATAGTTTTTGCAACTCGCAAACCAAAAGATTATGGCTTAGAAAATTTATCGGAGCTAATTCAGTTTGGCGCATCGCCTCGCGCATCAATAAATTTAGCACTCGCGGCAAAAGCTTTTGCATTTATCAAACGACGCGGTTATGTAATCCCGGAAGATATTCGCGCAGTTGCTTATGATGTTTTGAGGCACCGAATCGCAGTAACTTACGAAGCGGAGGCGGAGGAAAAAACGAGCGAAAATATTATCACAGAAATTTTAAATCGAATTGAAGTTCCATGAGTTTGACGACTCAAGAGTTGGTAAAAAAAGTTCGACAGATTGAAATAAAAACGCGCGGACTTGTCAATCATATTTTCAGCGGTGAATATCACAGCGTATTTAAAGGGCGCGGAATGGAATTTTCCGAAGTGCGCGAATACACAATTGGCGACGATGTCAGAATGATTGATTGGAATGTTTCGGCGCGAATGAATAAAACTTTTGTAAAAACTTTTGAAGAAGAGCGCGAGTTGACTTTACTTTTAATTGTTGATGTAAGTAGCTCGAATAATTTTGGTGGAAAAACGAAAACTAAAATGGAAGTTGCAACGGAGTTATGCGCGACACTTGCATTTTCTGCAATAAAAAATAGTGATAAAGTTGGATTGATTCTTTTTTCGGATAAAGTTGAAAAATATTTACCACCTAAAAAAGGGAAGCAACATGTTTTTAGGATTCTGCGCGAGCTTGTAAATAATATAGAGCCAAAAAATAAATTGACAAATATCTCAAACGCACTTCAATATGCAAATCGTGTAACGAAAAAAAGAGCAATTTGTTTTATCGTTTCGGATTTTATTGATTCTGATTTCAGCGATTCGCTGAGAATTTTAAGTAAGCGAAATGATGTGATTGCAATTAAACTTTCGGATTTGCTTGAAAGAGAAATCCCGAAAATTGGTCTTGTCGGAGTTAGAGATAGCGAAAATAATTCAATCAGATATGTTGATTTGAATTCAATTCGAACAGAATCAAAATATTATCAATTAAAATATCAATCGGACGAAGAACAAAAGAAAATAATTACACGGGCAAAAGTTGATACAATTTCAATAAAAGTAGAAGAGACATTTTGGAAACCATTGACTCGATTTTTTAAAAATAGGGAACGAAAATTAAATTGGTAAAAATGAATCGTTTGTTAATTCTAATTTTAATTTTTCAAAATTATATTATCAGTCAAAATATAATTTTCACTGCAAAGTGCGATTCGACTGAAATTAGAATTGGTTCAGCTACGAAAATAAATTTAAATGTGAAATATAAAACTCCAACAAAAATAATTTGGAGTGGATTGAAAGATTCGATTGGCGCAATTGCAATTTTAGAGAAAAATGAAGTTGCGAGAAAAGAAAATGAGGAGAATGTTACAATAATAATTTCAGCATACGAGGCAGGAAAATATAATTTTCAAATTCCAATTTTAGCAATATCCAAAAACGAAACTACGCAAGTATTTTCAAATGCTATAATATTACAAGTAAAATCAATACAAATTGACACAACAAAACCATTTAAAGATATTAAGCCACCAAAAACTTTGCCAATAAGTTTAGAGGAAATTCTTTTTTGGTTTGGAATTATAGTTTTAATTGTTGCATTGACTTATGCGATAATTTATTTTTGGAAAAAAAGAAAATTAAAAACTGGTGAATTAAAAATTGAAGAAGAAAAAATTCCTCCGTTTGATTTGGCGATGCAAAAATTAAATGAAATTGAAAAGGCAAAAATATGGCAAAACGGTAATCTGAAAAAATATTACTCAGATGTTACAATGGTTGTTCGGGAATATTTTGAGAATGAGTTTAAAATAAGCGCACTTGAATCTACTACAAATGAATTTTTAAAAGATTTGAAGGTGGGGAATTTTAATAAAAACATTTTAGATAAAATCAAAGAAAGTTTTGAGTTAGCAGATTTAGTTAAATTTGCAAAACAGACTACAACTTTAAACGAAAACGAAAATGCAATTATTATTGCACGAGAAATTATTGAATTGACAAAACCAAATGCAGATACAATTCGCAAATAAAGAATTTTTATTTTTGCTATTATTAGTTCCGGCTATTTTAGTTTGGTATTTCTACCGACACAAAAATAATTTATCAAGTATAAAATATTCTTCGATTGATAATTTTATTCCACAAAAATCTTTAAAGGAAAAATTAGTTCACTTCCCATTTATTTTTAAAATATTTTCAATCGCTCTTTTAATAATTGCGCTTGCTCGTCCACAATCTGTTTCGCAAGGTGAAAATATTTACACAGAAGGAATTGATATTATTTTAGCGATTGATGTATCGGGAAGTATGCTCGCTGAGGATTTGCGCCCAAACAGAATCGAAGCGGCAAAAAATGTTGCAGATAATTTTATTAGCGGTCGTGTAAGTGATAGAATTGGATTGGTAGTTTTTTCTGGCGAAAGTTTTACTCAATGTCCTTTAACTATTGACTACGGAGTTTTAAAAAATCTTTTAAAAAATTTGCAAACTGGAATGATTGAAGATGGAACTGCGATTGGTTTGGGATTAACAAATGCAGTCGCGCGATTGAAAAATTCCACCGCAAAAAGTAAAGTTATTATTTTGCTCACAGATGGTGTTAATAATAAAGGGGAAATTGACCCAATCACTGCATCGCAAATTGCGCAAAGTTTTGATATAAAAGTCTACACCGTTGGCGTTGGCACAATTGGGCAGGCTCCGTATCCGTTTAATACGCCATTTGGAAAACAATATCAAATGATACCAGTTGAAGTTGATGATGAAATGCTGAGAAAAATTGCAAGCCAAACTGGTGGAAAATATTTCAGAGCAACAAATAATAAAAGTTTAAAAAATATTTACGCAGAAATTGATAAACTTGAAAAAACTAAAGTTGAAATTAAATCGTATCGAAGAACTGCAGAATTATATTACCCATTTGCGATTTTATCTCTCGCTTTAATTTTTGCTGAGTTCATTTTATCGAAGCTATTTTTAAGGAGGTTGCCATAATGGAAATAATTCGATACTCGAGAGAATGGTTTTTATATTTTCTTTTTTTAATTCCAATCTTGATTTTAATTTATTGGTATTATGAAAAAAAGAAAAAAAGAAATATTGAGAAATATTTTTCCGCAGAAAATTATAAATCTTTAATTGGCAATTTTAGTTTTGGGAAAAAACTTACAAAAATAATTTTACAAACTTTGGCAATCCTTTTTTTAATTATTGCAATATCAAATCCTCAAATCGGAACAAAACTAAAAGAGGTAAAACAAATGGGGGTTGATATTTTTATTGCGCTTGATGTTTCAAAATCGATGCTGGCAGAAGATATTATGCCAAACAGATTATCAAAAGCGAAACTTGAAATTGCTCAACTTGTAAATCGTTTAAAAGGAGATAGAATTGGAATGATAGTTTTTGCGGGAGAAAGTTTTGTGCAATTTCCACTCACAAACGATTACACTGCGGCAAATATGTTTTTAGATGTAATTGATGTTGATGTGGTTCCAATTCCCGGCACTATAATTGGTAAAGCGATTGAGCAAGCGATAAATTCATTTCAGTTTCAAGAGTCAACCCAAAAAGTTTTGATATTAATTACAGATGGCGAAAATAACGAGGGTAATGTTTTTGATGTTGCAGAGGAAGCACAAAAAAAAGGAGTGCGAATTTACACAATAGGAATGGGGACTTTAAGCGGAACACCGATTCCTGTAAAAAATCAACAAGGTGACAGAATTGATTTCAAACGAGACAAAGATGGGAATATGATTTTAACTAAACTTGATGAATCTTCGCTTATCAGGATTGCAGAGATTGGAAAAGGAAAATATTTGCGCGCGACAAATTCGCAAAATGAAATTGATGAGATTTATAAAGAACTTGACGCGCTACAAAAAACAGAATTTAAATCGAAACAATTTTCAGAATTTGAAGACCAATTTCAGTATTTTATTTTTGTAGCTTTATTTTTATTATTGGTAGAGGTAATGCTTTCGGAAAATAAAATAAATTGGAAAAATAGAATTGTTAAATTAAAAGAAACATATTTTACAAAATGAATAAATTACTTTTCTTTTTAATATTTATAATATTTGATTTTACTACTGCGCAATCAATAAGAAGCACAATCAATAAAGGGAACTCTTTTTTTAAAGAGGAAAAGTTCAGCGACTCGGAAGCAGAATACAAAAAAGCACTTGAGAAAGATTCAAATTCAAATGTTGGAAAATATAATTTGGGAGATGCTCTTTATAAACAAAAAAGATATTCTGATGCGATAAAAGAATTCACTTCATCAATGGAAAATGAAAATGATAAAAAAGAAATTTCAGATATATACTATAATATTGGCAATTCACAATTGGAAGAGAAAAAATATCAAGAAGCGATTGAGTCATACAAAAAATCTTTAAGAAATAATTCAAATGATGAAGATAGCCGATATAATTTAGCTTACGCGCAAAGAATGTTAATACAAGAGCAGAAACAAAAGGAAGAAAATAAAAAAGATAAAAACAAAGATAAAAAAGAGAATCAAAAAGAAAAGCAAAAAAATGATGAGCAACAAAAAGAAGAAAAAAAACAAGAAGAAAAATCTCAATCTAAACCAAAACCACAAATTTCAAAAGAAGAATCTGAAAGAATCTTAAGCGCATTGGAGAACAAAGATAAAGAGACGCAGAAAAAATTAAAGGCTCGTGCTGGCGTAAAAGTTGGCGTGGAAAAAGATTGGTAAAAATGAAAAAAATATTTTTCATATTAATTTTATTTTCTTCCGTTCACTCGCAAGAGCCAACATTTACAGCATCAATTGAAAGAAATTCAATTTCAATTGATGAACGAATTGAGGTAAGATTTAGTCTGGAAAATGCTGGAGTAAGAGGAGGAGAAAATTTTCGTCCGCCAACTTTTAATAAATTTTATGTTTTAAGTGGACCGAATCAATCCACAAGTATGCAATTTGTAAATGGAAATTTTTCTTCATCTGCAACTTACAGTTTTATAATTCAGCCAAAAGAGTCTGGCGCTCTTTCGATTGGCTCGGCTTCGATTCAATCTGGGGGGAAAGAATATAAAACTGAATCAATTTCGATAAATGTAGTTTCAAGTGGTGCTGCGACGCCGCAAAATAAACCTTCACAAACTCAACCTCAAACAAGTGAAAATCAGAATAGTGAAATATTTTTGCGTGCAGTTGTTGATAAGCAAAATGTATTTCAGGGAGAACAAATTTCCGTAATTTATAAAATTTATACAAGACACAGAATTACTGGATACACAATAAATAAAATTCCGGCAATGACAGGATTTTGGGAAGAAGAAATAATTATTCCACAACAAATTACACTTACAACAGAAGTTATAAATGGAAAACAATATCAAGTTGGCACAATAAAAAAATCGGCGCTATTCGCAACAAAAAGTGGCGCACTTAAAATAAATCCATTTGAAGTTGTTTGCCAAGTACAAATTCAAAATCGCAGAAAATCAAATGATCCTTTTGATGATATTTTCAATGATCCTTTTTTTGGATCGGTAACTACAAAAAATATTTCGGTTAAAAGTTTACCTGTTTCGATAAATATTAAACCGATTCCAACTGATTCGAAACCGGAAAATTATTCTGGGCTTGTGGGAAATTATTCCGTTTCGATGAAATCAAACTCAAAAAAAGTAAACGCAAATGAACCGATAACTTTAACTGCTACAATTAATGGAAGTGGAAATATTTCTTTAATCGAAACACCAAAGTTAGAACTTGGAAAAGATTTTGACAAATTCGACCCGAAAATATCAACTTCAATTGATAGAAATAGTGGCACAATAAATGGCAAGAAAACTTTTGAGTGGTTGATAATCCCGAGATATCCCGGAGAGAAAAAAATACCAAAACTTGAAATTGCATTTTTCGAACCGAACAGCAAAAAATTTATAAGTAAAATTAGCGATGAAATTTTATTATCAATTCTGCCATCGAAAGATGGAAGCATTACATCAAATGCCCTTATAAATAAAGAGGATATTGCGATTTTAGGAGAGGACATTCGTTTTATAAAAAATGAAGTTGCAAGTTTTAGGAAAATTGGTGAAGAGAACAATTCGAAATATTTTACTTTAATTCTTTATTTATTTCCGATTGCAATTTTCACTGGATTATTTATTTTCATTTCAAAAAATGAAAAATTAAAATCGAATGTGAGTTTTTACAAATCTTCTCGTGCATTAAAAATTGCAAATAAAAAACTTGTTGATGCAAAAAAAATATTAGATAAAAAATCGCACGACGAGTTTACGGTTGTCCTCTCAAAAACAATTTGGGATTATTTTGCAGACAAACTTGGAATCAATCGCGCCGAGTTATCAATTGAAAAAGTTAGCGATGAGCTTTTAAAAAGGGGAATTAAAAATGAGAATATTTCTGAACTAAAAAATATTTTAGAGAGTTGCGATTACGCACGATTCGCCCCATCAAGTTCAAAAGATATGGAGTATAAAAAATTATTCGAATCGACTAAATTAATGATTGCTTCAATTGAAGAGGAGTCGAAATGAGAAAAATATTATTCCTTTTTATCTGTTTTAATTTACATGCGCAAAATAATTTAGAACAATTCTTAGAAGCAAATAAATTCTATCAGGAAAAGAATTTTGTTGAAGCAAAAGATTTGTACGAAGAAATTATTAGAAGTGGAGTTGAGAGTAGCGAGATATATTATAATTTGGGAAATACATATTTTAGGTTGCAAGATTATCCTCGCGCAATTCTTAATTACGAAAAAGCAAAAATAAATTTAAGCGATGATGCAGATATTGAGCATAATTTAAAATTATCGCAATTGAAAATAGTTGATAGAATTGAATCATTGCCAAAAATATTTTTCATTCAGTGGTTTGATAGTTTTATAAATTATTTTTCAGATAAAACTATATTTTGGTTTTCGTATGTAACTTTCATTTTAACTTTAATTTTAATTCTCACCTCAAAAATATTTTCACAATATTTTAAAGAGCAAAAATTTGCTTCAATTATTTTTGCCACTTTATTTGTAATCTCTTTGTTTATCGGCTTCGCGAAAAATCAAAACAAAAAAGATTTTGCAATTATTATTGAAAATGTAATATCTACAAAATCCTCTCCCGATGCCGAAAGTAAAGACTTATTTGTGATTCATGGCGGATTGAAAGTTGAGTTACTAGATAAAGTTGGTGATTGGAAAAAAATAAAATTGATTGATGGAAAAATTGGGTGGCTACCGAAATCTTCCCTTGAAAAAATTTAATTTAAAAATAAATATTTTGTAAATTGTAAAAAATAAATCTTCTCGGAGTAAAAATTTGAATAATATTATTGACCAACTTTCGATTAACACAATTAGAACTCTCGCAATTGATGGAGTGCAAAAAGCAAAATCTGGTCATCCCGGAATGCCAATGGGCACTGCACCAATGGCTTATGTGCTTTGGACAAAATTTTTAAAACATAATCCAAATAATTCTCATTGGGCAAATCGCGACAGATTTGTTTTATCTGCTGGGCATGGCTCGATGTTGCTTTATTCTCTTTTGCATTTATTTGGATATAAAGTTTCGATTGAAGATTTAAAAAATTTTCGACAGTACGGAAGTTTAACTCCTGGTCATCCCGAATATTCTCACACCGACGGAGTTGAAATTACAACTGGTCCTCTTGGTCAGGGATTTGCCGCTGGAGTTGGAATGGCAATTGCAGAAAAAATTCTCGAATCAAAATTTAATAAAGAAAAATTTTCTCTTTTCAATTATTACATTTACGGAATTGTTGGCGATGGAGATTTGATGGAGGGAATTTCAAGCGAAGCCGCTTCGCTTGCAGGTCATTTAGGATTGGGAAATTTAATTTATTTATACGATGACAACTCTATTAGTATTGATGGAGGAACAAATCTTTCTTTTACGGAAAATGTTGCAAAAAGATTTGAATCGTACAATTGGCATGTTCAAATTGTTGATGACGGAAATAATTTATCAAAAATTGAAGAGGCAATTTTAAATGCACAAATCGAAAAAAATCGTCCATCACTTATAAAAATAAAAACGCATATTGGTTTTGGAAGTCCGAATAAACAAGATTCATCTGAAGCGCATGGCTCTCCGCTTGGCGATGAAGAAATTATTTTAACAAAAGAAAATTACAATTGGCAAACTGATGAAAAGTTTTTTGTTCCCGATGAAGTGCAAACGAATTTTGAAAAATATATTGACGAAGGAAAAAAGCAGGAAAACGCTTGGAATTACTTGCTTTCTCAGTACAAAAAACATTTTCCATTTGATGAATTAGATAATTTTTTAAATAAAAAACTGCCACTCGATTGGGAAAAACTTCTTCCGATTTTCACAAATGAAAATGGAAATATTGCAACGCGTGAGGCATCGGGAAAAGTAATTGAATCAATTTGGAATCAATTTCCATTTTTAGTTGGTGGCTCGGCAGATTTAACTCCATCAAATAATACTCGCGCAAAAAACGCAATTGATTTTCAATCTTCAAATTATTCTGGCAGATACATTCGCTTCGGAGTTCGTGAGCATGCGATGGGAGCAATTTTAAATGGACTTGCGCTTTCTGGTTTTATTCCTTTTAGTGGAACATTTTTAGTTTTTTCCGATTACATGAAACCAGCAATTAGGCTTGCATCACTGATGAAATTAAAAGTGATTTATATTTTTACTCACGATAGCATCGGACTTGGAGAAGATGGACCAACTCATCAGCCAATTGAACATCTTGCAATGTTGCGAGCAATCCCAGGTTTAAAAGTTATTCGACCCGGTGATGCAAATGAAACTTCCGAAGCATGGCGAGTTGCAATTAATTCTGATGGACCAGTTGCGCTAATTTTAACTCGACAAAAATTATTATTTATTGATAGAGAAAAATATGCCAGCGCAAAAAATCTTGAGAAGGGTGGATATATTTTGGCGGAAAGTTCTGCAAAGCCAGAAATAATTTTAATTGCAACTGGATCTGAAAATGAAATCGCAATAAAAGCGTATGAAGAATTAATTTCAAAAGGAAAAAATCTGCGAGTTGTAAATATTCCATCGTGGGAATTATTTGAGTTGCAATCGGATGAATACAAAAAGAAAGTATTACCACCATCAATTAAAAAAAGAATTATTATAGAGGCAGGTTCTTCACTTGGCTGGCATCGTTACGCAACAGATGAAACAAAATTTGTAACTATAAATCATTTTGGTGCATCTGCTCCAGCATCAAAACTTTTTGAAGAATTTGGCTTTACTGTTGCAAATATAAAATCCATAATTGAGTCATTTTAAATATTTTTAAGTGTGATTGCTGTCTCATCGGCAAAAACTTTTCTTGATTAGCGCATTATTTTTTTCAATATTACAAAGAGAAACGACTTGAAAAACGAAAACAAATATATTGCGCATTATTTAAACTCTTCTTGTCTATTTTCCCTATTAATTATTGGGCTAAATTCTTGTGCGCCTACCATTTATGAAATTACCCAAAAACAATTAGAAACTGGCAATAATAGTTCAGTAATTGAGGAGATGAAAAAACAATTAACTGAATCTCCGAAAGACGCAGATTTTTTAAAATACTTGGGGATTGCTTTGTACAATAAAAAATATTACGGCGAGGCAATCACACCGCTACAAAATTCTTACAAATTTGAGCCATCTGATGATATTACCGTTTACTACCTCGCGGCTTGTTACGAAGCGACATTCGAATTTCCAAAAGCAATTCAATTTTATAAACGATATATGGATTTGACTGTGTTTGGAGAATATAAAGACTTAGTGGATGCTCGCATAAAACTTCTTTACAAATCTCAAATGGAGATAGAAGCAAAAAAAGCCTTAATCGAAGAATCTCGACTTGAAGTTGATAAAATTCCATCGAACTCGATTGCAGTTTTATATTTTGAAAATCTCGGAACGAATTTAGAAATGAATCCTTTGCAAAAAGGATTAGCCGAAATGATAATTACAGATTTATCAAAAATAAAATCTTTGCGAGTTGTTGAAAGAATTCGTTTGCAAAAATTAATGGAAGAAATGAACTTCGGAGAATCTGGAATTGTAGATGATAAAACTGCGTCGCGATTTGGGAAATTACTTGGCGCGAATCGTTTAGTGAAAGGATCTTTTTTTGATATTACTGCTGATGAAGTAAAAATTGATGCGTTTGTTACACGAACAAAAAGTGGTGAGATTGATGCAACTTCCGAAGTTAGTGGTAGCACAAATAATTTTTTTAAAATGGAAAAAGAATTAGTCTTTAATCTTTTAAAAGAGATGAACATTCCAATCAGCAATGAAGAGCGAGAAGCAATTTTAATGTTACCGACAGAAAATTATTTTGCATTTTTACAATTCTCACAAGGTTTAGATTATGAAGACCGAGGTCAATACATTCAGGCATCACAATCATATTCAATAGCAGTGCAATCCGATCCAAATTTTAATCAAGCAAAAGTTGGAGTAAGTCGTTCAAATAATAGTAATAAATTGACTTCATCATCATCTTCATCTTCTTCTGGTTCAAAATCAAGCGGAGTAACGTCTCAACCTATTGCAGCACCGCCAAGTTCAATCGATGTCAAACAAACTATTTCTTCATCAAACGATAGAAATTCTTTCTCGCAAACACAAATCGGCACAGGATTTCAGCCCTCTACGGGGAGTTTAACACCGCAAGCTCCAACTTTAACAAGTCCGTTACCAGAACCACCGAGGCCACCAAATTGAAAATCAAAAATTTAAAATATTATTTGATTTTTATTTTTGCCGAAATAATTTTTGCGCAAACTCAAACGACCGAAGTTTTTCCACTTGGACCAAATGGAGGAATAATTACTTCCATTGAGGGGAGCACGGATGAGGAAAATGTGATTGCATCGGTAAAAGGGAACGGAATTTATTTTTCAAAAGATGCAGGAGAGACATGGACGCAGTCGTCACTAAAAAATGTAAATGTAAATCAATTTGCGGCGCATGCAACAAATCCATTAATATTTTTTGCCGCGACAGATAGTGGAGTTTATTTTTCAAACGATGGCGGAAAGATTTGGTCGCGTACAAATTTAATTGCTTCAACTCGTGCAATAATTACTCATCCGAAAAATACAAACTTGATTGTCGCTGGAGTTTATAGTAGCGACACAATAAGTAATGGAGTTTGGCAATCAACTAATAATGGACAAGTTTGGAAGAGAATTGATTCGACATTAAGTGAAAAAAATAAAATAACTGCGTTAGCAAGCGATGCAAAAAATGATTCAACAATTTTTGTTGGAACCGATGGTAATGGATTTTTTTCAACTTATGATTTTGGTAAAAACTGGAGCGCCGATAATGTAGGACTTGGAGCGAAAAATTCTCCGTCAAATTTTATTCAAACTATTTTACATTATTATGACCCTGTTTTCAAATATAATGCAATTACAGTTGGCACAGCAGTTGGTATTTATTCTTCTCAAAATTTTTCTGGTTCGCCACTAAACTGGATAAATCTTCGCACCATAAGTGGAATTGAAGATAGTGTAATTACATCTCTAAAAGCTTCGTTCTATTCTCCGCCACTAGGAGCGATTGATAGATATTATTTTGTATCCACTCGGCAAAGTTTACCAAACAGAATCCCCAACGATATTAAAGGTGGATTATTTAGAGTTGATGTTTTGAATCAATCTTGGTCGTTAGTCTTTAAAAAAAATATTGATGTCAATTCTATTTTTATTCCGAAATCAAAACAAAATAAAGTCTACATCGCCTCAAGTGATGGAATTTTTATCAGTAGTGAATATGGAATAAATTTCATAAAGAAAAGTTTAGGAATAAATCATTCAATCGTTAAATCAATTTCAATTACTAATGAAAATCAGCCAATTATTTTCAGTGGAATTTATGGTGGTGGAGTTCAGCGTTCGCTTGACAGTGGAAAAACTTGGGAATATGCTAATAATGGCTTGGGAAATCCGTATGTTTACGCGGTTGCTGTGGATTCGCAAAACAGTGGATTAATTTACGCATCAACGGTTCGCGGAATTTATTCGAGTTCTAATTTTGGAAATACTTGGACTTACCAAAATATTCCGATTGAGTTCCCTGAAAAATATAATTCCACAAATATTGGTGCATTTAGAATTGGAAAAAATAATACTTCAAATTTAATTTTTACCTCTCCTGCGCATGGATTAAATTTGAGTTCGAATAAAGGAACGAAATGGAATAAAATAAATTTTCAAAATTCATCGCAAATCTCATCTGCCAATGTAGTTGATAATTTAGATTTTGGTGCAAAAAATGATTCCTCAATAATTGGAACTGGAAATGGAATTTGGAAATCAAAAGATTTTGGTACGACTTGGCAAAATATTTCGGGTAATTTTCCTTTAACTGTAAATGATTTGGGAGTTACAAAATCTCTTTTTGCATTTCGTCCGCACGAAGATCCAAAAAATGATTCTGTAATATATATTTCTACTACAACTAATCTTTCAAATTATTCTCCCTATAAATTATTTAAAACTACCGACGGCGGAAAAATTTGGAAAGAATTATCAATCGCCACATACGATATCTCAATTGATTATCGAAAGCCAAGAGTAATTTTTGCATCTGGCAAAAATAATATTTATCACACTTTAAATAGTGGTGAAAGTTGGACAACTTTAACAAAAGCAAATTTGCTTCCAACCTTTAGAAATTTAACTCCTCTGCCAACAAATCTAAATCTGCATTTTATAGCAAGCTCAACTGGTATTCACACAATTGAATTTTCATCTGAACCTGATTTAAATTTTAATCAATACATAGTGGATTTTTCAAGCCAATTGATTGGTTCGACAATTTCAAAACAAATTTTATTCACGAATCAAGGTGGTGTTGAATTAAATGTAAAAATCGATTCAGTTTCTGGTTCAAAAAATTTTACTATTTCAGCAAATTCAATCAAAGTTGCATCGCGCAAAGCAGGATTTTTAACAGCGACTTATAAACCACTCAACGCAACAATTGAAAATTTAATTCTCTATTGCACCACAAATGATCCGACAAAAGAAAATTTAACAATTACATTAACTGGAATTGGAGTTGCAAATTCAATTTCGAAAAAAAGAATTTTGATTGATTCGCTTCACGGATTAAATTCAAGTGGCGGAAATTTTGAAACTCAAAAATATTTTTCATCCTTAATTTCTATTTTAAAATCAAGCAGTTTTGAGGTAATTTCAAATCAAACAAAATTTTCTCCATCAAATTTTGACATAGTTTTATTGGGAACCCCGTCGCGCGCTTATGCCACAAACGAAATTGATTCACTTCAAAAATATATTTATAAAGGTGGATTAGTTGTAATGCTTGCCGATAGTGGCGCGAAAAATGGAAATAAATTTTTAAATGATATTTTAAGTGATAGCAGATGGAAAACAAATTTCAACGACTCGACTGATTTATTAATTACTTCAAAAATTATTATTGATTCTGCAAATGGACTTTTACGAAGAAAAACTTGGGCGAAGATTGGCGGAAAAAATTTCCCAAATCATCCATATTTTTTTAAAATTGATTCGCTTGTTTTTAGCGGAGCAGTTTCGATTGAAACAAAAGATTCTTCAAATAAATTATTAGTTGGCAATCACTCAACTCGACTTTTAAATAATTCAATTGTGGAAGATGATTCAACTTATCCTACTTTAGTTGCGTTAAGTAATATTGGAAAAGGAAAAATTCTTTTAATTGGCGATTGTGATATTTTTTCAAATGGAGAAAGTTTTAACGATTCACTCAACAGAAATGTAAAAACAGGAATTGCCGCTGGAGCAAATTTACAATTTGCATTAAATATTTTCACACATAAAAATGATTTTGCAGTTCAATATCCAAGAAAAACTCCGAATGAACAGTACATCGCTTTTTCAATTCCTTTTGATTTAGATAATTTTTCAATCGGTACGGCATTAAAAGATTTGGGAGTAATTGATCCATCTCGTTGGAGATTATATAAATGGAATGTCAAAACAGGAAAATATATAGAATTCCCAAATTTAGAATTTTTAAATTTTAATCGCGGAGATGGATATTGGTTAATTACAAAAGGAGAGCGAACGCTTAATTTCGGAAATGCACAGATCCAAAGCACAACAGAATTTTATCCAATCACTCTTCAACCGGGATACAATTTAATTGGCAATCCTTTTCCGTATAAAATTAGTTGGGCTTTATCAAATAAAAATACTAAAATCGAAAAAAAGATTTGGTGGTGGAGTTCGACAAAATTTGTTTCCGATACAAATTTCATGGAGCCATTCACTGCTTATTACATAAAAAATAATTCTTTGTTACCGGAAATTATCAAAATCAATCCGATGGCGATTAGTGCAAGTGGAGGAGCGAAATCTACTTTCAGTCAAAAAACTTTTGGAAAAAATGAGTGGAAAATTCAAATCAGCGCAAACTCTATTTTTGCAAATGATGATGAAAATTATTTGGGAATGATTAGCGATGCAAAAACTGAGTGGGATAAAAATGATTTTTCGGAGCCGCCAGTTTCACCGACGAATTCTCTTTCGCTTTATTTTGATAAACAAAATTGGGCTGATAATAAAGGGAAATTTTCGACTGATTTTAGACCAATCTCAAATGATGGCGAATTTTGGGATTTTAAAATTTTCGCCAGTCGTACAAATGAAGAGATGAATTTGCAATTTTCAATTGATGGAAATTTTGCATCGGATAATAAAATATTTTTAGTTGATTTGATTACCGAACGAGTAATTGATGTTTCTTCAAATGGCAATTCATATTTTTTCAAAACTAAAAAAGGAGAGAACGAAAGAAATTTTAGACTCATTGTTGGCTCGAAAAATTATGCTGAACAAAATTCATTCGGAATTCCACTTGTACCGATTCAGTACAAACTCGAACAAAATTTTCCAAATCCTTTTAATGGTTCGACAAAAATTAGTTACACCCTTTCTCACAGCGCAAATGTAAAAATATATATTTACAATCTTCTCGGGCAAATTGTAAAAATTATTGATGATGGATTTCATCCGATTGGAAAATATACAGTCGCTTGGAACGGAAAAAATAATATTGGTGAAATTGTTGCAAGCGGGATTTATTTCTACAAAATCAGTACAGAAGAATTTGTTGCACAGAAAAAAATGATTTATTTAAAATAATGTGATGGATATTAAAATTAAAAAATCTTCCTTTTTATTTTTTGCGATTGTTAAAATATTAATTTTAACATTGTTGGTAAATTTTAATTTAATGTCGCAAATTAGAGGAATGAAATATGATGAGAAATTATTATTTCAGGGAATGACAGGACTTACTTTTGGAGTAAATTCTCAAAGCTGGAAGATAAATGATTTTGGAAATGTTTCTCAGCAGTCTATCCCAATTTCAATTACTTTCCCATTTACAAACAGAATTTTATTCGCTTTGACAAATACTCCTGTCGTTACAAAAAGAAGTTCAACTGCGACAGAAATAAATGAAGCAAAAGATGATAAAATTTCTACAATTTCCGATACACGACTTTCTTTATCATATATTCTACCCGGCGATAAAATTTGGCTTAACTCAAGTTTAAACCTTCCAACCGGTTTAACTAAACTTGATGTTACTCAATTTGAAATTGCGCGAGTTGTTTCGCAATCTGGTTTCGGATTTCGAGTGCCAGTTTTTGGTCAAGGCACAAATGGAACATTTGGAGTAACTAACGCATACAATCCGAAAAGAAGATTAACAATAGGTTTTGGCGCATCAATCGGATACAAAGGAAAATTCAATCCATATATTGTAAAACGCGATTCAATCAAAACCGAAAGCACTTACGATCCCGGAGAAGATTTATCAATAAATTTTGGCGCCGATTATACAATGCAATCAAAAAAATCGCGCATCTCCTCCGACATCACTGTAATAGAAACATTTGCTGACAAAATTAATGCGCGAAAATCTTTTAAATCTGGCAGACGAACAAATTTATTTCTTGTTTATAGCTATAAAAATGAAAGCATTTCGCATTTTGCAACTTTTCGTGGTAGAATTAAATCGAAAAATACTATTTTTATTGACACAAGCCAAATGCAATTTAGCGCATCGAATCAGATTGAGTTGCAATATACTTATAGATGGAGTGTGACAGAGAAGCTTTCGCTTTCAAGTTTTGTAGATTTTAAAATTCATAATGGCGATCAGATTCCTTTTGGCGAAGTTGTTTTTGAAATTGGTCGTGCACGAGTTGGATCTCTTGGCGCAGAAATAGGAATTATTCCTTTTCGAAGAGGCACAGTTGCGATTGGTTTAAAATATAATATCGGAAGCGTTGCGATTGAAGAAAATTATTACAAAGCAAACGGAATTGATTTGAGTTTAAATTCAAGAATTCTTTTTTAGTATGAGGATAAAATGAAAAAAATATTATTTCTCTTTTTAGTTTTTTCTATAAGTTTGATTTCGCAAAATAAAACTCCACTTACGATTGCAGTTTTATATTTTGAAAATGCAAGTATGGAAGATAGAGATAGACTTGAGCCAATGCGAAAAGGTTTGGCTGATATGTTTATAACAGAAATGTTAAAAGTTAAAGGATTGAAAGTTGTTGAGCGAGCCAGAATGCAATCTATTATAGAAGAGTTGAATTTGAATGAAATGGATTTTGTTGCCGAATCAATGCAACAAAAGATGGGAAAAATTCTCGGAGCAAAATTTATGCTTTTCGGTACTTTTGCAAATCTTCCCGGTGATGAAATTAGAATTGATGCTCGAATTGTAAATGTTGAAACAAGTGAAATCTTACACGCCGAAGATGAATCGGGAGACTTAGATGATTTTATGGAACTTATCCAATCGCTTGTAAAAAAAATTGCAAAAGATTTATCGGTAAAACTTTCATCAGCCGAGGAAGATGCGCTTGATACTGGCGGCGGTAGCTTTGATGCGTATGTAAATTATTGCGAAGCAATCGATTTAGATGATGATGCTCGAAGATTGCATCGCGAAGGAAAATTTGACGAAGCAATAATTAAAATTTCAAAAGCAAAAGATTTGTACGATAAGGCATTCAAAAATGCAAAAAAATATGTAGCGGCAAAAAATAAAAGCGACGAAGCCGCTAAATACAAATTGAAAATTTTAGAAACTAAAAAAGAACAATAAAGGAGATCGCCATGAAAAAACTATTTTTTATTCTCACAATCTGCTTAATGCAAACTGCATTTTCGCAAGATGAATTGCCACGCGTAATGGTTGTGGTGGACGAAATGGTGGACGAAAAGTCCGGTGCTGGAAAAGTAAACGGAAAAATCGAAAGCATTTTGCTCGAGAATGGATTTCGGCTTGTGGATAAAGCCCAATTCGAGGAGACTCGTTTGCGAGATTTACAACAAGATTTGAATCCAACAAAAGCAAAAGAACTCGGAAAACGATTTGGCGCTGAGTGGATTATTGTTGGAAAAGCAAACGCAAATTTTGGCGATGAGCGAGAAGTTTACGGCTCGAAGCAATACGAATACACAGCCGATGGCGAAATAAAATTAATTTTAACCGATGTTGGCGAAATTTTTGCGAGAGCAAGTTCATCCGAGCGAAAGCAAGCAAACGGGAAATCGCAAGCCGCGTCAAAATCTTTGGAAGCTGTCGGAGTTGCTTTAGCAAATGATGTGGTTGCAAAAATCCAAAAGAAATTAAAAGATGACAAAGAAAAACCAATCACAATTCAACTTGTACTTTTAGGAATCACAGACCAAACTCTTGATCTGTTAGAAAAAGAATTGCCACAAAAAATTTCTGAAATTAAAAAAATTAAAGTTAGATATTTAGAAGGTGATGCCGCAGTTTGCGATGCAACAGTTAGTGGCTCGATTGATGATTTAAGAAAAATATTTTCTAATATGGCAGAATTTAAAGTTGAAAGTTTCACTGGCTCGCGAATTGATTTAAATGTAAAAGCAGGAACAAAAGCGAAAGTTTCAAATATTATGTCGAGCGCACTTGAAATTTATGAATTTAGAATTGATAATCTTTTTCCAACTCAATTCAGTTATTACGCTTCAAATCCTTTGGGACAAATTACTTTAGAAAACAGCGACAAAAAAAACGATGTTAAGAATGTAAAAATTTCTGTTTTCATTCCAACTTATATGTCAATGCCATCGGAGCAAGTTGTAAGTTTAATTAAAGCTGGCGAGAAAAAAACTTTTTCCGTTAGCGCAGTACTTGATAAAGATAAATTATTAAATGTTACAGATAAAACAGTTTCGCAAGTTAAAGCAGAAATCAGTTATAGTTTTTCTGGCGAGCAAAAATCTCGAAGCATTACAAAACCTGTAACGGTTTATTCGCGCAATTCAGTTTCGTGGAATCGTGCAAACTCAATCGGTGCATTTATCACACCAAAAGATGAAGCAGTAAAAAACTTTTCTCGTTTCGTAATTGGAAATATGAAAGTCGATCCTAAAATTTCTGCAAGCACACCGCGAAATGTTTTAAACGCAATTGCAGTTTGGGATGCAGTTCGCGCTTTCTCAATAAATTATGTCGTCGATCCTTGGGTTGTTGCCGAGGGAGATGTACTCGATGATATTCAATTTCCTCGCGAAACTTTAGCAAATAAATCTGGCGATTGCGATGACACTTCAGTTCTGCTTGCATCTTGCCTTGAAAACATTGGCATTAAAACGATTTTAGTTGGCACAAGCGACCATGTTTTTATAATGTTTGATTCCGGTGTCAATCCGAAAAATGCTCATCAAGTCAGTTTAAATGAAAAAAATTATGTTGTGAAAGACAATGTAGTTTATTTGCCACTTGAGACGACAATTATTAATAAACCATTTTCCGAAGCTTGGGCGATGGGCGCAGATGGATTTTACAAAGCGCAATCATCGGGTGGAAAAATTGATTTGATTGATGTTCGTAAAGCGTGGGAAGAATTTCCTCCAGCAAATCTTGCGACAAATACAAAAGCAAGTGAGCCACCATCAGTAGAAAAAATAAATCAATTTATTGGTGAAGATTTAGTTGCGCTTTCGAAAAATGCAACCGAACAAGTAAATCAAAAAGTTTCTTTTTTATCTCAAAAGGGAGATGAGAAATCTAAGAACGAAGCCGCGATGTTGCTTTCGCAAGTTGGAAGATTTGATGAAGCCGTTTCGCAAATTCAAAATTTATCAAGTGCATCATCAAAAAATAATTTGGGAAATATTTATTTACTAAAAGGAGATTCGGTAAATGCGATTTCAAATTATAATTCTGCCGCAAGCGCCGATGCGAAAGATGGTGGCATTGCGCTGAACATCGGATTATTTAAATATGTTGGTGGCGATGCCGATGGTACGGTTGAATCGTTTAAAGTAGCAGTTTCAAAATTTTCTTCGCCAAAAGAAGCATACGATGCACTTGGCATTGAAAATATCGTTTCGCAAATTGGTCAACGCGCCGCAGAAAAAAATAAAGCTGTCGATAAGGGCGAGTTGCAAAGTTTGCTAAATTCAGCATTGACCGATGTTGCTGATAAAAAAGATAAAAGAGCTGAAAAAGCAAAAGTCAGAAAAGGAGAAAATAAATTTATCTTTGGAGGAAGAAGAGGAATTGATCCCACAGCGTTAGCAAATGTGAAAGAATTTCTCTACTGGAAATTTTAAAAGATGAATAGGAAAACGAGGAAACTTTTAGTTTCAGTTCTTATTTCTTTTGGAGTTTGGTTATTTATTGTTTTGGCATTTCATACTGAATTGCCTCATAATATTTTGGGCACTAATTTTTTCAAGGTGCTCGATAATAAATCTTACGATGCGTTATTGAGGTCGCGTGAAACTCGTCCGCATCAAAAAAATATCGTTGTCGTAAAAATTGATGAATCGACTTTAAAAGAGTTGGATTACCCAATTCCACGCGATAAATTTGGGATGTTGCTTTATATTATTTCTGCAAATAGCGCGAAAGGTGTAATTGTAGATTACCTTTTTGTTGACCAAAGAGTTGATAGTTCTTCGAGAGTTCAGGAGGAATTATTTTTAAAATTCTCTAAAGCGTCAAATAATATTTTTCATGCAATCGGACCATTTGTTCCAAACCATCGGGAAGGTGCACCGCTTCCTTCGGTTGATTTTGAAGCCAAAGAGCATATTGAAAAATTTTCTTTTCCGATAAAAAATCAAGATGTCTCAAAAATTCCTCGTGCAACTTATATTGATGAAAGACCGTACGATGAACTTGCAAAACTTACTACCGGAGTTGGACATGTTTTGATGTATCCAGATTCTGTTGATGGAATAATTCGTGAGGTTCCTTTTTTTGTTGAGTACGCTGGCGACTTGTATCCAACTTTTGGCGCCGCAATGGCATTTCACATTCAGGGAGTTTCGCCAAACGAAGTAACTTTAAAAAATAATAATTTTGGTTATGAAGTAATTTATCGCAATAAAAAAATTCCACTTGATAAAAATGGAATGATGAAAGTTAATTTTATTCCGAATAATAATTTTAAAGAAATTTCTTTTTATGATGTTTTAGAAGCGGCGGCGACAAATGATGTAAACACACTTTCAATTTTTGACGATGCAGTAGTAGTGGTTGGTCCATCGGCTCGCTCGATTGGTGATTTAGGTCCAAATCCACTTTACGAAAAATCTCCAAACTTTTTTGTACACGCAAACACTTACGATCAAATTATTTCAAATCAGTTTATTACTTATCCATCAGATTTAATTTTACTCGCGCTTGTTTTAATTATTATTTTGGTAGTCAGCATCCCAACTGCTTTTATAAAATTAAAATGGAGTTTGCCAATTTCAATTTTAGTTTTAGTCGCTTATGTATTTTTTACCCAGTGGTGTTTTAATAATTTTGGTATTGTCTTTAGTGTTCCTCAAATTTTGATTGGTGTATTTTTAGGTTTCGCTGGAGTTGTAAGTTATGTCTCGGTAACCGAAGGAAAACAAAAAGCAGAAATCAAGGGAATGTTTTCAAAATATGTTGACGCATCTGTCGTAGAAAAATTAATCGAAAATCCATCATTAATGAAACTTGGTGGCGAACAAAAAGAAGTTACAATTATGTTTTCTGATATTGAAAACTCAACCACAATTGCAGAAAAACTTGGACCAGAGGGAACTGTTAGTTTGCTCAACGAATATCTAACGGAAATGACAAATATAGTTTTAGAAAATTCTGGCACGCTTGATAAATATATTGGCGATGCAATTATGGCTTTTTGGAATGCCCCTTTAAATGATCCCGACCATGCTTTTCATGCGTGCGTTACAGCTTTAGAAATGAATAGAAAATTATTAACATTGCATCCAAGTTGGACTGCGATGGGAAGACCACTAATTTTTCAGCGAGTTGGACTGAATACTGGAATTGCAATTGTTGGTAATGTCGGCTCGCAAACAAAATTTAATTACACACTTGTTGGTGACCCTGTAAATTTAGCTTCTCGGCTTGAAGGTGCAAATAAAGAGTATGGCACACGATTGGGAATTAGTGAATTTACTTATCAAAAATGTGCAGATAAACTTGTTGTGCGCGAACTTGATGATATTGTAGTTGTTGGAAAAACCAAACCAATAAAATATTTTGAACTGATTGGGCTTGTCGGCGAAAAAATTGACGATAACATTTTGCGATTTAAAGATATTTTTGAAAAAGGAATTTCAAATTACAAATCGAGAAATTGGAAAGAAGCAATTTTAAATTTTGAAGAATCATTAAAAATTAAATCAAATGATAAAAGCTCAAAACTTTATATTGAAAGATGC
>CAYIXI010000029.1:0-23766 GCA_964367235.1 uncultured Chitinophagaceae bacterium | reverse complement strand
TTATGATAAACCGAATTATAGAATTCTCTCTCAAACAACGATTGCTAATTGTTGCAATGGTAATTTTAATAATTGCATTTGGTTTGAACTCGTTAAAAAATCTACCGATAGATGCTTTCCCCGATGTTACAAATGTTCAAGTACAAATCATTACGGAAGCGCCGGGGCTTTCACCAGTTGAAGTTGAAAAGTTAGTTACATTTCCAATTGAAGTATCAATGAACGGATTGCCAAAACTCAGCGAAGTTCGTTCTATTTCAAAGTTTGGGCTAACGGTCGTAACTGTAGTATTTGAAGATGGAGTTGATATTTACTTTGCTCGACAACTTGTGCTTGAACGGCTTCAAGGTGTTAAGGGAAATCTTCCACCAAATGTACCTGAACCTAAAATGGGTCCGATAACATCGGGGATGGGAGAAATTTACCAATACTTTCTTGAAAGTGACAGCGTAGATTTGATGGGACTTCGCACATTACAAGATTGGGTTATTAAACCGCAACTGCGAACTGTTCCGGGAGTAACCGAGGTAAATAGTTTTGGCGGATTGGTGAAGCAATATCAAATTTTGATTGAGCCGGAAAAACTTCTATCGTACAAACTTTCACTGCAAGAAGTATTTGAAGCAGTAGAAAAAAATAATAGCATCTCAGGTGGAAATTTTCTTGAACATTCATCCGAACAATATATTATCCGTGGAATCGGTCTGGCAAAGAACGAACGCGATCTTGAAAATATTGTTGTGAAGAATGAAAATGGGACTCCAATCTATGTTCGAAATATTGCCAAAGTACAACTTGGCGCAGAGGTGAGGCAAGGTGCAGTTGTAATGCAAGGACGAGGTGAAGTTGCTGCGGCAATTGTAATGATGTTGAAAGGAGAGAACAGCCGAAAAGTCATCGAACGAGTAAAAGAAAAAGTTGATGAGATAAATAAAACACTTCCTCCGCATGTAAAAATTCATGCTTATTACGATCAAACAGATTTGGTAAACAAAACTATTTCAACTGTAAAAACAAATCTTGTTGAAGGAGGACTTCTTGTTTTTGCCGTTCTACTTATTTTTCTTGGAGATGTTCGCGGTGGTTTAATTGTTGCCTCATCAATTCCACTATCGATGATGTTTGCATTTATCGGAATGGAGTGGTTAAAACTTTCTGCAAATTTAATGAGTCTTGGCGCAATTGATTTTGGAATGATTGTAGATGGCTCTGTTGTGATGGTAGAAAATTTTGAACGAAAACTTTTACATAAAGACCCGAAGAAAACAAAGATTCAAATCATCGAAGATGCCGCAAAAGAAGTTGGGCGACCAATTTTATTTGGCATTCTTATTATCATTGCGGTTTATCTTCCAATTCTTACATTGGAAGGAATTGAAGGAAAAATGTTTGTGCCGATGGCAATTACCGTTGTCGTTGCTCTTGTTGGTTCACTCATACTGACGCTAACATTAATTCCTGTTCTCAGTTCATTTTTTCTTAAAGAAAAAACAAATCACAAAGAACCAAAAATGACCGTGTGGCTGAGAAGACACTATACATTTCTGTTGGAAAAAATTATTTCACCAAAGGCGCATGAGCCTCTGGCTCACAAACGAAAATGGATTGTACTTTCTTTTACTATTGCATTATTTGTAACATCACTTGCAGTAATACCATTGCTGGGGACAGAATTTATTCCTGAACTTGATGAAGAAGCAATTCTTATTCAACCAATTCGTCTGCCAAGTATTTCGTTAACCGAATCTATTGAGATGGAAAAGAAAGTTCAAAAAATAGTTATGCAATTTCCCGAAGTGGAATTTGTCGTTGGTCGTCTTGGTCGCCCAGATATTGCAACCGACCCGATGGGTGTAAATTTAAGCGACATTTATATAACACTCAAACCAAAATCTGAATGGAAAACTGTAAAAACAAAAGAAGAGTTAGTAGAAAAAATGGTTGAAGAACTCGAACATGTTCCCGGCGTAAATTTCAACATCACACAACCAATTGCAATGCGCGTTGATGAATTGGTCTCGGGAGTGAAGTCTGATGTCGCAATTAAAATATTTGGCGATGACCTTGCTGTGCTCAAACAAAAAGCAGATGAGATTGCTGAAGTAGTGAGAAAAGTCAAAGGTGCGGCGGATGTTTCAACGGAACAAATTTCTGGACAACCATATCTTAATATTTATTTTGATAGAGATGCTATTGCGCGACATGGATTAAATATTTCCGATGTTCAACAAGTTGTTGAAATTGCAATTGGCGGTAAAGAAGCATCGGAGATATTTGAAGGACAAGCGCGATTTGATGTTGTTGTCCGTTACCCAGAAAATAAACGGAGTGATATTCAAGCAATTGAAAATTCATTGGTGCATTTACCATCTGGCGGGAATATTCCGCTAAGCGAAGTTGCAAAAATTGTGGCGGAAGAGGGACCAGTTCAAGTTAGCCGCGAGCTCGGACAACGAAGAATTGTTATCGAGTGCAATGTTCGCGGAACTGATATTGGTAGTTTTGTTGCTGATGCAAAAAATAAAATTGAATCAAAAGTAAAACTTCCAGCGGGATATTATTTTACATGGGGAGGACAATTTAAAAATCAAGAAAGTGCAATGCAGAGATTGTTAATAGTTGTTCCACTTTCAATTTTTTTAATTTTTATTCTGCTCTTCACAACATTTGGAAATCTGCGACATTCATTTTTAATACTGTTGAATTTACCATTTGCATTAAGCGGTGGAATATTTGCCTTGCTCGTTCGAGATTTACATCTCAGCGTTTCTGCGTTGATTGGCTTTATCGCTTTGTTTGGTGTTGCAGTTTTAAATGGTATCGTATTAATTTCATACATCAATCAATTACTAAAAGAGGGACACGAGCTTGAATTTGCAATCATCAAAGGCGCGGCAGATAGATTGCGACCTGTTTTAATGACTGCTTTAGTTGCAAGTCTTGGATTTATTCCAATGGCATTATCGCACGGAACAGGTGCAGAAGTTCAGCGACCACTTGCTACTGTTGTAATCGGCGGTTTAATAACATCGACATTATTAACATTATTTGTTTTACCGATTTTGTATAATATTTTTGAGAAGAGAATTCGTAAACTAAATCCAAAAATATCGATTGAAAAAATATAAATAAAAATTTAATCGGGAAAGAAATAATAATCGAACCCGTTTAATTTTATTTTGGTTTGAGATGGAGAAAATAAAAAGGGAAAAACTATTTTTCTTTTTGGGTTTTAAACTTTTTTATTTTACATTTGTGCACTTATGATACTAACAGACAAAAAAATTATTGAAGAAATGAAAAAAGGGACGATAAAAATATCTCCCTTTAACAGAAAATTTTTAGGCTCAAATAGTTATGATGTTCATCTCGGAAAAAATTTAGCAATTTACGAAGATGAAATTCTTGATGCCAAAAAACATAACAAGATAAAATATTTTGAAATTCCAAATGATGGATTAATTTTGGTGCCGAGCAAATTGTATTTGGGCGTAACCGAAGAATACACCGAAACCCACGCACATGTCCCATTTTTAGAGGGGAAAAGTTCTATCGGCAGACTTGGGATTGATATACACGCTACCGCCGGCAAAGGCGATGTTGGATTTTGCAATTATTGGACTTTGGAAATTTCTGTTCGTCAGCCAGTAAAAATTTATGCCGGGATGCCAATCGGTCAACTTATTTATTTTGTAGTTGATGGAGAAGTTGAAGTTTTATACAACAAAAAGAAAAACGCAAAATACAATCGCCTATCTAAACGCCCAATGGAATCAATGATGTGGAAGAATTTTTAACAGTTATCAGTTAACACCAAAGGCATCCCTTCGGGACAATTAGCAATTCCCACGCGCCACTCTTCGACAAGCTCAGAGTGACTATCATCCTGAGCCTGTCCACCAAGGCGGATAAACCGAAGGATGACAAAATTATCTATTATCAATAAATAGTCTTTGTGTTCATCTTCGTGTCTTGGTGGCTATTTTTTTTGCCACAAAGGCACTAAGTCACCAAGGTTCACAAAGATTTTTTTTACTCACAAAAAAAGTCCCTCTCCTTTTTTAAGGAGAGGGGTTGGAGTGAAGTTGGAGACAAGATAAAAGAGACTTTCTAAGTCTTCCGCTCGCCGAGTCGAGTCTGCGACCGACGATTTCGATTTCCTACCCACAATTATTTGATAACTGATAACTGTTCAATGTTAATTGTTTAAAGTTGCTTGCTTAATGTTTTCCATTTAAATTGTATAAAATCAAAAAAGGAATCTCGATGAAAAAATTATTTTTTATACTTGCAATTTTTAATTTTACACTTTTATCGCAAACAAGGGTGATGGAGGTTGAAGATCTTTTTCGTGCAAAACGATTGAGCGATCCGCAAATATCACCAGATGGACAATGGGTTGCTTTTGTAATTAGCGAAGTAAATAAAACAGAGAACAAATCAAACAGCGATATTTGGATTATTTCATCAAACGGAGGAGAAGCAAAAAATATAACCAACAATCCGAAAAGCGATAATCATCCCAGGTGGTCGAGCGATAGCAAAATGATTTCATTTACCTCTTCGCGAAGTGGAACGCCACAAATTTTTGTGATGGATGTGAATGGAGAAAATCTAAAACAAATTACAAATATTTCCACAGGTGCATCGCAACAATATTTTTCACCAAATGGAAAAATGATTTCGTTCGTCTCATCAGTTTATCCAGAATTTTCAGATAAACCATTTAGCGAAAGCGACAAATCAAATAAAGAAAAAGATGATGCAATCGAAAATAATAAAGTCAAAGCAAAATTGTTTGACAAACTGCTTTATCGCCACTGGGATAGTTGGACAGATTTTAAACGAATGCATATTTTTGTACAAAGCCTCGATGGAACTGAACCGAAAAATTTAACTCCCGGCGAGCGCGATGCAGTTCCGAACTCATCAACTTTTTCTGCGGGAGATGATTATGGTTGGTCGCCCGACTCAAAAGAAATAGCTTACACCGCAACACCAACTCCAATTCGCGAAGAAGCGTGGGTTACAAATCATGATATTTATACTGTAAATGTTGAAACAAAGAAGCGAAAGCAAATCACAACAAGTTTAGCGGCTGATGCTTATGCGCGATATTCGCCCGATGGAAAATTTTTAGCATTTCGCGCACAACGAACCCCAATGTTTGAAGCGGATAAATGGGAATTGATGCTCTATAATAGAGCAAGCGGAGAGATAAAAAGCATTTCGCAAAATTGGGATTATGTTGTTACAGGTTTTGATTGGACAAGCGACTCGAAATATATTTTAACGCCGAGTGAGGAAAAAGCCGAAGAACCACTTTGGAGGATTTCGGTTGATGGAAAAGAAATAAAAAAATTAACTGGCACTGGAGTAGTCCCGGGATTTTCAATTTCAAATAATGGATTGATTGCTTTTACAAAAGCAACGCTTAATCGACCGGCAGAAATTTATTTAACTAAAATTGATCAATCAAATGAAACGAAGTTGACAAAAATTAATGATGAATTATTTGCTGAAATAAAATTCAATATGGTTGAAAAAATTTGGTACGATGGTGCGCGAGTAAAAAATCAAGCGTGGCTTATTCGTCCACCAAATTTTGATATTACAAAAAAATATCCACTGGTGTTTTTGGTCCATGGTGGTCCGCAAGGTGCGTGGCAAAATGGTTGGTCCAACAGATGGAACGCGCAACTTTGGGCGGCGCAAGGTTATGTTGTAGTTGCTCCGAATCCAACTGGCTCAACTGGCTTCGGTCAAAAATTTACAAATGATATTTCTGGCGATTGGGGCGGAGCAGTCTACGAAGATTTAATGAAAGGATTAGATTATGTTACAAAAAATTATTCGTTCATCGATACAAATTTAATGGCAGCGGCTGGTGCAAGTTATGGTGGCTATATGATGAATTGGTTTCAAGGTCATACAAAAAGATTTAAAACTTTAGTAACGCATTGCGGTGTTTATAATTTTGTTTCGATGTACGGGACAACCGAAGAGGTTTGGTTTGACGAATGGGAACATGGTGGCGCGCCGTGGGATAAAGTTGAAGAGTACAATAAATTTTCTCCGCACATGTTTGCGAAAAACTTCTCGACACCAAATTTAATAATTCACAACGAAAACGATTTTAGAGTTCCACTATCCGAAGGGATGCAACTTTTTACCACATTGCAAAGGAAGGGAATTCGCTCGAAATTGCTATACTTTCCCGATGAAAGCCACTGGGTTTTGAAGCCGCAAAATAGCGAGTTTTGGCATAAAACAGTTTTCGATTGGTTAGCGGAATATTTAAAATGAAAACAAAATTTTTAGATTTTGTAGAAATTTCAAAACGAAGAAGCAACTCACTTGTTTGTGTTGGGCTTGATGTTGATCCGCTGAAAATCCCGAAACATTTACAATTGCAAAAAGATGGCGTGTGGATATTTTTGCGAGAAATTATTGAAGCAACAAGTGATGTTGTTTCATCGTACAAATTAAATCTTGCATTTTTTGAAGCGCTTGGCGATGACTATTTAAAAATTGTTCGTAAAACGCTTTTAGCAATCCCAGATAATATTGTAACTATTGCAGATGGAAAAAGAGGAGACATCGGCAACACATCGGAAAAATATGCAAAAGTTTTATTTGAAGATTTAAATTTTACCGCCGCAACAGTTAATCCATATATGGGAGAAGATTCGGTTGAACCATTTTTAAGAGATGAAACGCGAGGAGTTTTTCTTTTAGCACTTACTTCAAATAAAGGAGCGAAGAATTTTCAATTTTTAAAAGTTGGAAAAAGAAAATTATACGAAGAAGTTTTACATCAAACTAAAAATTGGGGGAAGAAAAATTTAGGATTTGTAATTGGTGCGACAAAAGCAAGTGAGTTGAAAAATATTCGAAAAATTATTCCGAACGCACCATTATTAATTCCCGGAATTGGCGCACAAGGAGGAAGCGTAAAGGAAGTTGTTGAAAACGGATTGACAAAAAAGGGAACGCTTTTTATAAATTCGAGCAGAGGAATTTTATATTCTTCCAGCGGAATAGATTTTGCAGAAGCGGCGCGTAAAGCCGCAATAGATTTAAAAACGGAAATTAATCAACACAAAAAATATTAATCACTTTTAAAAGTGAATAATCCAAAAGAAGATATTTTAAGACATCTTTGGCACCCGCGATATTTGGGAAGCGCAAACCTACGCACAACCGACAACAAAAAAATTATAATAAAACAGTTTGGAAATCTCGAGCGCGGTAGCGGACCTGATTTTAGAAATGCTAAAATTACAATTGATGGGAAGGATTATACTGGAGATATTGAATTTCACCGCGAGTTTATTGATTGGAACTTGCATCAACATCAAAATGATGCTAATTATAATAATGTAATTTTGCATTTGGTTTACGAAAATTATTTAGGGAATGGGGAAATATTTACCGATTTGAAGAGAAAAATTCCGACCGTGATTCTTTCGCAATTCATAAATAGGCCGATTGATGAATTAATTGAAGAGTTGAGCAAATCCGAGTTCCACTCACAAAATAAAACAATTCGTTGCGCACAAAAAAATGATAATATTTCAGTTAATGAAATTAATAGCTGGATGATAAAATTATTTGACGAACGAATAAAACAGAAAGTTGAAAAGTTTAGAAAAAGATTTAATGAGTTGCAAAACAATAAATGGCATCAATTATTTTATGAGGCGATATTTGAAGCGCTTGGGTTTTTGAAAAATAGAAACGCAATGAAAACTTTAGCTGAAAATACGGATTTAAATTATTTTATCAATCTGCAAAAAAATATTGAGTCATCGCAAAACCAAATTGAAGCCATATTATTTTACAGTGCAAATTTAATTCCAAACGAAAATGAATTATTAAGCCCAACTGCAAAAATAAAAACTCACGAATTAAAATCAATTCTAAATGAAATCGTTGAGGTTGGAACAATTAAAAAAATGGATAAACATATTTGGAGAAGCGCGCCAACTCGTCCAGCAAACTCGCCACAAATTAGAATTGCAATTGGTTCGTATTTTGTTTCTGATATTTTATCAAACAAAATGTTTGAAAATATGATTGAGATTTTTAGTAACCCAATTACAAAACCAGAAACAAAACTAATTATGCTTGAAGAGATTATTAAAACCCCAACTGATAATTTTTGGGATTACCATTACACATTTGATAGCGAAACAAATTTAAAACATGCGATGCTTGGTAATGAGAGAAAAATTGATATTTTAATGAACGCCGTTGTGCCAATTGCAATTTTGTTTGGCGAAACAAATAATAATTTTGTAGTTTCAGAAAACGCAAACACGGTGGCGAAAATTATTAAAACTATGAGTAGCAATTCAATTAATGATGCGATGGAAAAGCAATTTATAAAAAACAAAATAAGCATTGATTTTGGCTGGCAAAATCAATCTCTCTTACAACTTTACAATAATTATTGTCAGTTTGATAAATGCAATGAATGTGAAATTGGGAAAATAATTTACAATTAAAATGGACAAATGGTTAATTGATGTTTCTCGCGAACTTGCGATTGCAAAAAAAGAGAGTCATCCCGCAAGAGTTAGAACTGCATCAAGAAGAATTGCTGGAGTTGCTTTAAAACAATTTTACAAATTAGATGAAAACGACTTTATAAAAATATTGCAATCTGCCGCAATCGATTTAAATATTCCCGATGAAGCGCGATTGGCGGCGATGAGATTACAGGCACGAGTAGATAAAAATTTCAAATCAATTTCGGTTGACCCGATTGGCGATGCGATGGAGATTGTTCGATTTGTAAAATTAAGTAATGAGTAACGAAATTGTTCTTTCAATAATTATACCAACCTTTAACCGCGCAAAATTATTAAGTCGCGCAATCAAATCTGTTTTAAAACAAAATATTTCTCAATTTGAACTTCTTGTAATTGATGATGGCTCTACTGATGAGACAAAAATAATTGTAACTGAGTATTATAAAAAAGATAATCGCATAAAATATTTTTATCACAAAAATCAAGGGCACCCAAAAACTTTAAATAAAGGATTAAAGTTGTCAAAAGGGAATTACATAACATTTTTAGATTCTGATGATGAGTACGATGAGAACCATCTTTCCCCGAGAATAAAATTTATGGATGAGAACCGTGAGATTGATTTAATCTACTCGCCAGCAAAAATAATTGGAGGGAATTATTTTGTTCCCGACGCAAGAGATAAAACGAAATTAATTCATTTGGACGATTGTATTATTGGTGCTACATTTTTTGGCAAGCAAAAAATGTTTTTATCGTTAAATGGATTTAAAAATATTTACGGTCAGGATTATGAATTTTACAATCGCGCAAAAAAGAAATTTAAAATTGAAAAATATTTAAATCGAACTTACATCTATCATAGAGATTTACAAAATCAACTTACATCAATCCCAGAAAAAAATTCTACAAAATAAGAATTCATTCTTTATTTTGGCATTAAATTGAAATATTTAACTTAAAAAACCTCAAAAACATTATGAAATCCAATATAATTATCAAAAATATAATTGGCACAATAGTTGCCGTATATTTAATAAAACTATGAAAACCCTAAATTATTTTTATCTGATTTTTATTTTGGCAATTTTTCAATCTGCCAATTCGCAATCTACAAGCGAAACATGTCTTGAATGTCATTCCGATAACACTTTAAGTTTGGAGAGAAACGGGAAAGAGGTTTCACTTTTTGTTGATAAAAAGATTTTAAACAATTCTCCACACAAAAAACTTGGTTGCATTAGTTGCCACACTGGGTTTGATGCTGAAAATATTCCGCACAAAGATGATATTGCGGAACTAAATTGTTTAAAATGTCATAACGGAGTTGAGAAAAAACATTTGTTTCATCCGCAATTAGCAAAAGCAATTCGAAACAAAACAAAACCCGATGTAACTTGTAAAGATTGCCACGGCACACATAACATAGTTTCACCAAAAATCGAAAATTCAAAATTTAATTCTACAAATCTTATCAAATCTTGTGGAGAGTGTCATAAAAAAGTTGCAGAAAAATTTACCGAATCATCTCACGGGAAAGCATTTGAGAAAAAAGTTAAAGGGGCGCCAAATTGTATTTTGTGTCATCAAAATAAAATTGCAAAAGTAAGTGTTGATAGAGATTCACTCTCATTAAAAGTTGCGCAGGAAAAATTATGTTTATCTTGTCATCTTAACAATCCGAATGTACGAGCGAAAACTTCTCCATCAACAAAATTTATCTCTTCGTACGATAAAAGTGTTCATGGGATTGCATTACAACATGGAAATACAAAAGTTGCAAGCTGTATTGATTGCCACGGTAGTCACGAAATGAAAAAAGGAAGTGAGCAAACTTCTCCCGTAAATAAAAAAAATATTCCTAATACTTGCGGAAAATGTCATACTGAAATTTCAAAATTGTATAGTCAAAGTATTCATGGAGTAGCATTAGCAAACGGTGAGAGCGATTCTCCGTCATGTACACAATGTCACGGCGAACATAATATTCTTTCAAAAGATGATCCACGCTCGCCAACTGCGCCATTAAATATTTCGGGGCAAGTTTGCTCTCCGTGTCATTCATCATTAAAATTAACGGGAAAATACGGAATTGATAACGATCGATTTAAAACTTTTTCCGATAGTTATCACGGGCTTGCTTCACGAGGAGGCGAAGTAGAGGTTGCAAATTGCGCAAGTTGTCATGGCGTGCATAATATAAAATCGTCGAGCGATTCAACTTCGATGGTTCATAAATCAAATTTAGTTAAGACCTGTGGAAAATGTCACTATGGTGCAAAAAATAATTTCAGTTTTGGTTCGGTGCACTCTTCCGAAACAAAAAAAGAAACCGAACCAATTTTTTATTGGGTTACAAAAATTTATATTTGGGTTATTTTTATTGTGATTGGAGGAATGCTTTTACACAATATTTTAATTTTTGTTTTTGAAATTAAAAAGAAGAGAAAAAATTCTGCGCAAAAAATTTCAATTCCTCGATTTACAAAAAATGAAGTTGTCCAACATTTTATTCTTTTTACTTCATTTATAATTTTAGCAATTACTGGATTTGCTTTAAAATATCCGGGAAGTTGGTGGGCAAACGGATTAAAATTTTTTGGGATGACAGAAATTGCTCGACAAAATATTCATCGGGTTTCGGCAGTTGCAATGGTTGCTCTCGGATTTTATCATATTGGATATTTATTTTTTACAAATCGTGGAAAAGATATTTTAAAAAATATAATTCCAAAATTTTCTGATTTAAAAGATGCAGTAAATAATATTTTATATTATTTAAAAATAAATAAAACAAAACCAGATTTTGGGAAATACGATTATACCGAAAAAGCCGAATACTGGGCGCTGATTTGGGGAACAGTTGTAATGGCGATTACAGGTTTCATTTTATGGTTCCCAACAATTTTTGGCGATTGGGCGCCAATTTGGTTAGTTAAAGTTGGAGAGATTATTCATTTTTACGAAGCGATACTTGCAACACTTGCAATAATTGTTTGGCATTGGTTTTTTGTAATTTTTCATCCAAGCGAGTATCCGATGAGTTTAACTTGGATTGATGGAAAAATGTCAATCGAAAATTATCGTCATCATCACGATAAACATTTCAAACAAATCGCATTAGAATTTTTAAAATTCACAAATGGCAAAATAAAAAGAGAAGAACTTTCAAATTCAGCCATTTTATTTGAAGATTTTATAAGCAAAAATGGCTCGAAATTTATAGACATAATTAAGAACGAGATGAAAAATGATTTAGATTTTAAAAATTGGATAAGTGAAAGACTTAATTAAGAATATAATATTTTTACTGTTTTTAACTCAAATAATTTTTTCGCAAAGTAGCGATGATTGCTTGGGTTGTCATAGCGATGAAACTTTACTTGGCTCACGCAACGGCAAAAGCATCAAAATGTTTGTTGATGAAAAACATTTATCAATTTCAATTCATAAAAAGTTAGAATGTATTTCATGCCATGCAGATTTAAAAGATGCAGAATTTCCGCACGAAGATGAATTAAAAAAAGTTGATTGTGGTATCTGCCACGAAAAAGTTTCTAACGAAGAAAAAACAAGTCTTCACGGATTAGCAGAAAAAAGAGGAGACAATCTTGCGCCAAAATGTATAACATGTCATGGCAAGCATGATATTTTAAATGTAAAAAATCCTCGTTCAAAAGTTAATCCATTAAAAATTCCATTTACTTGCGGTGAGTGTCATAGCGAAGGAACGAAAGTTCAACGACAAAGAAAAATTCATCAAGATAGTATTTTAACAAACTATACGGAAAGTATTCATGGCGAGGGATTATTAAAAAAAGGATTAATAGTTGCTCCATCTTGTGCAACTTGCCACACCGCTCATAATATTTTACCGCACACTGATTCTAAATCTTCAATTGCAAAACAAAATATTGCCGCAACTTGCACTCAATGCCATGCAGGAATTGAAACCGTTCATCAGAAAATTATTAAAGGAGAATTGTGGGAAAAGCAATCGCACATTCTTCCCGCATGCGTGGATTGTCATCAGCCACATAAAATTAGAAAAGTTTTTTACGACGAAGCACTTTCAAACGAACAATGTATGAAATGCCACTCGGAAAAAATTAAAAGCAAAAAAGATGGAAAAATATTATTTGTAGATCTCGATGAAGTTAATCATTCAAAGCATAATAAAATTTCATGCAGTCAATGTCATATTATAGAAAATAAATTTTATAAACGAGCTTGCGAAACAATTACCAAAAAAGTTGATTGCAATACATGTCACGAAGAAGTTGGTAAAAAATATTTAAGTAGCGAGCATGGAAAACTTTTTATAAAAGGAGATGCGAATTCTCCGACTTGTGTTGAATGCCATGGAACGCATTCTGTTACAGGCAAAACCGACCCAAAATCTGTAACATTTGCAAGGAATATTCCAAATCTTTGCGCGAAGTGTCATCGTGACGGGGAAAAAGCCGCTAAAAGAATTGAAGGAGTTGGACATACTGCTGTTGAAAATTATTCCGAAGGAATTCATGGAAAAGGATTAACCGAAAGTGGATTGATTGTAACTGCAACTTGCACTAATTGCCACACTGCGCACGAAATTTTAAAAAAGAGTGATCCAAAATCTTCAATACATAATTTAAATATTGCTTCAACTTGCGCAAATTGTCATCATGGGATTGAAGAAACATTTAAAAAAAGTATTCATGGTACATCGCTTGGTAAAGATGGAAAAGAACCACCATCTTGTAAAAAATGTCATTCCGTTCACTCCACATCAAGAACAGATGCGGAAGGATTTAAACTTAACATTATGAATACTTGTGGTGATTGCCACAAAGAAATTGCTTCTACTTATTTTGAAACTTATCATGGAAAAGTTTTGCAACTCGGTTATACAAAAACTGCAAAATGTTACGATTGCCATGGTGCTCATAATATTTATCCAACAAGCGATAGCCGTTCATCTCTTCATCGCAATAATGTTTTGAAGACTTGTCAAAAATGTCATCCCGAAGCCAATAAAAAATTTGCAGGATATTTAACTCATGCAACACATCATGATAAAAATAAATATCCATATTTGTATTGGACATTTTGGGGAATGACAGGATTATTAATTGGGACATTTGCAATTTCTGGGCTTCATACTATTTTATGGTTACCGCGAGCACTTGAAATGAGAAGAAAAAAAAGATTAAAAAAATTATCAGAAACCGAAAGTGAAAAATGACGAAACAAAATCAAAAACATATTCTTCGATTCTCTCGCTTAAATAGAATTTTACATGTTGTTATGATTATAAGTTTTATAACTTTAGCAATAACTGGAATGATTTTAAAATTTTCTTACACGCCTTGGTCATTTTTTTTAGCACATTTTTTTGGAGGATTTGAATCTGCGGGATTAGCGCATCGCTTTGCCGCAATTTTAATGACAGCTGTTTTTTTTACACATCTCATAGATTTATATTTAAGAAAGAAAAACGAATTTGGGAGTTGGAAAAAAATGTTAAGTGGTTCTCACACAATGGTTTTTACAAAAAAAGATTGGCATGATTTGCGCGACTCAATTAAATGGTTTTTAGGCAAAGCCCCACGCCCACAATATGGCAGATGGACTTATTGGGAAAAATTCGATTATTTCGCTGTTTTTTGGGGAATGATTGTAATTGGTTCGACAGGAATGACCCTTTGGTTTCCAGAATTTTTTACTCTTTTTTTCCCAGGATGGATTATAAATGTTGCAACAATTATCCATAGCGATGAAGCACTTTTAGCAACAGGATTTATTTTTACAATTCATTTTTTCAACACACATTTAAGACCTGAAAAATTTCCGATGGATATTGTAATTTTTACTGGCAACATGACGCTTGATGAATTTAAAGAAGATAGGCCAGCCGAATACGAAGAGCTTGTTAAAAATGGCGAACTTGAAAAACTTTTTGTTGAACCATATCCACCAATTGTAATTAGCGCGATAAAATTTTTTGGGTGGACAGCCCTTTCGATTGGCTTTAGCATTATTATTTGGATAATTTACGCAATGATATTTACTTACAAATAACTTATGCCAAATAAAAAATTTCCAGAATCGTTTTATAATCTTACTACAATAGTTGGAGTTGCAATTGCACTTATAAGTTTTGGTTTGATTTTGTTTTTGATAATTCTCGAAACATTTGCAACGGATCAAAAACCTTATATGGGAATTATTGCTTTTGTAATTCTCCCCACATTTTTAATTTTCGGATTAATTTTAATTTCATACGGTATTCTTCGCGAGTCAAGAAAAATAAAATCGGGAAAACACAAAGAATTTGAATTTCCAAAAATCGATTTAAACAATCCGAAACAATTTTCAGCATTTATAGTTTTTTCCGTTGGGACGGTTTTACTTTTAATGTTTTCTGCTTTTGGAAGTTACAAAGCTTACGAATACACCGACTCCGATGAATTTTGCGGAGAAGTTTGCCATGAAGTTATGAGCCCAGAGTACACAGCATATCAATTCTCGCCACATGCAAAAGTTGGTTGTGCTAAATGTCATATTGGTTCTGGCGCCCAGTGGTTTGTAAAAGCAAAAATATCTGGTTCGTATCAAGTCTATTCGGTTTTGTTTAAAAAATTTTCTCGTCCTATCCCAACTCCGATTGACAATCTTCGACCAGCGCAGGAAACTTGCGAAAAATGTCATTGGCCAAAACATTTTTACGCCGAAAAAAAACGAACTTTTAATTATTATTTATCCGATGAAAATAATTCAAAATTTACACTCGATATGTTGATGAAAATTGGAGGAGGAAATATTGAAAGCGGGAATACTTCGGGAATTCATTGGCACATGAATACTTCTAACGAAGTAACTTTTGTCGCAACCGATGAAAAAAGACAAGTAATCCCGTGGGTAAAATCGAAAAATAAAGATGGCGTTAGTGTTACTTACAAAAGCACCGATAATTTAATTGGCGAAAAAGAATTTGAAAATTTAGAAGTAAGAAGAATGGATTGCATCGATTGCCATAATCGCCCAACACATATTTATCATCCACCATCAAAATCGGTTAATCATTATATTTCAATCGAAAGAATTAATAAATCGCTTCCATCGATAAAAACTATTGCAGTTACTGCGCTTGAAAATGAATACTTCACATCCAAAGGTGCGCTTGATAGTATAAAACATTACATCGAAAATTATTATTTAGAAAATTATCCAAAACTTTTAAAAGAAAAAAAATCTGAAATTGATGAAGCGATTATTCAAATACAAAATATTTACAAGAGAAATTATTTTCCAGAGATGCGAACTAATTGGAAGTTTTATCCAAATAATATTGGGCATCTTTATTCAAATGGTTGCTTCAGATGCCACGATGGAAAACATGTAGACGAGAAAGGAAATGTTTTAACAAAAGATTGCAACGCTTGTCACTCTATAATTGCGCAAAAATTTGAAAGTGGAAATAAAAATGTTTCTGTAGATGGAGTTAAATATCAACATCCAGTTGATATTGGCGACTCATGGGATGTAATTAACTGCGTCGAATGTCATTCAGTAACAGCAAAATAAAAAAAACAAAAAGGAGACAAGATGAACAACAAAATATTTTATTTAATAATTATATTTTTCTTTTTTAGTGTAGTTGTTTTTTCACAAAAAAAAGAGAATAAATTTATTGGAGTTAAAGCCTGTAGCATGTGTCATAAAACCGAAAAACAAGGAAAGCAATTTGATATTTGGAAACAAGCAAAACATGCTAGCGCTTTTAATACTCTTTTATCAGACAAAGCAATTGAGATTGCAAAAGAAAAAGGACTTACTTCTGCGCCATCAGAAACTGCTGAGTGTTTAAGTTGCCATGCTCCAGTTTCAATTGCCGATGCAAATTTACTTGAAAAAAATTTTGATATCAAAGATGGAGTGCAATGCGAAATTTGTCACGGCGCTGGTTCAAATTATAAATCGCCAGCTATTATGAAAGACAAAGCCAAATCAATCGCGGCAGGATTAACGGAATATGCAGATTCAGTTGCAGTTGAAACTCAATGCAAAAAATGCCACAACGAAAAAAGCCCGACATTTAAAGCATTTGTTTTTGCTGAATATTGGGAAAAAATTAAGCACCCAAAACCATAATTCTTTTTTTTGATAATTTGAGTATCAAATTTGCAAAAATAAATCTGTAAAATGTGTTAAATCGCCAATAAAATAAGTTTGGCACAATATTTGCTATTATAAAACTAAACAAACTATGTCCAAAAAACAGAGCCAAACAAATTCTATAGCCAAAACTAAACGAGACTTCCTAAAATATATTTTTGGTGGTGGAATAATTGCACTCATTTCTTCCGTTTTGTATCCAATATTTTCATATCTCAAACCGCCGAAGCAACGCGAAGTAGAAGTGAAAAATGTGAAAGTTGGAAAACTAAGCGAAATAGAAAATGATAGTGGACAAATAATTCGTTTCGGAAATAAACCAGTTATTGTTGTGCGAACCTCAAGCGGAGATGTCCGCGCATTTGCCGCAACTTGCACTCATTTGGATTGCACTGTTCAATTTAAAAAAGAACTTGGCGTAATTTGGTGCGCTTGCCATAATGGAAAATATGATTTGAACGGAAGAAATATTTCCGGTCCGCCACCAAAACCATTGGACGAATTTAGAGTTATAATTAAAAACGAAGAAGTTTTTGTTTCCAAAAAAATATGAAAAAATATTTTAAAAATATCTATTCGTGGATTGATGAACGAGTTGAACTCGAAGAAGTTGTAAAATTTATGGGAAAAAAATATGTCCCAGTTCATAGCCACACAATTTGGTATTATTTCGGCGGAGTTTCTCTTTTTCTTTTTATCATTCAAGTCTTCACCGGAATTCTTCTTCTATTATATTACAAAGCAGGAGAAGAACTTGCATTTGAAAGTATTCAATTTATAATGTCGAAAGTACAATTTGGTTGGCTCATTCGTTCTATTCATAGTTGGGCGGCAAATTTATTTATACTCGCACTTTTTATCCACATGTTCAGTGTTTATTTTGAAAAATCATATCGCAAGCCGCGCGAAATTACTTGGCTCACCGGGATGTTGATGTTATTTATTGCGTTCGCTTTCGGTTTCAGCGGTTATCTTCTTCCGTGGAATGAGCTTGCTTTTTTTGCAACAAAAGTTGGGACAGATATTGCTGGAGTAGTTCCTTTTATTGGCGACTCAATTATGATTTTTCTTCGTGGCGGTGAAGATGTAACAGGCGCAACACTCACTCGGTTTTTCGGATTTCATGTCGCAATTTTGCCCGGTATTTTTACATTGATTCTTGCAATTCATTTATTACTTGTTCAACGACAAGGGATGAGCGAGCCGATGGGTTATGAAAATACTAAAATTGCCGAACGAAAAACAATGCCATTTTTTCCAAATTTTATTTTGCGCGATTTACTTTTATGGTTAATCGTCTTAAATGTTTTAGCAATCCTAGCAGTATTTTTTCCGTGGGAATTGGGGAGAAAAGCAGATGCATTTGCTTCGGCGCCTGCAGGCATTCAACCCGAATGGTATTTTCTATTTATGTTTCAAACATTAAAATATATTCCACCACAAATTTTATTTATTGATGGGGAAGTGTTTGGAATTATGATGTTCGCTGTGGCAGGTGGTGTTTGGATGATGGTTCCATTTTGGGATAGAAAAAGTTCGCGAGGAGAAGCAAATCGTCTCGTAAATTATATTGGCTTGTTTGCCATATTATACATTATTGTTTTCACCATCATCGGATGGTTAGTATGAAAAATTTATTTTTATTTATTTTTATTTTATTTTTTTCTTTTTCGATTTCTTTCTCCGAGTCTTCCGATAAATGTTTCGAATGTCATCAATCGCTTGGCGATAAGCAATCGGAACTATTTGTAAAAGATATTCATTTCCAAAAAGGAATTTCCTGTGCAGATTGCCACGGAGGAAATTCGCAATCGGAGGATATTGATGAAGCGATGAATAAAAAATCGGGTTACATTGGAATCCCGAAAGGCGATGCGATTTCAAAAACATGCGCGAAATGTCATTCCAGCACAAAGATGAGTTCGAAATACAAATCCGCTCTTCCGATAAATCAATTAGAAAAATTAGAAACAAGTGTTCATGGAAAAATTGCAACATCGGGAAAAGAACATATTGCGCAATGCGTTACTTGTCATAATTCGCACGGGATTGTATCGGTAAAAAATCCTGCGTCGCCTGTTCATCCTTTAAAAGTTGTTAAAACATGCACGAAATGTCACGCCGATGCTTCGTTTATGAAAACATATAATCCATCACTTGCCATCGACCAATTAGAAAAATATCGCACAAGTCTTCATGGAAAGAAAAATATTAAAGGTGATGTAAAAGCTGCAGAGTGCGTAAGTTGCCACGGAAGCCACGAAATTCAAAATGCAAAAGATATTCGTTCGAGTGTTTATCCAACTAATTTGCCGCAAACTTGTGCAAAGTGTCATTCCGATAAAGATTACATGAAGGAATATAAAATTCCGACAGATCAATATTCAGAATTTTCAAAAAGTATTCACGGAGTTACGTTACTCAAGAAAAAAGATTTTGGCGCGCCAGCTTGTAATGATTGCCATGGAAATCACGGAGCAACTCCTCCCGGAATCTCATCAATTTCAAAAGTATGCGGAAGTTGTCACGCATTAAATGCAGAATTATTTTCTGCAAGCCCGCATAAAAAAGCATTCGATGAAAAAGAATTTCCTGAATGCGAAACTTGTCATGGTAACCACGGAGTTGTTGATGCAACCGATCAATTGCTTGGAATAAATCAAGGATCTGTTTGTATAAAATGTCATCAGGAAAATAAATTTCCGAAAGGATATGCGACTGCAAAAATTTTTCGATCTATAATTGATAGCTTGGAAAAAGTTTCGAAAGAAGCAATTTTATATGTTGAAGAGGCAGAACAAAAAGGAATGGAAATATCCGAAGCGAAATTTAAACTTCGCGAAGCACATCAATCTCGAATGGAAGCGCGTACAATGATTCATTCTTTCAATAACGAAAAATTTCTTGAAGTTACTAAAAAAGGATTTGATGTTTCAGAATTTATCCGTTTAGAAGCCGCAAACGCTGTTGAAGAATTTTATTATCGTCGCTGGGGCTTGGGAGTTTCATCTCTCATAATTACTATCGTTGCATTTTCGTTATTTGTGTATATCCGCAGAATCGAACGAAAATAAAGAGGTTGTAAATATATTTTCCGCAGTCATATTTTATTTCCAATTATAAAAAATAATATTATATTGCATTCAAAATTTACAGTTAGTATTCCTAAATAATTTTTAGAGGCTAATAATGCAACAAGAAATAACATTTAAACTTTTTGGTGCGCAACATCTTTGGACGCTTGTAATAATTTTTATTTCATACGCACTTGTTTTAATTTATGGGAACAAATTATCCAAACAAGTAAAAAAAATTATTTCTTGGTTTATAATTATTGGATTATTAGGTGACGAATTACTTTACAACATTCTTGATATTTTAAACAATAGATGGAGCATTCAAACCTCGCTTTCACTTCACTTGTGTGGGTTTAGTATTTTTTTAGTTTCGTACACAGTTTTCACAAAAAATAAAAAAACATTTTCGCTCTGTTATTTTTGGGCGGTTGGCGCACTGCAAGCAATTTTAACTCCAAATTTTACCGAAACATTCCCGAGTTTTAGATTTGTACAATCTTTTTTAAGCCACGGATTAATTATTTTTGGTGTTTTATTTTTAATGGCGACAGAAAAATTTCGTCCAACATGGTCATCTCTTTTTTCATCTTATGGTATAACGGTAATTTTAGTAGCGTTCATCGGATTGTTTAATTATTTTTTTGATACAAACTATATGTACTTATGCGCAAAGCCACCCGGTTTCAACATTACTTCTTTTATGAGCGATTCATTTTATTTACCACTTCTTTTTATTACAAGTTTTTTATTCATGACTTTATTTTATCTTCCGTATGCAATTTATGATTGGATAAAAGCAAATCGAAAAGTTTAAAAAAAAAGTCCGACTTATCGGACTTTTTTTATACATAAAAATTTTCTTTAAACTTTTGTAAATCTTTTCCAAATAAAATAAACTGGAATGCCAGAAAGAACAATATAAATTCCGGGTAAAGTATAAGTTGGTTTGAAAATTAATAAATCAACACAAATTGCAGTTGTAAGAATTATATAAATCGCAGGAAGAAATGGATAGCCAAAAGTTTTATAAGGTCGCTCAGCGTTGGGTTGTTTTTTTCTGAGAATAAAAATTCCACCGATTGTTAAAATATAAAATATAAGCGCCGCCATCATAACATAATCAAGCAAGTCGCCATATTTTCCACTCAAACAAAGTAGCGATGCCCAAACACCTTGCACAACAAGCGCCCACGCGGGAACGGAATGTTTATTTAACTCGCCAGCTTTTTTAAAAAACAATCCATCTTTTGCCATCGCATAATAAACTCGTGCGCCAGCAAGTATCAAACCGTTGTTGCATCCAAAAGTTGAAACCATAATTAGCACCCCCATAATTACTGCGGCAGTTTCTCCAAAAATTAGCGATGCCGCCGCAGTTCCAACTCTATCAGAAGTTGCAAATTGAATTCCGCGACTAACCGCATCGGTGCCATCTGGCGAACCAACTAATGGTAAAAGTAAAACATACGAGAGATTTGCAAGCAGATATAAAACTGAAACCAACATTGTTCCGATGAAAAGACTTAATGGAATATTTCTTTTAGGATTTATTACTTCACCTGCGGTGAATGTGATATTATTCCACGCATCGCTTGAAAATAAAGAGCCAACCATTGCTGTTCCGATTGCCGCCAAAATCATAACACCCGATAAATTTTCAACAGAAATTATTTTTCCATTTTCAAAATGAGTCCAAGTAGAATTCCAAATGTTCGAAAAATTTGCAGAGACAGCTTCGGCATTACTTGTAAAAAAAATTCCAAGTAAAATAATTCCCAACAGCGCTAAAGTTTTTGTAAATGTAAAAATGTTTTGAACCATTTTTGCTTGATGTAACCCAACCAAATTTACTCCGGTTAAAAGTATAATCGAGGTGATTGCTAAAATTTGCGCCGCGCTAATATTTAATCCTAAAAAAACAAATAAAATATTTTTTTCGCTAAACCAAGGAAATAAAATCGCACTGAATTTTGCAAACGCAACTCCAACTGCGGCTATCGTTCCAGTTTGGATTACCATAAAAAATGTCCAGCCATACAAAAATCCAACGAGAGGATTAAAAGCTTCGCGCAAATAAACATATTGCCCGCCAGCCTTCGGCATCATACTTGCAAGTTCGCCGTAACTCAATGCGGCAATCAAAGTCATTACGCCAGTGATTAGCCAAACGACCATCAACAAACCGGTAGAGCCGACATTTCTTGCAATATCGGCGCTGACGATAAAAATTCCAGAACCAACCATCGACCCAACTACTAACATAGTTGAATCAAATAAATTTAATCCTCGTTTAAATTCTCGTTCGTTTTCCATTTTTATTAATTATTTTGATTTCGAACTTTACTATGTTTGATGCTGTAAGTAAAATAAATCACAACACCAATTACCATCCAAATAATTAATCGAAGCCAAGTGTCAGTTGGCAATGCGTACATTTGTAATCCGCAAATTAAAATTCCTAAAATAGGAAAGAGTGGAACGAATGGTGATTTAAATGGTCTTGCAATGTCTGGATTGGTTTTTCTTAACACAATAATTCCAGCGCAAACAATTACAAATGCAAGCAAAGTTCCGATTGAAACAAGTTCACCTAAAATTCCGATTGGAAATAATCCCGCAACAATTGCCGCAATGCTTCCAGTTAAAATTGTTGTAACATGTGGCGTTTTAAATTTTGGATGAACAGATGCAAATTTTTTCGGAAGCAATCCATCGTTTGCCATTGAATAAAAAATTCTCGGTTGACCCATCAACATAACAAGAATTACAGAACTCAATCCGGCAATTGCGCCAACTTTAATTAGTGGTGAAAGCCATGCCAAAGATTGACCAGTTTTATCAATTGCGATTGCGATTGGTGCGGCAACATTTAAATCTTTATAATTTACAATTCCGGTTAAAACGAGCGAAACTAAAATGTATAAAATTGTGCAGACAAAAAGTGAAACTAAAATTCCGATTGGCATATCGCGTTTTGGATTTTTTGCTTCTTGCGCGGCAGTTGAAACTGCATCAAAACCGATGTAAGCAAAAAATATTACACCAGCACCAGCAGCAATTCCACTCCAACCAAATTTTCCAAACTCACCAGTGTTTGGTGGAATAAACGGTGTCCAGTTTGAAGTATCAACATAAGAAACGCCAAATGCGATAAATAAAAGTACGACTACAATTTTTACCAATACAATTATATTATTTATATTTGCAGATTCTTTTATTCCGACAACTAAAAGTGCGGTCATCACCAAAACAATAAACACTGCTGGAAAATTTATTATTGCGCCAGTTAAAAACCAACCATTTACAGCATCATGAGCAAGTGGTGCGTTGCTAATTACATCCGGAACAATTACACCGTAACCTTTTAAAAAACTTACCATATAACCAGACCATCCGACAGCAACAGTTGATGCGCCAAATAAATATTCTAAAATTAAATCCCAACCAATAATCCACGCAACAAATTCTCCAAGCGTTGCATAGGAATAAGTGTACGCGCTTCCAGCAATTGGTATCATCGATGCAAACTCAGCGTAAGCTAATCCGGCAAATAAACATCCAACGCCAGAAAGTATAAATGATAAAACAAGCGCAGGTCCCGCATGATTAGCCGCCGCAGTTCCGGTTAAAACAAAAATTCCTGTTCCGATGATTGCACCAATACCAAGAGTTGTTAGATTAAAAGCAGTTAAAGTTTTTTTAAGACCACCCTCCGTACCACCTTCGGCATCTGCCATAAGTTTCGATAGAGATTTTGTAACAAATAAATCTGCCATATTTTTTTACTCCTTTAATGTTAATTGATTAAAGCGATTTAACTTGAACTAATGAAGAGAAACTAATTATTAAAGATTGGAAAGGCAAGCGAAAATAACATTTCTTTTTTTGATGATGAAAATATATTTTATGATGTTCGACTCCTTTGGAGTCGGAATTTTTTGTTTTAGATTCTGTCATTGTCTGTTGCTTTTTTTAAATGAGGTATAACGTTT
>CAYIXI010000028.1:0-24887 GCA_964367235.1 uncultured Chitinophagaceae bacterium | reverse complement strand
CTTTTGGAACTCAAAACGAGTTTGCTTCAAAACAAAATAATGTTGATGAGTTTGAGATGCCAACCGATTCTTACTGGATTATGAATATTCATGCTCAATACCTTTTTGTAAAAGAAACTAACATTTATAGTTTCTCTTTAAATGTTGATAATATATTTAATACAATTTATAGAAATCATTTATCAAGAATAAAATCTATAATGCCCGAAGCTGGAAGGAATTTTAGAATTATTTTCAGAGCTTATTTTTAAAAATCTCCGCCAAGAGAAAATAAATATCTCGGAGTAGAAAAATCTTCTCCCAAATAACTCCAAGCGACATCAATTTTTAGTGGCATACCAAAAAGAAATAATCTAACACCAGTGCCAACGCTTCCTAAAAAATCTTTTCGAACTCTTAACAAATTTTCATCAAGAACAAATCCTTTAAAGTTTTTTTCATCTGTCCACGCCGAACCCATATCAACAAATGCTACGCCAGTAATGTTTTGAAACGCCATCGGGATTCCGCCGGTTACTAATAATCTAATTAGTGGAAAACGATATTCCAGATTCATCAAAGCAAATTTTGTTCCGTTGAGTGTATTAAAATTCCATCCACGCAGTGGCATCGCCGGAGATAAAAATGCGTAGTCTTCAACATTTTCAATTGGGATTCCGCCATTTTCAAATTCGCGATTTATCCAACCATCGGTTCCGCCTATAAAATAATGTTGCGCATTTTGGCCAAGACTAATTCCGCCGGAGCCGCGAACGACAAAAGAATTGTCATTAAAAATTCTCCAATATTTTCTAACATCGCCACTAAAAGTTGTAAATTGTAGCGAATTCTTTGATGTTTTTGGGCTTCCCGAAATTGTAAAATTCCATCTCGTTCCATTATTTGGCGAGGTGTATCCCCACAAAACATTGTCGTGCACAAAACTAATTGATGGAATAATTGTTGAGCGAACTTGGTCGAGGTCGTCAACATAACTTTGATTTTCACGAATTAAGTTCATCCAAGTTCCGCCAAAATCTAAACGATTAAATTTATCAAATGGCAACGATGCTGAGCCTGTGATTCCGAAACTTCTAAAACGATATAAAGTTTGATAGCCATACGCATCGTACAAATATAAAAACCGCGCTGTGTGAAAAGCTTGAACGCCGTAATCAATTAATTCGGGAAGATAAAAGTAAGCCAAAGTGTAATCGCTATTTTTTAAATCAAGCAACATACTTGTTAAAAAATATATTTGATGATCGCCGAGCAAATCGCTGAAAGCCATTACGGTTGTTCCCTGTGCGCCATAAAAAGTATTAAACGCGGCGTTGCCATAAATTATATCTGGCGAGAAACTAACTTTATATTCGTTAGCAATAAAATTTCCAAACTCATCAACATTGTTGCTGATATCGGTAATTTTTGTTTGAGAAGTTTTTGGCAATAGCGATGATATTTGCAAAGTGTCATCTTTTATTGTGTACGGTTCGAGATCCAAAACAAAATCCTCGCCAAGTGGCGATTTATTTTTTTCTTGTTTCGATGTTGCAATATTTTTTGTAGTATCGTTTAGAGTTTTCAATTCCTCTAAATGTCTTACAAGATATTCGGTCAATTCAAGTTCTTTCTTTTCAATATTTTTTAATAGTGGATTTTTTAAAAGAAAAATATCAAATCCCGCTTCGTGCAAAGAAGAGAATGTCATTTTTTCTCCGTCGCTGGAAATTGAGAGTTGATAGATACCAGTCAACGAATTTGTAATCGGCTCGGAAATATTTTTTTCTAAATCAAATTTGTAAATATTATTTATTCCATTTTTATCGGAGATGAAGAATAAAGATTTTCCATCGGAAGATATTTGCGGAGAAGTTTCATCACTTTCAATAAAATTTATCAAACGAGAAATTTCTTTTGTCTTCACATCAATTGAATAAATATCGAGGTTCGAATAATCGTACTCCCACATTTTTTTCGGATACAAATCTCTGGATAAATTATTTTTTCTATCAGATACAAAATAAATTTTTTCTCCATTTAAAGACCAAACAGGATCTGAGTCGGTAAAAACATCGTTTGTGATATTTTCAAGTTCCTTCGTTTCCAAATTATATTTATAGACATCTGATTGCTTTGAATTATTTCCGATGAAAGTCAAAAATTTTCCATCTCTCGACCAATCAACAGAAAAAATCGCATCCAACTTAAAATCCAACTTATCCTGTTTTTCGCTTTCAATATCAACGATAAAAATGGCATCGCGCGAACCACTTTTAACCGAGAAAGCAATTTTTTTCCCATCTGGCGACCAACAAATTCCGGGAGTCAAAAGATGGAGTTCCTCAAAATTACTTGTGCGCTGGGCATCAACAATTTTTTTAATTTTTTCGGTAAGCAAATCCATTAAGTAGACATCCAAATATCCTTCCATGTCCGAGATGAAAGCAATTTTATTTCCCTGCGGAGAAATTGATGGACTTGTGTTGTAAAAATTTCCGAGTTTGGTGTGTTTTGTAAGTTGCGTTGCAAAATCTTTTGGCTCTTCGCGTTTTGCAATATCGGGCCAATAATATATTTTTTGTTCTTTTTGCCATCGTTCGTCAAGCTCTTTAATAGATAAACCAAGCGTACTTTTAAATCCTTGATCAACTCCTCCCAATCCTTTTATGCGATGAAGAATTTCAGAAATTTTTTGGTCTCCATATTTTTGCGTGATGTAATGCCAAACAGATTGTCCACCGCGATAAGCAAAATATCCACCGAGATAATCAATCGGAGGAATGTAAGTGTTGATTGTTGCGTCGCGCATAAACATATCGGAGTTTGCATCCCATCTTAAAGCTTCAAATTCTGCAAGTCCTTCGTTAAACCAACCGGGCAATTGTAATTTTGAACCGCTGTTAATTAAATTTTGAATTGAGCCACCATAAAACATTTCGTTTATAACTGCGTGAACAAGTTCGTGATGAATCACATGACGAAATTGTTTATAGTTTCCTTCAAATGGAACAACAACTCTATTTTTAAATAATTCTGTAACGCCACCAACCCCCTCTTCCATATATTCCGAAATAACATTTGTTTGCTGAAAATCGTTATGCGAATTATAAACCATAATCGGAATTCTGTGGTTGATAGAATATTTGAATGATTCTTTAATTTTTAAATAAGCAGATTCAGCCGCCGATGCAGTAAACTGCGCAATGTATTCGCCTCCCTCATAAAAATAAATATCGAAGTGCGATGATTGTATGTACGACCATTTAAAATGTTTGTACTGAACTTTGTTTTTTCCAAACTGCTCATCTTGCGAAAACAAGTTTTGAGAAAGAAAAATAAAACAGATTATCAATAATATTTTTTTCATTTTTTATTCTTTTTTTTAATTTCAACGCGATGTTCAATCAGTTTTAAATCAACCTGTTTTCTTTCAACATTTACTTTTTCAACCGAAACTGTAACTTCATCACCAAGCCGCAAAATTTTATTTGTCTGTTGCCCAATCAACGAATAAGTTTTTTCATCAAACAAATAATAATCATCCTTCATCGTTCTGACGGGAATCATTCCTTCAATTAAAATGTCAAAAATTTCTACAAAAATTCCATACTGCACAACTCCCGAAATAATCCCTTGAAATTCCTCGCCAATATGGCGTTTCATATATTCGGATTGCATAACTTTTATCGATTCGCGTTCGGCGTTTACTGCAACTTTTTCTCTGTCCGATGCATGTTTTGCAATTCGAGGAATTTCAGTTACAAAAAATTGTTGACGCTTTGTTGACATTCCATTTTGATATTCGTCGAGCAATCTGTGTAAAAGTAAATCTGGGTAACGGCGAATTGGAGAAGTAAAATGTGAATAATGATTAAAGCCCAAACCAAAATGACCTGTGTTATGCGATGAATAAATTGCTTTTGCCATTGATCTCAATGCAACTTTATTTATTAAATATTCTTCTGGCGATCCTTTAATTTGAGCTAAAAGTTTTTGAATTGATTTTGAAGTTACTCCGCCAGAGATGTTTAATGTGTATCCGAATTTTTTTACAAATTGTGCGAGCTCGGTTATTTTTTTATCATCGGGTAAATCGTGCACTCTATAAATTGATGGTGCAACTGTTTTATCGCTTTTCATATCGCTAATATATTTTGAAACAAGTTTGTTTGCTAAAAGCATGCACTCTTCAACAAGCTGATGACTTCGCAATCTCTCTTTTACTTTAACAGAGTTCGGAAGTCCAGTTTCGTCGTAAGTAAATTTTGCTTCAGCCGATTCAAAATCGATACTACCATTTTTCAATCGAAGAGAAATTAATTTTTCGGCAAGCGCCCAAAGTTTTTCTAATGTTTGGTGATGCGCACCAGATTTCTTTTCTAAAATATTTTCAACCTCTTCGTAAGAAAATCTTTTTTTGGAATGAATTACGCTTCGAGCAAACTCAAAACTTTTTACAACTCCCAAATTTGAAATCATTATTAAACAACTAAAAGCAAATCTATCTACTTTTGGTTTTAAACTACATAAATTGTTAGAAAGTTTTTCTGGCAACATCGGCACTACATGATTTGCTAAATATACACTTGTGCCACGAGATTGCGCTTCAATGTCGATTGCAGAATTTTCTTTTACATAATGGGAAACATCTGCAATGTGCACTCCTAAACGATATGTGTGCGGATCAATTATTTCAAGCGAAAGAGCATCATCAAAATCTTTTGCATCAACAGGATCGATTGTAAGTATTTCTAAATTTCGTAAATCTAATCGATTAGAAATTTCATCATCTGAAATTGTTGTAGGAATTTTTTCCGTCTCATCGATAACATTTTTTGGAAATACTGTAGCAAGTCGAAACTCCGCGATTACAGATTTTATTTCTGCCGAAACCTCGCCAGCACGACCTAATAAATCAATTATTGTTCCTTCGGGATTTAAATTTGGGTTATCCCACGCGATAAGTTTTGCAATCACTTTATCGCCTGATTTTGCGCCATTTAAATCATCAAAAGGGATATAAATATCACGAGGAATTTTTGCATCATCTGGAATTACAAAATAATAACTTTTACTTTTTTCAAGCGTTCCAACAAACTCCGTGTGCGCACGAGAAATAATTTTAATTACTTCACCGTAAATATTTTCATTTCCATTTTTATTTTTCTTGCCCGCTAAAAAAGCAATTTCTACAGTGTCGCCGTTAAAAGCTGTAAATAAATTATTTTCGGAAACCTTAATTTCCATCTGATTTTCAAGTATTACGATTGCGTCACGATTTCGGTTGATTGTAATTTTTCCAAACAGTCCACTTGATTTTGGAAATAATTTATATCCCTCTCGTTTATTATGCGATAAATAATTTTTATCTACAAGTTCGTGAAGAATTTTCCTGACGATTTGAAAATCATTTTCATTTTTTATACCAAGTCGTTGAGCAACTTGTTGCGAGTGAACCGCAAGTTTTTTAGTAGTAGAAAATAATTCTTTTATTTGTTTATGAAGATTAATTTGTTTGTTCATTTTTTTAATTAGAAGTGAATCTTGTAATAAATTCTTGCACCATGTACGGCTTGCTTTTCAGATGTAGTTTCAAGAGGCTCTGCTTTTCTTTCAAGTTCAAAAATAAAATTGCGTAAATTTTTATTTCCAATAATCGAACTCAATGGCAATTGAACATTAAAATTTGTGCTATTAATATCGTTAAACATTTTTCCGCCGACACTCCAATAAGCATCAAGTACTTCTCCACTTAATTTAATATGAGACGCATCGCTTGCATAACGAAACTCGGCATTTGTAACAAATGGAATATTTGACGCGCGAATAAAATCCATTAACATACCAGAAAGAATTGTGCTCGTGAAATTTGATACAATTGAGTTACCAATTGAAATTCCAAGTTCTTCTGCAATACTTTGTTTATCATTTAAAGTTAAATCTTCGCGAAATTTTCCCGGCATTCCTTCAGCTGAAGTCAATAGAAACGAAATCGCATCGGACTCAACATCTCCAAATCTTTCTACTTCGTTTTTATTATCATCAAGTGTAAAAAGCATAATTTTAATTTTTGGTTCATCTCTATCTCCTTCAATCGAAAGTTTCACTCGAGTTTTTTCAATTGGGTTTGCAACAGTTGTATCAGCCTTGAGATGATCCGCCTCATACATTGCATTGATTTTTAAAATTGGTTTTTTAATATTTCCACTAAAAAATAGTGAGCCTTGCGCAGAAAAATTTTTGTAAAAAGTATAAGTAGAATTATTACTTAAGCTAATATCGCCCGTTAATTGTAGCTTTTTATTGATTGTTCGCAAAGATAGTTTGCCGTCGAGATATGCGAGTAACTCCTCGTTCGTTGTTGGATTGAAAATAAATTTTGCGGCAACGCTTCCGCGAGATTGAAAAGTAATATCATAATTTATATTTGAATTATTATTTTTTAATTCCAAAATTTCCTGCTCCTTCATTCGCGCTTGAAGAAACTCAACGATGTCTGCAATTTTTAAAGAGTCAATTACACTTTTGGAAGTGTCATCAACGATAATTAATTCAAAAGATTGATCAGCGTGAATTAAAACTTCCTCATGAGTTGGTGGCAAAGTGATTGACGCGTTGGTAATATAAATAGTACCTTTTAAATCTACTTGATTATTTTCGCCTCGGAGATTAATTGCATCGTTTAATGTTGAAGCAATAATTGTTCCATAAATCGAAGGAGTGTAATGTCTTGAATGATTTGTCAAAACCTGCAACTCACCTTTAATGTCAACATTGTACGAAAATGGAAAATAATCTTTCATAACAATTGAGCCAGATAAATCTGCTCGTCCGTTAGAATAATCTTCAGAAATATTTTTAATTGTACAATGATTAATTGTTGCAAGATTATTATTAATATTTAATTTTGCAGATAAATTATATTCAACACCATTTTGAACAAGAACCAATTTTCCATTTGAAGTTTCAAGATAACCATTGGCAATCGGATTATTTTTTCCCCCTGTATAATTTATATTTCCATATACCGAGCCAGTCATATTTTCAACTTCGTTTATAAATGGATCAATTAAAGTTGCAGGAAAATTATTTAAAGCAATTTCGATGTTAAGTGAATCATTTGATTTTATTTTACTCAGTGGGATTGTTCCATTAAATTTCAACAATTCTTGTTTGACATTATTTTTATCGGATTGCAAAAGTGCATTTAGTGTTAAACTTTTCGGAGTACCATCAAAAGAATAATTTAATCGTCCAAGTGCAACATTATTTAATTTCATTACACTTGTTGTGCCATTTATAACTAAACGAGGCTCAAGAATTGTACCACTTAAATTTGCAGATGAGGTTATCGTTCCCTCGGTTGCAGATAAAAATCTTGCAAACTCACCCGAAACCAAATACGCTAAATTACGAATTTGCAAATTCGACGCATTTAAATTTCCAGATAAAATATTTTTTTGAATTAATATATTTTTGATATGCAACTCTTCATCATTTTGATAAAACATTGCAGAGTCAATTTTAAGTGCATTATTATTGGCGTTTATTATAATTGGATATTTGCTATGCATTTCAAATTTATTATACCGCAAATAAAAATTACTAAGTTTAGTAGTTAAATAATTATTTTCGACAAACATTTTTCCCTGCACCTCAGTGCGAGTTAGTGAATCTATTTCACTAAATACTAAAAATCTAGCAACGCCAGAATTTAAATCGGTTTCAAAAGCCAAATGACTTAAAATGTTTTCGTTGATAAAAACATTTTCTGCAGTTGCTTTAATAGAAATACTTAGCGGATGGTTATTTTTAAATAAACTGTTTAAAGTGTAATTTTTTAAATCATATTGTATTGTACTTTTATCAACTAAAACATTATTACTATCAATTGTGTATTTGCCCGAATGAAGTTGTAGCAATCCGGTTGACGAAACGGTATCTTCACGCGAAATGAAATCACCACGCAAACTGGCAATTGTATTAAATCCTTTAACATTAAAAAGTTGTCTGATTAAATCTAAGTTTTTTATATTTAAAGCGTAATTGAGATTGCAATCTGGAAATACATTTTGGCTGGGCTTCACTATTGAATTGATAAATAATTTATCTAAACTGTTTTTGTAATCATTGTGAATTATTGTGAAACTATTTTGCAAATCTTTAATATTATATTTTCCCGTCAGAGTTGCATCAACAATTGGTGAGGATATTTTAATTTCTCTTTCGCCATTTTCATTTTTACTTGAAGTAATTTTTATTTGCAAAGTATCAATTTGAGAATAATTAATTTTAGAATTATTAATCAATAAATTAATCTTTGCATCGTCTGTGTCAACTGAAAGATTATTTATGTTTGCTGAAATGTTTCCATTGAGATTCGTTTGAGAAACTTCATCTTGGAATATTTTCGATAAATCCAAGTGATTGAAATTTAAATTTATATTTAACGGAATTATTTCTTTGGCATTTCCATATTCAACATTACCAAATATTGTTCCAGCAGAAGATTTAAAATCCATATTTGAAGCATAAATATTATTTTTAAATTCTACTTCAATCTTTGATGGGTAAATTTCAATTTTATTATATTTTGAATTTTCTAAATTTATAATCGTATTAAAAATTTCTTCATTTAAATTACCACTAATATTTAATTTTGCATTCAGTGAGGTCGAGGAATTATAATCTGAAAATATTTTTTCTAATTGCAAATTAATCAATTCAATGTTGGAGGAAATATCGTCAAACGAGTTTGTAAAATCACCACTAAATTTAATCTCACCAAAATCTCCATTTATTTTTGAATTGTAATTTGTTTTCTGTAAATCGCCACTAAATTCAAATGCAAAATCAGCATTGGCTTTTATATTTTTAATTGCGTCGGGAATTAAAATATTTTTAATTTCCTCCAAACTTACTGAGGATATTTTAGAAGCAATCGAATACGATAAATTATTTTTTGAATTTAGATTTTTAATTTTGCCGTTAAAATTTATTGTGCTATTATCTATAGCGATTGCAAAATTATTTACAGCTAAATCTGCAATTGTCCCATTTGCTTCTCCACTTAAATTAATTGATTCTGGTAAATATTTTAAATCTTTTAGAAAAAACATAATGTCGTTTTTGCTTAAACGAGATTTTCCTAAATTTATTTTTATTGGAATATTTTTTGCGCTGTCAATATTTTCTCCGTTTAATAAATTTGCATTTTCAATACTTGCAGATAAATCGATATTTGAATTTGGCGTTCCGATTTTCAAATATTTTAAATCGTAATTATTATTTTTTACATCTAATTCAGTTTCTAAATTGGTGAGGGTGAAATCATTATCCAAAGTATTAAAAGAAGAATTAATTATTTTTAAGTAATTACTATTTTCAGATGATTTTAATTGCGCGGTAGTCTTAAGATTTGTTAAAACTATTTTTCGATTTTCTTTAAAAATATCAATCATCACTACGCCATCTGTAATTTGTAATTCTTTAATCGAAAAATCTAAGTCAGATGGTTTATCACTTTTTTTAATTAGGCGAGATAAATTCCATTCTTCATTTTGCTCGGCTAAAAGAATCGGTTTTTGTATTATTAAAGATGAAATAGAAATATTTTTAAACACAAATGAAAACAAATCGTACTTCATTGAAATATTTTGCGCTGAAAAAATTCTTTTATCCTCAAAATCAATCCAAACAGAATCAACCGAAAACCCTGTCAATAAATTTCCTTTAATTTCACCAAGCACAATCTTTCCGTTAATCGATTCATTTGCACTATTTAAAATTATTTTTCTAACTGAATTTTTAAACGAATCGGTTTGTGTGTAAATAATTGCAAGTAAAAAAACTACTACGATTGAACTTGCAACAATTGTCAATATTTTTTGCGTTCTTCGAATCACTAAATTTTATTTGCTAAATCTTTCTATTATTTTTTCAATCACGCTAGTTGTCGATTTTTCCGGAACAAAATCAATCGTGCAAACTTTTCCGCCGGAGGCTTCAACTTCTTTTTTGCCAATAATTTCTTCTAATTTCCAATCGCCCCCTTTAATTAAAACATCGGGAAGCAAAGCCGAAATCAAATTTTGTGGCGTCGTTTCGTTAAATATCGCAACTGCATCAACACATTTAAGTTGTGAAATTAAAAACGCTCGGTCGTCTTCGCAATTTATTGGGCGAAGTGGTCCTTTAATTTGCCTCACCGATTCATCGCTATTAATTCCAACAATTAAGTGAACGCCAAAATTTCTCGCGGCATTTAAATATTCCACATGCCCTCTGTGCAAAATATCAAAAACGCCATTTGTAAAAACGACAATTTCTTTTTTCTCGCGCCAGATTTTGCGCTGTGATTTTAATTCTTCTAATTTATAGACTTCGCCCATAATTTTTATGTTGTGATAAAAGATTTTTTTAAATCTGAAAATTGTATCGGAACTGCTCCAACTTCTTGACAAACAATTCCTGCCGCATGATTTGCAATTATGGCAACATCTTCAATTTTTGCGCCAGTCGTTAGCCCGATTGTTAAAGTTGCAATCACTGTATCGCCTGCTCCCGAAACATCAGCAACTTGCAATGCTTTTGTTGGAAGATGTAAAACATGATTTCCATTTTGGAAAAGTGACATTCCATTTTCGCCGCGTGTCAATAAAATATTTTTTGCATTTATTTTATTTTGAAGTTCTCGAATCATTTCAATTGTTTCATTTTCGTTTCCAATTGGCTTACCGAAAACACTTTGTAATTCTTTTGTGTTGGGTTTAAATAGTGTAACATTTTTGTATTGAAAAAAATTTGTGAATTTCGGATCAACTGAAATAATTTTTCCTTTTTCATTTGACAAAGATATAATTGAGTCAATAATTTTTTCGGTTAAAACTCCTTTGTTGTAATCCTCAAGTATAACTCCATCAATGGTTGGCAATAACGATTCAAATATTTTTATAATTTCATCTTCAGTAGTTTTTGTAATTGAATTTCTTTTTTCATTATCAATCCTCACAACATGTTGATTATGTGCAATAACACGAGTTTTAACTGTAGTTGGACGAGATTTTTCTACAACAATTCCATCAGTTAAAACACCACTATCTTTTAATAAATTTAAAAGTGTTTTTCCTTTTTCGTCATCGCCAACAACGCCAAAAATAATCGGCACGCCACCGAGCGATTTTATATTGCTGGCAACATTTGCCGCGCCACCAAGTTGTATATTTTCTTTTTCAACATCAACAACTGGCACTGGCGCTTCAGGGGAAAATCTATTAACGCTTCCCCAAATATAAGCATCCAACATTAAATCGCCAATGATTGCAATCCTTTTACCAGAAAATCTATCAAGTATATTAAAAAATTTATCAGACATATTTCAATTTTTCTTTCATAAAGTCAAAATAAAAAAAAATAGAGCGACATTCAAGAAATCAATTTTAAATAAAAAAGCCGCCACTAATGTGACGGCTTCGATAAATAAATTGAAAAATTAAATTATTTAATCAACATCATTTTGTTCGCCATTCTTTTTCCGTTCGATGAAAGAATATAGAGATAAGTTCCCGATGTCAATTTGCTTCCATCAAATTTTATTGAGTATGCGCCAACCGATAAATTTTCATTCACAAGAGTCGCAACTTCTTTTCCGAGTAAATCGTAAACTTTCAAAGTTGTGATTCCATTTTTTGCAACTGTGAATTTAATTTGTGTAGTTGGATTAAATGGATTTGGATAATTTTGTTCTAATCTAAAATCAGTTGCTACAATTCCTTCGATTGGTTTTACTTTCATCGGACCAAAGCTAAAAGTTCTAACTCCCGGAACTGCGAAATCACCAAAAACTCCAGCGTAAACTGTATCGCTTGTTGGATTAAATCCAAATCCTCTTGGTCTTTCGTTTGCACTATTACTTTTTGCAAACCACCATCGCAAACTATCTTTTACTGCCATTGTAGTTACATCAAATGCATACCATGTTGCATTTGACCAATTAGTTTTTGTCCAATGTCTATTTGGCAAACTTAAATAACTACCCGAGCTTATCCATAAATGACCTGTCTTTTTATTCCAAGTAAAAGTTTCAATACTTAAACCTTTAAACAAAGTATCTTTAAAAGCATACGGTCCAAGAATTCCATTATCGCTATGGAATCTTAAAGTATACGAATGCTCATAACTTGAATAATAAACATCATTACCATTTTTTGAAACTCCAATGCCTCGAGAAAAACCAGTGGCTTTTGTAACTGTATCAACAACATTTCCGATAAAATTAAAATCTTTATCATAAATTTTAATTGGTTGATTTGCATTTACAACTCGATGAACAAAAATATTTCCATTTGTGTCAACTGCTGGTGCAATAATTGAGTTCTTCAAATTGAGTGCTAAAAGTGGATCTGTATCAAGTCTTCCCATTCCAGCACTAGTTTTGTAATTAATTCTAAATATAAAAGCGCCGTATGATGCAAGAATATTTCCATTATGGTCTGTAGCCAAACCTCTGCCTGTTTTTACACTTGCGCTTGAATGCCAAACTGGAAGTCCTTTAATAACAAATGATTCTCCTCCAAGCGTATCGTTTTTACCATTAATTGTAACCCATTTTAACGGTGACCATGTTGGTTGGGTTCCATTTGGATAAAAACAATATAATGCTCTAACTGCTGTCCATCGTGAAATTGTATATTTTTTTACTGAATCAACATGCGATGTATCTTTTTTCGATGTAAAATAATTTGGAATCAAAACTGAATCTCTCGCGTACGCATAATAATCTTGCACCCAAATTTTTCCATCAGGGTCAACTACAAGACCATGAACATTGGCTTTCATTAAAGTATCGCCTGCAGTAACTCCTCCTTTCGGAAAAATGCTACGGAAATTCCATGGGAATACTTGAGCATAAATATTCGACCATGTAAAAATGGTGAGTAAAAATATAAATCTTTTCATTTAAAGCCTCCTATTGGTTTGTGAATAAATTAGTGACTATTGCAATACAACAATTTTAAAAATCTTTTTTGAATTTGTAACTGAACCTGCACTACCAATTCCTTGAATTCCATAAATATATCCAATTGGTCCTTTTGCGAATATATGAAAAAGTGGGCTCAAAACTCCCGGATAAAGTGGAACGATACTTTTATTTTCTTTCAATACAATAATTGGGGTCGAAGCATCTGTACCTAAATAAATATTTCCATCGCTTGCAAAACCAATCGCAAATAAATTTATTCCGCTTCCACCAGCAGATGAAGTTGTTAAATTAAAATATTCTTCCCAACTTGATAAACTATCAGCCGAAAATATTTGAGCGCGCATAATTTTTTCTGCATTATTAAAAGTGCCTGCAACATACAGAAAATTATTATTTACTTTAACAGATCGAACATTTCCAACAAGCGCAAATTGTTTAACAGTTTTATCAGGTTTAATACTATTTACAAAATCATTATTTCCGCCAGCCCAAATATTTCCATTTGCGTCAAATTCAAAATCAAAAATTGTTCCAAGTTGTCCAAACGAAATCCAAATCGAAGAAGTTCCGCCACCAACAGGAATTCGGTAAATTGCTTTTACAACTCTTGCGGCATAAAGAAATCCATCTGGTCCCATTCGCAAATTCGAAAACTTCGTTACTCCCGGCGAAGTTGCGTAATCAGATTTAACTCCGGCGGAAGTAATTTTTTTAATTCCAACTCCTGCGCCAGAAATTATTAACGAAACATACATATTCCCATCATTATCGGTTGTCGTTCCCCACGGTTCATCAATTGTGCCAAAATTACCAAATTCGCTAATTGCCGCTTCAAGTTTTACAAAAACAGTATTGCTAAATTCTTCCGCTTTTAAAACTGCAATTTTAACTTTGATGGAATCCTTTGCGATGTTTGGTGAGACTAAAATTATTTTTGTCGAAGTTGCTGAATCAATACTAACAATTTGTTGGTTAAAGTAAACAATGTTTTCACTTTTTATTGTTGAAAAATTTTGCCCCGTAATTGTTATTTTTGTTACTCCTGCTAAACCTGATGTTGGGGAAATCGAAGTAATTATTGGGGAAGCATTTCTTGGCGATTCATATTTAATCGGGGGAGTGAGTTCGTTTTCACAACCAAAAAATATTACTACGGTTAAAATTAAAATTGAATAAAGAATATTTTTTTGTTTCATTTTTTAAATACTAAAAAGAAAATTGTAAAGAAAATCTGTGAACACTATCAAAAACATCAAATGGTGTGAAGGCATAATCAATTCCAAAATTTGTTCCTGCAAGCGATTGACGAACTCCAACTCCCGATGTAAATCCATAAACATCGTTGTTAAACATATAACCACTTCGCAATGCAAAAAATTCCATAAACTGATATTCCATTCCGAGATTTAATTGTTCTGGATAATCTCTCGGATGTGTAGCATCAACTGATACCAACAACGAATGTTGTGATTTATCAATCTCATCAAAAAAATCAATCGCATTTACTGATGCACCAATTTTAAAAATTAGTGGGAGTTGAAATCTTTCTTTTTCAAATTTAACTTCCTGCGCAAAATTTCTGATTGTCATTCCAAAATTTAAACTTTTATATCCAGTTTTATAAAGTAAACCAAAATCAAAAGCAAAAAGATTTAATCGTTCACTTTTTTTTGTATAAACTCCATCGCTACTTTTGTCAACTACGCTTTCACCTAAATCTTGCGCAACATATTTCAAATTTCCGCCAACAGAAAATTTATCACTTAATGCTTTTGCGTATCCAACTCCCATTGATAACGCAGTTGGTTTTATATTTAAACCGGGCATATCTTTTTCATCTAAATATCCAACTTCATTATTTGCAAAAATCGTTCCTTCAATCAAACCATAATCAACCGATTGAAAATATAATCCAAACACACCAAACTCTCCGTCGTAAGGATTAATTGATGCGCTTAAATAATTATCGGTAATATCTGCAATCCATTTTGTTGAGCCAATTGAAATATTAAGAAATTCTTTTTGGCGCGCCATTGATGAAGAGTTATAAAAAATAGATTGAGAGTTTGCCTCAAGCGCCGTAAATGCTTGCCCCATTGAGGTTGCTCGAGCATCCATTCCGTAATTTAAAAACTTAAATCCAGTTTGTCCAAGTTTTTGTTGAGCAAAATTATTTTGAATAACTAAACTTAAAATTAAAAATATTTTAAAAATTGATTTCATTTTATCTTATTACAATAAATTTTTTAATTGCTTTTTCTCCCTTTGGAGTAGTTATGACTGCAATATAAACTCCACTTACAATTATTTGTTTTGATGAAGTTACTTGCATCCAATCTTGTGTGCCAGTTCCATCTGTGTGTTCGATTGTATTTATCAATTCCGCAAGCTCGGAATAAATTCTAATTGTGCAAATGCCCGGAATATTTTTAAAGGTAATTTTATCATCCTCTCCCGCATATCTCAAAATATTTGCTGCGGCAGAAATATTGTACGGATTTGGAACAATTCTAATATCACTTTCTTTTAATTCAAGTGGTGCACCAACTCTTTTATATGCTGGATCAAATGTTTGTGTGTAATATCTGCTGCTGGTTAAAACACCAGTCGGATTTATATTTGAATTATTATCATTTGCATTTCCAACTGAAACTAAATAATAATAATGTGCTACATCAACTGCGGCGGTTGTATCATCAAACGAACGATCATTTTTATTTGATGAAGAATAAATTAAATGATAAGCGCTATCGTATCTTCCAACTGCTCTATAAATTTGAAATCCTGCAACTAACGGATCCGATGGATTGTAAACATCCCACGAGATTTGAATTTTATTTGCGCCAGATTTTACATTTACAAATTTTGGTTGTGTTGGTGGAGTTGGTGCAGAATAATTTGATTTACCATTTGCAATTGCTCTACGAAAAGTTTGGAACAAAGAATCGCGTCCAGTATAAACCCAATCATTTTTTGTTTTATTATTTCCATTATAATTTATTAATGCTGAGTTATTTCCATTTGATTGTTTGTATGCTCTTCCAATTTCAACACATGCTTCTCTACTTAAACCTGCGGCGGCTTCAACCATAATTATATTTATTTTCTCACTTGGAGCAAGTGTGTACGGTCCGTAACCCCAAGTATAAGATTGACCGCCAGAAGTAGTTGTTGAACTATATCCACCCGATGGATCTCCGCTGGCGCCAATTTTATCCGCATGGCGAGGAGAACGACGACCACTTGACATCACTAAATATTCAGAATTATTTTTTATATAATTTAAATGATCGTTGTTCGATTGAAACGCTTCATCGCTTCCTTCAAATCCCATTGTTGATGGCTGTGCGATATCATCACTTTTATCAATTGCAGATTTATCGGCATGAATTGTTGCAGTGCCAACAAATTGCGCCGCGCCAAGTCTGCCAACAGTATCGGTTTTATCGTAATATGGTGTCCAAATTGGTCCGCCAATATTATCGTACAAAGTAAATGGTGGATATTTTCCGTGCCAAGCATAAACCGCACGAATGTCATTATCTTTATTGCCGGGAAAAAATGTTGATGCGGGCGTTGCGCCATCGCCTCGCGCATCGTTCATTGTATTAATTCCCCAACCAGTTGGATTTTGACCAATTACAAAACGAGTATCGGCACTAATTGCTGATCGAACTTGAAAATAAAAATAGACTCCTTTTAAAGTTTGAGTTTTTTCAATTTCAGCATCCGAGTCGGTGTTGCCACTATTTGTAAAAGTGTAATCGTAAATAAAATAATTGTCATGATATTGTTGAGAGAACTGTAAAATTTTTCTCGTTATCGATATTCCTGCCGAAGAATTTATTTCGTTGATAATCATTCTATCTGCTTTTATCGTAGCATCAACTCGATTGTTATCGGGATCTTGCAACAAAGATAAATTTCCATCAACAAAAACTTGTGGCGGATCGAACTTACTTACTGTTTCAAATTTAGTTGGAAAAAGTTCTCTCAACCCATTTACTCTTGGTCCGATGTGAACGACATAAGGTGCTTTAGTATCATTTCCGTAATCATGATCGACATAACCAATCCACATTCCTTTCGCCGCTTCCATATCCTGCCATTTATAAATTGCTGGCCATCGCAATCCATCTTGCTGAACTTTTACTCGTCCCTCTTCAACCTCGGAACCCATCGAGCTAAACCAACTATGAAGCGAGCCGACACTCATCCATTTTGTCGATTGAGAAAATGCTAAATTAAAAGTGAGTAGAAAAAATAAAATTCTTTTTTGCATATTAATTTTTAAAATTCAAATGAAAGTTTAATTCCGAAAAATATATCTCGTGGATTTAAAAATGTAAAGTATCCGAGGTTTGGCATGTCGATGTATGCTTTATCATTTAAAACTTTATCTACAAAAGTTTGGTCTGCATCAACCCAAGCATTATTTTTATATTGTAAATATTTTTTTGATGACAAGTCGTAATAAATATACGATGAGACAGGAACCGAAATCGAAGCAGTTCCGTTAATTGAAACTATCGGAACCATTTCAATATCCGAAGTGCGAAAATCTCCCGGTCTATCTTCTCCGGGAATATTTCCATATTGAAGTTTTTCTCCAATATCATTTGGTAAATGTAACGAACGCATATAATCGTCAAAATCATTTCCATCTTTAAATCCATATCCACCACTTGAAAAATATTTGCGATTTAGTGCGTTTGAAATATCCATAAATAATTCAAATCGAATAAAATTTAAATTTACAACTTTTGATAATCTTAAATCTAAATTGTAATAATCATTCCACTGAACATTGTTTTGAATTCCGGGCAATACAATTGAACCACCGCCAGCCCAAGTAAAATATGAGCCCGCAGAGTAATTCCCCAATAAACTCAATCGCCAATCGCTTAAAGGATAAATTTCAAAATATTTCGGACCAAATTCGTTTGGCGTAAAGAAATCTAAATTTGCTCTGCCGTAAGGTTGCGGAACTGGTTTGGATTGATAAATGTCATTCACCAAATTTGTTCGTTCGTAATTTCTTTGATCGGATTGACTTTCGTATAATCGTGCAAAACCAAATCTTCCACTTGAGGAAACTTGGTAAGTATAATTTACAAATCCACGAACCCATTCGCCACGATTTTTTGTAAGTGAAATTTCAGCTCCGCGAATATCAGCGTAAAAATTTGAAACGCTTTTTGCATAATTCACTTTCGAATCTCGGCTGATATATTGAATTGTTGTTGGTTGGTTAATTACATCTTTATAATATCCCGCCAAGTGCAAAAGATATTCTTCAAATAAATTATGTTCGTAGCCGAGTTCGTAAGCGATTGTTGTTGGGAATGGTTTATTTGGGTCAGCCATAAATGTAACTTGATTGTTATCTGAATAGCGACGAACTAAATAAAGATTTTCCGGAGTTGGAAGCGATCGGAAATGACCATAATTGAAATAAATTTTTGAATCAACTGAAATTGGAAATGAAATTCCCAAACGCGGACTAAAAGTATTTATTTTTTCTGTTTCTTGTTTCTCAAGTAGTGTATCCATTCCGAGAGATTTGTCGGAAGAGAATGCTTTATTAAACGGATCGTAAGAATACCATTGACCACCGGCGTGAGAATAATCCCATCGCAAACCGATGTTGGCAATCATTCCTTCAAATTCTAATTTATCTTGAAAATAAATTGCCGCTCGTTTCGGAAAAGTATGCCATGTGGATTGAGACCTTCCACTTGGTAAATAAAAATCGACCGAAGCATAATTTACTTTGTTATCTGTGTAACTAAATTCAACTCCAGCTTTTAATTGATTAAATTTATTTGTCTGATTTGTAATATCAAATTTTGCTGTCAGTGCGGTAACCTCACTTGAGTCTCGCGAATTTGAAAATCCAACGCTCATTCTCAATCCATCAATTCCAGTTGTTGGTAATTGCCAAAATCCAAAAGGCGATTCATCAACCCAATAATTATTTCCGATTTTATAATTTTTTGATGTGTCGCGCATTTCACCAGGATTTGTAGAATAGTTTGTCGAAAAACTTGTAACGCTTGCTTCGTAAAAAGTTTCCTGATTTAACAGATGAGTGAATTTTGCGCTGTACATACTTCGGTTGATTTCCGAAGGAGCCCAATAATCGTTGGCAAAAATTCTTGCATCAATATAACTTACACGATTTAAAAGTGATGCAATACTTCCGGCAGATGTGAGAATGCCCGCCAATCCACTATTATTATCATTCGTTCCGTTGCTACTACCAATCAATCGTTCGACGCTTAATTTCATTGTCGGAGTTATGTCCGAAGTTAATTTGAGTTGAAAATTTTCATCTTGATAACTTGGGAGTGAGAGCGGAACAAGATACATCGACTCCGATTTTCTGTACGATGCAAAAAATCTTAAATTTCCAAAATCATTTAAAAAAGGAACTGGTCCGCCAAAACTTCCATCAACATCAAAATCAGGTTCGTGAATATCTAAATCTTTTCTGTGTTGATATAAAAATAATTTTTGCGCCGCTTCGGGAGTTAAATCGTCATTCGGATTATCATTTTGTAAAGTTTTATTTGCAACCGAAAGCCACCCTTCAAAATATGGATATTGTTTTTGTAAAATTTCATTCCATGCGCCATTTCGTGTTCCGCTCCACGCAACTGTTTCATCAACATAAGGTCTCATCCAAAATGAATTTTTATCATTTGCGCCAGCACCAAAATGTTTTTGTGTTGCCGGACTGATTCGAGAAATTATATTAAAAGTATATTTTGATCTGCTTCCCTCTTTTGTTGTGATGTTCACAATTCCTGAACGAATATTTCCGTACTCGGCATTAAATCCGCCAGTTTGAACTTGCACATCTTCAATCGAAGTTAAATTTATTCCAAGAAAAGATTTATTCGTTCTCTCGTCGCGAAGTGTTGCGCCATTTAACATCACCGCTGTTTGATCTGCTCCGCCACCACGAATTAATAATTCTCCGTTACTTGTTGCTTGGATTCCTGCTTGTAAACCCATCACACCAGCAACACTATTTATTGCGGGAATGTTTTCAATCTCACTAATATTTAAATTAGTTGTACTTGCGGAAACATCTTTTTGAACTACTGGCCTCTCTGCTACAATTACAACTTCTTGATAAGAAATGTTTTCTTCTGTTAACGAAACTTCAAGATTTGTTGTTTGATCAATATTCACCCGAACATTTTCAACAATAATTGATGCGTAACCCAACATTGAAACTCGAATTTTGTAAGTGCTTGGGGAGACATTTAAAATTATGGCAAGTCCTTCAAAATTACTGACATTGCCTAAATTTGTTTCGACGATAGTTACATTTGCGCCAACAAGCGCTTCGTTTGTTTTTGAATCTTTAATTGTAATTGAGAGTTTACCGCTTGTACCAGAAAGGGCAAAATAAATTGGAATTGAAAATAAAATAATAAATCGTAAAACTTTAGAAATCATTTTTTATAAATCCTTTAAGTTTTTACAAATTTGATTTTGCCTGATAAAATGCAGACTCATCTCTACGACTAATTTATAATTTATTTACAAAAAAAGCAAGTTTTTTATTTATCAAAAATTATTTTAAAAAATAGATTGAACGATTGGTTAGATTCAATTATACCAGATGATTGTTCGCATGACGCTGAATCACCAATTGTCATGGCTCTCCATAGGAATTTCACGAGTAGCATCTAAATATTTCTGAATGTTCAAACTTCTTCCCTTGAAAATCACCTCGCGTGCAATCAATCCGATTTGGTCGGAGAGAAGTCCAAACTCCTCCCACGGTGGCATTATTGAGAGAAGCGGAAAACCTGTACCACTTCGTTGCGTCTTTAAAAAGAATGAACCTGGCAAAACGATTCTATTGTCTGGTGTCCGTAAACCGACTTCCGAGAGATTGATTAAGAGTTCACCAAAAGGAATACTTGACTTTATTTGCCTGCTTTGGTTCATCGGAAATGAATTTTTTTGAGAAAATGTAATAGGATTTGAAACCTGGATATGTTTGATAGAATTACCTGGAAGATACTTTACGACAAGCAAACATCCGGTACTCAACAAGTTATCATCCTGCATGTCGATAGCAAGTGGGCGTTCGGTTTTAATCTGAAGATTATCAACTGCCTCGTCATTCACATTAATCAACCAAAAGGATTTGTCATGAAATACAACAAATACTCCCTGAATTTGCCTGAGTCGTTTCATTATTGATGAAACAGTTTGTATAAGAATCTTTGAGTCACCAGATATACGATTGATAGAACGAACAAAATGCTGATCCAATGCATTCGTTTCTGGATTCGCATACCGATGCAGATATTGATACAGAACTGTGAGACCATTTTCCTTCTTCAGTTGCTCTATCTGAATATTGTCGGCACAATATGCCAAAGGTCGTTTTGTGGCTGAAAACCAACCGTTTACAAGTGGCTTTTGCGGATTAAAATAAGGCATTGATGGATTGCGTTTTAGTGTATTACTGCATCGCGTCCTATAGAGACGAATTTGGTTGATATTCGAATTGCAGACATCTCCCCAATAATAAGGACTCCCTGAAATCTCGCCCGAGCAAGTTTGTTTCGAATAAATATTCAATAGTAAATTAAAAGGAAAAAGCGAGGTTGTTTTATCTTCCCAATAGATGTTGTCGGCATTCTTTGAATGGCAAATGAAGGTGTCAGATTTTCCGAGTTTTTCTGAAAACATTTGGAATGCATTCAGTGTTTGTTCGCGTTTATTATTCCCTGCAGATGCACCATGAAGGCAGAGCTCAAAACCGGATTTGCTGAGTTCACTGCAATACGATGCAAAACTCTGATCGGCAAGCGTAATTCCACGAAGTGCAGAGTCCGGAATTGGTGGAACTCCACACCGTGACTCAGGCTCAAATACCCAAACTGCTTTAGTGGTAACGAAGGATTTTGATATTAGAAAATCGTATACAGCGCGGGTTTGTGCAACAGTTGACGCATCAGGATCATCGGTAATACAAAATCCTGCTTCATAAGGGTAGGGTGGCCAAATCACTTTAGCGTCTGTCACATCTTCACTCCCTTGATCATTATTATACCAGCAAAATTAGGGAAAAAGGGTAATCTTTCTAGCACGAAATCAACGATGACGAATAAAGGTAGCAAAAATGCTGGAAGTCTTCTGCTGGTAAAAAGAAAACATAATACGCGTTCAACCTTGAATCCTGCCTTCTCAAAAAGGTCGACCGCCTCGCTCTTCGTATAAAGTCGATCGTGAATATGCGGCTTAATTCCCATCATCGGCTTTAATAGAGAATGCCAAGGAGAATTCTTATTTGGGAAATCGATGATTGCTGTTCCACCAGGACGGAGTTTGGTCTTAATAGCAAGCATCGCTTTTTCTGGTTCAGGACAGAAGCGTAGAGTCGAGAATGAAAAGATGAAATCGAATGAATTATCGGGATATGCGTTCAGCAATTCAGCATCGTCGACTGAGAATCGTACATGAGATATTCCATAAGACTGGAGCCTTTTTTCTGCAAGTTGAACACTTCGAGGAGAAATATCCATAGCAGATAGATGAGAAAATGTATTTGCAAGGAGAGCTGTCATTTGACCGAAACTGCATCCGACTTCAAGAACTTCAGCATTCGCCGACAATTTATCACCGCATAGTTTCAATGCCATGGCTACTTTTCGGGCAACGAAATAGTGTGCAGTTCCTGGTTCTGGTACGCGGACATCATTATTGAGTGCAAGCCACGCAGATGTGTCAAATTCTATTGCTTCATCATCGTATTTCTTGATGATACCTTCCTTGATTCGCTTCTCTGAATTCATTCTTCTTTCCTTTTTAAAATTAGAATAATTGCGTCTAACTATTAATTATACTACACTAAATAATTTGTTTGGGAATATATATATATGTCCAATATAATTGAAATATTTTTACATAATATGCAAATTTTTTATTTATCAAAAATCATTTTGTAAATCATCAAGCGGATAAATTTAATTTACAACGAATTTATTTTCCCGATTGAATACGACTTAATACAAAACTAATTTTACCTGTAAAATTATTACATATCAATGTACATTGTTTTGGAATACCTTTGCCTGATTGTAAGATGACAATTGTTTTATTGCTGAAAATAGAATCAGAATAAACTACCGTATTTGTTGTGCTACCAATATTAATCGATGCATTACCTGATAAATAGCCACCAACAGTTAGAGTGCAAGCAAGTGAATCTGTGGAAAATGAAAGGTCATAAATCTTATTCGTTGTGTAAGCATTGGCATCAATTGCATATGTAAAAGCGTTTGTAACAGTAACAACTACCGGTGTATTATTAATTATGGTTGATTGTGTCGATGAAGTAGAATATTCTTTACAACCAACAAACATAATAACTGTAAATAATATTGAAGCGTAAGAACAAAAGTATGAAATTCTATTGTTTGAGTTCATAAGTTTCCTTTCTTAAATTTTTGATGTCCTTCATTCTATCAGTTCTAATCGTTTGATTGCATAATAGTCTTTATTGTTAACAGGATTTGTCCATTGCATCGAAGAACAATCAATTTTCTTTCTTCCTAATTCGATATACACCGGCATTGGAGTAATAAAGTTAAATCCGATTTGGTCGACCTTTGGTAGACTATCTGTTTTAATAGTATCGGTACCCATTCGTATTATCCAACCCCAACAACAGACACATTTATCGGGATTAAAACCAATTATTTCTGCATTCGGTTTGATTGTATTGATTTCTTCAAAAGTCGGATCACAAGATGGCAACATTGCAATTATAAATATTGCGACAATCAACAGAATTAAATTTTTCATTTAACCATTGTTACTTTTATGTGTTCTATTAGAAATCTCAACACTCGCAAATTATGCGCGAGTGCTATTGCAAATCAGCTTGAGCGACTGGTTAGGTTGCCTTTTAATTTTCAATAACACCGTTTCGTAGAGTTTCTATCAAATTACGAAATATTGATCCTTGACTACTTTGAGAGTGAACTATGTTGTTCCCTGCGATGAAACTACATTCCGTTATCATATTATGATTTTCGGGTACTGCAACAGTTTGTAAAGACAAAAGAATTCCTAGTGTATTTATGTCCGGAATACTTTTCCAATGCATATCGTTATTTTGAATAAATTCTTGCGCTTCTGCGATCATGCGATTATCAATTGCCTGTTCGTCGTTTGCAATCAGCATATAGTTTTTTGGATTTACAATCATGTCAATAGATAATGCTATAATACCATAAACAGTATTGTCATTATTGGAATACGATATATATCTCTTTCTTAATTGCGAAGCAGCAGATCTTACATTTGCGCGCACCGAATGAATAGATCGGGGTCGTTTACACTCAACAAAAAAGGTAGATTTATCATTTTGCGCTCTTAAATCAGCTGTTGTATGAAAATCAATTTTATAACCTGCCCTAAGAAACATTGATGCAATTATAAGTTCAAAAGCAATATCTCTCGGTTGCTGTGAACCCGTCATTGGTTTTTCATCATTTGCATATTCGGGACCCTTAATAAACACTTTAATTTTATTTTTTAAATCTGGCGTAACGATAAGGTCTTTGAGACTATTATGTATTCTGATTAATTCTCCTGATTCGTAAATGGAATTAACCATAGTAGCAAAAAATTGGGGGTCAACTAATGATTGTGGATCTTGAATATCAATTCGATCAATTAATATTGAAAGATCATTTTGATATTTATGAATTCTCGAATTAAAATAGTCGACTCCTATCTCTGAAAGCCAATTGAGGGCATTTGATAATAAAATCTTTTTTTTGACAAAACTTTGTGATCTAAATGAATAATTCATCAATGTTAAGGCGCCCTAACTATTACTTATACTGCACTGAATTAGTTGTTTGGGAATCGATCAGTTAGG
>CAYIXI010000027.1:13696-24937 GCA_964367235.1 uncultured Chitinophagaceae bacterium | reverse complement strand
CCAGAAAATAAAATTGATTTTATTACCTCATCTTGTTTAAACTGATTATCCAAACGATAAACACCAACATTTCCCATAAGACCGAGAGTAAAATGTGAATTATAAATCGGATAAGCTTCCAACTGCAGATAAATCTTTGAAAATCCTACTTTCTTATCCTTAAATCTAAAGCCTGTTTGATATGGTTGCCAAGATTTTAATGAGTCAATAAACAATTGTTCAAAAGAAACACCCATCCCGACTCTTAACCAATTATATCTGTAAAAGGTTTCCAATTGAATCGGCACACTTTGGCCACCGTTTTCGTAATAAGGAACAGCACCTAATTGATGTAATTGCCAAAAAGTAACGCCACCACCAGACCCTAAACCGAGAATTAAATCGTGATCATTCTCTTGGCTAAAGATAGGATTTGTCAAAAGGAAGAATAAAACCCACCTTAAAAACATTTTCATATATTTGACCCTAAATTTTACTTTGTATCTAAAATTAGCGGCAAACCATCTTTACCGGCACCAATAATAATAACTTTTGCATTTGGCGATTGAGCAATTTTTTCGGTTGCTTCAATTCCTTTCCATCTTAATAACTGTTCGCTAATTCCTCGCGCAACAATTGTTTGGAAATCAGAAATACCCTTTGCTTCAATTCTTTTTCTTTTGAGCTTTTTTATCTTATAGCATCTTCAATAAATTTGCCATCTCAATAGCTGTTACAGCTGCATCATATCCCTTATTTCCAGCTTTTGTACCAGCTCTTTCAATAGCCTGTTCGATAGTATCAGTGGTAAGCACACCAAAAATTATAGGTAACCCTGTATCTAAAGAAACTTTTCCAATACCTTTTGACATTTCATTTGCCACATAGTCAAAATGCGGCGTTGAACCTCTGATAACCGCCCCGATACATATGACTGCGTCATACTTTTTTAAACTTGCCATTTTTTGTGCAATAAGAGGAATCTCAAACGCACCTGGCACCCATGACACTTCAATATCATCTTGATTTACACCATGACGGACAAGTCCATCGATTGCTCCTGCTAATAATTTACCACCGATAAACTCATTAAATCTCGCCACTACAATTCCAACCTTTAAATCCGTTGCTATAAGATTACCTTCATAAGTTTTTACAGACATATACTTTTCTCCATTTCTGTTTTTAAATAAGATGTTCCATTTTATCTTTTTTTGTTTTCAAATAGAATTCATTTACTTCATTATGCTCGATTTGCAAAGGAACTCTTTCTACTATCTCAAGCCCATATCCTTCGAGTCCTATTATCTTTTTGGGATTGTTAGTTAAAAGCCTAATTTTTTCCAAGCCTAAATCGCATAGTATTTGTGCCCCAATCCCATAATCCCTTAAATCCGGTGCAAAACCCAATTTTATATTTGCTTCTACAGTATCTGCGCCCATATCCTGCAAATTGTAAGCTCGTATTTTGTTAATTAGACCTATTCCTCTTCCTTCTTGACGCATATATAATAAAACGCCTTTGCCTTCTTTGTTAATTTGTTGAAGAGCAGAGCCTAATTGCTCGCCACAGTCACATCTTAAAGAGTGAAAGGCATCACCAGTAAGGCATTCGGAATGTACTCTTACTAAAACAGAATCGTCACAATTTGATATATCGCCTTTTATTAATGCAACATGGTGACTACCATTAATAGAATCCTCATATCCTACAATTTTAAATTCCCCATATTCTGTTGGCAGAAATGCTTCTGTTGCACGTTTTATTAGTTTTTCATTTTTTTTGCGATATTGTATTAAATCTGCAACTGTAATTATTTTCAAGCCGTGTTTTTTTATAAACTGTAAAAGTTGCGGTGTTCTTGCCATTGTTCCATCATCATTCATAATTTCGCATATTACTCCGGCAGGGATTAATCCTGCCATTCTTGCCAAATCCACTGCCGCCTCTGTATGCCCGGCACGTTTTAAAACGCCTCCTTCTTTTGCTATAAGCGGAAAAACATGCCCGGGTTTTAAAAAGTCTGACTTTGTGGCATTTGGGTTTGCAAGTTCTTTTATTGTATTTGCTCTTTCAAAAGCTGAAATGCCAGTAGTTGAATTTTTATGATCTACAGATACTGTAAATGCTGTACCAAAATGTTCAGTGTTATGTTCAATCATTAAAGGCAGTTCTAATTCTGTGCTGCGTTCTTGAGTAAGTGGAACACATATTAGCCCTCTTCCGTATGTAGCCATGAAATTCAGGCTTTCCGGCGTAATTTTTTCAGCCGCCATAAGCAAATCTCCTTCATTTTCTCTGTCTTCATCATCAACAACAACTATCATTTTACCAAGTCTTATATCCTTTATTGCTTCCTCAATTGAATTGAATTTCATTTTAATCCTCCTAATTTTTTTACGCAAAGCCATGTTCTTTTAAAAATTCAACCGAAACACTTGACGGCTTAGTTTCTTTTGTGTCTTGAAAAAAAATTAGTTTTTCAACATATTTTCCAATAACATCACATTCTATATTAACAATATCACCCCGGCTAATACCATCAAGGATAGTAATTTCTCGTGTATGTGGAATAAGTGAAACCTTAAAGCATCTTTCGTCAATGTAAGCAACAGTAAGACTAACACCATCCACAGTTACAGAACCTTTATATATGATGTATTTTAGTATGTTTTCAGACACTTCAACGGTAAGCCATATGGCATTATCATCTCTCTTTATATCCGAAATAACACCCGTCCCATCAATGTGTCCGCTGACAATATGTCCCCCCAGTCTGTCCGAAACCCTTACAGCTCTTTCAAGATTTACCTTGTCGGATAATTTAAGCTTTCCAATATTTGAATTGCGAATTGTTTCCGGCATTACGTCAACAGTGAAACAATCCGTTTCCTTCTTGGTTACAGTAAGACATATGCCGTTAACTGAAATACTGTCACCAATTTTCACATCCCCCAGTATACTGCTACATTTAACAGTAAGATTAATTAAGTTATTTCCTTGAACTATTCTTTTTACTTCGCCTATCTCCTCAATAATACCTGTAAACATTAATTCACCTTCTTTTCCAATAAAGTTGAAAATTAAATGTACCCCTCAAATACAATATCATCATCTATTCTATTAATAGTAATATCATGTAATTTTATTGCATCTTCAACAAGCTTAATACCTTCACCCTCAACTGGAGTTAAAGCAGATTTTCCACCAATGATTTTAGGTGCAATAAACATTATGACTTTATCAACAATTCCGGCTGATAATGCAGAAGCGTTAATAGTTCCGCCCCCCTCTAAAAGCACACTATCTATCCCTAACTTATATAGTTTCTTCATCACTATTTTCAGATTTACACTTCCATCCTCATTATCTGACTTGATAATCGTTACACCTTTATCAATTAGATGCTTTTCCTTTTCGCTGTCAATTTGAGATGTAGTGGCTAAGATAACACCAACGTTATTACTACTTTTTAATACATTACTATCAAGAGGTAATCTTCCTTTGCTATCTATAATCACTCGGATGGGGTCTTTACATTCTTTTGCAGATAATCTGGTTGTCAAACTTGGATTATCAATTATAACAGTATTAATACCTACCATTATTGCAGATACTCTGCTCCGCATTTCATGAACGTAATTTCTAGAACCTTCACAAGATATCCATTTTGAATTTCCACAAACTGATGCTGTTTTACCATCCAAAGTCATAGCTGATTTCATAATAACAAACGGCATATTTTTAGTAATATACTTAATAAATATCTCATTTAACTTTCTTGCTTCATTCTCAAGCACTCCGAGAGTAACATTTACTCCTGCCTCTCTGAGCATTTTTATTCCATTGCCTTGAACTTTTGGATTTGGATCTACCATAGCAACAATAACATTCTTGATTCCTGCCTCAATAATAGCTTTTGCACACGGAGGGGTTTTCCAAAAATGAGAACATGGTTCAAGATTTACATAAAGTGTACTACCTTCCACATTTTCTTTTGCATTCATTATGGCATCCACTTCTGCATGAGCCAAACCTAACGCCTTGTGATATCCCTGAGAAATAATTTTGTTGTTTTTTACAATTGTTGCTCCTACAAGCGGGTTTGGATTAGTTCTTCCCCAGCCACATTTTGCAAGTTCCAAAGTTTTTCTCATATAATATTCATGATTTTTCATTATATTTCACACTTGACTTTCATATATAAACTTGATCCCTTCTAATATTGAATTATTTTTATCGACAAAAATAATCTTCGGCTTGTGCTCTGATACTTTTTTATCATCAATTTTGCAATATGACATAATAATCACATTGTCACCTACGTGTACCAGTCTTGCCGCTGCACCATTTAAACATATATCTCCCTTTCCTCTTGGTCCGGCGATTATATATGTCTCAAGTCTGTTGCCGTTATTAATATCAACCACATGAACTAACTCATATTCATGTAATCCTGCTGCGTCGATAATATCCTTATCAATAGTAATACTCCCAATATAATTTATATTAGCTTCGGTTACAACTGCTCTGTGTATTTTGGATTTTAGCATATTAATAATCATTTTGATACCTCATTAAATAAAATATTATCAATCAATCTTGTCTTTCCTATATATATCGCCACAGCAATAAGCACAGGGGCAACAATTTCGTTTACAGGTTTTAGTGTACTCGAATCAACAACGGATATATAATTAATATGAGCAAGCGGCTCACTTGTTATTTTATCTGTAATCAATTTCCTTATTACCTCTGCGTTTCTCTCGCCACAAAAAAACATCTGTTTAGCTAATTCAAGGCTTTTTGAAATCACAAGCGCTGCCTGTCTTTCCTGTGCAGAAAGATACATGTTTCTTGAACTCATAGCCAGTCCATCCGGCTCACGAACTATCGGACATGGCACTATTTCAATGTCAAAATCCAAATCCCGAACCATTCTTTTAATAATTGCAAGCTGTTGCGCATCTTTTTCCCCAAAAAAAACAGCATCGGGATTTATTATATTAAATAATTTTAATACTATGGTGCAGACTCCTTTAAAATGAAGAGGCCTGAACTTGCCGCACATTATTTTATCCAGTTTTTCAACATTTACATAGGTGCTGTGGTTTTCTGAATACATTTCGCCTGTATCAGGATTAAATATATAATCCACTCCTTCATTTTCTGCAATTTTGCTGTCCCTGTTAAAATCTCTGGGATATTTATTAAAGTCTTCATCAGGGCCAAATTGCGTGGGGTTTACAAATACGGTCAATACTGTGTAATCACAATCTTTTTTTGACCGTTTAATTAGCGAAACATGGCCGTCATGCAAATACCCCATCGTTGGAACAAGCCCTATGGATTTGCCGTCTTTTTTTATTTTTTCTGAAACGGCCTGCATTTCAGGTTTTGTTTTAATTACTTTCATTTAATATGAATGCTCCTCAGATGGGAATTTTTTATCTTTTACTTCCTGTACATAATTTCGAAAGCACTCCTTCATTTCTTTAGCCATTTCTGCATATCTTTTTGAAAATTTAGGCGTAAATTTTTCAAACAGCCCAAGCATGTCATGGGTAACCAGGACCTGGCCATCGCAATTTACTCCTGCACCTATTCCGATTGTAGGTATTTTGAGGCTGGAAGTAATTTGCTTTGCCAGAACTGCCGGAATTTTTTCAAGAACGATTGCAAATGCCCCCGCTTCTTCAATTTTTTTAGCATCATTTAACATTTTTACTGACTCTTCGTTGCTTCCTCCTCTAAGCCCGTAACCGCCAAAAACATTTACTGATTGGGGCGTAAGGCCAAGGTGCCCCATTACCGGAATGCCTGTTATAACAAGTTTTTCTATTATATCAAGTATTTCCTCCCCGCCCTCAAGCTTAACTGCGCTGACATTAGCTTCCTTCAGAAATCTACCGGCATTTTTTACAGCTTCTTCCCTGCTGACCTGATAAGACATAAACGGCATATCTCCCACTACTAATGCCCTTTTTGCCGCCCTTGTAACAGTTTTGCAGTGATGAAGCATCTCTTCCATTGTAACGGGGATTGTATTGTCATATCCAAGCAAAACATTCCCCACAGAATCGCCGACAAGCATCATATCTATTCCGGACTGGTCAAGCAGCGAAGCCATCAGATAATCGTAGCAGGTTAGCATTGTTATTTTCTCACCCGCGGCTTTCATATCAAGAAGAATTTTAATTGTAACTTTTTGATTATCCATTTTTATCAGCTCCAGGTAATTTTTAATATTTCTTTTTAGCTTTTTAAAATTTTTATTAATTCGTTATAAGTTTTATCATTAATCCAGGTATTTTCAAGAGCTATCTTTGCCGCTTTTCCCCCCATAATTTCGTATGCCTTTTTTATGTCTTCCCTGTTAAGGTTTTTTAAGACTTTTACGTGCTCCTTTATGGTGCTTAAATCCCCTCTTGCAATCGGTCCGGTTAAAGCCTTTTTTGTGCCTAATTTCTTTACATTTCCAAGTGTACCTTCAGAAAGTTTAATTATCCCGCCTAAAAATATCTCCGGATTAAGCCCTATTTCCGCACCTGTTTCAATTGCAAAATCAATCAGGCTCACTAAATAGTTTGAGGCAATACATGCACTGGCATGATACAGAGTTTTTTTATCGTTTTCAACAAATAACGTCCTTCCTTTCAGGATAGCCGATAATGTGCTGATTATTTTTTGGATTTTTATATCATTTTTTTCATAAGTTACCCCATACAAGGTATTTTCAAGACTTTTTGCAGACTCCGGAGCCGGAGCAAATGATTTCAGTGGATGCATACTTGCAATTGATGCCCCTGCCTTTTTTGCAGAATTTAAAATATCAATTTTTTTTGAACCGCTGAAATGGATTACCGACATCGTTTCAGGGCTAAAAATTTTGAAATTGCTGCTGCTGGTTGTTTTGCATGAACAAGTAAATGAATTCCCAAAGTGTCCGGTATTGCCAGGGGTTCCGGCTTCGAAAATTTCCTGGCAGACTTTTTCAATTTCATCATCCGGGGTACATATAAAAATACAGTTTGAGACATTTGCCGCAATTAAATTATTTTTGGTAAACAAGATATTTTCACGGGACTTCTGTAAAATTTCTTTTGCATTATTTAATGATTTATCACTGCGGCTTGAAACAGAAACAATTGACACCCCCGGGCTGTTTTCTTTAGCAATAGCATACGCTAAAGTCAGCCCAAGCCTTCCGCTGCCAATTATGCTGATTTTTAATGAAATGTCTTCTGCCATAAAAATACGCCTTTTTAGTAAACCCAGTTAACGCTTGGACGCTTGGACAAATAATCTAATTTTCATTTTACTTCGTATCTAAAATTAGCGGCAAACCATCTTTACCGGCACCAATAATAATAACTTTTGCATTTGGCGATTGAGCAATTTTTTCGGTTGCTTCAATTCCTTTCCATCTTAATAACTGTTCGCTAATTCCTCGCGCAACAATTGTTTGGAAATCAGAAATACCCTTTGCTTCAATTCTTTTTCTCTCAGCTTCCTGAGTTTCTTTTTGCAAAATAAATTGCATTCGTTGACTCTCCTGTTCGCTTTTAAGTTTTTCTTCAATCGATTGCGTTAGCCCAGCAGGCAAACCAACACGACGAAGCGGAGTTGATTCAATAACAATTCCTCGCACAGATGTGGCTTTATCCAATTCTTTTGTAATTGCGTAACTTAACAATTCTCTTTCGGAAGTATAGAGCGCGCGCGCATCAAAACTTGCAGTTACACCACGAGAGACAGAACGAAATTGTGGTTCTAAAATTACATCAACATAATTTTCTCCAACAGTTCTGTAAACATCGGCGGCTTTTTCTGGGTCTAAATGATAAAGCACGCTAACCTCTAATTGAACAGTCAAACCTTCTCGCGATGGAACATCCATTGACTCTTTCAACTCTTGAGTTTTTACTGAAAACTTTATAATCCTAGCAAAAGGATTAATAAAATTTATTCCAGATTTTAAAGTGTTTTGAGAAACCACACCAAAAAAATCTACAACGCCAACATTACCAGCAGGGACAACCGTAAAGCATTGCATTAAAGCAATCAATCCGAACAACCCACCAACACCCGCTAAAATTGAACCACGAGAACCGAGCTCACCACTTCGCTTCATAGATAAATACAAAAACAAAACCGCAAGCGCAATAATTAAAGAAAATAAGAATACCATTTTAAATCTCCTTTCAAAAGATTATTTAAGATAAATAAATTTTTTTATTCGAACAGATTTTCTGTTATCAAATAAAAGTTGAAAAAAATAATTTCCAGAACTTAACCCAAACTGATTTGCATCAAAATTAAACTTATAACTTCCAGTAATGTGCGAAACATTATTTATCAAAATAAATTTTTCGCGACCAAGAAGATCAAAAACTTTTAAAGTTATTTTTCCGCCCGAAGACAATTTATAATTAATCATCGTTGAACCATTAAATGGGTTTGGAAAATTTTGATACAAAATAAAATCATCATTTTTTATTTCGGCAACCTCATCAACCGATGTCGTAAAATATCTTTTTTTTAACTCATTCCAAAGTTGAGGAAGCGCGCCGTCGTAATTTAGCGCCCACATTCCCACACCAAAATAATTATTTGCATCAGCCAAAGAATATTTTAAACCCAAACTTGTATCGTTATCAAACCAAACTTGCCCCCAACTCGTATCTGATATTTGCCAACGATACCAAGGGGTTTTGTTGTCATCAGCCCACAAAACGCCGAGCTGTCGCGCCAAATCGTAATCGGTTCGGTAGCGAGTTGATGAAACATAACTTAAAACCGACGCGTGCGAATTTTGAGTTTTGGCAATCCACTTTGAACCGTAATAAGGAATGCCGAGAATTAATTTTTGTTTTAAATTATTTGATAACGCGCCGTACTGCGTGTTGACGGTATTTGAAATATTATAATTTCCTCCAAGCAGTGGCGAAGATGCGCCAGTGGTTAAGCTCCAACTTCCGTAAAAATTATAACCCATTATAAAAATATAATCGCAAGATGAGGCGAGGCCGCTTAAATTCCAACCACCCCAATTCACCGGCGGACCAGCAAAAGATATTTCGTAATTAGGATTTTGAATTTTTAAAAATTGAGAAAGATCCAACATAAACTTATTTAAAACTTCTCCGCGGTCGGCAGTTTTTAAATCTTCAAAATCTATATTTACTCCATCGAGTTTATATTGAGCAAGTTTAATTTTTAATTGATTGAAGAAATTTTGTTTTGCAGTATCGTTTGATAAAAGATAAGTTAGTTCGCTTTGATTAAAATTTACTGCACATAAAATTATTTTAACACCATTTTGATGCGCCAAATTTATTACATCAGTCCAAGGCCAGTAACTTGGGTTTGAAATATTTCCTTCTTTTGAAACAGAAAAATCGAACGCGGCAATATGTGAGAGCAAATCGTATTTTAAATTATTTCTTCCACTAATATATTCCCAATCGGGCAAGTAGCCGAAGATTGCTTTTTTAAGCGCTCTAGTTTTTTGAAGAGGAATAATGTCGGCGCCAGATTTATCGAACAAGCTTTCATGTTTTTCTTTTAAACCGAACTCTTGTTTGTGTTGTTTGTGAATAGATAATTCTTGCGCGAAAGAAATCTGACAAAAACAAAGAAAAGAAAATAATTTTATCCACCTCATAATGGAAAGTAAAAATTAATTAACGAAAAATAAAACCAACACAGATTATTAATTTCGCCACTTGCTTTTATAAATTGTAATTACCATTTTTGAAAATCATGAGCAACTGCCAATGTATTGGAATCGAGCGATTTTTTGATGTCAAACAAGCCAAAAAAGATTTAAAAAAATACCGAAAAAACGGAGCACAAAAAGCTACAAAAACTCTCATCAACGCAATTTCGTCGCATAATATCAATAGTTTTTCCTTGTTGGATATTGGCGGAGGAATTGGCGCAATTCAGCACGAGCTTTTAAAAAAAGGAGTTTTGCTTTCAACCGATGTTGATGCCTCTTCGGCGTATTTGGAAAAAGCAAAAGAAGAATCTTTTAGGCAAGGGACAGCGGAGAAAACAAAATTTTATTTTGGCGATTTTGTTGAAATCGCAAATACGATTGCCGAAGCCGACATTGTTACACTTGATAGAGTAATTTGCTGTTACGATGAAATGGAAAAACTTGTAAATCTTTCAGCAGATAAGGCAAAAGTATTTTACGGAATTATTTTCCCGATAGATAAATGGATTATAAAAAAACTTCACAAAATTTTTAATTTAGGATTTGTGTTCGAAAGAAACTCGATGCGAGTGTTTATTCATTCAACCGAAAAGATTGAGGAGATTTTAAAGTTAAAAGGATTTGAAAATATTTTCCACAAAAGATATTTGTTATGGCAAGTTATATTATTTAAAAGAAAAATCACTTAAATTAATTTTATGAAAAAGATAGAAAAAAATTATGCGCTCGGCACACACGACCAAGAAATAAATCGACTTGGGCTTCAAAACGAAGTGTGGAGGGAAACCGTTTTAGAATGTTGGAAGGTTGCTCGGATTAAAAAAGGATTTAAAGTTTTAGATGTTGGCGCAGGACCGGGCTACGCATCGTTTGATTTAGCGGAAATAGTTGGAAAGAAAGGGAAAGTTGTCGCCATCGAACGCTCAAACAGATTTGTAAATTATGCCGAGGGAATAATAAAATCCAAAAAAATTAAAAATATTATTTTTCAAGAGATGGATTTGATGACTGGTTCAATCGAAGAAAAAAACTTTGACGCATCGTGGTGCAGATGGGTTGCGGCATTTGTTTCGAATCCCGAAAAATTAATTTCAGATTTATCTGGCGCGTTAAAAATTGGAGGCAAAGCAATATTTCATGAGTATGTAAATTATCGATCGTTTGGATTAATTCCCGAGAGACAAATTATGAAATCGTTTGTTGATGAAGTGGTAAAAAATTGGAACGAATCTGGCGGAGAACCAAATGTTGCTTTAGTGTTGCCAACACTTTTAAAAAAACATGGTTTTAAAATCACACACACAAAGCCAATAATATTTTCTGTAAATCCAAAAAGTAAAACATGGCAATGGCCAGCATCGTTTATAAAAATCCATATCGACTATCTTTTAAAACTTGGAAGAGTTAGCAAGGCGTGGAGAAACAAAGTTGCGAGAGAATTAAACGAAGCAGAAAAAAATCCATCAACAATAATGATGACGCCGATGGTGTTAGAAATTATTGCAGAAAAAATAAAATAATTTTATCGCAACCGCGT
>CAYIXI010000027.1:0-13596 GCA_964367235.1 uncultured Chitinophagaceae bacterium | reverse complement strand
GCAACCACCACAACACTTTTTGTTGAGGCAACAGAATTTCCGAAATTATCAAGCGCCTCAAATAAAATTATATGTGGACCAATTTTTGCCCTTATTCCATCATCGTTTAATCCGTTCCAAATTACTGCGCCAGTGTTTTGCGACAACTCATTATTAACAAGTGTGCGAATTAATCTACCAACAGAATCAAAAATTTTTATTTTTATAGTTGAACTATTTTGCGGAATTTGAAATGAAATTAAAAGATTATCCTCAAAGCCGTCGCCATCGGGAGAAAAAGGATTTGGCTCGAGCGACAAAATTGTTTTTGGAATTTTCGATTCAAGAAAAAGAGAATTGATTGCCGAGGGGGTTCCGCCAAAACCACTAACAGAAGTTGACCAACTTTTTGCATCGAGTGAATTTAATTGCGGAGAAATCTTTTCAAGCGAACGATTATTTAGCGAAATATTTTTCAACCCCCAAGCGGAAGAATAATAAACAGAATCTATAATTTCATCGGTTAAATCTTTTAATGCAATTGCGTCACCCGAATTGCCAAGCGAGAGATCTTTATTCACGATAAAAATATTTTTTGAATTTGCCAAAAAAGAAAAAGAAACAAAAATATTTGAATCAGCCGCAACTGTAAAATAATTTTTTGGCGCAATTGTACCGTTTAGCAAAAGAGTGTTTCTATTTCCACTTGGAGTTGGCGCATCAGAAATTTTCCAACCACTTAAACTAATTGAATCATCAGTTGTGTTGTAAAACTCAATGTATTCGCTTTTATCGGTTTCAAACATAATTTCATTTATTACCAAAGAATTTTTATCAAAGCTATTTTTTAACAAAAGAGAGGAAAAATTATTTTCTAATCTTTCGTCAATTGGTGTTTCAATTTTGCATTCGATTTTTATTTCACCAGAAAATTTGTTTTGAAAAAGAAAATTTGTGGTAAGAGTTTTAGTAGAAAGTATTTCGCCAAAAGTTTTCTCGAAAATTATTTCATTATCCAAACCAAAAAATAAAATTTTAAAAGATGGGAAAGTTTTTCTTCCTCGATTAGTAATTGTCGCACTCAATAAAAATCCTCCGTTTTGACGAACAGAATTAAACGAAGAAACCTCAAGATCAAAATCTCGTCGGGCAACTGAGTTTTGTTTTCCGGGAGTGGATTTTATTTTTGAAGTCGCCCAATTTGTCGAATCATTAATAGAGGAAAAATAATCTATTCGTTCAATTGAGTTGCCAGAAGTTGTGAGCCAACTCGGCGCGTATTTTACCGAATCAATTACAAAACCCGCAAAATCTTTAATAACAACGGCATCAGAAGTAGAATTATTTAGAGATGGAATTTTTGCAACGATATAATTTTTAATTTCGGGATAATAATTTTTAAAATTGGAATCGCTTGCAACGACAATGAATTCGTTGAGGAAAAGAAAATTATTTTGATTTGTAATTACAACGCCGGAACTTGTGGCGTCATTTATTTTCCAATTTTTCAAATTAATTGTGTCAGCACTCGAGTTAAAAATCTCAACCCATTCTGGCTCATCGCCAAGCGGGGCAAACATAATTTCATTTATTGCAACGGAGTTTAATTTATTCCCAACCATTAAATTTACCGAAGCAAAATTATTTAGCGTATCCTCGTCATCAGCGAAAACAAGTTTTGCGTTGAAAAAATATTCGCCAGACTTTAATTTTATTAAAGGAAAATATTTTACAATGGAATCGTTTTTTAAAAGACTCAAACTTAAACCCTCGTTTAAAAATATTTTATTTGAATCCGAAAGAATCAAATTGCAATTTAAACTTCCCGCAACGCCATAATTTTTTATTTTAACTTCGAGCACAACAGATTCGTTTTCACGGACCACACGCGGAGTAAATTTTAAATCGGATAAAGATAAATCGAAAATCTTTTGGATTTTAATTGTAACATCATCAATTCTGTAAGTTCCCGTTGCGCCAGCTCCGTTACCAATAATTCTCCATCGAAACCGAACAGATGGATTACCAGAAATAATTTGTGGAAGAATAATTTTTCGTTCGATATAATTTGCGCCATCGTTAAAAAGCGTGTCGCCAAAAACAGTAAACACCGTATCACCACTTAAAGAAAATTCAAGCACCACAGCAGAGTTATGAGTTGAACTTCGTTTTTCAAAAAAAGAAAACACATCAACCAACTTATTTGTAAAATTAAAATTCTGAGTTGTTAATGTTTGAGAAATTTTTGAATCGACACTAATTAAAGCGTTTGGCAAAGTGCGCGCGCCAGAATTTGTAGAAACAAAATCTCCCAATAAAGATTTTTTTGTGGAGGTTGACCAATCGTTTGGTAATTGTGGAGTGATGAGCGAATCAAACCCCTCGTAAAACGGAAACTTGATTTGTGCAAAAGAAAACTGAGCAAGCAAAATTAAAACTAATATCGTTCGTGTCATTTATTGAATATTAAGTTAATTTTCAGTAAAATAGCAAACCGTATCTTAACAGTACAAGTCAAACTTAGTACAATTTTCAAAAAACATAGGAGTTGTTTACAAAATGATTTTTAAAAAACTGAATTCAAAATTAAAATACAGCCTTATTTTATCGATGTTATTTTTTGTTGGTTGCGACAAAGAACAATTTGTTGCCGACATCGCTGGCGAAAAACTTTCACAAACCGAATTTAAAGAAGTTCTTGCAAAACACAACGGCGGTTTGCAAGCTGTCGACACAATTTCTCTTGCAAAGCAAAAGGAATTTTTAGATCTCTACATCAAGTTTCGCATGAAAGTTAAAGAGGCATATAATAGAGGATACATGAATGACGCCGAAGTTATTCAAGAACTTAACGAATACAAACGAAGTCTTTCGGTTTCTTATCTTGTTGATAAAGAAATTATTATGCCAGCGATAAAAAAAATGTATGATAGAAGTTTGATAGAAAATCGAGCGAGCCACATTTTAATTACATACGCGCCCGAAGACACGATTGAATTTTACATTAAAACAGAAAAAATTATTGATTCGTTGAAACAAGGTGTTTCGTTTGAAGATCTTGCATTTAGAAATTCACAAGATCCAACCGCGCAAACTACAAAAGGAGATTTGTGGTATTTTACATCGGGCACAATGGTGCAAGAGTTTGAAGATGCAATTTACAATTTGCCAATTGGTGGACTAACTGAAAAACCAGTTCGCACACAATTTGGTTATCACATTATAAAACTTACCGATAGAAAACCAAGCCGTGGCGCTTTAAGAGTTAGCCACATTATGAAAAGATTTACACCCGAGGCTACAGCAAAAGATAGCGCTGATGGATGGAAATTTTTAGAAGAAATTTTAGACACAATAAATAAATCACCCAACACAAATAAAAACGAAATATTTGCTTCGATGGCAACAAAATATAGCGAAGATACATATTCGCGCGATAAATCTGGAGACATCGGACCAATTGAAAGAAGAAAAACAATTTTGGAATTTGACCAAGTTGTATTTTCGCTTCCGCTAAACACACCGAGCAAAGTTTTTTCAACTCCGTACGGTTATCACATTGCAATCGTAACAAGCGAAACACCAGTGCCATCATTTGAAGAAAAGAAAAAAGAATTACAAGAACTTTACAGTACATATTTTTATCCCGCAGCTTTATCAAAACAAGTTGCATTATTAAAAACAAAACACAATTTGCAAACTGGCGATGTAGAAATTTTTAGCAAACTTCGCGCCGAGATAGACTCAAACGCAACCACAGCAAATAAAGATTGGGACACATCGATAACAAAAGAGACTCGTGCAAAAGTTATTTTTTCAATTAGAAACGAAAATGTAACGGTTGACTCAATGATTGCAATTTCAAAATATATTCCAGAATTACAGGCGATTTCCTTTAAAGACCCAGCCGCATTTGTTACAATTTCAAACGCAGTTGCCGATAAATTAATTTTGGAATTTGAAGCAAGAAAAATTCCAGCGCTTTATGGCGAGTTCCAAACAATTATAAAAGAATACGAAGAAGGAATTTTACTTTTTAAAGCCGAACAAAACGAAGTTTGGAATAAAGTAAAATCGGATTCGGCATCGCTTGTTAATTATTATGAATCGACAAAACAAAATTATAATTTTCCCGATAGAGTTAATATTCAGGAAATATTTGTTGCGAACGATAGTGTAGCATCAATTGTAATGGATGCATTAAAAGGTTACACAACATTCGACACTGTAAAAACTTCAAAGAAATTAAAAAAAGGAGAGAAAGTAAAATTTGCATCGCGCGAAGTTGAAGCAATTTCTTTTGATAGCGCGGCATCTATTTATAATTCTCGATTCAACACAAAAAACCAAAATGGTGTTTACGGCTTGCAAGAAACAAATACAAATAAATTAACAGAAGTTGGTTGGACGATGGAGGTTGGCGCAAATCCAAACCTTGTTCCATTTGAATCAGGAATTTCAATTATACGAATTTTACAAAAAGATCCAGCGCGAGGAAAAACTTTTATCGAAGCGATAACAGAAGTTTCCAGTGCGTATCAGGAAATTGAAACACAACGACTCAGCAGCGAATGGCATCAATCGTTAAAAGAAAAATATAAACCAATTGTGAACGAAAAATATTTTTTAAATACAAAATAATATTTTTTAAGTTTATTAAATTATTAAATGAAAAACATTTCAGCAAGAATATTTTTATTTGTCGCACTCCTTTCCTTTTTAGGTTGCGGTGATAAAGGGAAAATAGTTGCTGAGGTTGATGGCGAAACCCTAACCACCGAAGAAATTAAAAACGAAATCGGTATTTCGGGCGAACCATCAACTAAAGAAATTGAAGCATACTCACTTCAATGGGTTAACGATGAACTATTATACAAAGAGGCGCTTCGGCAAAATATTGATGACGAAGAGGCAACAGAAAAATTATTAGAAGAGACAAAAAAAAGACTTCTTATAAATTTGTTGTTAGAAAAAGAGATAAATTCTTTCACCGAAGAAATGATTGCCGACTCGCTTGTAAAAATATATTACAAAAATCACTCGAAGGAATTTGTAGCATCGCAAAACTATTTGTGGATTTCGTATGTAGTTTTTAACAACATCGGTAGCGCAAAAGAATTTCGCGCTAGCGCAGTTCGCTCAAACAATTGGCAAAAATCTAAAAACGAATTTAGCAACACAGTTTTACTCGCAGAGGATTTGGTCTTATTTTCCGAGGGCTCTGTCGGTTTCCCCCAGATTTGGAAAGTTGGTCAAGCGCTAAAATCAAACGAAGTTTCTTTTCCAATCCCAACTCAAGACAGGTTTTTTATTTTAAAGAAAATAAATAACTTTAATAAAGGCAACAGTTTACCGCAAGGCGCAGTTGAAAAAGAAATCCGTGGCAGAATTGTTCAAGACAAACGAAACAATAATTATTCAACACTTTTGACATCGCTGAAAAACAAATCAAAAGTAAATCTATTTTTAACCGACAAGAAATAAATTTTAAAAATGAAATCAATAAAAATATTATTTGTAGCAACCCTTTTTTCGATGCAACTATTTTCACAACAAGTAGCTGATAAAATTATAGCTGTTGTTGAAAAAGAAATTATAACCGAGAGCGATTTATTTTTTGCAGTTCAAATGTTGGCGGCGCAAAATAAAATTGATCCAACACTGCCAGAGTTACGCCAAAGAGTTCTCGATGGATTGATTTCGGAAAAATTAATTCTTGCGCAAGCAGAAGAAGATAGCGTTGTTGTAAGCGACGAAGAGGTTACCGACAGACTTGATAAACAAATAAAAATGTTAATTCAAAATTACGGCTCCGAGGAACAAGTTGAAAAAATTTACAAAATGTCCATCACAAAAATGAAACGCGAATTTAAAGATGAAATAAAAAAACAATTACTGACTCAAAAAATTCGACAAATGCGAGAATCAAATATTTCAGTTTCTCGTCGCGAAGTTGAGGAATTTTACATTGCATTTAAAGATTCGCTTCCAACCGTTCCAACCGAATATGAACTCAGCCATATTTACATCGCAACAAAACCAGACACAAGTTCAATTCTTGCATCATTTAAAAAAGCGCAAAGTATTCTCGATAGTTTAAAACAAGGCGCTGATTTTGGCGAACTTGCAAAACGGCACTCATCCGATCCCGGCTCTGCGGCGCTTGATGGAGATTTGGGGATGGTAAGGCGAGGAATGTTTGTAAAAGAATTTGAAGAATCAGTTTTTACTTTGCGCGCAAACGAAACCTCTAAACCAGTTCGCACAGTTTTTGGATATCACATAATTCAACTTCTCGAAAGAAAAGGGGACAATGTTCATCCGCGACATATTTTATTTAAGATTGAACAAAGCCCAGCAAATCAAGATTCAACAATTGCAAAATTAAATTTGATTCGCACAAACGCAATCGGTGGAGAAAGTTTTGCATCGCTTGCAAAAAATCACTCGGAAGACCCAGAAACAAAGGACATTGGTGGAGATATGGGAAAAATGGTTACAGACCAAATTGAAGAAAATCTTTTTAGCGCAATTAAAAATTTGAAAGCCGGAGAAATTAGCGAGCCACAAAAAGTTACCGTTGGCGGACAAACTGGTGCGCAAATTATTTTGGTTCGCTCAGTAACAGCAGAACACCAAATGAATGTAAAAGATGATTACAGAAGACTTGAAAATTATGCGCTTCAACAAAAAGCAGATAAAAAATATAACGAGTGGATTAATAATTTAAAAAAATCAATATATTGGGAATTGAAAGACTAACCAAAACAATGACCGAAAAAAACAATTTAACCAAACAAGCAAAAAAACTTCACAGCTCGTATAACGCATTAAAAAGTGAAGTTGGTAAAATTATAATCGGGCACGAGGAAATTATTGAAAAAATTTTTATCGCGCTTTTATCAAATGGGCATTGCTTACTTGTTGGCGTACCGGGATTAGCAAAAACACTTTTGGTTAAAACAATCGCGCAGTCGCTCGATTTAAAATTTAGCCGAATTCAGTTCACACCAGATTTAATGCCAAGCGATATTATTGGCACAGAAGTGATTGAAGAAAATATTTCTACTGGTGGAAAATCATTCCGATTTGTACGCGGACCAGTTTTTGGAAATATTATTTTAGCTGACGAAATAAATCGCACACCACCGAAAACTCAATCCGCACTTTTAGAAGTTATGCAAGAGCATCGCGTTACTGCAGGTGGAACAACACACACACTTACCGAACCATTTTTTGTTTTAGCAACACAAAATCCAATCGAACAAGAAGGGACTTATCCTCTTCCCGAAGCGCAACTTGATAGATTTATGTTTAACCTTTGGCTTGGCTACCCAAGTTTTGATGAAGAGAAAAAAATTGTTCACTCAACCACTGGAAGTAAAAATCAAAAAATTGAAGCGGTAGTTTCGCAAAACGATTTACTCAGTTTTCAAAAATTAATTTTAGAAGTTCCCGTTGCCGATGCCGTAGTTGAATATGCCGTTAAACTTGTTTCGCTTTCAAGACCAAAAATTGACACCTCGCCACAGTTTATAAAAAACTGGCTCAACTGGGGCGCAGGACCACGAGCAACCCAAAACCTTATTTTAGGCGCAAAAACACGCGCTTTACTTGATAACCGATTTACACCGGACATTGATGATATTCGCCAAATGGCATTGCCGGTGATGCGACACAGATTAATTTTAAATTTTAATGCCGAAGCTGACGGCGTTTCTACCGAAACAGTAATTAAAAAATTAATCGAAGCGATTTAAAATGAAATACTTTTTGTTTTTGATTTTCTCCTCCGCAACAATTTTTGCGCAAGGAAGAAATGAAAAATATTGGATTTATTTTAAAGATAAATCTATTGAACAAACCGAGCCAAACATTTCTCCCCGAGCGATTGAAAGAAGAAAAAAAGTTTCAGAAATAATTTTTACCCACGAAGATTACCAAATTTCAAAATCTAATTTAGAAATCCTAAAAAATTTAAATATTGAAGTTATCAATAAATCGAACTGGCTAAACGCTGTCTCGGTAAAATTAAACGAGACACAGAAAAATATTTTATCAAATCAAAAAGAAATTTTAAAAATTGAAAAAGTAAAAATATTTATTCGCCGAGATGAATCAAAAACCGTAGCGCCAATAAATAATTTCAAATTAAATAAAACAAAAATAGATTTATTAAATTACGGAGCAAGCTACGCGCAACTAAAACAAATTAAAGTTGTTGATACACATAATTTAAGAATTAACGGACGCGGAGTTTTAGTTGGGATGCTCGACTCGGGATTTCGTTGGAGGGTTCACGAAGCCACAAAAAAATTAAAAGTTATCGCCGAATATGATTTTATTCAAAAAGATTCTGTTACATCAAACCAACTTGGCGACTCACCCGATCAAGATCATCACGGCACAACAACATTTTCAACACTTGGTGGATTTTTTGAAGGAAGATTAATCGGTCCGGCGTACAATGCAGAATTTATTCTCGGCAAAACCGAATATGTCCCGACCGAAACAAACATCGAAGAAGATAATTGGGTGGCAGGAATTGAGTGGATGGAAAAAATGGGAGTTGATGTAGTTTCAAGTTCGCTCGGTTACAGTTTGTTCGATGCCGGCCAGCAAAGCTATACTTATCAAGATATGAATGGACGAACTGCGGTAACATCGAAAGCCGCGACGATTGCCGCCAGAAAAGGAGTTGTTGTTTGCACCGCAATGGGAAACGAAGGAAATAATTCTTGGAAATATTTAGTAGCGCCCGCCGACGCCGATAGTATAATTTCCGTTGGTGCCGCAAATTCTTCTGGATTAAAAACTGGTTTTAGTTCAGTCGGTCCAACTTCCGATAAAAGAATCAAGCCCGATGTTGTGGCGCTTGGGACTGGAACTTACGCCGCGGACGCTTCGTATTCTTATCCCGGCGAGCCAAATATTTATGGATATTTTCAAGGCACATCGCTTTCAACTCCGCTAATTGGAGGAGCCGCCGCCGTGTTGCTTTCGGCTTTCCCGGAATTAACTCCCGTACAAGTTCGCAATATTTTGCGATCGAGCGCTTCGAAATCTACCGAGCCCGACACACTTATTGGTTGGGGTTTGATTGATATGATGAAAGCATTGCACTTGGCTGGGATTGTAATTAGTAGTGACCCCGAAATTAATTACACAAACGATAGCAATTACCAAATAGGATTTTTTATTTCATCAAGTAGCACGATAAAAAAAGATTCTGTTTTTTTGAATTACAGAAAAACCGTTAATCAAAATTTTACGCAGATAAAAATGTTAATGGGTACGGTTATTGATCCGAATTTAAATAGTGGAAAATATATTGCGGTTATTCCACGAGAAGCAAACGATGCAACTATTGAATTTTATATTTCAGCAAAAGACCTTTCTCCTTCGGAAAGAAAAGCGCCATACAACGCACCGACAAAATTATTTTCATTTCAATCAAAACTTACAAATATAGTTAATCCGATTTTACCAAAAGATTTTATGTTGTATCAAAACTATCCGAATCCGTTTAATCCCTCAACCACAATAAAATATGATTTACCAAAAGATGGAAAAGTAAAAATTGTTGTTTATAATTTATTGGGAGAAAAAATAAAAACCGTTGTTGATGAATTTCAATTTGCAGGAAGTAAAGCGGTAAATTTTTCATCAGATGATTTATCGGGACTGCATAGCTCGGGAATTTATTTTTATCGCATAGCGATCCATTCGGACAAAATCGAAACGGAAAGTTTTACCCAAACAAAAAAAATGATGTTGTTGAGATAAAATTTAACAAAAGTGTCAATTCAATTCTCATCATCGATTTGGATTTTTTTATTTTTAGCCGTAGCCGCAATTTTATTTTCGATTTATTCCTACAAATATACAATCCCAGAAATTCCGAGATGGAAAAAATATCTTTTAGCCACACCCCGCGCAACAGCGCTTGTTTTGATTTTAGTTTTATTTTTTGAGCCAACCGTAACTTTAAATCAAACAGAAGAAAGAAAAACCAAAATTGGTGTTTTAGTTGACAATTCAACGAGTATGGCGATTGGCAACAACGCAAAAAATAAAATCGAAGAAATAAATCAAATAATTTCAAAACTACAAAACGGATTTGATGATGATGAAATATTTTTTTCAACACTTTCAAATCAAAATATTTCTCCCGACTCGATAATTTTTAATTATGGTGTTACCGATTTAAATAGTGGACTGAAAAATATTTTAAACTCAAACGACGAAACACCGCACGCAGTAATCCTTTTGAGCGATGGAAACCACAACAGCGGAGAAGAGCCGTTAAATCAAGCCGAAAATAGCAATCTGCCAATTATTGCAATTGGTTTTGGCGACACAAATAAAACGACCGATGTGGTTTTAAAAAAAATTAAATCCAACAGCACTATTTTTGTTGGAAACAAAACTGAAATTGAAGCGAATATATTTGCCGAAGGGGCGCAAAACAAAGAGACCGAAATAAATTTTTATGAAAACGAAAGACTTATTGAAACAAAAAAAATTAATTTTGGTTTAAACGAAAACCACAACATAAAATTTATTTATCAGCCGAAGAGCGAAGGAGAAAAATTTTTAACAATAAAAACAAAACCAATTAGAGGCGAGTTGACTGAAAAAAATAATTCAGTTTCTACTTCGATAAATATTTTAAAAAAGAAAAAACAGATATTAATTTTAACCTCATCGGTTAGCGCGGATGTTTCAGCGATTAGCCAATCAATAAAAAATTACGAAAACACCCACTGCGAAGTTTTTATTTCGCTACCAAATGGCGAAGTAAAAGGAATTTCGCCAAACACAAATTTTGAAAAATATTTTTTAGAAACCGATGTTCTGTTTTTAATTGGCTTCCCAGCGCAAAACCAAACAGAAGCAGTTGAAAAATTAGCAACCGAATTAAAATTAAGAAACCTACCAATTTTATTTATTCCCTCACGCACAATCGACTTGGCGCAATTAAAAAAACTCGAACAATTTCTCCCATTTACAATCTCAAACGAAACAGGTAGCGAGCAAGAAATATTCTTCGAGCCAAATTTAGAAAATGAAATATTTATAAATACAGATGCCAATTTTTGGAAATCTCTTCCGCCACTTTTTTCATCAACAAATAATTTTAAAATAAAACCAGAAGCCAGTTCGCTTGGAGAAATGGTGATGCAAAACATCGAACTCGGTACGCCAATGATTGCATCGAGAAATATTTTAAACTCTCGCTCGATTGCATTTTTCGGTTATGGAATATGGCGTTGGCGATTGCAAAATGAAAATAAAAATTTTGATATTTGGATTCAGAATTTAATCAGTTGGCTTTCGACAAAACAAAACGAAAGAGTAACAGTTAAAACAACAAAAAAATATTTTTCTGCGGGAGAAAAAGTTGAATTTCTGGGAGAAGTTTATAGCGAAAGCAATCAGCCATTTGATGATGCAGAGTTACAAATGAAAATCGTAAAAGACAAAAACGAAACCAATATATTTTTTGATGGAATTGGTAGCGGCAGATATGAATCTACCGCGCCACAACTTGAAGAGGGCGAATATAATTATTTTGCAACTGCAAAATCAAACAATAAAATAATTGGCACTTCGGTTGGAAAATTTTCGGTGGGTGAAAGTTCGATTGAATTTTTAGAAACGAAACAAAATATTTCGTTACTTAAACAAATCGCAAAATTTTCGGGGGGCGAATATGTTGACGCAAAAAACTTTGAAGCGATTCTACCAAAACTAAAAGAAGAATTTAAATCGAAAACCGAAACAATAATTCACAAAAAAGAAATTACATTTTTGAATTTTAAAATAGGTATTCTAATTATTTTACTTTTTGCTTCGGAATGGTTTTGGCGAAAACAAATCGGTATGTTGTAACAATTAATGCCGAAGGCATCCCCTCGGGACAATTATCATTTAACATTTATCAATTTATCCGCTCACCGAGTCGAGTCTGCGACCTCTGACGGACAAATAAAAAACAATACTATGAAAATAAAAAACAGATTAATTTTAATGAGCTTCCTACAATTTTATGTTTGGGGCGCATGGTTAATAACAATCGGTAATTATTGGTTCGCCACAAAAGGATGGAGCGGCGCGGAGTTTGGTGCAATATTTTCAACATTGGGGCTTTCATCTATTTTAATGCCAGCAATGATTGGAATTATTGCAGACAAATGGGTGAACGCTGAAAAATTATATGGCGCCTTACATATTTTTGGCGGCTTGGCAATTGCATTTATTCCTCAAGCAACAAACCCCACAAGTTTTTTTTGGATAATATTTGTTGCGATGCTTTGTTATATGCCAACCATTTCGTTATCTAACTCGATTGCTTACACAATTTTGAAAAAAAATAATTTTGATGTGATAAAAACTTTTCCACCGATTAGAGTTTGGGGCACAATTGGTTTTATCGTAGCAATGTGGGTTACAAACTTAACAGGCAACAAAGCTTCCGCAAACCAGTTTTATATTTCCACATCTGCCGCCATTGCACTTGGAGTCTATTCGTTTAGTTTGCCAAAATGTTCGCCAGAAAAATTAACTTCTAAAAATGCATCACTCATTGAATCGTTGGGATTGAATGCTTTCAAATTATTTGGCACTTACAAAATGGCTCTGTTTTTTATTTTTTCGATGTTCTTGGGAGGAGCGCTTCAATTAACAAATATGTATGGCGACACTTTCCTTTCCGACTTTGCAAATATTTCTGAATTCAAAGATTCATTTGTTGTAAAATACTCAACTATTATAATGTCTATTTCGCAAATTTCTGAAACGGTATTTATTTTAGCAATTCCATTTTTCTTAAAACGATTTGGCATCAAACAAGTAATGTTAATTAGTATGCTGGCTTGGGTTTTACGATTCGGATTATTTGCATACGGAAATCCTTCCGATGGATTGTGGATGATAATTCTTTCATGCATTGTTTACGGAATGGCGTTTGATTTTTTTAATATTTCAGGTTCTTTATTTATTGAAACATCAACCGATTCTAAAATTCGTTCAAGCGCGCAAGGAATGTTTATGATGATGTCAAATGGATTTGGCGCTATTTTAGGAAGCTCCATAAGCGGTTATGTTATTGATAAATATTTTACACATTCAAACGGAAAAGATTGGCATAACATTTGGCTTTCATTTGCAATTTATGCTTTAGTAATCGCCATAACATTTGCTGTTTTTTTCAAACACAAACATACTTTGAACGAAGTTGAAAACATTAATCACTAAAATATATTTATAAAAGAAATTTATGGCACAAAAATTATTTGCTCTCGCATCGGTTTTAGCTTTTTTAGCAATTGCGTTTGGCGCGTTCGGCGCGCACGGATTAAAAAATAAAATCGAACCAAACATGCTTGCTGTTTTTGAGGTTGGAGTGCGTTATCATTTTTACCATGCGATTGCAATTTTTATTGTTGCGCTTGCTGTACAAAACTGGAACATATCACCACTCCCAGCATATTTATTTTTTGCAGGAATTATAATTTTTTCTGGCTCACTTTATCTTCTTGCGCTGACAAATATAAAATGGCTTGGCGCAATCACTCCAATTGGCGGCGTTTTATTTTTACTTGGCTGGGGATT
>CAYIXI010000026.1:0-26128 GCA_964367235.1 uncultured Chitinophagaceae bacterium | reverse complement strand
TTAAATTAGTTGCCAAATTTTCTTGCGGGGCCGACGAGACTCGAACTCGCGACTTTGGCGCCAAAGGCGCCACGCTCTAACCAATCTAATAATTAGTACTTTTACATAAAAAAAATGGCAACCTTAAATTAGTTGCCAAATTTTCTTGCGGGGCCGACGAGACTCGAACTCGCGACTTCCTGCGTGACAGGCAGGCGCTCTAACCAAACTGAGCTACGACCCCAACTTTAAATCTTTTTTTTTCTGAACTCCGACTTTGGCGCCACGCTCTAACCAAACTGAGCTACAATCACTCATTGAATCGTTTGCAAATATAAAAAAAAATCAGAGTGCTTGCAATAAAATTTATTCTTCTAATTTCATTTGAGGAAAAAATATTACATCTCGAATTGAATCTTGCCCGGTCATCATCATAACTAATCTATCAATTCCAATTCCAAGTCCGGCGGTTGGAGGCATTCCGTATTCTAAAGCGCGTAAAAAATCTTCGTCCAAAGTTTGCGCTTCTTCGTCGCCTCTTTCTTTGAGACGAACTTGTTCTTCAAATCTTGCTCGTTGATCAAGCGGATCATTTAATTCTGAAAACGCATTGCAAATTTCTTGTCCGTTAATGAATCCTTCAAACCTTTCAGTAAGTCCTTCTTCAGTTCGATGTTTTTTTGCAAGCGGAGAAAGTTCAATCGGATAATCTGTAATAAAAGTTGGTTGAATTAAATGTGGCTGAACTGCGATGCTAAATATTTCGTCAATAATTTTTCCCGTGCCAACTTTTTTCTCGACATCGATATGAATTTGTTTTGCAATCACACGAAGTTCAACTTCCGATTTTCCTCTTAAATCAAAAGCAGTTCGTTCCTTTAAAGAATCAAACATCGAAATCTTTTTCCACGGCGGAGTGAAATCAATTTCATTTTTTTTATTTTGAATTTTTGAAACTCCTTTAACTTTCATCACAACCGAAAAAATCATCTGTTCAACTAAATTCATCATCCAATTATAATCTTTAAATGCAACATAAAGTTCCATCATTGTAAACTCAGGATTATGTTGTCTATCCATTCCTTCATTTCGAAAATCTTTTGAAATTTCATAAACGCCTTCAAATCCACCAACAATTAATCTTTTAAGATATAATTCATCGGCAATGCGAAGATACAATTTCATATTTAATGCATTATGATGCGTTACAAATGGCTGTGCATTTGCGCCACCGTAAAGTGGTTGAAGAACTGGAGTTTCAACTTCGAGATAACCACTCGCATCTAAATAATTTCGAATTGAAGAAATTATTTGCGCGCGTTCAAAAAAAACTTTTTTTACATCGCCATTGACAACCAAGTCAACATATCTTTGTCGGTATCGCAATTCTTTATCTGAAAATGGATCGAATGTAGTTTTATTTCCCGCCTCGTCAGTTTTTTCTTTTACAATCGGAAGTGGTCTTAAAGATTTTGCGAGCAAAATTAATTCTTGCGAGTGAACAGAAATCTCTCCCATTTTTGTTCGAAAAACATATCCTTTAATTCCGATGATATCACCAATGTCTAAAAGTTTAAATGAATCGTAAATTTCTCCGATGTCATCTCGTTTCAAATAAATTTGAATTCTTCCATCAGAATCTTGAATGTGACAAAAAGATGCTTTGCCCATTCTTCGAAGCGACATAATTCTTCCAGCAACCGTTACAATTCTTTGTGGCGAATCATCTTTAAATGAATTTAAAATTTCCGCAGATTTTTCGGTCGCATTAAATTCGTTCGGATAAGGATTAATTCCTTTTTGCTTCAGCTCTTTTAATTCATCGTGCCGACGCAAAATTAGTTCGTTCAATTCATCTTTATATTCTTTTTGATTCATTTAAAATTGCTTTCGTAAATTTTTTATTTCTTGTGATGTTAAGTGTCGCCACTTTCCGCGTTCAATTCCTTTTATCGTTAGCCCGGCGTAACTAACTCTTTCAAGTTTTTTAACTTCGTAACCGAGCGATAAAAACATTCTGTGAATTTGACGATTTTTTCCTTCGTGAATTGTTAACAAAACTTCTTTTCCATTTGTTCGATTTATGATATCAATTTTTGCAGGCGATGTTTTTCCATCCTCTAAATAAACCCCTTTTTCGAGTTTTTCCTTGTATTCATTAGTTAAAGTATTATCCAAACTTGCACGATATTTTTTTAAAACTTCTCCCGATGGATGCATTAAATTATTTGCGAAGTCGCCATCGTTTGTTAAAAGTAAAACGCCAGTTGTATTTCTATCAAGTCGCCCAACGGGAAAAACTCTTTCGCGAAGATTTATATACTGCATAATTGTTCTTCTTCCGAGTTCATCTTTTAAAGTTGTGATGCAATCTTTTGGTTTGTTAAATAAAATGTAAAGATTATTTTTTTTAAGTTTAACTTTCGCGCCACCAACTGCAACGACATCCGTTTCAGTATTTACTTTTGATGCGAGATTTAAAATAACTTTATTATTTATTGTAATAGAACCGCTCAGAATTAATTCATCCGCCTTGCGACGAGAACAAACTCCGGCCATCGCTAAATAACGATTTATCCGAACAACTTGCGGAATGCTGTTGTTATTCGATTTTTCCATTTGCTCCATCCTTTTTGCTCGTATTTATTTTCTTCATTAATAATTTCTTCTTCAATATTTATTATTTCAGTTTTTTCTTTTTTAGTTTCTGTTTCAACAATTTCTTCTTCATCAATTTTTATTTCTGCCGATGGTTTGAAATCAACTTCAACTTTCGGATAAAGATTAATCTCTTCTTCAATTTTTTTAATTTCGGGTTTTTCCTCTTTTTTAAATCGCGACAATCTTTCCTTTTTCACTTCTGCAATTTCTTCACTTGTCATTTGTAAAATAGATTTTTTTCGAGGAATATGTGGCGCTCGAGTATTTTCATCAACTGGCTCAATTTTTTTCTCACCAAAATGCAATTCGTTTTGCTCTTCTTTTAAAATATATTTTTCCATTTCACGGTCAGCTTCGGAAATCATATCTTCAATCTCGCGCGGTTTCGGAAGTTCCGAAATTTCATTTAGTCCAAACTGTTTTAAAAATTCCGATGTCGTTCCGTACAAAAGTGCTCTTCCCGGTGTTGATGCACGACCAACAATTGAAACAATATTTTTTTCAAGTAAAGTTTTTAAAATATAATCGCAATTAACTCCGCGAATAAATTCAATTTCGGTTTTTGAAATTGGCTGTCGATACGCAATGATTGCAAGGGTTTCCACAGCAGTTGAGCTTAATTTTCTTCGCGCTCGTTCGTTGTAAAGTTTGCCGAGCCAAATTGCATACTCAGGCAATGTTACAAATAAAAATCCGCCAGCAATTTTTTGAATTCGAAATGGATGAGATTTTTCTTCGTACTCTTTATTTAAAATATCAACAAATTTATTTAACTCTTCGGCTGAAATTGTTTCGAAACGATTTTGCGTTGTTGACTCGCTCGCAATTTTATTTACTTCGTCAAACACAACTCTAATATCTCTTGCCGAAACAACTTCGTTTGAACCCATAATGAGTGCTTCGATTAGTCTTAATAATTGAACTTTCGGCAAATCAACAGTTGCTATTTTTTCCTGACTAACTTGTTCTTGAATAATTTCTGTGCTCATTAGTTTTTACTTATTTTTACAATCATAATATCGGCGTATGGATTTTTTTGTGCAATAACTAAATCACGATTTTTTGCTAATTCAAGAATTGCTAAAAATGTTACTACAATTCTTAATTTCTCTTTCATGTTTTTCATTAATTCAAAAAAAGAAGCGCGATCTTTTATTTTAAAAATGTCCATTATAAAATTTATCTGCTCGTCAAGCGTTACTGTAAATCGTGTAATGTTATGAATTCTTTTGCGAGGCATTTTATTTAATGTAAAACCAAATGCCGAAATTAAATCGAACAAAGTTATATTTCGCAAAAATTCTTCTTCCGATTCATCTGCTTGAAATTTTGGATCTTGAGTAAAATTTTTTCTTTCAAAATGTTTTTTTTGTTTGAAATGGAATTTTTCCATTTCTTCGGCAACTTCTTTAAATCTTTTGTACTCCAATAATCTTTTCACCAAATTCGCACGAGGGTCAAATTCTTCAGCAGTTTCTCCTTCTGGCGGAGGCAATAACATTTTTGCTTTTATTTCCATCAACTCACTTGCCATCACAATAAAATCTCCAGCAATTTCTAAATCCATTTCTTTTAGATATTGTAAATATTTTAAAAATTCTTTTGTGATTTTTGAAATCGGAATATTGTAAATATCCAATTCATCTCTTTTGATGAAAAATAAAAGTAAATCAAGCGGACCTTCAAAATCAAATGTTTGAATTCGGTACATTTATCAGCCTAAATTCATTGCTTCGTGAACTTTTCTCATTGTCTCTTTTGCCACAATTTTTGCTCGCGTTTCTCCATCTGCCAAAATATCTTTTACTTCATCTAAATTATTTTCAAAATAAATTCTCTTTTCGCGAATCGGTGATATATAATTATTTATCGATTCTGTACATTTTAGTTTGCAGTCCGCACAGCCAAGCGTACCAGATTTACAATTTTCAGAAATCTCTTCGGTTTCATTCGGAGTAAATTTTTGATGATACGAAAATACCAAACAAACTTCAGGACGACCCGGATCATTTTTTCTAATTTTTAGCGGATCTGTAACTGCACTTCGTAATTTTGATTGAATCACTTCTTTATTTTCGCTTAGCAAAATTGTATTGCCGAGCGACTTACTCATTTTCTGATTTCCATCAAGCCCAGATAATCGCGCAAATTTTGTCAATCGTGCTTCAGGTTCAGGAAAAATATTTTTAAAAGTAGAATTAAATCTTCTTGCTATTTCTCGAGTGATTTCAATATGCGGAACTTGGTCCTCGCCAACTGGAACAACATCGCCGAGATACAATAAAATATCCGCCGCTTGCAAAACAGGATAACCAAGATAACCGTAAGTCATCGTATCAATATTTAAATCTCGCACTTGTTCTTTTAAAGTCGGATTTCTTTCAAGTCGCGCAGTTGTAATCAACATCGAAAAAATTAAAAATAATTCTGCATGTTCTTTAATTTGCGATTGACGAAACATCGGACTTTTTTTTGGATCAATCCCAGCGGAAAGCCAATCAATCACCATTTGAATTGTGTTGTTGTAAATTTCTTTTTCTTCAAGATTTGTAGTCAACACATGATAATCTGCAACAAGATGATAATTTTCAAATTCATTTTGAAGTGAAACCCAGTTTTCTAACGCGCCAACTAAATGTCCAATGTGTAAAGCGCCGGTCGGTCGCATTCCACTTAAAATTCTTTTTTTTGTATTCAATTAATTTTTCTAAAATATTTTAATGCATGAATAAATATGGTTTCCATCCGTCATCAATCTTACTTACAAATTGTCGCAAAAAAGTTACATGGTTTGGTTTGCTCGGTCTGCGAAGCAAATGCATTCGTGCTTCATCAGGCGTTCTATCACCTTTATGATTATTGCAACCAACACAAGCGCAAACAAGGTTTTCCCAGGTTTCCTCTCCGCTACGAGATTTAGGCAAAATATGATCGACAGTTAAAACCGAATGCGATTTTCCACAATACTGGCATTGATGATTATCGCGGCGTAAAATATTTTTTCTTGAAAGAATTATTTTTTTATACGGAAGACGAATATACATCGAAAGCCGAACCACACTTGGAAGAGGAATAATTCTCGAAATCGAACGCAAAACTCGCGTCTCACTTGTTAAAACTACTTCAGCTTTATCGAGCAATAAAAGGACGACTGCTTTTTTTACATTACAAATAGATAGCGGTTCGTAATTTTGATTTAACACCAAAACCTTTGAGTTCAAAATTCCTAAAATTTTTTTCTTTTCGTAACTGAAGGCTATACCTCATTTATTCAATCTTTATTGAAAAATAATTTTTGCAAAATTTGCAACCAATTTTATAAAATATACAATTTGAAGTGTGAAAAATCAAGATTTTGTTCGATACTCCGCAACATAATTTATGTAGTTTTGCGCAGACTGAATCAACATTTCTTTTTCTTCTTTTTTTAACTCGCGAATTACTTTTGCTGGAACACCCGATGCAAGTACTCCTTCCGGAATTTTAACACCAGGAGTTATAACCGCACCTGCCGCAATCAGAGAATTTGCGCCGATGATTGCTCCATCTAAAATTGTTGCGTTCATTCCAACTAAAACAAAATCTTCAATCGTGCAAGCATGAATAATTGCTCCATGCCCAATTGTAACATTTGATTTTATTATGCAAGGAAATTTTTTATGCGTAACATGCACAACGCAATTATCTTGAATGTTTGTTCTTTCGCCAATTCTAATAAAATTTACATCGCCACGGATTACTGTATTAAACCAAACACTACAATCTTTTTCGATTTCAACATCACCAATTATTTGTGCACCGTCAGCAACATAAACTGTCGAATCTATTTTTGGAAAAATATTTTTGAAGGAATGTATTCCCATTTCTATTTTATTTTTGGCGGAGACCAATCAATTCTTTTCCAACTTTTTAATTCTACATTTACGCTACCAATTATAACTTCTAATTTTGCTTTCAAAGGTATTCCAAACGAGTCATTACTAAACCAACCAACAAATGGTCCGCTTAATCCGAAAATACCTTTTATATTAATCGAGCCATTAAGTTCAACTGCATCAACTGGCGAAGAAATTGCTTTTAATTCAATCGATTTTTGCTTCCCAACAAAATTTATAAAAACCGAACCTTTTTTTTCGTTTATATAAGTTGGAAGATTTATATTCTTTTTCGAAAAAAGATTTATCCGCGAATAATAAAAAAGAGAAAGTCCATCTTGTTGTTTTACATTAGTATAATCTTTTGCTTTAAAATAAGCATGATTTTTAGTTCGATTACCTTTTTCTATTATAATATTTTTGTCGGTATAATTGAAAGCATAATCTTGGTAGTGATGCTCTTTCGGATTTTTTGTATTAGTGCCAGAAAAATAATGCGCGTAACCCTCGGGATCAATCTCGCTGTAAAAAACATAATGGACATTTACGAAAGGGAGTGCTTCGTTTGAATTTATAAATGCTTTAGTTTTATAAAGTAGAATTCCGTTTTTTTCAAACTCACTTAAAACAACTAATTTAATTTCTCCGATTTTTATAAAACCATAACTTACATCGTAAATTAATTCTTCCCCAACATGCAAAATAAGTCTACCATCTTTTGAATTATTTTTAAGATCGTTAAAATTAAATAAATCTTTAGAGAAACTAATTGAAAAAATAAATACTAAAAAGATTTTTTTCATCTATTTGAGATGGGCGATTTTTGCCGCTTCTGGCAAAACATCAATTGCTTTTTGAAGTTGATTATCCTCACTTAAAACAATCGGATACCAACCTTCGTTACCCCAAAAATTTCTGGCAATAAATGCTTTTAATCGCATACGAATAAATTCTTTATCTTTTTCAAATTCCTCTTTTTTTAATTCTGTCCCTTTTTTAATTCCAAACTCAACAAAATTATTTACAAATTCATCTTCGATTTTATAATTCAAATTAAAATCTTCAAACGATTTATATTTATCTTTAAAATTTTGTCCATTGCCACTTAAGTACTGCGCAACATATTCATAAAAAATATTTTTTCTAAATAAATTTGTTGTGTACGAAGTCATAGTTAGTGGCTTCACAATAAAATCTGGAGTAATTCCTCCTCCACCATAAATTTTTCTTCCCGCTGTTGTATAAAAAATAGGATTAATAGAATCTTTCTCAGCGGTGTGCGCAATATTTTCTCCCTCTTTTTCATCTCGCTCAAATGCTTCCCGTTGATATTTTTCAACTCCATCGCTGTACGAACGCTGAATTAATCTTCCACTTGGCGTATAATATCTCGAAATTGTTAATCGAAACGCTGAGCGATCATTCAAATCAAATTGTCGTTGCACGAGACCTTTTCCAAAACTTGTTTCGCCAACAATTAAACCTCTATCCCAATCTTGAATTGCGCCCGCAACAATTTCGCTTGCGCTTGCTGAATTGTTTGAAAGTAAAACAACAATTGGGATTTTTTCAAATTCGCTATTTGATGATGCAAAATATTCTTCATCAAACTCTGCTCGACGCCCTTTTGTGTAGACAACTTTTTTTCTATTTTCTTTTCCGCCATCTAAAAATTCATCAACCATTTTCACTGCTTGATCTAAAAATCCTCCCGGATTAAATCTCAAATCAAGAATCAATTGTTCCATTCCCAAATTTTTTAATTTTAGTAAAGCCGTTCGCATTTCATCAGCAGTAGTTTCAGAAAATCTTGAGACGCTAATGTAGCCAATATCTTTTCGAGTCATAAATGAAACATCAACGCTGTAAAGTGGAATTACATCTCTGATGATTTCAAACTCAAGCAATTCTTTTATTCCCGATCGAAAAATTGAAACTGAAACTTTTGTTCCTTTCGGTCCTTTCAGCGATTTCATTACTTGCTCGTTGTTATATTTTACTGCATTCTTTCCATCAATTTTTACAATTTTGTCATTCGACATTATTCCAACTTGCGCGCTCGGTCCTCCTCCGATTGGTTGAAGAACTGTAATCGTATCATTTAGAAGTTGAAATTCAATTCCGATTCCTTCAAATTTTCCTTTGAATTCTTCATTAACTTTTGATAATTGTTTTGGTGGAATGTAAACCGAATGCGGATCTAAATTTTTTAGTAATCCCTCGATTGCACCTTCGGTTAATTTTTGCGTGTCAACATCATCGACATAATATTTCTCGGTCAGCAATAAAACATCTTTAAATTTATTTAATTGCTCGTAGACGCTATCGCCAGATATTAACGAATTATATTGCGTTCCAAATAAAAACGCAACGATTAATAAACTACCGTAAATTCCATATCGTAAATTGTTTGAGTTTTTTTTCATAATTTTATTTTCCTAATTGAAATATATCTAAAAATTGCATATCAACTTGCTTTATGCAAGTCATTGTTAGCCGCATAACCTATTTCTTTTTACTGTTTTTGGAAAAATAATTGTCAATTTCTGGTCGCAACTCAATGCCAATTTTTTCAAAAATGTTAAGTAACGGTTGGTAAGTTTTTTGTCCGCCGAGAAAATCCCAAAATTCTTCTCCAACTTTTAATTCGTTGTTTAAATCAAGCATACCACGCATTGTCCATCGACTGTAAGGTTCAGGTTCATAAGGATTGTAAGGGATTGCAATTAGTGTTTGGATGTTTGCTTTCGGATTTTCCGCCAGTGTTGCAGCAACCCATTCTAAAAGTGTCCGTTTAAATTCTTTGAAACCGCCAGCATTGGGCTTTGCAGTTTTTAAATCTAATAGAAATATATTCCCATTTTTCGAGACAAGTTTAATATCAACTTTTGTAAGTTTTACTTTTTTCATTTTTCCAATTTGACAAACTTTTCTTATCGCTTCAATTTCTTTTGGTTTTTCAGGAATTGAAGTTGCAGTAGTCAAGCCATTCATAATGCGTTCAATTATAAGAAATGCTTCTGAACTAATTTGTGTTCCCGCAACTTGTTGCGATAATGCGGACTGAAAATTATTTGTAGCGATTGTTTTCGCAACAGGTTCAAAAATACTTGTTCCAAAATTTGTATTGAGAGAATGAATAAAAGAAAATAAAGCCATTCTGTCTTTGCCCAATAGTCGTGTGTGAAACGGCATTGATGCGGGTTCGGGTTTATAGTTTAGAAATTTATTGCGTAATCCATTTCTTAAAACTGCTTCTACGCTTTTTATTTGTTTTGAAGATAGTGCCATTATTTTTTCTTCAAATGAAAAATGATTTCAGAATACGCACCTTTATCTTTTTCGGTACGATTTAATACTGGTCGTTTATATTGATTCACAATTTTCATTTCTGCATTTTCTGCAATGGTCGGATACATATTGTATTTATCATTTGCCACTAAAAATATATTATAGTCATCAACTAAATATTTTTTGGAGTTATTGAGGACATCGGATAATCCCTGAATGTAACTCTGTTTTGCCACTCTGCCTTGCCCTTTGAAAAGGGGTCCAATTTCTAAATCGTCTTGGCGCTTAAAACCGAACAAGTCATAAGCATAAGCATGTTGTTCGTGATAGTTAATTAATCCAACATAAGGTGGTGAAGAAAAAATGCCTTTAATTTTTTTCTTTGTTGCTAATTCTGCAAATGCAGGATTTTTCTTTTCAAGTTCATTAAAAATATTTACTGTTCTGCTGTCACCAGTTAAACATGTTTGGAAAGATTGTGTTCTCAATTTGTCAAAATATGCCAGTCGTTTAACTGTGTCTTTGGTGTATGAGTCCCACCATTTGAAAATTGAAAAAAGTGGTTTGCACATTTTACCATGCTTCGCACAATAATAAGTTGCTGTGATTGGCTCTACAAGCGTAGCAAGGTCGGCATGAGTGGTTGCTCTGCAACTACGAATTGTCCGACTTAAAATTACACTGATTATTTTTTTTGTGTCTGTATTTTTTATTTTTTTTATTTCATCAAATACAAATTGAATTTCTTCTCTAATGTGTTGCGAATACCACTTGCCTAAAAAAGTATCTGTTTTGTCTTGTCTTAGTTTAATATTGTATTGCTTTACAAGTTTGTTGTAAGTCGGTAAAAATTCTTTTTCTTTTTCTGCTCCAAATTTTTCTTCGTTAATTTTCCCTTGTCTTAATTTGTATTTGTACTCTGGAACTGGAAAATATTCATTATTGAATTCGTAAAGAACTCGCAAAAGTTTTTCTTCAAATTCTAATGTGTGAGAGTCCGTTAAAAATTCTTTCAACGCTTTTGTAATTCGGTCAATTTCTTTTTGCACATCAATCAAATTATATTTTGTCACTTTGCAATTTCCGATTAACGCATTAAAGACTGAAACATCTATGCCGATGGCGTGCATTCCAAGTTCGCAAGATTGAACCATTGTTGTTCCGCTACCCGAAAATGGGTCGAGAATAATGTCACCTTTTTGGAAATAAGTTTCTGTTTTGAAATTGTCTTTGTGGCTATCAAGAAAATATTCTACGAGTTGAGGAATAAATTTTCCCTTGTAAGGATGCAGTCGGTGAACATGCTTTGTTGTTTCGCTTTCCTTGTATTGGTCAAAAGACAAAGCCCAATTCAAATCCGATCCTAATTGGTTTTTCCAGGAAAGTTCCCTATGTCCATTGTAGGATTCGTAATAGTTGATTAAGTCCTGTTTTGAAATTTGTGTAACGCCGTTACTACCAATTTTTTTTATCCGACCATATTGAATTAGATATGAAATGTTGGAAGTTGTCACATTCTTGCCAAGATATTTTGTCGCCCAGTAGCTTGCTTCTTTTATTGATAATATATTTTCTGATTCAATCATTATTTTTATTTGTATTTCAGTTTAAATATAAGCCCATATTTTAACATTTTCAAGGTGGTGTTATATTTTACAAAATTCTTTTAACTCTTTCTTTGATAATTTTTTCAAAATTCAATTTTGTTTCTTCTTTTAGGAAACTTATGTTTATCATCTCATTAAACCTACTAATTGAAGAAAATATATTCTTATAAATGTTTTCTTTTGCTTTAAAAGTTATACCTAATATCTCACTTAATAAATCAAAATCTTTTTTTCCAAAATTATTTTTCTTTCCATTTAAAGTTAAAGCAAGTTCATCTTTATCTTCTGGCATTAATAACTTTGTCGATAACAAATCATAAGCTGGGGACAAAGTTATCTCCTCTTCTTCATTTGCAAGTAGTGAGAAGTTTTTCATGTGCATATCAGCATTTCCTGTTACAAAACAGAATAATGTAAGTTCAAAAAAACGAATTGCATCATTACCAGCATAATTAGAATATTTTAAAATTGTTTTACCTACTTTTTCCATTGAACCAAAATACTTTCTCTCTGTCAGCAATTCTGTTATCTGAGCCATATCCTCAAGATGAAGTTTACTTGATTTTAATCTATCAAATCTTTTACTTATGTATGCAAGTTCGCCTGATTTTAATCTAATCAACGAATGTTTAGCAGTTTTAATTCCAAACAATTCTGCTAAGTGCATTGTTAAATCTTCAATCTCTGGCATTTCAGGATATCGCGAGTATGGAGGTTTTAAAATAAAATTTCCCCAAAGTCCAACTATAGTTAATCTATTTTTTCCTTTATTTTCTTTTGAGAGTTCAATGGATAATTTAGGTTGAACTCCTGTCAGTGATATACTTCTGCCTAAAACTTTTATTGCCAAATTTTCGATTTCATCTAAACCAAATTCTATTTCGGGAATTTTATTTGTTCCAAAAAAAATTTTACTGCAATTTAGATGGAAATCAATTTCATTTTCATTGAGCGGTAAATAACAATACAAACATTTATTTTTTTCCGCATTGCGGTTTATCTGTTGTGTATTCATTTCACTAAATTTTATTTTTCTCTTTCACTTTATCAAATGGAATCACACTAACAGCACCGATACAATCCTCACAAAAAGTTAACAGCAAACTCATTCTATCTCGCGGATTTATTTTCCAATTGTTTCCTGCAATATCTAGTAACCATCCCTCGGGAATTAATCCATCAAAAAAAGAAAACATGGTTTTGCTTTTGAATAATTCTTTCTGCAAAGGGAGAGTAAAACTCACAGCTTTTGGTTGGACCGATTTAAGATATTTATCATTATAAATAAATGAATATCCATTTTCATCCTCAGAAATAATTCCTGCAAATTCATCTCGGTAATAAACTTTCCCACTTTTATTCATTCATCATCTCCAAAAGATTTTTTTATCGGACCAACTTTATGTCCAAACAAATATAAAACCTGATTTATTTTATCCATTTGTAAAGTTTTTTTGCCTTGTTCAAGTTCGCGAATAAACCTAAGACCAACTCCCGCTCTTTCAGCAAGTTGTGCTTGTGTTAAATTAAGTTTTTTTCTTTTTTCTTTTACAAATTTAGTTAGTACGCTCATTTTATACCTTTACGGGTGCATTTGTTCTTGAATATTATTAATATATACCCTTATGGGTATAAAAGCAAGTAATAATTTATTTTTTATACCTTTACGGGTAAATATTAAAGGAAAGAAAAATAATATTTTCTATTTAAAATCCGTGGAAAGTTTGAATCGAACAATTCTATTATTTCCCGTGTCGGCGACAAGTAAAATTTTATCGGCTTGATAATACGCCACACCTTTTGGATTTTTGAATTGCTTTACACCACTTCCTCTTCCCCCAAATGAAACTATAATATTTTTTTTCTCCGTCGAAAATGTTGGTGGCAAAATTCCCTCAATCCCCGATGATGTAAATTGAAAAACACTATCTCGCGCCGCATCAACCACAAAAATAAATCCTTTATCGGCGGCGTAAGTTACATCTTCCGGTTCGATAAAACTTGATTGCAATTTATCATCTTTCGGATTTCCATCGTAAAGAAAACGATGCCCAAGAGTTGTATCAATTAAATCAAGATTCGGATCGGGCAAAAATGCAACATCCTCTCTACCGGAAGAAAATCTCATTCCCTGAACTTTAAAATTATTTTCGCCAATTAAAGTTGTGATAAAACTTTTTCGCGAATCAACATTTGCGCGTTGTGGCGCGACAGCATAAGTTGTGATGCTACTTAAATTATACGCTGATGCTTTTCCCGAACCAAGCGCGGACAAATACGAAACCAGTGGAGTAATAAATTTATCTTTTGAGCTGAACCAAAGGATTGTATTATCGGTGCCGCCAGCTTGCGCAATATTTGTATTTTCATTTCCACGACGAGTTACATAAAATTCGTTATCTGCCATTGTCGCAATTCCAGTAAAATGAATTGATGAATCGCTTAATTTTAAAGTTCGTCCTAAAACATATTGCGGATGAATAATTATCGGCTTCGCAATTGCTTTTGAAATTTGATGTGAAACCGAAACTAAATTTATTCTGTACACACACGCCAAATCAATTTTGTTGTTTGATAAATTTGTATCAATTCTTCCGACAACAAGTAAATCTAATTTTCTATCTTGCGCAATTGCAACTGGGTTTGGAATTGAAATTGAACCAAGCAAAGTTCCGTTTGCATCGAGCTGAACGACGCGATTATTTTTTGTATCGGCAACATAAATTAAATCATCGTAGCCAACTAAAATATCTTCGGGTGAATTAAATCCGTACCAAACTGGCGCAAGCTGAACGAATTCTATTTTTCTTGCATCTGTCGCTGGTACCGGCGGAAACATCGAATCAATCTTCGGTTCTTTTTTCCCGAGAATATTTTCTGAGCATCCAAGAAATGAAATCGAAATAATTAAAATTAAAAATATACTTTTCATTAAAATTTTGTCAAAATTGAAATTGAATGTGTAAATCCTAAATCACCAATTGAAGTAACGCCGTAATCAACAAAAACAAAATTCACATCCATCGGAATTTTTACCCCAACTCCAAACGAAAAAGATTTTTGTTCTTCAATTTTAAATTTCTTTCCAGTCCTTACAAAAAAAGTTTCTCTCCAAGAATACTCCGAGCCAATTGCAAAATTTTCAGAATTATCATTTGGATGATTTAATTGAATTGACGAAGTTACGCGGTGCGTTTCGTTATCAATCGGTTCAAAAGCAAATCCCAAACTAAAATTAGTTGGTGGAGAAAACTCTTCAAAATCAGTCGTTTTTCCAATTCCGAGTTGCTCAATTTCGCCATTTGGCTTAATTGTCGAACCAAAATTTGACAAGACAAAAGCAAAACGAGCCGAGCCGAAATTAATAAAATAGAGCGCACCCAAATCAAACAAAAAAGTTTGCGCCTGCAACTCAGCCAAAGTTTCGTTCACATATTTTACCGTTACACCAAATCGAAATTGATCCGTTAGCACTCGTGCGTAAGTTAGCGAAAAAGCTACATCGCGAAATGAAACAAACTCGCCAGTACCAAATGGCATCGTAACTGTTCGTTTTTGAATATCATCTGTAACAAACGATGTTACTCCAATTGCAATTGCGTCGTAATCGCTTAAATGATGTAGATAAGAAAAATGTTCGTTCGATGTTTCAGCAAACCATGAGTTGTGAGAAAAATAGATTGAATTATTTTTTTCGATTACTGCAGATGCGGGATTTTTTTGAAGAAATGAAATATCATTTGCAAGTGCAATTGTAGCATCACTCATTCCAATTCCGCGAGGAGAGACACCAATTTTTAAAAAATTAAAAGTTGAAATTCCTGTTCGCTGAGATCCTAAGTTTGGAAAGATAGATTGAGATAAATTTATTTCGAAAAATAAAATTATAATTAAAAATATTTTTGTCAGTTTCTTAATCATAAATTAAATGAGAGTGCTAACATAAAATGTCGTTGCTCCAAATATCTTGCAGGATCAAATGGTGGTAATCCTTTATCTTCCGGATGAGGCTGAGTTGGATCTCTAAATGGAGTTGGGTCGCCATATTCATAAGCTCGTCCGGTCAACGGATTTATTATTGTAGAATTTTTTGTATTAAACAAATTTGTAATTTCCAGCGCTAAAGTAAAATTTAATTTTTCATAAGAAAATTTTTTTTGAATATTGGCATCAACCCACCACCAATTTTTTCCAATTTTTTGATATTCCTGCGAGAGATCTTCACGATAAATTGCTCTTCGAGTATTGTAATCAAATCCTGTAATTTCGTACGGCGTGTATCTTTTACCAGATTGAAAATTAAACTGCGCATAAAAAATTGATTTTTTAAAAATTTCAAACGGCGCATCATCATCATTAAAATTAAAAGTACCAGTTGCGCGAAAAAGTAGCGGTCTATCCCACGCTAAAAATTTTTCCTTTGTAGTTTCTTCATCCGAAAATCTAAAAAAAGATGCTTCGGCTGAATTACTTTTACCTTTCGCGACTTGATACGAACCCATCAACGAACCGCGAAAAGTCGTTCCAATCCGTTTTATGTATGATAATTCAATGCCATTTACACGCGCATAATCTTCGTTCACATAAGTTGTTTTATCTAAGATTGGTAAATAGCGCCGCACAACATAATCGAATTTATCTTTGCTGTACGCCGAAAAAGTAAAAACATCATCCGTAGTTAATTGATTGCGAATTCCGATTTCGTATTCAACTGTAGTTTCCGGTTCGAGCGAAGGATTTCCAACTCGCGAAAGTGGCGAACGATCCGGGCGATTTACATCCAAGCCAGAATAAACTTGATATGCATTTGGCCAATCAACTGCATGTCCGTAATTAAAAAATAAAACTTGATTGTCACTCACGGGGAACGAGACACGAACTCTCGGCAATGCGCGAGCTTTAAATCTTATCGAGCCAAGAGAAAATGTTTTTGCAAAATAATTTTCTTTCATCTCTTTGGTTATCATTTGTCTTTCGTACGCCAAAGGATTTTCAAAAAGATCATCAACAAATTTTCCGGGAAACCAAAATTGATATCGCAAACCTAAATATGCAATCAAACCTTTATACGAAATTTGATCTTGAAAATAAATTGCAGTTTGAGATGGGAAGACATGCCAAATGTCAAACGACTCGCCAAGCGATCGTGAGGGATCTCCAATTTGAATTGGCGCGCCAATCCATGGACGATTTATATCAACCCATTGATACTCTTGAATTTTAGTTTCAACTCCTGCGCGAAATTTATGATGCTCGGTGTAATTATAATTGAAATCAAATTTAATTGTGTACTCTTCTGCAAAATGATCGTGCCAAAGTGGAGCGATTCCACCATTATTAAAAAGTCCAGCTAAAAATGGATCGCCTTGAATCACATAAATCAAACTATCAAAATTTGAAAATTGCCAATAACTAATTGGATATGTAAAAATACTTCGCGCATCAAGTTCACTCGTAATCGAATCTGGTCGATACATTCTTCCGTTTGCATCTGCACGAAGACGCGTGAAAAGTCGGGAAAGTTGTAACTCAAAAAAAGTTTGCGCGTTTAAAGTTTTTGTTAATTTGAGCGAAGTTAAAATTGCATCGTGCGTATATGTGTTTGCATTATCTGGTTCGAGCATAAATGGATATTGAAAACCGGGACCGAGCACAATATCATTTCCGCCAATTTGAAGCATTCGAGTGTTTTGATTTATTTTCACCGAGCGACGATATGACGCTTCAATTTTTTCTGAACTCGATGGCTTGAAAGTTAATTTCACGAGCGAAGTGAAACGATTGTCTTGACGAGGCGTGTAATTTGTCCCGCCAAATATAGATGAATTTAATTGTGACGCTGGATTACGAGTAAATTCATCAGACCAAAAACCGCTAAACGAAGTGAAGAAAAATAATTTTTCATTTAAAATTGGTCCGCTAAAATTTGTTTCAATTGCATCAGTGTTAAAATTTGATTCGCTATTTTTATTTAAGAATAAATTATCTCGCTTGTGTTGAAAATAAAAATCAAAATCATCTCCACCACTTTGAGTTGTAACGCTAATTACTCCAGCAGTCGAACCATATTCAGCGCCGATACCGCCAGTAGTAATTTCAATTTCTTTCATCGACCGATTACTAACATCAACTCCAAAACCAGTTCCCGCAAGTGGATCCTTTGCAGAAACGCCATCAACAAAATAAGATGTTTCATACGAACGAGCGCCACGAATATAAATTCCCTCTGCAGTTTGCATTACACCAACTTGTTTTGATGCAACTGCCTGGACTCCCATAATTGGCGCTGATTGAATTTCATCAGAAGAGATTGTTCTTGCGCTTGAGGCTTGCTCGATATCAAATAATGGTTTCTCTCCAATGATAATTACTTCTTCGCCAATTGAAACGATTGTCTCTTTTAATTTTATATTAATTGTTAGATTTTGATTTGGTAAAACTTTTACTCCAGTATGCAGAACAGTTGTATAACCAATTAAAGAAGCTTCGAGTGTGTACTCGCCGGAATTTATATTTAGAATTTTATACTCACCATTAAAGTTTGATGCCGCACCGTAATATGTTCCTTTGATTTTTACATTTGCGCCAGGAATTGCTTCGCCAGTTTTTTCATCAATAACTTTTCCTTCAATCACACCTTTTGATTGTGAAAATATTTGAGAAGAAAATAATATTAAAAATAAAAATATTTTCACAATCCGAACTCTCTATTAAATATTCTTTCAATCAATAATACTAAATTTGTTTTTCCACTTTGCGCATCAACGCTTTGCAAAAGGTGAAGTGGAATTGTAAAAAATATCAATTTACCATTATTAGATTTAACTCCAACTGCCGGATTACCAATCCATTTTTCTTCGGAATTATTTTGCTTCGGTAAGTCCAATCGATAAATTACATAATCTGTCGGGCCGGGCTCGAAAGCATACGAACCAAAAATCGCAGTCCTATCAAAAATTAAAATTGGAAATTTATTTTGCGACAAATTATCAGTCGGAAGAATTTTTGAATTCAAATAAACTCTTGAAATAAATCCAGAATTTACAGTTGAATCTTTTTTATACGAAGTAATCAAACTATCAATCGGCGTAAAATCGAGCGAAAGAGATGAAGGCTCAATTCCAGAAAGCGATAAATTCGAAAATCCCGTTGTAAAACAAGCCTTTCCGTTTGCTTCCAAATAGTGCGGAATTGTTTTTTGCGCTAAATCCAAATTGGCAACTTTGCCGTACCAAAAAATAGATTTGTACAATTTCATAGTTTCAATCAACATTGGTTGAGAAATTGCAGTAGGAATTTGAGAAGTATTGATATCGAAAATATCTATGTCGCTAAAATTATTTCCATCAATTCCTTTTGAGTTGGAAAAAGAATTTTTGTAAATATCATCGGGGTTTGGAGTTGAAGATTGATAATCGTCGATTAATAAAATTTTTCTTCTTCCTTTTGGTTTTTTTACGAACCAATTTTTAGAACTATCTGGCATTCGAATAATTGAACTTTTCGCCCCGCTGATATCTTCGCAATAAACATAAAACACATTTAAAGAATTTAATTTTAAATTTGGGATTGAAAGATTAAGAGAGAGTAAATTATTTCCGGATTTTACATTTGCGTCAACAATATTTTTTGATGTGTCACTTAAATCTGCAACGAGAGTTAAGAGAGAGATATTATTTGGTATCACTCGCCATGAATTTTGCGAGGTGTCGTTTAAAGCGATGAAAATATTTTTAATCGTATTTTTTCCATCAATGTCACTTGCATGAAAAGAAAATGTTGCCACAGGTAAAGTTTGAGTCGGGATTTCTGAAAAAGAGTCAAATGAAATTTTTGGTGGAGTGTTTTTAATTATCGATTTTATTTTTGCCGGAGTTGGATCAATTTTATTTTGGTTATCAATTGCAGAAATTTGAATTAACGAAGTATCGAACACTTGGCTACCAAGTGTTAATGTAAATGTACTTTCCTTTTGAGTTGTGAAATTCCAATTAGTTCCATCAATCGAAACATTAAATCCTTTTACAAATCCATCGGGGTCATCTCCCCACCAATGTAATTTTATTTGGCTTGAAAGTGTTTGCGCAATTGTATCAACCCAAATATATGTTTCGGGCGGTAAATTATTTTGTATTGAAGAAGTTGGATTTTCTTTACAACTAAAAATAAAAAAAATAACAAGGAGAGTTTTTGCAAACTCTCCAGTTTTTGTAAAAATATTTTTTAAAAACAAAATCACTCTTATTTTACTAAAAGCATTTTATTTGTTTGGATAAAACTTCCTGCTTTTAATTGATAAAGATAAATTCCGGTAGCAAAATTTTTCGACTCAAATTTTACCGAATATGTTCCCGGATTTTGTTTTTCATTTACAAGTATCGCAATTTCTTTTCCAAGCAAATCATAAACTTTTAATTCCACTTTACTCTGACTTATAATAGAGTAACGAATTGTTGTGGACGGATTAAAAGGATTTGGATAATTTGCCTCTAATTTAAAGGCGATTGGAATATTTCCGTTTTCCAATTTGACATTTAAAACTGGTTTGTATCCTTCAAAATCTGCGCTATCGCGTGGAATTAATTTAAAATTGCTGAAGGAATAATCAAGTGGCGCAACAATCGATTTGAAAAAGTCGCCAACTTTTAATTGCTTTTTTCCTTTTCCTTGCGAGCGAGTTGTATCATTTGTGAAAGGAAGTTTTGTACTGTAATCGTCAACACGAAGACCAAGTTGTTTTGTTTTATCTTCACTAATTCCCCATTCGCCAAAATTTTGATTGCTCGGAGAATCTTCGTTTAAATTTACAACATAAACCGAATCCAATTTTAAAAGTACAGATTCAAAAGATTCTGCATAATTTCCTCCTAAAAGAATTTCACTTGCTTTAACTTTTGTTGGAAGTGGTAATGTTGCTGATTGATTAGTAATTGTAATTTTTGATGAATCCAAAACTGTTAATCCACTTAACTCGCGAACCAATCCGTAAATGCTTAATTCCTGTCCTCGCCTGACAACAGAATCGGCGCTCGAACGAATTCTAATTCCGCTCCACGCACCAGTTCCATTTTGAATAAAAATTGCTCCATAGTCGCGTCTATCACTCACTGCAATTCCGCTAACTGTAACTCGTGCGCCAGAGTAACTTGAACCACCGCCATACGGATTAAATTGAATGTTCTTAATTGTAACTGGTTGATTTAAAGTCAAATAAAAATATTTTTCTTTGATTGTATCTGCTGGGCTTGAGGAACGATAATTTTGCGGATTAGTTGCAACAATATAATACGACACAACTGCATCGTTTAAATTTGTTGCGGGAATTGTCGCAAGATAAGTTGAGTCATTTACTATTCCCATTGTCATTTCGATATTACCTTTTGCAACTCCGTTGACTGCATAAAATAAAGTTGCCGATGAAACTGAACTTCCAACAGAAGATATTTTTGCTCGAATATTTATTTGCGAAGTTGGAGTTGGAAAAGTATCGCTTCTAAAAAATGTTTGAATAGATGGCGCGCTTCCACTTAATTGATAATCAAATTTATTGCGGGGATTAATTGTCCACTCAAGTGCTGCATTAGTAAAAATATATCCTTGAACAAAATTAAGAAGTGAACCTGGAGCCGGTGGAGTTGTTCCAAAAATTAAATTTGATTGGTCATCAACTCTAATTTTATTTCCATTGGCATCGGAAACTGTAAACTCTGCACCAACATTATCAAGCACGGTTAAATCTTTAAATTTCACAAAACCGCTTTCATATTTTTCGGCAGGATTTTTTTTATTTGTTTTTCCCGTTGCAATATCAAAAAAATCAGTTAAAGGTCTATCAGCGGGCTCAATTTTAGCCGTTGAAGTACCAAGTAAAATCATAACATTTGTGTTATTTGCATCTTTTATAACTTCAAGTTGAGTTAAAGTTCGGTATTCAGTAATTTTTCCGAGAATTTCAACGCTGTCGCCGGGAACAAGCAAATCAATTCCGACATTTGTTTTAAACCAAGCTGTGTCACTCGCAACAACTGAAATATAATTAAAAGCATCAGTTGATGGATCTTTTAACATAAATCTAAATCTATCACCTGTGTACCAAAGATGTCGGCCATCCGAAATTCTGACTGGAGTTGCAACAACTCCACGAACCCAAACTGTTGAAGCTAATTTTGGACTTATGTCTTTTGATAGATTTAATAAACTATCTGAAACTTCCTGCACTTGACGAATTGTGTAGTGAGAATAATTTTGTGCAGAGAGAAACCCGACACAAAATATAATTGCAAAAACAAGTGAATTAATTTTTTTCATTTTTACTCCTTTGATTGTTATTTGATAATTATAAATTTTCCTATTTCGGTTTTACCACTTTCTAAATCTTTTACACTAAATAAATACATTCCACTTGCAAGTGCCTGATCGTTTTGTGAGATTAAATCCCACGCATGTTCGCCACCAGAAAGTGTTGCATCGCCACCACTAAAAGTTTGAAACCATCTGGTTCCTTCTCCTTTGTAAATTAATCCATCGTGACGAATAGTTTCAATTTGCTCGCCAGATAAAGTGTAAATTTTTATATCGCACTTCAAAGGAAGATTTGCAAAATATATTTTTTTATCTCTTTCACTCGTACCATCCCAAAGTGCAGTTTTGTAAAATGGATTCGGGTAAACAAATACTTTTCCATTTGAAAAATCTTTGTTCGGAATTGTGCCAGGAAAAACTTTTTGCTGTGTAAAATATTTACTCGACTCAAGCGATAAAATATTTCTTTCTGCGTCTCCTTCATCAAACGAAGTAATTGCAAATTTATATTGCCATCCATTTAAAAGATTTTTTACATCGTACCGATAAAAATATTTCGTTGTATCATTTTCAAATATTTCTGGCGAGGATAGTTTTGTAAAATTTCCGCGCGAGTCAAATCCATTATTGCTTCCAACATTATTTTGCGCCGAATCAATCTCTGTCATCAAAATTAATTCATCGTTTGAATTTGACAAACCAGTCGGCATTGTTCTATAAATTCTATAACCCTCAAAATCTTTTTTACGCGAAATCGGATCAATTGAAGTTTCTGCTCTTTTATCCCAATAAATTGAAACTGCATTATTCGTCGGAATCACCTTCATAATTGGGGGCGTTGGTGGTTCTGGCAATCGGTATCTATCCAATTTTCCATTTTGATTTAAATCTTCGCCAAAATCCAAAATCCCATTTCCGTTCGCATCTTCTCCGTTAAAAGCTCGCATCGACCACGCAATATTTTCACTTAACTCAACGCGAGAAAGTGAATCGTTAATGGTTGATGGACGAGTTCCACTTTTGTTTGCACAAACGATTGCAAAAGCGATTGAAATAGTTTCTCCACTTTTAACTTCGGCGATTGGACCAATAGAAATTTCTGATAAAAGATTTGACGGTTTATTTTCAATTTCCTGTTGATAAATAGATTGAGCAACTTGTGATGACATTTTTAAATATCTTTCGCCATCATTTTTTGGAGAGCCGAGATTTAAATCTGTACTTTTGAATCCCCAAAATTGTACAAACGAGCGAAGCGAATCGATTGGAGTAGTTCCATTTTTATAAAGCGAGCGAAGTGAATCAGGCCAATTTTTAAAAGCAATCGGATTAATTAATGAACCACGCCAATCTCCACCTAAAATTTTTACTGAAACATAACTATCTGTAAAACCGGGATCGCCATCGTAATCGTATGCATAAAACATTTGAAGTGAGTCGATAAATCCAAAAGAAGAATGCGAAAAAAAATCTGTTCCGCGAGGAGCAGTTCGTTTTACATTTCTAACAATATAATCTCCCCATTGTCCGAGAAAAATATTTTTCCAATTATCTTTTCCAACATTTTTAATTGTGTAATTTAAAATTACAAAATATTCTGCGAATGGAAAATTCCACGAATAAGATTCAAGTTTTATATTTGCATAAAGTGGTTGAGTGTGATCGGTAATTATTGGTCCGCCATTTGGAACGCGAGTTAAAGTGTCGGAAAATTCCATCACAAAATCTTGATGACTAATTGCCAGCGGAGAATAATTTTTTGAATTTTCGAGATTCGATCTCTCTATTATAGATTTCGTACTTGTGAATTCGTATCCTGCATTTCCTGCGTCGTAACCATTTGCATCATCGCCTGCCGCGCCAGTTGAAACTAATTTTTGTCCGCGAACTTCAGCGCCAATCCAAAAGCCACCATCAAATAAATGTTCAATTCCACTTCCTATCGGATACTCGCACGATGGCTGATTTTTCGAAACAAATGTGCCGCGAAAAGAATTTCCTAAAACTCCAATATTAGTAATTGTTAAACCGATTTGACCGATGTTTGTTGAGGATTCAAATTTTTCGCCGTATTGTTGCGCAAAGGAAATCCCAGAAAAGAGTAATATTAAAATCCAAGTTCGCATTTATTTAAAAACAAAATACAAGATTTTTGCCAACTCTTCAACTTAACTTGTTTTAAATTATTGTTAAAATTTATTGGAGGATAAGTTTTGCGCCAACCAAAACTTTTGAGGTTTTCATTTTATTTAAACTCATCAATTCTTTAATACTCACTCCATATTTTTTTGAGATTGAGTCGAGCGACTCACCTTTTTTTACGATATGAAAGTTTTCTTTTTTTGCAGAAACAACTGGTTTAACTTTTTGATTGATTTCTTTTTTTGATGAAACTTCAGTTTTAGCAATTTTTTTAGATGGAATATCAAGTTCGTCGCCAGCATAAATTCTTGATGATTTTAAATCGTTCGCTTTTTTAAGTTCGGTAATTGTTATTTTATATTTTTTTGCAATTGATTCTAAAGACTCGCCATCTTTTATGATGTGTGTTTTTGGAGTTTTAGTTGATGGCTTAATTTTTGAAGCAGCCTTCGAATTTTTTGAAGTTGAATTCATCTCGGCAATAAGTTTGTATTCTTTAATTTTATTTTTAGGAACAAAAATTGTAATTTTTTGTCCGACATAAATATTTCGTCCATAAGAAATATCATTCCAATTTCTTACATCACTTGCACGAACATCAAACCATTCGGCAATCTCACTTATTGTATCACCTTTTTTGACAAGATAAATTACTTTGTCTCGTCCAACTGGAACAGATGATGTTGAAACTTTTCTAACTTTGCGAGCTGTCGTTTTCTTTTCTAGAGTTGTTGTGTATTCTTTTATATTTTCAATTTGCGAAGCATAAGTCGAGCTCTTTGAAACCGGAATTACAATTTCCTTCCCAACAGAAAGTTTAGTTTTGCTTCCCATATTATTTACTTCACGAATTACGCTTGAACCAATTCCATATCTATTTGCAATTTTACTTAAAGTTTCACCTCTGCGAACTGTGTGAACAATCCAATTCTGTTTTTTCTCGTTGTCAATCAAAGAAAATTTTTGATAAAATATTTCCGATTTACCAAATGGAATTCTTAATTGATAACCTTTGTAATTTGGAGGAGTGCACCATCGTAATAATTCAGGATTTAATTCTTTTAAATCTTTCAATTCAGTTTCGGCGCATTCAGCCAGAATCCCCAAATCAACACAATCATCAACTGTAACATATTCATATTTTATTTCATCTAATTTTGGAATATTAACAAAGCCAAATATTTCAGGACGCAAGCCCATCAAAGTTACGCCAATATATTGAGGAACATAATTTCGAGTTTCGCGCGGAAGAAATTGTCGCATGCTCCAAAAATCTCGCGAACCACTTTTTCTAATTCCACGATTAATTCTTCCGCCACCAGAATTGTACGCACCGATTGCCAAATACCAATCATTGTATTCGGTGTGCAAATCTTTCAAATGACGAGCCGCCGCGCGAGTTGATTTTTCAAAATCGCGTCGCTCGTCGAACCAATAATTATATCGAAGCCCGTACATTTTTCCCGTGCCCTTCATAAATTGCCACATGCCAACTGCCTTTGCCCAACTTCGCGCATTCGGGTTTAGACCGCTTTCGCACATTGCTAAATATTTTAATTCTTGTGGAACTCCCTCTTCATCAAAAATTTTTGTCATCATCGGAAAATATTTTCCAGTCAATCCCAACCATCTTTCAAAATGTCCGCGTCCTTTATTTTGAAAGAAAGAAAATATTCTTTCAACATATTCGTTCACTACCATTGGGATTTGAGTTGAGTTTAATAATTTATTTGGGATTGAAATTATTTGGACATTATTTTTTTCGATATCAATATTTAATCGTTCGCGCAAAGCAAAAATTGAAGTGTGAGAAAGAATTTTTTCTGAAGAAGAAATAAAATTTTGATAATCATCTAAAATACTTTTTGTGAGATCTTGAAAATCTTTATTTTCTTCAACATCGGCAAACGCACTTATTTCCATCAAATAATCTAACGCATTTTCAAATTCCTCTGTTACGGTAATTGTATCACCTTCGGCAAGCGAAGAGACTGCATTCAACCAATGTTGTCGCGCATGCTCTAAAAGAGAGTCAACTACTTCTTTATCGTATGAAAGTGAATCGGTGGTTTCAACCGAATCTTGAATTGCAATTGAGAAATCAATTGTTGTCGCATTTGATTCTAAAAAGCAGAGTGAAAATAAAATTAGAAATAAGATTTTCATTTATTTTTTAAAAAAGAGACGATAAAAATTCGCCTAAAAGTTGATATTTAATTTTTTTATTTTTCATTATAAAATTTGTTACTAAAAGCCTGGGATTCGAACCCA
>CAYIXI010000025.1:0-26573 GCA_964367235.1 uncultured Chitinophagaceae bacterium | reverse complement strand
ACAACAGATGGTGGAAAAACTTGGAGCGATACTATTAGTATGGAGCCAACTCAATTATCTAAAACACATAAAGTTTATAGTGTAAAAAATATTCCAGGTACAGATTGGGTTTTAGGAGTTGGATTTTCAACACTAACTGGTTCAAAATCTTGGTTATCAAAAGATGGTGGATTGACATTTAGTGTACTTCCAACACCCGGTACTACCTCATTAGTAAATTCAACATTTATTAATAATGATAATTTATTGGTTGTTGGTTATAAATCTGTTTTAGTAACGCCAACTTTAAATTCTTATGATGATCCGAAAGAATTAGTTGCAAAATGGTCGATAGAAAATATATCTGTTGATGGAAAATTAACAGAAAGAGATTGGGCTACAGCGCAAACGCTTTTATTTGGTTTACCAAATGTATCGGATTTAAAATTAACTGGTGAAAAAACAGTAACAGGTTTTGTTGATGTAAAAAATAATTATGATGTTGGCGGAAAGAAATATACAGTTCCAGTCACAGATCCATCTGCTGCAAGGGTTAAATTTTTGCGTAGAGGATCGAAACTTTACATTGGTGTATCATCAAATGATAAATCAATTTGTAAATTTGGATGGGAAGGTGATGGTTTATTTTTGAAGTTAAAAAATTCTGCAGGTGATGATAAAGAATTTAAATTATATTATCAAAATACTGGAGCAGATGCAGACACAATAAAATATGAAGAACCAGCTGCAGGTTCTGGAAGAGGCGCAGGAGCATTAGGTGTAGGAGGAAAAGTCAACGACACAGTTGGAGTTGATAATGGTTACACTGCAGAACTTGAAATTGATTTAACAAAATTAGGTTTTGCCGAAAATGTTGAATCATTAACATTGTCGCTTAATGTTTTTGATCCAGATGGAATCCAACATCCAATGAACGAATGGGATACAACAAAAGGTTCTTTCTATAAATCATATTGGGGTAGTGAATGGGGTGGTGTTTATAGAAAATTAAATCTTAAATCAAATCCTTATGAGGATCCAGCAAATGTAATCGCGACAAATGCAAATGAAAATGTAACAGTTGATGGAAAATTAACAGAAGGAGATTGGTCAAAAGCGCAAACATTATTGTTTGGTTTACCAAATGTATCGGATTTAAAATTAACTGGTGAAAAAACAGTAACAGGTTTTGTTGATGTAAAAAATAATTATGATGTTGGCGGAAAGAAATATACAGTTCCAGTCACAGATCCATCTGCTGCAAGGGTTAAATTTTTGCGTAGAGGATCGAAACTTTACATTGGTGTATCATCAAATGATAAATCAATTTGTAAATTTGGATGGGAAGGTGATGGTTTATTTTTGAAGTTAAAAAATTCTGCAGGTGATGATAAAGAATTTAAATTATATTATCAAAATACTGGAACAGATAAAGACACAATAAAATATGAAGAACCAAGTGTAGGTTTTGGAAGAGGTGCAGGAGTATTAGGTGTAGGTGGAAAAGTCAACGACACAGTTGGAGTTGATAATGGTTACACAGCAGAACTTGAAATTGATTTAACAAAATTAGGTTTTGCCGAAAATGTTGAATCACTAACATTGTCACTTAATGTTTTTGATCCAGATGGATTCCAACATCCAATGAACGAATGGGATACAACAAAAGGATCTTTCTATAAATCATTTTGGGGTAGTGAATGGGGTGGTATTTATAGAAATGTTTTGATTAAACCAGAAATTAAAAAAGATCCAAAAGCTGTTTTTGCTCATCAAGCTTTAAATGAAATTAATGTTGATGGAAAATTAACAGAATCAGATTGGGCAAAAGGAACTAAATTTAATTTTGGTGCAGGAGCTGACAAAAATCCTGTTGCAAATTTATTTTATACAACAAGTGGAATTATTGTAAAAAGCCCATATAGAGATACATCAAATTTAATCTTATCAGTTGTGCAATACTCAAACAAATTATTCATTGGATTACAATCTAATGATAAACAAGTTTGTAAATTTGGCGATAGTTGGGAAGGAGATGGTATATTTATGAAAATTAAAAATGCCGCAGGAGAAGATAAAGAATTCAAATTATATTTCAATAATTGGGATTCAACAAAAATGACTTATGAAGATAGTTACAATGGAAGAGCTGGAAAAGGTGTATCATCAATTCCTGCAGGAACAAAACCTCACGACTCAACAAATGTTGATGAAGGTTATGAAGCTGAATTAGTTATTTATTTAGACACACTTGGATATACCACGATACCTGATTCTATTGCAATTAATATTGTAATGTTTGATCCAGATTTTTACACAAAAGGAATGGTACCTTGGACAGCAGGTAAAGGTGATTTCTATAAAGAATGGTGGGGAACTGAGTGGGGAACTGACAGAATGCTTAAATTAAATACAACTGTTAGAGATCCAAAAACTCTTATTGTTTCAAAAATTTCAAATCTAATTACTGTTGATGGCATCCCAACAGAAGCTGAATGGGGTAATGCAACATCAGGCATAGTATTTAGGGCAGGTGCAGTAGGAACACCAAAACCTTTTGCGTTGGCAACTTCAGGAGTTATTGTAAAAGGACCATATCGTGATACAACAGGAACAGTAGTTTTAATGCGACAATCAGGACTAAAACTTTACTTGGCAATTTTATCTAATGATAAACAAGTATGTAAGTTTGGTGATAGTTGGGAAGGAGATGGGATATTTATGAAAATTAGAAATGCCGCAGGAGCAGATAAAGAATTTAAATTGTATTTCAATAATTGGGATTCAACTAAAATGATTTATGAAGATAGTTACAATGGAAATGCTGGTAAAGGTGCATCATCAATTCCTGCAGGAACAAAACCTCATGACTCAACCAATGTTGATGAAGGATATACAGCTGAAATAGTTGTTTACCTAGATTCACTTGGATATAAGGTTACTGACAATACTATTACAATTCCAATAAACATTAACATATTTGATCCTGATTATTATGTTAAAGGCATGCTACCATGGACAGAAGGTAAAGGAGAATTTTATAAGCATTGGTGGGGTAGTGAATGGGGAACAGATAGAGCGATTGTGCTAGACAAAACAACAAATGTTGTTGATGACAAAATTGTACTTGCACCTAACTCAATCGAATTAAATAATAATTATCCAAATCCATTTAATCCTTCGACAAAAATTTCTTTCAAACTTGGTTCAACTGAGAAAGCAACTTTGAAAGTATTTAATATGTTAGGTCAAGAAGTTGCGACCATTGCTGAAGGAATTTTTCAAGCAAATGAATTGCAATCATTTAATTTCAATGCTTCAAAACTTGCAAGTGGTATGTACATTTATCAGTTGAGAACTGCCACGAAAATTGATTCAAAGAAAATGATGTTGTTAAAATAAGATACGGATAACTCATAATTACCCGAGCGCAGAGGAAGTAATTATTTTTCTAAATAATGAAAACTCTGCGTTATTTTAAATAGAATAATTATAAATAATTAGTAATGAGAAAAGTACTCTGAATTAAAAAATAAACAGAATTCAAAAGAGAGGATTTAAAATGAAAATTTTTTTTACAAAATTTTGGTCGTTTGCAATTGTAATGACAGCCGTTACAGTTGCTCAACCAACGCGACCCGATGCAATTTGGGGTAAACAAATTCCAAATGGCGCAATTACATTAGATGGTATTTTAAATGAAGCAGCTTGGGCAAAAGCAGACTCAATCGTAATGAAGTGGAATGGAAATGCAGGCGATCCTGGTAGCGGACAAACTAAAGAAGGTGGTGTTGCAGTGCCAACAGATCCAATTGATGCTACTTTAAAATTTCTTGTCTCACCTAATGGTAAACTTTATATTGGAGTTTATGCCAAAGATAAATCTGTTGGTGGTGGAGGATGGGCACAATTTGATGCAATGTTATTTAATTTAAGAGATAAAAAATGGAAAGATCAAAATACATTGATTGCATCACCATACGAATTTTTTTATGGTTGGGTTGCTGAAGGTTGGGCTGATCCAACGTTGAATACAGGAAATAAACCTCCAGGGTTTTTTGGTTGGTCTAATGGTCATCGTGATTCTACTTCTGGTCACGATCGTGATAAAGGTGCAAAGAATAAAGATATTTGGAATGCTGTTACAAAAGTTATTGGTGGTGAGGTAAATAACGATTCAACTGGTGGTCAAGATCAAGCATGGGTTACAGAATTTGAAATTGATTTGCCAAGACGCGGTTATGATGTTGCTAATGTAAATGGTGATATTCTAATGTTCAGTCTTGCATTATGGGATTCAGATTACAGATGGCCACTTGATACATCAAAAGTTAATAGTGCGAGAGCATGGGTTCAAGGACCATGGGGCAATGCATCAGCATATAGCCATTTAAGAATTTTTACAAATCCATCAGTTACGACATCAACTACAAATCCAGGTGCTTTGCCATACGATCTGACAATTTATAATGGTGTAAATCATTCTGTACCAACAATCGATGGTCAGTTAACTGAAAATGTTTGGAAGAGTGCACCAAGTTATGATATTAGATTTGGCGATGCGGCTGTTCGCAATTCATATAAAAACACAATTCCATTTAGAAGTGGACAATTTCAACCAGAAGTTTATGGCAAAAAAGAATCAATCGTCGATCCAGCAGATGCTAATGTAAAAATGTTTTTTAAAGCAGATACATTATATGTTGGAATTCATGTTAAAGACAAGGCTGTTCAATTCCGTCCAGAATTTGATAGACAGGATGGATTTAGATTTATGCCAAAAAGCAGAACAGAAAGAGATGATATTGAAAAATATTTAACTTCAAGAGAAATTATAGTTCGAATTGATTCCTCTGCAAATAAATACGCACTTGAAGGATATAGTAAAGTGATTACAAGTGATACAATTGCAAATAAAGGAAGCAAAATAGTTTTAGGATTAAACACAGGAACTACTGTTGATACACTTGGTAATAATATAGATAATGGATATAATATTGAAATGAAATTAAATCTTCGTGCTTTAGGTTATAGTGCAGGAAGAAATGATGGATTATTCTGGTTTGGCGGATTATTATTTGATGGTGATTCATTTGGATCAACATTACCTCCGTACGGAAACAGAGTTTGGATTGCACAAGAAGGTACATGGCCAGATGGTCCGCTTTGTGCTTATTTGGATGTAAATTCAATTGTTACATCAGTTGACCCTTCATTAAATATTATACCTGAAAAATTTGAATTATTTGGAGCCTATCCAAATCCTTTCAATCCAACAACAAATATTGAATTCTCATTACCACAAGTATCAAATGTGAAGATTCAAGTTTTTGATATTATTGGTAGAGTAATTGCAGAGAAAACAATTTATGGATTGTCAATTGGACGACAAGCATATCATTTTGATGCAACTGGATTAACTTCTGGTAGTTACATTTATCGTATTCAAATGTTAGATGGAAAAACAAACCAAGAGTTAAGTTCAAAAGTTGGAAAAATGATTTTGATGAAGTAATTTTATTTGAAATGTTGCCGATGAAAGTCGGCAACATTTTTTTTTCTTTATTTATTTAAATTGGACCATCCTTTTAACAATATGTTTCTAAAAATATTAAAATCAAATCATTTTATTTTAAAATCAGTTTGTCTTCTTTTGATTTTCAATATATCTTTTTCGGATGTAAAAGGAAAAATAAGCGGGAAAATAATAAATCAAAAAAATGAACCGGTGATTGGCGTAAATATTGTATTAACTGGTACTACAATTGGAACTGTAACAGATATCGATGGAAACTTTGTAATTTTAAATATTTCTCCCAACCAATATAATTTACGGATAAGCGGAGTTGGATATACTACAAAAATTCTAAAAAATATTTCAGTCAATGCAGACCAATCAACAATTGTAAATGAAATTTTAACAGAACAAATTATTGAAGGTGATGAAGTAATTGTAATTGCGACAAGACCAATTGTTGATATAAGGCAAACAAGTTCTGTCGCAATTATGGATAGCAAAGAAATAAAAACTTTACCTGTTCAAGAATTAAATGATATAGTTAATTTACAAGCAGGTGTTGTTAATGGACATTTTAGAGGTGGCCGTTTGGGCGAAGTTCAGTATCAAGTTGATGGTGTATCAATTAATAATCCGTACGATAACTCAGCAAGTATTAGAATTGATAAATCAATAATTCAGGAAGTACAAGTTGTTAGTGGAACATTTGATGCAGAGTATGGACAAGCAATGAGTGGAGTAGTAAATGCAATTTTAAAAAGTGGTGATGCAGAAAAGTTTTTTTATAGTAGCGAAATTTATTTCGGACAATATTCTGGTGATATTGCAAAATATCCTTTTATAAAAAGATTTCGACCAACTGCAATTTTAAACGAACAATTTAGTATTAGTGGTCCAACTATTATTCCAAATACAACTTTTCTAATTAGCTTTCGTAATTTAAATGATGAAGGATATTTATTTGGCGAAAGGCGTTTTTCGCCTTTTGATACAATGGGCACAGGCTCAGATTTAAAAAAATATCCAAGTGGTGATAATAAAATTGTTTCGATGGGATTTTTTAATGAATTATCTGGACAAGGAAAAATATCAACTAAGTTGTCGGAAAAGATGCAATTAAGTTATCAAATAATTTTCAATCAAAGCAGACAAAAAAATTATAGTTATGCGTGGCGATTTAATCCAGATGGTTTAAAAGAACCACAAAAAAATTCTTTTGTTCACGGATTTGATTTTACTCATACAATTTCAAATTCATTATTTTATAATTTAAGTTTCAGAGAAAATTATTTTGATTATGAAGATTTAATGTATGAAGATATTAATAATCCGAAATACTACGAAGCAAGAGGTGGTTCATCCGATCCGAACTATGAAGATGCCGCAGTAGTTCAAGGAGTTGATTTAGGAAGATTTATTCAAAAGACAGATATTTATCTTTTAAAATCAAATTTAAATTGGCAAATAAATTCAATTCATTTTTTAAAATTTGGAGCTGAAATTCAAACTGCAAAAATCGAGTTTGGTGCGCCAGGATATTTTAATATCGGAACTGGTGGAAATATTTCACCAATTACGCAGGATACTTTGAATGCCGCTGTTGTTACAACTCGACCAAATTGGTTATCTTTATATGTGCAGGATAAAGTTGAATTGCCTTATTTAACAATTCGTGGTGGATTTAGAACGGAAATATTTGATGCAAATACTACCATTCCAGGTAATCTTGCAAATCCAGTAAATGCAATTCCAAATGCTCCAACATCTTCTCCAAAAAATACCAAAATTAAATATTCTCTTGCTCCTCGATTAGGAATTTCATATCCATTAACAGATAAGAGTGCACTGTTTTTTTCTTACGGACATTTTTATCAATATCCATCTTTGGGAAATTTATTTTCAAATTCAAATTATAATGTTTTAAGATATTTACAAGAGGGTGGAATTAGTTATGGTGTAATGGGCAATCCTGATTTAAATCCTGAAAAAACAATTCAATACGAGTTTGGCTACAAAGGAACTATTACAGAGAATTTTGGATTAGATGTAAGTCTCTTTTTTAAAGACATCAGAGATTTGTTGGGAGTAGAATTTGTATCAACATATACTTCGGCTGAATATGCAAGATTTTCAAATATCGATTTTGGAAATGTAACAGGAACAACTTTTGCAGTTGATTATCGTTCTGATTTATTTTCAATTTCGATTGATTACACTTTTCAACTTGCATTAGGAAACTCAAGTGATCCGCGAGAGACAGCAAATCGTGCGGCGGCTGGAGAAGATCCAAGACCTCGTGTTATTCCACTATCTTGGGATCAAAGACATACTTTAAATTTCATAACTGGAATGAATAAAGAAAATGATTACAGTTTGACATTAATTACAAAACTTCAAAGTGGTCAGCCTTATACACCAGAAATTACTCCAGGTTTTAACGGTGAGATTGAATCAAATTCAGGAACAAAATCAAGTTCAATAATTTCCGATTTTAGAGGTGAAAAATATTTTAAAATTGGAGAAAAAGAATTTTCAACATTTTTGAGAATTACAAATTTATTTGGTGCGCATTTTTCAAATGGATTTGTTTTCGCAAATACTGGTTCAGTTGATTATAGTTTGAATCCATATATTGTAAGAACAGTTTTAGCCGATCCTTCGCGATATCTTTCACCAAGAAAAATTGAATTTGGTATTTCTTTAAGTGGAGTAATTAATTAAAATTAATTTATAAATTATGAGAAATAAAATAATATGATTCATATTTCAAAATCTAAAAAATTAATATTTGTTTTTTTGCTAATTAATTTTTCTTTGATTGCGCAATTTAAGGCAACCGTTCCTCCCGATAAAAGAAGCAATATACTTTATGAACGCGCTGGACAACATGATGCAAATAACATCCGAACAATTTTTCAAAATTATGGAATGATTGGTGATTATTTTGGGGGATCACACGATATAAGTGTAAATCATACAATGGAAATTCCAAAAGGGAGTGGAACAAATTATACAGATGGGGCAACCCCTTTTATTTTAGCTAAAATTCCTTTGGCAGATTCTACAAATAAATATATTATGATTACTGGTTTTAGGGAGAGACAAGAACAAGAACCATTTAATAGATGGATTATGAGATTGGAACCACGACCAGGATATTTTCAAGCTGATCCAACTATTAATAGAGGAAGATCTCCAGCAATTAGTAATGATATCAGAACTTGGCCAGACTTTTGGTATGATAAATTAAGTGATACTACTGATCCGGGATGGAAAAATTCTTGGTATGGTTATTTTGGGAAGCGTCCCGCCGCAGATCAGGAAAGTTTTTTTGTTGTTGATGATAATTACTATTCAAATTTATTTGGATTTAATCCTGATGTTAGAGATGCAACCAGAAGAGGTTTAGCTACTTCAATGGAAATTAGAGGTTTCCAATGGTCAAATTTACAATCGGGTAATGTTCTTTTTTATCATTATGATGTTATAAACGAGGGAACGACAAATTATGACGATAATATTTTCTTTGGTATTTATGTTGATTCAGGTGTCGGTGGTTCTACAATTTCTTGCGACGGAATTTATGAATCGGATGATGATAATGCATATTTTGTTGATCCGAATGTTTTTGGTGTAAATCTTAATTTAACTTATACATGGGATTCGCATGGTACAGGTGTTTCATTAAAATCAAATTGTGCAAAAACTGGTTATTTAGGATATGCATATTTGGAAACTCCGGGAAATCCTTTCAACTTAAAAGATGATGATTTAGATGGAATAAATGATGAAAAAAGAGATGGCGGAGCTGGAGTTTTAATCCAAGGTGCAAATGCAATCAAAGGATATGCAAATGCAAATTTCAATATGTCATTTTATGAAGCAACTTATGGTAAAGTAGAATCACGCCCAGCATTTAAAACTGAATATTGGTGGACTGGTGACGAAGATATGGATTGGACTAAAGAGTTTGATGACACTGGCGTAGATGGAATTTTTGGAACAAACGATGAAGGTGAAAATGATAGTAAACCAACAATGGGAGAACCAAACTTTGATAAAACAGATATTGATGAATCCGACCAAATTGGATTAACTGGATTTAAAATGAATAGAATTGCTGCAGGTCAAGGTGCATCAAGTACCGAAGTTGATGGTATTGTATTTTATAATAATGGAGTAAAAAATTGGCCAAAAATTATGTATGAAATGTGGACTGATCCAACTCCGAGTAATAGATATTCTCCACCACTTGTACAAAATTATAATATTGGATTTTTCTTTACTTCTGGTCCATTTAAATTAAAAGCAGGTAAACAAGAAAGATTTAGTTTAGCTCTTGCTTACGGAGATAATTTGGATGATTTACGAACTTCAGTAAAAATAGTTCAAAAGATTTATGCTTCAAATTATCAATTTGTTGTTCCACCGCTTCTACCAAAATTATCTGCACAAGTTGATGATAAAAAAATAATTTTAAATTGGAGCGATTACTCAGAACGAAGCGCTGACCCTGTAACTAAAAAATTAGATTTTGAAGGATATAAAATTTATCGTTCAACAGATCCTGATTTTTTAGATTCGAAAACAATTTCAAATGCATTAGGAACTGGTAAATTACCATACGGTACACCAATTGCCCAATTTGACTTGGATAATGAGTATTCTAATTTTTCGCAAGTTGTTGTAAATGGAACTTCATATTTTCTCGGAAACAATTCCGGGCTAACACATACATTTGTAGATACAAATGTAACAAATGGAATGACTTATTATTATGCAGTTGTTGCATACGACCATGGTGATGAAGAAGTTGGATATTTTCCTTCAGAAAATTCAATTACAGTTTCAAGAACACCTCGTGGTGGAATAATTTTACCAAAAAATGTTGTTGAAGTTCGTCCAAATCCGAAAGCAATTGGATATACAGAAGCATCATTAAGCAATGTTTTTAGAAAATCTGGAAATGGATTTGGAGAAGTATCGGCGAATGTAATTAATTCGAATGAAGTTCCCGATAATAGAACAATATTTATCAAAATGAAGACGGTTACAGAAGAAAATATTCATGCAGATTATTATCAAATGATAGATAGTGCAGATGGAAAAATTTATTTAGAAAGAGGAGAAGATTTTAAAGGAACTGGGAATGGTGCGATTGGTTCTGGAATAATTCCAATTGTTAAAACAATTACGAATGTCGAACAAAATTTATTGAAGTCAGGTTTCAAAAATAGATCTGATAATAATCCAAAATCAAATTTAATGATTAATGCAGAATATGTTACATCAGGTGGCTTGCCAATAAATATTCGTAGAAAAGGTTTTCCGGATACTTTAGAAATTGAGTTTTCAGATCAGATTTTAGATACATCATTATCGACAAATCCTTTTGTACCAGTAAAACCAATTAAAAATAGAGTTTATGCTTTGACTTCAAAAGGAAAAGTACAAATGAAAGTTTTATTTTTTGAACCTTCGGGCGCAGGGAACGACAGCGTGTTAAGTGTCGGTAGTGATATTTTAACAATTTTAACTACTGATTCGATCAAACCAACATGGAGATTAAAATTAGATTCATCGAAAGTTAGTGGCACTCCAATTTTACCAAAGTCGGGAGATGTTTTTAGAATTATATTTAATATTCCTTTTCAAGATGGAGAAACTTTTTCATTTAAAACTACAAAGCAACAAATTGATAATCAAAAAGTAAAAGAAAATTCATCGTATGAACCTTATGTAGTTCCGAACCCATATATAGCGGCGGCAGGTTTTGAGCCGGAGAGATTTGCAGTTTCTGGGCGTGGAGTGAGAAGATTAGAATTTAGAGGTTTGCCATCAGTTTGTACAATTAGAATTTATACCATAAGAGGTGAATTAGTGCAAAAATTAGAGAAAGAAAATTCTCTTGATGGATATTTGGCTTGGAATTTAAGATCAAAGGATAATCTCGAAGTAGCGCCCGGTCTTTATATTTTTCATATCGAAACGGAATTACTTAAAACAAAAATTGGTAAATTTGCAATCATCAAATAATTAGAGAATGAAAAAATTTATTTTATTTATTTTATTTTTTTTAATTGAAGCTTTAAACTTGCATTCTCAAACAAATGTTTCAACAACAATTGGACAATTTTTATTAATAGAGCCAAGTGCACGCTTAAGCGCAATGGGTAATTCGGGTACAGCAATTGAAGGTGATGTGATGGGAGTTTATTATAATCCCGGAGCGATTAGTTCAATCACTACAATAAAATCTCAATTCACTCATAGTAATTGGCTTGCAGGAATAAAATATAATTATGCGATTATAGCAATCCCAATAAATGAATTGAGTGGAGTTGTTTTAAATTTATCTTCATTAAGATCTGGAGATATATTAGTTAGAACAGTTGAGTTGCCATTAGGAACTGGTGAATATTATTCTGCAAATGATTTATCTCTTGGAATTGGTTATGGAACAAAATTAACCGATAGAGTAAATGTTGGAATGCAAATTTTCTATTTAAAACAATCAATAATGCATAGTCAAGTTTCTGGATTAGGATTAAATTTAGGAACTCAATATCGATTAACAGATGGTGGAATAATTTTGGGCGCAAGTTTATCAAATTATGGAACAAGAGATAATTTTAAAGGTAGAGATTTAAGAATTCGTTATGATCAGAATCAGGAAATTAATGGAGATAATAGTTCATTGCCCGCAGAATATTTTACAGAAGAATATGGATTACCAATTTTATTTAGAATCGGATTAAAATTACCTGTAATAAAAGATGAAAAAAATAATTTGATATTTGCAGTTGATGCTGTTCATCCAAATAATAATACTGAAAGTATAAATTTAGGTGGAGAATATACTTACTCAGAAACATTTTCAATAAGAGCAGGATACCAAAATTTATTTGAAAAAGATTCTGAAGTAGGATTAACTTTAGGAACTGGTTTAGTAATAGAGCTTACAGGTTTAGATTTATATTTTGATTATTGTTGGACAAAATATGGCAGACTTGGAAATGTACAACGCATGACATTAGGATTTTCATATTAAATAATAAGTGATTAAAAAATGCAAAAAAATAAAAATTCAGAAAAAGATTATATCAATCAATATGGATACTTTGCTAATAATGGTAAAGAATATGTAATTACAACTCATTCAACTCCAAGACCTTGGACAAATGTTATTTCGAATGGTGATTATGGATTTATAATATCACAGACAGGCGGTGGTTATTCATGGAAATCCAATGCACAGTTAAATAGAATAACACGCTGGGAACAGGATCTAATAAAAGATGAATGGGGAAAATATATTTACATCAAAGATAATGACACAAATAAAATTTGGTCGGCGGCGTGGAAACCAGTTTGCGCAGAACCTGATTTTTATGAATGCAGACATGGAATTGGTTATACAAAAATCACTTCTTTAAATGAAGGAATTGAAACTGAATTATTAATGTTTGTTGCTCCGAATGAGCCAGTCGAAATAATCAATTTAAAGTTAAAAAATAAAAGTAGTAAAAAAAGAAATCTTTCTGTCTTTACATATTTTGAATGGAACTTAGGTGCGGCGCCAGATAGTCACAGAGAATTTCATAAATTATTTATTGAAACTGAATTTAACAAAAATTTAGATTCAATTTTTGCATCTAAAAGACTTTGGGAAGTTCCGTCGAAACGCGGACATTGGAATAAAAATTGGGAATATATTGCATTTCATTCTTCAAATAAAAAAATAAATTCTTTTGAAACTGATAAAGAATCTTTTATTGGAATGTATCGTAATCAAAAAAATCCAATTGCACTTGAAAAAGATAAACTTGAAAATAATCTTGGTAACTGGCTTGATCCGATTGGTAGTTTAAAAATTGATTTAAAAATAAATTCAAACGAAAGTGATGAAGTAATATTTTTAGTTGGTGCTGTTGAAGAGAAGAAAAAAGCAAAAAGTATAATTAAAAAATATAAATCATCAAAAAAAGTTGATGCGGCTTTAAATGAAATTATTGCAAAGTGGGAAAATATTTTATCGAAGCAAGAAATTAAAACTCCAGATAAATCAATGGATTATATTGTAAATACTTGGTCAAAATATCAAGCAATTTCAGGGAGATTATGGGGAAGAACGGGATATTATCAAACTGGTGGCGCTTTTGGATTTCGAGACCAATTACAAGATAGTCAAATATTTTTACCACTCGAACCAGAGCAAACAAAAAAACAAATTTTATTGCATGCGCAACATCAATTTAAAAATGGAACAGTCTATCATTGGTGGCATCCACTTTCTGAAATCGGATTGACAACAGAAATGACCGATGATTTACTTTGGTTGCCATATCTTGTTTTGCAGTACATTGATGAAGTTGGAGAATTAAATATTTTAGATGAAAAAGAAATATTTGTTGATGATAAAAACAAGCAATCAATTTTTATTCATTCAACAAAAGCAATTGATAGAGTTTTATTAAGATTAAGTAAACGAGGAATTCCACTGATTGGTGCAGGCGATTGGAATGATGGATTAAGTGCAGTTGGATTAAATTGGAAAGGCGAATCAATTTGGTTGGGACAATTTTTATATTCAATTCTTATAAATTTTTCTAAAATATGTTTTAAGTATAATAAAAATACAATTGCAAAAAGATATTTAATTGAAGCCGAAAAATTAAAAATTAATTTAAATAAATATGGTTGGGATGGAAAATATTATTATGGTGCAACAAAAGATTCTGGAGAAAAATTAGGAAGTAGTAAAAGTAAAGAGGGAAAAATTTGGTTAAACACACAAACTTGGGGTATAATTTCGGAGATTGCAGTTAATTCTCGAGCAGAAAAAATTCTTGATGTAATTGAAAACAAACTTGAAACAAAAGTTGGACCGATATTAATTTCGCCTGCTTATTTTACACCCGACTCTGAAATTGGATATTTAACAAGATATAGTCCAGGCTCGCGCGAAAACGGAGGAGTTTATACGCACGCCGCAACTTGGGGTGTGATTGCCGCCGCAAAACTTAAAAGAAGTGAGATGGCATATAGAATATTTTCTAACTTAAATCCAATTAATTTGAGTAAAAATCCGAATGAATATTATGCTGAACCATATGTAACTTCTGGTAACATTGATGGACCACAATCGAAAAATTTTGGAAGAGGTGGATGGACTTGGTACACTGGTTCAGCAACATGGTTGCAAAAAGTTGCAGTCGAATGGATTTTAGGAATTAGGGCTTCTTTTAATGGTTTAATTGTTGATCCTTGCATACCAAAGAATTGGAATGAATATGAAATTACTCGCATTTTTAGAGGAGTAACTTATAATATTTCTATTAAAAATACACAAAATAAATCTTTTGGAGTTAAAGAAGTTAAAATAAATGGAATCAAAACTAATTGTCAAAAAGAAAATGATGCAGTCGTTTTACCAATTCCGAAAAAAAACAAAATAATAAATGTTGAAATAGTATTGTAAAAAATCTAAAATGAAAAATTTAATTAAAATTTTACCAATCATAGTTATTTTATTTTCCTCAAAAAGTATTTCGCAACAAATGAATGATTCTACTTTTCTTGAAATGGTTCAAAGGAAATCGTTTGATTTTTTTTGGATGGAGGCAAACAGTAATACTGGATTAATAAAAGATAGAACTCAAACTTGGGCACCATCAAGTATTGCTTCAGTTGGTTTTGGTTTAACATCAATTTGTATTGGAGTAGATAATGATTGGATTTCAAGAGATGCCGCGCGTGATAGAGTGCTTACAACTTTACAAACACTTTGGAATGGTCCACAACATTCTGGCGCAACAAGTGTAATGGGATACAAAGGATTCTTTTATCATTTTTTAAATATGTCAACTGGTTATCGTGAGTGGACTTCAGAACTATCAACAATCGATTCAGGTTTATTACTTGCTGGAGTAATTTATGTTCAACAATATTTTAATCAAAACGAAACAAGTGAAAATAATATTCGTGCATTAGCCGATTCAATTTACAGACGAGTTGATTGGAAATTTGCAATGAACTATTATCCAACTTTGAGAATGGAATGGTCTCCCGAAAAAGGATTTTCTTCGAACGGTTGGATTGGGTACAACGAAGCAATGATAATGTACATTTTAGCACTTGGTTCGCCAACTTATTCAATTGATGCTGATAGTTGGACGGCTTGGACAAGTGGATATAATTGGTCAACATATTATGGATTATCTTATGTAATATTTCCACCTTTATTTGGACATCAATACTCACACTGTTGGATTGACTTTAGATTGATAAATGATACATTTATGAAAAATAAAGGAATTACATATTTTGAAAATTCTCGTCGAGCAACATTAGCAAATCGTGAATATTGTATTCAAAATCCAAAAGGACATGCAGGATATGGTCCAAATGTTTGGGGATTAACTGCAAGTGATTATCCGAATGGATATATTGCGCGAGGTGCGCCACCAGCAGAAAATGATGAAGGAACTATTGCTCCAACTGCCGCTGGCGGTTCGATTCCATTTGCACCGGAAGTTTGCATTCCAACTTTAAAATATATGTATGATACTTACAAAAATAATTTATGGGGTGCTTATGGATTTAAAGATGCATTTAACATTGGAAAAAATTGGTGGGGAACTGATTATATTGGAATTGATCAAGGACCAATAGTTTTAATGATTGAAAATTATAAAAATAATAAAGTTTGGGATAAATTTATGCAAAGTCCATATATCCAAGCGGGATTAAAAAAAGCTGGCTTTACAAATTTGTTAGATGTAAATGAAGAAAAAAATATAATTCCAACAAAATTGGAACTATTTCAAAACTATCCGAATCCATTTAATTCATCTACAACAATTAATTTTAATTTACCAAATCAAGATAATATTAAAATTGAAGTATTTGATGTTTTAGGAAAATCGATTTCAGTCATTGCTGATGAAAATATGAAAGCTGGAAATCATACATTTAATTTTAATTCCAATAATATTTCTTCTGGAGTATATTATTATTCGTTGAAGACAAGTAATACAAATCAATTTAAATCAATGCATTTATTAAAATGAAAAAACTTTATTTAATTATAATTTGCATTTTCATTTCTTTTCAAATCAGTCTATCGCAAAAGAATGAAAAATATTTTAATGATGGATTTTTAGATTCTTTAGAACTAAAAACATTTAATTATTTTTGGAAAACTACAAATCCAAATACAGGATTAGTTTTTGACAGATATCCGACTAAATCATTTTCAAGTGTAGCCGCAATTGGATTTGGTTTAACTGCTTATGGAATTGGAGCTGAAAGAGGATATGTAAAAAGAATTGAAGCGGCAGAAAGAGTTTTGCAAACTTTAAAATATCTTTATAATCTTCCACAAAATTCTGATGTTCTCGGAAGCGCTGGGTATCGAGGTTTCTTTTATCATTTTTTAAAAACTGAAAATGGAACAAGGTTTGGGACTGATGTTGAACTCTCAACAATTGATACAGCTTTATTAATGTCAGGAATTTTATTTTGCCAATCATATTTTTCAAAAGAAAATGAAATTGAAAATGAAATTCGTCAGTATGCAGATTTACTTTACAGAAGAGTTGAATGGAATTGGATTCTTGCTCGACCACCACGAATTGCAATGGGTTGGTATCCTGAAAAAGGATTTCATCATTTAGATTGGGTTGGATATAATGAATCGGCGATTTTATATATTCTTGCGCAAGGGTCGCCAACTTTTAAAATACCTAATGAGGCATTTGATTCTTTTACATCAACAAATAGTTGGTTAGAATTTAATGGATATGAATTTGTAAGTTTTGGTCCTTTATTTGGGCATCAATTTTCACATTGCTGGATTGATTTTAGAGAAATTAAAGATAATTACATGCGAGTTAAAGGAATTGACTATTTTGAAAATTCTCGTCGTGCAACTTATGCAAATAGAGATTATGCAATTAATAATCCAAAAAAATGGAATGGATATTCTGATTCACTTTGGGGAATTTCTGCTTGTGATGGTCCTGCGGATGTTATGATGAAATTTAATAATGAAGAAAGAAGATTTATTAGTTATGGCGGTAGAGGAGTTGCGCCTGATTTTAATTTAGATGATGGCACATTAACACCGACTGCGGTTGGTGGCTCAATTGCTTTTGCTCCAGAAATTTGTGTCCCAACATTAAAGACAATGCGAAATTATCAAAATGGAATATTGTGGAATGAATTTGGTTTTGTTGACGCATTTAATCCCTCGTACATAACAGAAAAAACTCCAAACGGTTGGGTTGATGTAGATTATTTGGGACTTGATCAAGGACCAATAATTATAATGATTGAAAACTTACGCTCCGAATTAGTTTGGAATGTGATGAAAAAAAATAAATATATTATTGCTGGATTAAAAAATGCCGGATTTAATGATGGTTGGTTAGAAGGAAAATAATATCCAATGAAAAATATATTTTTGGATTCATCCAAACCAAGAAATATATTTTTATTGAATGGATTATGGGAGGTTATTTCAACTTCAAATGATAAATTGCCAGAGAATTACGAATCGCAAATTCCAGTTCCATCTTTAATTGATTCCGCAAACCCACCAACAGAATGGCAAAATAATAAGTTTCATTTCTATCGATTAAAAATTCAAATCGATAATTTAAATTCCGATTTAAATTATTTTTTAAAAATTTATCAAAGTATGTATGGAACTAAATTGTGGATTAACAGACAATTTGTTGGCGAAAATATTAGTTGCTATACATCTCAAACTTACGACACATCAAAATATTTAAATGCAAACGAGAATGAAATAGTTATAAGGATTGGTCAAAGAAGTGATTTGCCACCTGAGAGCGCAGTTGGGAAAGATTTAGAAAGAGAAATATATATTCCGGGAATTTGGGGTGATATTGAATTATATAGCGTAAATAAAGGGGAAATAAAGTTTGTGAAAATATTTCCTAAATGTACAGAAAATAAAATTGAATTTAATTTTGGAATTGAAAATTATAAATTCCAAAATGAAGAATATATTTTAAACGCGGAAATTTTAGAAAAGAAAACGAAGAAGATTATTTCTGTAAATGAATTTAAAATATATTTTAAATCTTCAAAAGAAAATTTGACATTTACAAATTCAATTGCTTTTAAGGATTTTATTTATTGGTCTCCCGAGAACCCATTTCTGTATGAATTAAAATTAAAATTATTTTCAAAAAATGAAATTTTAGATGAAACAACCAAAACTTTTGGTATGCGTGAATTTAAAATTGAAGGTGATAATTTTTATTTAAACGGAAATAAAATATTATTAAGAGGTGGAAATATTGCTTTCCATAGATTTTTATCGGACGAAGATAGAAAACTTTTGCCTTGGAATTTAGAATGGGTAAAAGATTTATTAATTACAATTCCCAAAGAACATAATTTTAATTTTATCAGATTTCATATTGGTCTTCCGTATCATCGTTGGTATGATTTAGCAGATGAGTATGGAATTCTTTTACAAGATGAATGGCAATTTTGGGGAGTTACAGGTGAAAAAAATCAAATTAAAAAAGAATTTACTGAGTGGATAAATGATAATTGTAATCATCCATCAATTATAATTTGGGACCCAATAAACGAATCATCTGATAAAATTTTACAAGAAGAAATTGTTCCAGAAATGAAAAAAATAGATTCAACTCGTCCGTGGGAATCGGTAGATTTTATTGAAGAGCATCCATACATTTATTCGTTGGGAATGGTTTTGAATAATAGAAAATTTGGTTTTGTAAGAGGACTTGATGAAGTAACAAAAGATTCTCGACCAAAAATGTTTAACGAATTTCTATGGTGGTGGCTCGATAAAAATAATAAACCAACATTATTGATGAATGAGGTAATCGAACGATGGCTCGGTAAAAATTATTCACAAAACGAATTGATTGAGCATCAATCTTTTTTAGCAAAAGAATTAATTGGATTATTTAGAATAATGAAAATAAATGCAATTCAGCCATTTGTTTATTTAAGTAATAATTCTGGTGCAACAGGAAATTGGTTTTTAAATAACATTAAAGATTTAGAAACGAAGCCAGTTTTAAGGGCAATTAAAGAGGCGTTTGAGCCATTTAGTGTATGTATTGATTTGTGGGACAGGCATTTTTTTGTTGATGAAGAAAGAGAGATTCGATTTTTTATTTTTAATGATTCGAGTAAGATTCGTCGAGGAGAATTGATTGTCGGTGTTAAGTCTTCAGACAATAAATGGATTTCAAGGAAAGAAATATCCGTAGAAGTTCTACCGATGAGTGATATAGTGTTAGTTGAAGAATTAGTTTTTCCTTCATCAATTGGCGAGAATTTTGCTGTGGCGGAATTGTTTGAAGAGAATCAGACAATAGCGATTAGTAAAAAAGTTATTCATACATTCGAAGTAATTAAAAAACAATCTAGAGCGAAAAAAATTATTCTTCTCAATCCTTCTGAAGAGATGAAACAATATTTCGAATCAATTGAAATTTCAACAACAGATTATTCTGGTGAAAATTTATCATCGTCAGATATTATTATTGTGAATGGAAATATTTTCTCTAATAAAATTTATACTTCAAATATGAAAATAATTACTGAGTTTGTTCAAAATGGTGGAACGATAATCATCAATGAACCGGAATATGGAGTAGTTGGTACAACAACTAAAACAATTGTTGACGGAGTAGATTTGAACATAACTCATCGTTCAGATAGTGATAAAGGTGGATACGATTCGTATGTTTTTGCCGAGGATCAATCACATCCTATATGGAAGAACATTCACAGAGAACACTTGAAAATATTCAACGGTGCGTATGGTGGTGAAATTGTTTCGCAGTATGATGTTGATTTTTCTGTTCAATCAAAACGCTTAGCAAGTTGTGGAAATAATCTGAATGTTGTGGCTGTATCTGAAGTTGAATATGGTAAAGGAAAAATCATTCTATCGCGAATTCAAATTCGTGAAAGATTGATTGCTTTTCAATCATCTTACAAAACGCTATTTGCTCGCAGACCCGATCCTGTAGCACAGCAATATGTATTAAATCTTATTCACTATTCATAAAAGAAGCGCTTATGATTTTCTATCTAAACAAATATTTAAGGTTTATCATTATGAACACCCGTCAATCAAAGCGAAGCGGAGAAGATGATATGAAGAATTCATTTATTATTTTTTATTTTTTCGGATTTTTCTTTTTTTTTCTTCTTGCAAATTCAGAAACTGTTTCATCGCAACCCGTTAAAATACTTTCACCACAGATTGAAACAAAAATTGATTCAATAATAAATTTGATGACTATTGAAGAAAAGCTTGGTCAACTGAATCAAATTGGCGGAACATGGTACGATGATAAAACTGAACGATTAAATGAAGAACAAACAAAACTTTTACGTGAAGGAAAAATCGGTTCTTTCCTCGGTGTGATGGGTGCGGAAGAAACAGGAAGAATTCAACGCATTGCTGTTGAACAAACTCGAATGCACATTCCTGTTTTATTTGGTTATGATGTTATTCACGGATTTGAGACAATCACTCCAATTCCACTTGCCGAGGCAAGTTCATGGAATCCTGAATTAGTAGAAAAATCTGCGCATGTTGCGGCAGTTGAAGCATCGGCTGCAGGAATTCATTGGACATATGCACCGATGGTTGACATTGCTCGTGATCCGCGTTGGGGAAGGATTGCTGAAGGTTCGGGTGAAGATCCGTATCTCGGTTCGGTAATGGCAGTGGCTCGTGTGCGAGGATTTCAAGGAAAAAATATTTTAGATGAAGGAAACATTCTTGCGTGTGCAAAACATTTTGCCGCGTATGGTGGTGCAGAAGCTGGTCGTGATTACAATACTGTTGATATCTCAGAACGAACATTACATGAAATATATTTACCACCGTACAAAGCAGCAGTTGAAGCAGGAGCGTGGACATTGATGAGCGCGTTCAACGACATTGGCGGTATTCCAAGTTCCGGAAGCAAATGGTTGATGTCTGATATTTTAAGAACTGAATGGAACTTTAAAGGGTTGGTGGTGAGCGATTATACGGCAATTTTGGAATTGATGAATCACGGAATTGCAAAAGATAGTATAGAAGCTGGAATTCTCGGATTGAATGCCGGAGTTGATATTGATATGGTAAGCAGAATTTATGTTGATAAACTTCCTGCTGTTGTTCGTGATAAAAAACTTTCTGAAGAAGTTGTGAACGAATCAGTTCGCAGAGTGCTTCGAGTAAAATTTGCGTATGGATTATTTGACAATCCTTATCGCAACAGCAAACCGGAAGTTGGAAAGAAAGTTATGCTTTCAAATGAGCATCGTGAAATAGCAAGAAAAATTGCCAGCGAATCAATTGTTCTGCTAAAAAATCAGAATAACATTCTTCCTCTTTCAAAATCTACTAAAACTATTGCGCTCATTGGTCCGCTTGCAGGAGATGAAAACAAAAATAATCTTCTTGGGGCATGGGCATGGTCGAAAAATATGGAATCAATAGTTTCTGTTTTGGAAGGAATGAAATCTACAGTTTCTTCATCAACTAAAATTTTGTTTGACAAAGGATGTGGACTTGATGAAGATTCTACGGTACGAATTGAACATTCCGTAAAAATTGCAATGCAATCTGATGTTATTATTGCAGTTCTTGGCGAATCGCAACATGTAAGCGGAGAAGCGGCAAGCAAATCGAATCTTGATCTTCCCGCTGCACAAAAAGAATTACTGAAAGCATTAAAGCAAACTGGTAAACCAATTGTTCTCGTGCTGATGAGCGGTCGTCCACTAACAATTCAATGGGAATCTGAAAATATTCCAGCAATAATTGAAGCGTGGCATCTTGGTATTGAAGCAGGAAGTGCAATTGCCGATGTTTTGTTTGGCGATGTAAATCCGAGTGGAAAATTGACCGTTTCTTTTCCAAGAAATGTCGGACAAATTCCAATCTATTATAATTACAAAAATACCGGACGCCCGCTCAATCCAAAAGATAAATACACTTCAAAATACCTTGATGTTGCAAATTCGCCGCTGTATCCGTTTGGTTTTGGGTTATCGTATACAACATTTTTGTATTCCAATCTGAAAGTTTCCTCTTCAACAATAAAGAAAGATGAACCAATAAAAATTTCTGTGGATGTAGAAAATTTTGGGAAACAAGTAGGGAAAGAAATTGTACAATTATATCTTCGAGATGATGTTGCGAGTGTAACTCGACCAGTGAAAGAATTGAAAGGATTTAAAAAAATTTTATTGAATCCGGGAGAAAAAAAACTTGTAGAATTTAACATACCGTTCGATCAACTTTCTTTTTATAATCTTGAGATGAAAAAAGTAGTTGAACCGGGAACATTTACTGTTTTTGTCGGTAGAAATTCAGTTGATTGCCTTGAAATTAAATTTGATGTTGCTGAATAAAATTATGATTTCGCCGATGACACAAATATGCTACTATCTACATTGGTTCTGCGGAATGAGAGTACTCATCATTAGAAAATGAAAATTATATTACAAATATTTTTTTCTGTTGCAATTTTTCTTTCTTTCAACTGTAATCATTCATCTGATGAAGTATCAACGATAAAGTTTTGGGGGTTTGGCGCTGAAGGTGAAAAAGTAAAATTGTTAATTGAGCAATTTGAAAAAGAAAATCCTTCAATTAAAGTCAAAGTTCAACAAATACCATGGACATCTGCGCATGAAAAACTTTTAACTGCTTTCGCTGGTAATTCTTTACCCGATGTTTGTCAACTTGGAAATACATGGATTCCTGAATTTGTAACCTTAAAATCGCTCGAAAATTTAAATTCACTTCTTTTGAAATCATCAATAAAAGAGGAAAATTATTTTAGTGGAATATTTGAGACAAATAAAATTGATTCCGGTTTGTATGGATTGCCGTGGTACATTGATACAAGAGTTTTATTTTACAGAAAAGATTTATTTGATTCTATTGGCTGGAAATCGCCTCCGAAGAATTGGGATGAACTAAAAAGAGTTTCCATTTTATTAAAAAATAAATATCCAAAATCATATCCAATATTTTTGCCAGCAAACGAATGGAATCCACAAATTATATTTGGAATGCAAAACGGTTCATCGTTTTTAAAAAACAATAACTCATTTGGTAATTTTAGCGAGGAAAAATATAAAACTGCTTTTTCATTTTATAAATATTTTTATGAAAACAATTTATCACCAGTTGGCATGTCGCAAGTTTCGAATGTTTATCAAGCTTTCACTGAAGGATTTATAATGATGTACATAACTGGTCCGTGGAATATTGGAGAATTCCAAAAAAGAATTCCACAAGATAAGCAACATATTTGGATGACTGCGGCGATGCCATCAACTGATTCAATTTATCCCGGAGCATCACTTGCGGGTGGTTCAAGTTTAGTTTTGTTTAAATCATCAAAAAATAAAATTGCAAGTTGGAAGTTAATTGAATTTCTTACATCGAAAAAACAACAACTGAAATTTTACACTCAAACTGGCAACTTACCATCAAATCGAGATGCATGGAACGATTCTATTTTAATAAATAATATTTATACAAAAGCTTTCAGATTGCAGTTGGAAAATTTAATTTCTACTCCCAAAGTTCCTGAATGGGAAAATATTGCAATGAAAGTTCAGGAAAGTGGGGAAGCAGTTTCAGTAAAACAATCATCAATTACTGAAATATTATTTAATTTAGATAATGATGTTAATAGAATTTTGGAAAAAAGAAGATCATTATTAATAAAAAATAAAAAATGAATTACATAAATAAATATGGCATTGCATTTTTATTTATAGCTCCGGCGATTACAGTTCTTTTCTTTTTCTTTTTTGTACCAGTTTTTGCCGCATTCGTAATGAGCTTTACTGATTTTGATATTTATGCTTTGGCTGATTTTAAAAATATTTTATTTATTGGATTTAAGAATTATCAAAATCTTATTACTGATCCTTTATTCTGGACAGCCTTAAAAAACACCTTATATTTCGTTGTAATTGGAGGACCTTTATCAGTTATAGTTTCATTAAGTGTTGCAATTTTAGTTAATTCAAAGGTTGCAAAATTTAAAACATTTTTCAGAACTATTTTTTTTATTCCAGTTGTTACAACAATTGTTGCAGTTTCAGTTGTTTGGAAATATTTATATCACCCACGATTTGGTTTGATAAATTATATTTTGAATTATTTTTCAATCGAACCGATTGATTGGCTTGGTAATTCTGACTATGCAATGCCTGCGATAATTATAATGGCTATTTGGAAAAATTTTGGTTACAACATGATAATATTTGTAGCTGGATTACAAAGTATCCCTGAACAATTATACGAAGCGGCTAAAATTGATGGAGCAAATGAATGGCAAAAATTTTACAATATAACAATGCCGATGCTTTCTCAAACAACAATTTTTGTTTGCATAATTACAATGATTGGTTATTTCCAATTATTTTCAGAACCGTATGTTATGACTCAGGGTGGACCACTAAATAGTACATTAAGCATTGTACTTTTAATGTATCAACATGGATTCAAATGGTGGAGTATGGGATATTCTGTTTCAATTGCATTTATGCTTTTTGTAATTATTTATGCTGTTACATTATTTCAACTTAAATGGCAAAAGAAAAAAGAAATATAATGAAAAATAAAATTAGTTCGATATTAATTAATTTAACTTTATTTATTATTGCAACAATAACTATAAGTCCACTCCTTTGGATGTTATTTGTTTCATTCATGCCAAGTGGTTCTTCCAGCAGTTATCCACCCCCATTTCTTCCAAATGAAATTACAATTGAACATTACAAAATCCTTTTTACAAAATTAAATCTGTTAAATTATTTTTTAAATAGTTTAGTTCTATCAATTTCAATTTCATTAATTTCGGTTTTAGTGAACTCAATGGCAGGTTTCGCTTTTGCTAAATTATTTTTTCCACACAAAGATAAATTATTTCGATTTTTATTAGCCTCACTTGTGGTTCCTGGGCAAGTTACAATGCTACCACTTTTTTTTATCTTAAATAAGCTCGGTTTTATTAATACTTATTGGGGTTTGATAATTCCAGGCATGGCAAGTATTTTCGGAATATTTTTAATAAAACAATATTTGTATTCCATTCCCGATACTTTAATTGAAGCTGCCAGGATTGATGGCGCAAGCGATTTTACAATTTACTATAAAATTATATTGCCACTTTGTAAACCAATTTTAGTTACACTAACAATTTTTACTTTTATTGGAACTTGGAATGATTTCCTTTGGCCACTGATAATTATGACTGATGATTCGATGTACACACTACCTGTTGCATTGGCAAATTTAATGGGAGAACACGCATTGGATACAGAATTAATGATGGCTGGTTCTGTTTTAACAACCTTACCTATAATTATTTTATTTATGTTTTTGCAGAGATATTACATTGAGGGAATTACTGCTGGGAGTATTAAAGAATGATTTTAAGATTTCTTCTTTTATTAATTCTTTTATCTACTAAAATAATATCACAAGAAAAGTTGATAAACTATTTCGTTTATTTTGTTTTCGCAATAATCTATTTTGGTTTGGAGTTGAATTTTATTTGAACTTTTTATTTTTTATATTGAAAAATCAAATGGAGAGGTGGGTGAGCGGCTGTCCCAAAGGGATGCAATAGCAAAACCAGCGGTTTGTTCCAAAGGAATCCCTTCGGGACTAAACCAAATAAAAAGAAATGTATGTATATATATTAAAAAGCAAATTAGGAAATAGGCATTATATTGGATCTACATCCGACATTGAAAAAAGAATTAAAATGCATAATGCTGGGAGAGTGAGATCGAGTAAAAGATATAGACCGTACGATATAATTTATTTTGAAATATTTGCAACAAGATCAGAAGCAGTAAACAGAGAGTATTATTTTAAAACAATTGAAGGATATAAATATTTAAAAGAAAAAGGAATTACTTAAATTGGAGAGGTGGGTGAGCGGCTGAAACCAGCGGTTTGCTAAACCGCCGTACAATGTAAAGTTGTACCGAGAGTTCAAATCTCTCCCTCTCCGCA
>CAYIXI010000024.1:0-28215 GCA_964367235.1 uncultured Chitinophagaceae bacterium | reverse complement strand
ACCATTACATTTGGTCCGCGTGTAACAATCTCTCCATCGTCAGCAATTTTAACTTCAACATTTGCAATTAATTTTCCAACCGAACCGAGTTTATTATTTTCTAATCTGTTGACAGCAATAACTGGAGAGGTTTCAGTCAGTCCGTATCCTTGTAAAAGTTGAATATCCGCCGCCATAAAAATTGTTGCCAATCGAGCTGGTAACGCCGCTCCGCCGGTAATAATAAATTTAATTCTTCCACCGAGAGCCGCTTGCCATTTTGAAAAAACAATTTTATGCGCAATTTTTCTTTTAATGTTGTAGAGGAAATTATTTCCTTCGTTGTGATTATAATTTTTTGCAATCTTAATTGACCAATCGAAAAGTATTTTCTTTATTCCGTGTAGCTCCGAGCCCTTCATTAAAATTTTATCGTAAACCTTTTCGAGCATTCGCGGAACAGTTGTAAACATATTTGGTTTTAGCTCCTGCAAATTTGAGGCAAGTTGCTCAATCGATTCCGCGAAATAGATTGGAATTCCGCGGTATAAATACATATTGATAATTGTTCGCTCAAAAATATGCGACAACGGTAAAAACGATAACGCAATTGAGCTATCGAAATTTTCCCAATGGATTACACCGCTCGCATCAACTGCGTTTGATGCTAAATTTTTATGAGTAAGCACAACACCCTTCGGCTCTCCAGTTGTGCCCGATGTGTAAATAATTGACGCAACCGAATCTTCTGTAACATCACGACGAAGCTCATCGTATAAATTCGGATTATTATTTTGGAGCACCAAACCTTTAGAGCGCAAATCAAAAATAGTTTGGAAATTATTTCCGCTTGCAAAATCCTCAAAAATAATTATATGTTCTAAATTTAAATTATTTAAAATTTGCGAAACCTTATCGAATAAAATTTTGCTTGAAATAAAAAATATTTTTGCACCAGAATTTTTTATGATGAATTCGATTTGTAGGGCGATTTGTGTAATGTAAAGTGGGACAGTGATTGCGCCGATTGAAGTAATTGCATGATCGCAAATTACCCACTGTGGAGAATTTTCCGACAAGAGTGCAATGCGATCTCCTTTCTGTACGCCGATTGATTTTAAACCAAGCGCAGTTGAACGAACCAACTCAAATAATTCAGAAGAAGAAATTGAATGCCATGCGCCACCAGATTTATGGCTTAAAGCATTTTCAATATTATAATTTGTGTTATTAAGTTTTAAAAGTTCCCACAATGTTTTTGGGATAGCATCTATTTTATTTTGGTTTGACATCATTATCCCTCAATAAATATTTTAAAAAAATTAATTTTAATTGATGTGAATTTTCAAACTCATGCGGTAGAATTTCGGTGAGTAATATTTTAAATCCCCATGTTGCGCAACCTTTTAGAATTTCGCAACAAGTTAGCAGATTGTTTTTCATTCCATTGTGGGACAATATTTTCTACCACAATCTTAACAAATAAAGCCCGACAATGCAATATGTAAAATCAATAAAAACGAAAAAAACTTTATTTTTTCTTGCTTGCCTCCTGCATTGCGTTTTTTTCACTGCTTTGATTTCGAGATTGCTCTCTCCCAATTTTAAATAATTGAAATTTTGAGGGAATCACTCGGATTGGCCAACTGCCATTTTCCTCGTTTATATCTGCAGTTTCTTTAAACGGATCAAGATTTATTGAGGCAACCTCTTTATCTTTTATGAAAACTTTTGAAACTTGATATTCATTTAAGCGCCAAATTGCTACTGGTATTCGGTCAATCTCCGATGTGCCATCTTTATAAATCCACTCAACAATTATTGGCATTAACATTCCACCTTTATTTGAAAATGTAAGTTCGTAGAAAAATTTATTTTTCCACTTGTCGTAATTTATTTTATCCAAACTTGTATCGATCGAAGTGATTGCCTGATTTAATTTCATCAAATCATCTGCGCCACGATTGTGATAATAAAAATCTTTTAGAGATGTATCAGTCTCAACATAAAATGAGATTGATTTATCTTTTTTATTTCTTTCTTTTCCGATGTCGAAAGTTCTATCAAATCTTGTGCCATCTAAATTTGCAATTGGGTTTGTATCAAGTTTAAAAAATTTTACACTATCAAGAGAAATATCCACAGGGTCAGTTCCAAAATACCAACCGCGCCAATACCAATCCAAATCAATTCCACTTGCATCTTCCATTGTTCTAAAAAAATCTGCAGGAGTTGGATGTTTGAAAGCCCAACGCTCGGCATAAGTTTTAAAAGCCTTATCAAAAAGTTCGCGCCCCATAATTGTTTCGCGCAAAATATTTAAACCAGTTGCGGCTTTTGAATATGCATTTTGTCCAACTTGCAAAACTAATTCACCACTTGTCATAATTGGCTCGAGTTCGTTTTTTGGTAATCGCATATAAGAAGTAATAAATTTTGCAGGACCTCTTTGCGATGGATAATTATTATCAAACTCTTGCTCGGTTAAATATTGTACAAAAGTATTTAATCCTTCATCCATCCACCACCATTGTCGTTCGTCGCTATTAATTATCATCGGATAAAAATTATGTCCAACTTCGTGAATTATAACTCCAATCATTCCATATTTATTTGCTTCGCTGTACGATCCATCTTTTTCACATCGACCGTAATTCATACTGAGCATCGGATACTCCATCCCGTTTGCGGCTTCAACCGAAATTGCAACAGGATATGGATATGGGATAGAAAATTTTCCGTAACTTTTTATTGTGTGCGAAATAACTTTTGTAGAATATTTTCGATATAAATTGTAAGACTCTTTCGGATAATAACTCATCGCCATAGTTTTTTTGCCAGCAATGTTGATTTGCATTGCATCCCAAATAAATTTTCTGGAAGAGTTAAACGCAAAATCCCTAACATTTTCAGCCTCATAAAGCCATGTTTTTTTATTATTACTTTTTTGTTTTTCCGATTTTTTTGCTTCGTCCAAAGTTACAACTTCAATCAGCTCGTTTGAAGTTTGAGATTTTTGCCATCTTGAAAATTGTTGAGGAGTTAACATCTCGTTATAATTTTTGCATTCACCTGTTGCCGCAACGATGTGGTCAGCAGGTGTTGTAATTTTAACTTTATAATTTCCAAAGACAAGCGCAAACTCTGCGCCACCAACAAATTGTTTATTTTGCCATCCTTGAAAATCGCTATAAACTGCCATTCGTGGAAACCACTGAGTAATTGAGTAAAGATTATTCCCATCATCCTTAAAAAATTCATAACCACCGCGACCAGCGACATCATCTTTATTATTTAATTTATAATCCCAATCAACTTTAAAAATAAATTTTTCACCCGCCAGTAAAGTTTTTGGTAAATCAATTCTCAACATCGTTTGATTTATTTTGTACGAAAGATTTTTATCGTTTGCATCAACAAGTTTTTTGATGTTGAGACCGTAACCATTTAATTTTCTCCATGGCTCAAGATTTGCGAGTTGGTTGTCGTTCATTTTTTGATTCATCTTACTTGTGTTGGCGTGATTGTTATCGCTACTTGCATGATGAAAATTCTCATCAATTTGAAGCCACAAATAAGTTAAAGCATCGGGAGAATTATTGAAATAAGTTACAACTTCGCTTCCGATGAGTAAATTATTTTGCTCATCAATTTCGCAATTGATTTCGTAATCAGCGCGTTGTTGCCAATATTTATTTCCCGATGCACCACTTGCGGTACGATATTCATTTGGAGTTGGCAACAAATAATTTAATTGCTCAAATTTATTTGCATGATTTGAGCCGGCGTTATGCAAAGGTTGAGCGAAATTAAAATTTAAAATTGTTGCCGTTAAAAAAAGAATTAATGCAAATTTTTTCATATTATTTTCCTATAACAGTGATTGATAACTTCATCATTATATTATTTTAAATTTTATAAATCAATAATTATTTTTATATGTTTGGACTCTATTTTATTCTTTTAGTTGCAACATTTCATCCTCACCATGTTTCCAACACGGAAATATTTTTTAACCCCACTAGCGCAAAACTTGAAATCAGCATTAGCGTAATACCAGAGGATTTAGAAAATGCATTAAAGAAAAGTGAATGCATGAAAATCGACCTTTTAAATCAATCTCAAAATGAAGAAACCAATAAATGCGTGGAAGAATATTTCAATAAAAATTTTTCTGTTTCCGCAAACAATAAAAATGTAAAACTAAGTTTCTTGGGTTTTGAGTTTAAAGAGAAAGAATTTCATATTTATTTTGAATCGGAAAAAATCGAAAACACAAAAAATTTAATAATTACAAATCAAATTCTATATGATGAGGCAGAAATTCAAGTTAACATTATCCGATATAAAAACAAAAAGAGAGATATTTCCATTCGCCTAAAAAATCCTGATAAAATTTGGAAGATTAAATAATCCTTAAGAGTTATTCCCGCGTCATGGTGAGTGAGCGTCTTTGGCGCCCTCACGCTTTGCCTGCCTCTGCAGGCTTTGAGTAACTTGTCGAACTATGACTGGAATCTCCGTCTTGAGGGACAAGTCATCCTTCGACAAACTCAGGATGACATCTTTAAACTACTTCTCTTATAACTCCCGGGATTTCAAGAACAAGTTCTTCGCCGTAACATCCTGCGGGAGTTTGGTAGCCGAGTTTAAAATTTCCACTTAATATTTTTTTTGCAATAATTAAACTACTATGCGCGGTAAGCGTGTAGCCCTCGGGACCAATTAATCTTGCAGTGGCAGTTTCATCACTTGCATTTTTTACTTCACCCCAAACAAGGGATTTTGATTTTAATCTTCTTTCATCCGTTGGACCAGCAGGATTTTTATCAATTTTATTTTTTACAATTTTGCGAATAAATTTACTTCGCAATAACCAATTAAATAAACTTTGAAATTTTAATAAATTAAAAATCATCGGAGATGCGCCGGTGTAAGTAACAACATTTTCAATTTTAGTAGTTGTAAACGAAGTTGAAATATCTCCCCACGGAATACTCATCACAAATAATTTTTTCAGTCCAAAATCTACCAACATACTTTTTTTACCAAGTGGGACGCGAATGATTTTTCCATTTTTTCTTTCAGCACCATCTCCACCCAAACCATTTACCATTGTTGATGCTGTACCGTGACTAACTCCACCACCAATTGATGCGAATGCTAATTTTAATTTGGTTGCATCGGGTAATTTATTTTTTAAAAATAAAGCAAGGCAATCTGTTGGGACAACATCAAAACCAGCGCCGGGCAAAAGCATAATTCCAGATTTAATTGCGGCATCGTTATATTTTTTTACCATTTCAAAAACAACTATTTCCCCAGTAATATCAATGTAATGTGTTTTAGTTTTTAAACAAGCTTTTATCATTTGTTGAGCGGTGTTTACAAACGGACCTGCGGCGTGAAGCACTAATGGAAAATCTTTTAAAATTGTTTCTAATTTTTCAGTTTCAGATAAATCAACAATGCGAAATGCGGTATTAAATTTTTCTGCTAAAGGAGCCAACAATTTTTCGTTTCGTCCCGCTAAAATTGGTTTTAATCCGTAGTCGTTTGCAAGTTGCAGGATTAATTTTCCAGTGTAACCATTCGCGCCGTACAATAAAAAGGAATTATTTTTAGCCAACGATTAATTTGAAAGAAGATTCGTAATCAAAGCAGTCATTTGTTCTTTTTCTTTCGGATTACTTTCAGCAATTAGTAGTGCAAGTGCAGTCTTTTCTTCAACACTTGGATACTATAACCTACAGAAATGATAACATCTAGGTTATAATATTGCGCTTTATATGTTTTTCCATCAGCGGCAGTATGTCGGAAATCCCGACATACTGATTTTTCTTCAAGTTCTTTTTCCTTAAAAACACTGCTTATATGTTCAGTAATTGTCGTTCTTCCCTTACCAAATAATTTTGCCATTTGTGACTGATTGAGCCAAACAGTATCTTTTTCAAGTTGAACGGAAATCAATAATTCCGCATCCTTTGATACATATTTAATTGTTTGTGTTTCTTTTTTGGTTTTCCTCATACATTTACCTCAACATAGTCGCATCATTTCAAAAAATAACAATCAAAAGTTTTTGTGCACCCGAAGGGAGTCGAACCCCTAACCCCCAGCTTCGTAGGCTGATGCTCTATCCAATTGAGCTACGGGTGCATTTGAAATACAATATACAAAACTATAAAAAACTAAACAATTCAAATTAGTTTTGACTTTTTTTTAAAGTTATGCTTCAATATATTTCTCTCAATGAAAAAAATTATTTTTTTATTTGCAATTATTTTTTCCGGTTGCGCCACTTCGGTTTATTTTGTTGTGCCACCAGATTGGCGAACAGAAATAAAACAAGACTCAACAATTTTTTTCTACTCACAATTTTTACAAAACAGAAAAATTTTTATCGATGCCGGACATGGCGGAACAGATAAATTTTCTCACGGACCGGCAAACGATGTTGTCGAAGCAAATCTAAATTTACGAGTTTCACTTTTTTTAGCCGACTATCTTAAACAAGCTGGCGCAAATGTTTCACTCTCCAGAAAAATTGACACATTTATTACTTTATCCGATAGACAAAAATTTGCCGAAGAGTTTGGCGCCGAAATTTTTATTTCAATTCATCACAACTCAGTTGGCAAAAATTCAGATGAGTTCACAAATTACACTTCGGTTTATTATCACGCGCGCGAAGGAGATTCATCTTTTAATTTTTCAAACCACGATATTGCAAAATATATTCAGCGCGATTTGGCTTATGTAATGGGCAATTCTGGTTCGCTCCAATCTTTTGATGGAACGCTGAGCGATTTTAATATTTATCCCGAAGTTGGTTTTGCAGTTTTACGGCTTGCCACAATGCCTTCGGTTTTAGTTGAAGGATCGTTTTTTTCAAGCAGGTACGAAGAACAAAGATTGCGAAGAGAAAAATTTAATAAAATCGAGGCGTGGGGAATTTTTCGCGGAGTTGGAAAATATTTTAAATCTGGGATTCCAAAACTAATTTGGGATTGCGATACTTTGTTCACCGATTCGCTTTCAGTTTTAAAAATTATTGCGTACGATACAATTGGAATAAATCCAAAATCAATCACAGCTAAAATAGATTTTAAAGAGGTAGATTTTATTTTTCAAAAAGATTCAAATATTATTTTCGTCCCGATTAGTAATTTATCACTTGGGCAACACAGTTGCGAGATCACAATCAGAAATAATAATGGCAATTCATCGCATCCATTTAGAAAAATATTTTATATCTTTGCAAAGGATTAAACAAAAACAAGGTGAAACATGCTTAACTATATTTGGATTTCTTTAATTGCAATTGGAATTTTTGTTGCAACTGGAACCGATATTTACAACGAGTCGCAAAATAGTTTTCGCGGTGGCGTTGAGCTCGAAACCAATGTAAAAATTATCGACGACTCCAAAAGCGATAAAATTTCTGGCGACATCGAAATCGAAAAAAATTTATTTAATCAGTTTTACAATAAAACGATTGAAACAAAAAATGTAAAAAATAAAATTTCAATCTTAACACAATCAAACGGTAGTCGTACTATTATAGTACCGATAGATGAATCAAGTCCAAAGGTTTGGCGCGATATGAGCGCCGGTGCTAAAATAAAAAATCAATTATCGGGAGATGTTAAAAAATTTGAAATTGATTCAACAGGAAAAAACGGGCGAGTGGTTTTTATCCTTGAAAAAATATCTTTTCTAAAAACTCGCGCAATCACACAAGCGGCGTTCGATTATTCAATTATTGCTGTGGATCTCGCACTTGGTTTAATTGGGATTATGGCGCTTTGGCTTGGCATTATGGCAATTGCTGATAAATCGGGAGTGCTTTTAATTTTAACAAAATTACTAACGCCACTAACAAAAAAATTATTTCCCGATATCCCGAGCGACCATCCTGCAATTGGCGCGATGATAATGAATATATCCGCAAATATGCTTGGGCTAAATAACGCGGCAACACCACTCGGATTAAAAGCGATGGAAGAATTAAATAAATTAAATCCGAAACTTGGCACCGCAACAAACTCGATGTGTACTTTTTTAGTAATCAACACATCGGGACTGACTTTAATTCCCGCAACAGTAATTGCAATTCGCGCATCGATGGGTTCAAGCGATCCGGGAATAATTATTGGCACTTCAATTTTTGGCGCTGCGTGCGCAACTATTGCTGGCATAACTGCTGTAAAAATTTTACAACGCCTTCCACGATATAATAGAGAGGAGGCATAAGTTATGGTTGAACTTTTCCGAAATTTTGTGAATATTATATCAGTTGTAGCCATTCCGCTGATTTTGATTTTATTTATTTTGTGGGGTGCTTACAAAAAAGTTAAAGTGTACGAGGTTTTTGTTGATGGAGCGAAAGAGGGATTTCATTCTGCAATTCGGATAATTCCTTTTTTAGTTGCGATGCTTCTTACAATCGGAATTTTTAGAGCAAGTGGCGCAATGGATGTTGTAACAATATTGTTAGCGCCAATTACAAATTTAATCGGTATGCCATCGGAGGTTTTACCACTTGCGTTGTTGAGACCACTTTCAGGAAGTGGCTCACTTGGTTTGATGACTGAGTTGATGAAAACGAATGGAGTTGATTCTTTCATCGGCGTGCTTTCTTCAACAATGTACGGAAGTACAGAAACTACTTTTTATGTTTTAGCTGTTTATTTTGGTTCAGTACAAATTACAAAAACGCGTCACGCCTTGCCTGCCGGATTGATTGCAGATTTATTCGGAATGCTTGGCGCACTTTTTATCACAAAATTACTTTTTGGAGTTTAGTTTATGAAAATATTTCGTTTAACAATTTTACTTTTAGTTTTTATTTTTTCGATTAAAAACTTAAACGCACAATCACCACTAAAACCATCAGGTCAACTTGCTGGTGGAGTTGGTATGACTTTCATCGATGGGCAATCTTATTATTTAATGAGTCTTGCGCCTGAACTTGCTTTCGGAAAATTTGGAATGGGGCTTGATATTGATTTACGAATCAACGCCGAAACAAATAAACTGAGAAAAGAAGATTGGGACGAAAAATATGATTACCTCCGCATAATCAGATATTTAAGATGGGGACACAAAGGAGATGGTTTTTACACTCGAGTTGGCGCACTTGATTACGCACGACTTGGCAACGGAACAATAATGTATCTTTACAAAAATAGCCCAAGTGTTGATGAAAGAAGACTTGGAATGGAACTTGATGTTAATTTAGGAAAATGGGGAGTTGAAACAATGTTGGGAGATTTTGCAAGCGCAGGGGTTGTTGGTTTTCGTCCGTATGTTAAACCGTTGCAATTCACAACACTTGCAAGCGTTCCAATAATTGGCGGACTTGAAGTTGGTACAACTTACGCCACAGATTTACGCTCAAACTCTTCCGATACAAGTATTTCAATAAAAAATGATACAGTTGTGCAACAGGAAAATGGTTCGATAAAAATTATTGGAGTTGATATTAGTTTGCCGCTTATTACTACATCAATGGTTTTCTCGAGAGTTTATGTTGACTACGCAAAAATAGTTAATTTCGGTAGTGGTGTTGCCGCAGGGTTACTTACGGATTTTAATGGACTTGGAGCGGTAGTAATTAAAACAAAACTTGAACGCCGTTGGCCAAAAGATAAATATATCCCAAATTATTTTAGTTCGTTCTACGAAATTGAACGATATAATTTAGACAGCACAAATAAAATTTTAGAAAGCAAAGCACAAAGACTTAATAAAACGATTTCATCTGGTCCAGGTTATTTTGCAGATATTACTTTTGGATTTTTTGGCAAACTTTATATTCGTGGAGCGTTTGAAAAATTAGATCAAGATCCCAATGGCGGTAATTTGCATTTTGAAACTTCAACTGGTGACATGATTCCGAAAGTAAAAATAGAAGCAGGTTATGATAAACGAAATATCTCATCGGGAAAAGATGCATTTAAACTTGATGAGCGCTCGCTACTTTATGCAACAGTCGGATATAAAATAAATTCTTATATGAGCATCTCCACTCTTTACACTTGGACATTCGTCGCAACAAAAGATGGATACAAACCTCAAAAAAGAATTCAACCAAAAATTATTTTCTCTTTTCCGTTGGGAGGATAAGTAAAGGTTAAAAGGAATTTTGTAAATGTTAAATTCACTTGTAACCGTTGCGTTGCCACTTATCCCAAAAAAAATAGTTGAGAAAGTAGCGAAGCCATACATTGCTGGGGAAAATTTATCAAACACAATTGAAGTGGTTCGCAAATTAAATTATTCTGGCGCAACTGCAACGCTCGATATTTTGGGAGAAGATGTAACCTCAAAGGAAGATTCTCAAAAAGCCACAAACGATTGTTTGAGTATTCTTGATGCAATCGCAAAAGAAAAAATCAATTCAAATCTTTCACTAAAACTAACGCATTTAGGGCTCAAATTAGATTATTCTATTTGTGAAGAAAATTTAAAATCCATAATTGATTCGGCAAAAGAGAAAAATATTTTTGTGCGAATTGATATGGAAGACCACACTTGCACCGATGAAACAATAAAACTTTTTAGAGCAATGCGAAACCGCCACGAAAAAGTTGGAGTTGTAATTCAAGCATATTTAAAAAGAAGCGAAAAAGATATTCGCGCGCTTGTAAGCGAAAAAACTAATCTTCGATTGTGTAAAGGAATTTATAACGAGCGAGCTGAAATCGCATTTAAAAACAGAAAAGAAATTCAAAATAATTTTTTAAAACTTCTTGAAATTATTTTTGATGGCAAAAGTTTTGTTGGCATCGCCACGCACGATGATGTTTTGATTGATGGAGCAAAAAAAATAATTGCAAAAAAAAATATTTCAAAAGATGAATTTGAATTTCAAATGTTGCTTGGTGTAAGAAAAGAAAAAAGAGATTTATTAATTGCCGAAGGAAATCATCTTCGAGTCTACGCGCCGTTTGGAAAAGATTGGTATCCATATTCAATTCGCCGACTGAAAGAAAATCCCAGAATGGCATTTTATATTGCAAAAGCATTTTTAGGTTTTGAAAATTAAAATAATTTAATCAATCATAAAGGAGATTTAAAATGTCCTCAACAGAAAAACAAATCGGCGAATTTAAACCGTACATCTCAAACGAAACATTAATTCCAGAATTCACAATTAAGTCTGTTGCGCTTGGCGCATTTTTTGGAATTGTTTTTGGCGCGGCAACAGTTTACTTGGCACTTAAAGCTGGGTTAACAGTTTCAGCATCAATTCCAATTGCAGTGCTTGCAATATCTCTCGGAAGAAAAATATTTAAAACAACAATTCTTGAAAATAATATAATTCAAACTGCTGGCTCTGCTGGAGAATCAATTGCGGCTGGAGTAGTTTTTACTTTGCCCGGATTTTTATTTTTATCGGCAGAAAGTGGTGGCGCAAGTTATTTTAATTACTGGACAATTTTCACTCTCGCAATGTTCGGAGGATTACTTGGAACTTTAATGATGATTCCACTTCGTCGTTCGTTAATTGTTCAAGAACATGGAAATCTTCCTTATCCCGAAGGAACCGCATGCGCATCAGTTTTAATTGCTGGCGAAAAGGGTGGCGATTTTTCTAAAACCGCATATCAAGGTTTGGGATTTGCATTTGCATATGCAATACTTCAAAAAGTTTTTCATGTAATTGCAGAAACTCCAACTTGGATTTCAAATCAAACAAATAAATATTTCCCAAGCGCAACAGTTAATGGCGAAATCACCCCAGAATATATGGGCGTTGGTTACATCATCGGACCAAAAATTGCCGGCGTACTTGTTGCTGGTGGCGTTCTGGCATGGCTCGGATTAATTCCGCTAATTGCAACACTTATTCCATCAGATATAATTGCAACTCAACTTATTAAACTTGGATACTTAAAAGATTTAGCAACCGCTGGTGGTCCCGGTGGATGGGATCCTGTAACTCACACATTTAGTAATTATGCGCCAGCAATTTACAGAGCTTATGTTCGACAAATTGGTGCAGGTGCAGTTGCCGCTGGTGGATTCATCACACTTTTAAAAACTCTTCCAACAATTGTTTCATCGTTTAAAGGAAGTCTCGCATCATTAAAAGATAAAACATTAGCAATAAAAATTGAACGGACACAAAACGATTTATCTTTTAAGACTGTAATTATTGGAAGTTTAGTTTTGGTAATTTTACTTGCGATACTTCCACAAATTCCGGGCGACTCAATTTTAAATAAATTATTGATTGGAATTTTAGTAATCGTATTTGGATTTTTCTTTGTAACAGTTTCGAGTAGAATTGTTGGAATAATCGGTTCATCATCAAATCCAATTTCCGGAATGACAATCGCAACTTTAATGGGAACAAGTTTAATTTTTATCACCGTTGGATGGACAGGATATTTTTACGAACCAATGGCGCTTGTTGTTGGCGGAATGATTTGCATTGCGGCGGCAAATGGTGGCGCAACTTCGCAAGATTTAAAAACAGGATACATTGTTGGCGCAACTCCAAGATATCAACAGCTTGCACTTTTTGTTGGCGCGATTGTTTCATCAGCAGTAATTGGTTGGACAGTGCAAATTTTAGATACACCAAATGCAGAAATGTTATCGCAAGGAATAACTCACGCAATTGGTACAGAAAAATATCCAGCACCACAAGGAACTTTGATGGCAACTTTAATCAAAGGACTTTTAAGTTTTAATTTGGATTGGCAATTTGTTTTAGTTGGAGTTTTTATTTCAATCGTAATGGAACTTTGCAATGTAAAAGCACTTTCCTTTGCAGTCGGATTATATTTACCACTATCAACCACACTTCCAATTTTTGCTGGTGGCGCAATTAAAGGTGTTGCAGATTTTATGAGAAGTAAAAAAGGTGAAGGGAACGAAGATGCCGAACTTGGCAAAGGAAGTTTATTTGCAACTGGGCTTGTTGCTGGCGGCGCACTTTTTGGTGTGATTGTTGCAATCACAATGGTTTTTGCAGAAGACTTTATGAAAAAATTAAATTTTGAAGAGACAATTCATCACGCACTTGGTGCACAAGGTTTCGAACTTCTCGGAGTTGCGTTTTTTACTTTGATGGGTTTGACACTTTACAAAATTGCAAGGAAGAAATAAAATGAAAATCCTAATCTTAATTAACGAACCACCCTACGGAAACGAAAAAGCATATAATGCTTTACGCTTGGCAAACCAATTAGGCAAAGACCACGAAAATGTTGAAGTCAGAATATTTCTGATGGCAGACGCCGTCACTTGTGCAATAGCAAATCAGACAACTCCCAATGGATATTATAACATTGAGCGAATGTTAAAATTTGCAATCGCAAAAAAAGCCAAAGTAAAAATCTGTGGAAGTTGCGCCGAAGCAAGAGGAGTAAAAAATATTTCACTTATTGAAGGAGCAGAAATCAGCACAATGGCAGAACTCACAAACTGGGTGGTGGACAGCGACAAAGTAATTACTTTTTAAATTAAAAAATAACAATAACCGCAAACTAAGTTTGTGGAAAAGAAGAATAAAAACAGTAACCCCAAACTTTAGTTTGGGGCAAAGAAACAAAAAAATAAACGGGCTTTAGCCCTAACAAAGGGAAGCCAATAAGAAAATTGATCAAAATGTAAATTAGTTTACATCTTATAAGAATTGTCAACTAACTTTCGTTTTAGTTGCAATAACTAACCCCAAACTTTAGTTTGGGGTAAACAGACTAAAAAAATAAATGGGCTTTAGCCCTAACAAAAGGAAGCCAAAATGAAAACAAAACTCTTAATTTTATTTTTTGCATTTAGTATTTCACTTTATGCAGGCGTAAAAAAATATGGAAAAAAAATTTCTCTAAAAGAAAAAACAAAAATTTCAACCATAATTGAAAATCCCGAAAAATATGATGGAAAAAGAATTCTCATAGAGGGGAAAATTGTAGATGTCTGCGAAACGAGAGGTTGCTGGATAAAAATTGCTGGAGAAAAAGATTTTCAATCAATCAAATTTAAAGTCGAAGATGGCGTAATTATTTTTCCGCTTGACTCAAAAGGAAAAAAGATTTTAGCTGAAGGAGTTTTTTCCGTTACAAAATTTACAAAAGAAGAACTTATTGAAAGTGCAAAAGAAATAGCAAAAGAAAATAACGAGCAGTTTGATTCAACTAAAATTACAAGTGGAAAAACTGTAATAAAAATTCTTGGCGAGGGTGCAGAAATTAAGTGAAGAAATTTCCTTTCAGAAAATGGAACAATATTCTCCACAGAGATATTGGATATTTAATTTTTGGGCTCACAATAGTTTACGGAATTTCGGGAATTGCTGTAAATCATATTCAGGATTGGAATCCGAATTATAGCAAAGAGGAAGAAATTTTTTCAATTTCGCCAATCACACAAATAGCAACGACAGATGAAATTTTAAAAGAATCTTTACATAAACTTAACATCGCCGAAACGCCAACAAATTATTTTCGCCCCGATTCTTTTACAATTCAAATTTTTTTTGACGAAAAAGAGTATTCAATTGATTTGCCAACTGGGAATGTGTTTCTTGAACAAACACACGAAAGAAAAGTTTTATATGAAATGAATCAACTTCATCTGAACTCCCCAAAAGGTATTTGGACATTTATTGCAGATTTATATGCGGGCTGTTTAATTTTTATTGCAATCACAGGGCTTTTTGTTTTAAAAGGAAAAACCGGAATCACAGGAAGGGGTGCATATTTAACTATAATTGGAGTTTTAATCCCAATTATATATTGGATATATTATCTATATTTTTAAAAAGTTTTATAAACTAAATGAAAAATAAAATCACATTAATATATTATTTAGTTTTAGTTTCGATATTTTTATTCTCTTGTGAAATTGTTACAATTTTTCCCGATACACAAAATGCAATTTTATATTCTCGTCCAACGCCAATTCTTTATTCCGCAAAAGATACAATCTCCATAATGACATGGAATATTCGTTTTGGCGCACGGCGAATGAAATGGTTTGGTGATTGCTGTGGAGATAGAGTTATTCTATCAAAAAATGAAATTGCAAATGGGCTTCGAGATGTTGCAGAAAAAATCCGAGAGATTAATCCCGATATTTTAATTTTACAAGAAGTTGATAAAAATTCAAAGCGAACAGGATACATTGACCAAGTTCAATTTCTTTTAGAAAACACAGGAATGAATTACGGCGCGTATGGTTCAATGTGGCAGGCGCAAATTGTTCCAAGCGATGGAATTGGAAGAATAGATGTTGGCAACGCGATACTTTCAAAATTTCCAATTTCAGAAGTTGTGAGAATTCAGCTCCCACTAATTTCAAATCAAGATGCGCTTACACGATTTTTTTATTTGCGAAGAAATATGTTGCGTGCAAAAATCCATATTGCTAATCACAAAGATTTTGTTTTAATAAATGTTCACTCAGATGCTTTTTCAACCGACGGAACAAAACAAAAACATATAAATCTTTTTAAACAAGAGATAGATAATGCAGTTTCAAATGGTTTTGATGTAATCGCTGGTGGCGACTTAAATACTTTGCCACCACAAACTTCAATCACAGATTTTTGTATAAAAGATAAATGCAATGGAGATTCTCATGTTCATGGCGTGGAGGATAACGAAAATCCCAATGTGTCAAACGATAAAATAAAAGAAGGAAGTCATTACACTCCCGAAAAAACTTGGCTAAACAATTTGTATTTAAATTACAAATCAGCAATTTCGCTTGAAAAATATTTAGCAAACCAATCTCGTTATTTCACTCATAGCGTTGGCGCAGATACCACTTTAGATAGAGCGCTTGATTATTTATTTACAAATACAAATTGGATTGCAGGGAGCGATACAGTTCGTCAAGATGCAAAACATATTAGCGACCATCTGCCTGTTGTTGTGAAATGGAGAGTTGCGAAATGAAAATATTTTTTATTTTGATTATTTCCACAAATTTAATTTTTTCACAAAACGAAAAAAATATTTTTGAAACAAATGGTACCGCGTTTACTCTTGCACCAAAAGAAATTGAAGTTGGAATTTTTCAACCTTTGCGGTACGGATTTAGCGAAACTGAAGAATTTTCGACGCATCCAATTTTATTTTTCTTAATGCCGAATGTTGAGTACAAACATTTATGGATGAAAACCGAAACGAGCGCATTTTCTATAAAACATTCTCTTTATTATCCGACCCCGCTACTTAAAACAATTTCAAAAAAAGGAATTGGTGGAATAATTTCTCCTGAGTTTGAAATACCGCAAATGATTTCAATTTGGAATTCTTTTATTTACAGCTTCGAGTTAAGTGAAAATAAATTAATTACAACCTATGCTTCACTTGCTTTATCTTTTTCAAACAAAACTATCGACGAACGAACCACAATCGATTTACCGCTGGTTTATCACAGAATGTTAGTTTACTATTACAATAATTATTTACTTTCGTTTGGCACCTCACTTGATGGAGAAATTTCAGAAAAATTAAATTATTCAATTGATGCAGATTTATTTTTTGCTCCAAGCGCAGAAAATAATTATTCCATTGAGCAGAGTGTATTAATTGGTTATCAGTTCAGTAATAAATTAAAAGCGAGCGTTGGTTACAAATTTATTTTTGCCGATTATCCATTTGGCAAGCAAAAAAATATTTTTCCGCTTATAGATTTGAGTTGGAGTTTCAAGTAAAAAATTCTTAAAATTTTGTAATGATTAAATAATCGAAAGGCCAAGATGCAAAAATTTACCCGCTGGATAATTTTATTTTTTATAAGCCTTGCCATGTTTGGCAATTATTATATTTACGATTCCATTAGCCCAATGGCTGATTTACTTGTTAAGCAATTAAATTTTACTGATGCGAATATTGGGTTATTGCAAGCGATTTACTCAGCGCCAAATATTATAATGGTTTTAATCGGCGGAATAATAATTGATAAAATCGGAACAAGACGCGCAACATTTATTTTTTCATTTCTCTGTTTCTTGGGCGCGGTGATAACTGCAATGAGTTCATCTTTAACATTTATGGCAACTGGTAGATTAGTTTTTGGTCTTGGCGCAGAGTCGATGATTGTTGCCGTTACAACTGCAATTGCAAAATGGTTTAAAGGTAAAGAATTAAGTTTTGCTTTCGGATTAAATTTAACAATTGCACGGCTCGGTTCTTTCGCGGCGCTAAACTCGCCAAGTTGGGCAAAAGAATATTTTACAAATTGGCAGTACCCACTTTTAATTTCTGTTGTTGCCGGAATAATTTGTGTTGCTGGCGCAATAATTTATTTTTTAATTGAACAAAAAGTTGAAAGCAACTCAGAAAATATTTCAAAAGCTGAAACCGAAAAATTTGTTCTCGCAGATTTATTTAAATTCGGTTTATCTTTTTGGCTAATCGTTGGTTTGTGTGTAACATTTTATTCTGCAATATTTCCATTTCAAACATTTGCGGTAAAATATTTTCAAGATGCGCACGGAGTTTCACGCGAGGTTGGCGGATTTCTCTCAAGCATTCTCACACTTTTTGCAATGATAGCAACACCACTTTTTGGTTTACTTGCGGACAAAGTTGGAAAGCGTTCACTCTTTATGATTTTCGGTTCGATGATTTTAATTCCCGCATTTTTAATTATGACATTCACAAAACTTTCGCTCTTTATTCCAATGGCAATGATGGGCGTTTCGTTTTCACTAATCCCGGCAATTATGTGGCCATCAGTTGCATATTTAGTTGAAGAAAAAAGACTTGGCACTGCTTACGGAATGATGACTTTGGTGCAAAACATTGGCCTAACATTTTTTAATTTGTTGATTGGTAATTTAAACGATATGAATTTTGCAAGCAACGCAAACCCAAACGGATATATTCCCGGATTAATAATTTTTGCAACGCTCGGAGTTTTTGGAATTTTGTTTTCATTTTTATTAAGACAAAGAGAACTTTCAAATAAAGGGCATGGGCTGGAACAAACAACACCAAATAAAATAAAGATGTCATCCTGATTGAGCGCCTTGTGCCATCACTCTTCGATTTATCCGACAAGGCGGACAAGCTCAGAGTGACTTGCCGAAGGATGAAATTCTTTATTGTGTAATATGAATTTATAAGATTTAAAAACTAATTTGCTTGCATTTTGCTTTTCTAATCAGGATATTTTACTTAATGGCAACAGAATCAAACCAAATTGATAATTCTTTTTTTGCAGTCGTTGGGCGAGGAACGGTTTTATTTTTCGAACATCTCGGTCGATACTCCTCTTCAATTTGGTGGATGCTGTCGCACGCACATAACGCAAAAGAATATTCCAGAAATATTTTTTCGCAAATGAATCAAGTCGGCATCAGTTCAATTCCAATAGTTTTATTTGTTTCAATGTTCATCGGAATGGTGAGCGCAGTGCAATCTGCTTATCAACTTTTCGATTGGATTCCAAAAAGTGTTGTCGGTTCATTTGTAATAAAATCTTTAATGCTCGAACTCGTCCCACTTATTTCGGCGATAGTTTTAGCAGGGAAAGTTGGCGCAACAATCACTGCAGAGATGGGAACAATGCGAGTAACCGAACAAATTGATGCACTCGATGCATTGGCGTTTGACTCAATTTCATTTTTAATTACTCCGAGAGTTTTGGCTGGAACAATTATGTTTCCGATTTTAATTATTTTTGGAAGTTTCATCGGAGTTGTTGGCGGACTTGTTGGCGCAATTTTAGCAACCGATGTCCCAGCCGAAGCATACATTTACGGAATAAAAAATACATTCGAAGTCTATGATGCGTTCATCGGAATTTTAAAAGCAACAGTTTTTGGTTTTACAATTACCTCCTGCGCTTGCTACATGGGATATTATGCGCAAGGTGGTTCCGAAGGAGTTGGTCGCGCAACAATGAACACAGTTGTAGTTTCTTGTTTATCAGTTGTCGTGATGGATTTTATAATTGCATCGGTCTTTACATGATACGACTCGAAAACATTCATAAAAAATTTGGCGAACAGGAAGTTCATAAAGGAATTACTTTCACCGCGAGAGATAGAGAAACGATTGTAATTCTCGGAAAAAGTGGTGGAGGAAAAAGTGTTCTTTTAAAAATGATTATCGGTTTGATAAAACCTGATATCGGAACAATTGAAGTTGATGGGAAAGATGTTTCGAAAATGACTTTTCCCGAATTGCAAAAACTCAGATTTAAATTCGGATTTTTATTTCAAAATGCGGCGCTGTTTGATTCAATGAGTGTTGGAGAAAATATTGCGCTCGCGCTTGAGCGACATTCAAACTACACAAAAGATGAAGTTATTGATAGAGTTGAATATGCATTAAATGTAGTTGGGCTTGAAAATTCAGCACATAAAATGCCATCGCAACTAAGTGGCGGAATGAAAAAAAGAGTTGGGCTTGCGCGAGCAGTTGTCTTAACTCCAAAATATATGCTGTACGATGAGCCGACCACTGGGCTTGATATGGAAACCGCCGATGGAATAAATCTTTTAATAAACGAATTGAAAAATACTATTGGGATGACATCGATTGCAGTTACGCACGACATTCACAGCGCATTTTTAATTGGCGATAGATTTACAATTTTTGATAAAGGCAAAGTTAGAATGACTGGAACGAAAGAAGAAATTTTAAATAGTAACGATGAAGAAATTCGAAAATATATTCAAAGCGAAATTGAAACTAAAGGGTAAACTATGAAACTTACAAACGAAGTTAAACTTGGGATTACAGTCTTCACCGCAATAATTGTTTTGGTTAGCGGAATTGTTTATTTGCGCGGAGTCGATTTCCAAAAAAATGATTACACATTAATTTTTATTTACGATAATGTAAACGGACTTGCCGAAGGAAATGAAATTACAATCGCTGGTTTTAAAATTGGTAAAGTTGAAGGATTCAAACTTCATAAAAGCGGAGTTGCTGTAACAGTTGCAATCGAAAAAGATGTGCAATTTTCAAACGACTCAAAAGCATTTATAAAAAGTTCAAGCATTATGGGTGGAAAAATTATTGCGATAACTCCCGGCATTTCAAACACAATGTTAAACGATGGCGACTCGCTTATTGGCGCGTACGAAGCAGATTTAACAGAATTGACCTCAACGCTTGCGCCGATTAGTTCAAATGTTTTGGGAATTTTAGAAAGAGTCAACACAACTTTTGATGTGCCAACGCAAAAAGCAATTCAAAATATTTTAAAAGATTTAAATCGTTCTTCTTCGGAGCTTGAAAGAGTAATTAAAAATAATGGGCAAGAACTCGATTTAGCAATTTCTAATTTTTCAAAATTTACACATTCACTTTCCACTACCGGCATTACACTTGACTCGCTCACAAAAAATGAAAGATCAAATCTATCGGCGACATTTACATCGGCAAAAAAAATTACAAGCGAGCTTGAAAAAAGTTCTCTTCACATCAACACAACTATTTCGAATTTAAATACAACGGTTACAAATTTAAATAGTTCGACAAAATCGCTCGATGTAATTTTATCTCGATTTGAAAAAGGAGAAGGAACCCTTGGCAAACTTTCAAAAGACTCGAAACTTTATAACGATTTGGATAGCGCGGCAGTAAATTTAAACTCACTTTTAAAAGATATTAAAGCAAATCCGACCAAATATATCAACATAAAAGCGTTTTGATGAAAGCCGTGGTACTTGAAAAAATTGGCGGAGTTGAAAATTTAATTTTTAAAGATGTTCCAAATCCCACTCCAAACGAAAATGAAGTTGTTGTAAAAATTTTTGCATCGGCTTTAAATCACCGCGATGTTTGGATACGACTTGGAAAATATATGGGAATAAAAGTTCCGATTATTTTGGGTTCAGATGGTGCGGGAGTTGTTTATGAAGTTGGTAAAAATGTAGACAAAAATTTAATTGGGAAAGAAGTTTTAATCGATCCCGCTTCAAATTGGGGAGATGATGAAAAAGTTCAATCAGAAAATTATAAAATTCTCGGCTTACCAGATGACGGCACCAACGCTGAGTTGGTAAAAGTTTCTGCAAAAAATATTTTTCCAAAACCAAATTATTTAAATTTCGAGGAAGCCGCAGCGCTTGCACTTTGCGCAACAACTGCTTATCGCGCAGTTAAAACTCGCGCAAATATAAAATCAAACGAAAATATTTTAATTACAGGTATTGGTGGCGGAGTTGCAATTGCGGCATTGCAGATTGCAGTCGCCACGAACGCAAATGTTTTTGTTACAAGCTCGAGTGAAAATAAAATCCAAAAAGCAAAATCGCTTGGCGCAATTGGTGGCGCGCTTTACACAAACGAAAAGTGGAAAGAAGAATTATTTAATTTAACAAACAAAAAAGGATTTGATGTGGTGATTGATGGCGCTGGTGGAAAAATGTTTGATGATGCGATTGAAATATTAAAACCGAGCGGACGATATGTTATTTATGGCGCAACACTTGGCGTGGCAAAAGAAATTCAAGTTAGAAGAATTTTTTGGAAACAAATTTCGATTTTTGGCACAACAATGGGCTCGCCAAAAGAATTTGTTGAAGCAATTAATTTTTTTGAAAAAAATAAAATTAAACCTGTGATTGATTCCGTTTATGATTTAAGCCAAACGCAACTTGCGCATAAAAAAATGGAAGAGGGTTTGCAGTTCGGGAAAATTGTTTTAAAAGTTGGGTAAAGAAAAATTAAATCTGAATGCACCAATTTTTTAATTCGCTGAATTCTACAAAATAGCTAATACAATCTACCACCTAACGGGACATCTTTATCTGGGCTTACAAGCACACATTCTCCATTTGCATCTGGTAAACCAACCGTAAAAACCTCCGACATATTTTGCCCAATTTGTTTTGGTGGCAAATTAATTACGCCAATAATACGCTTACCAATAAGTTCTTCATTGGTATAATTTACAACCCTTGCGCAAGATTGTTTAATTCCAATCGCATTTCCAAAATCAATTGTGAGTTTGTGCGTTGTGGTTTTGGCATTCGGGAGTTTTTCAACTTTTATAATTTGACCAACTCTAATATCTATTTTATTAAAATCTTCAAAATTTATCATTGCTATTTTTTCTTGAGTTGCTTTAATTTTTTTGGTAAATAATTTTGCTTTGAAACAACTGATCGATTCAGTTTCTTTTCTAATTCTTTTCTGGCATTTCCCGCTATTCCGCCACCAACTTTTGCATCATCCTTTAACTTATTTATCCCCTTAGAATTATCGTTCCGATGAATTTCTGTGGTTGATCTTTCTCCCAGCATGGTAAAGATTAGCTCAAAATCATCCATATGGTCGCGCAAATTTTCTCGTTTCAATCCCTTTAAGTTTTTATACTCGCTTGGTGTAACCCCAAATGTAGCTTTGGAAATTTCCGCAGTTAAAATTTCATAATCTTTTTGTTCCTGTACACCTCTTTTTTGCCACTCATCAGTCAATTCTTCTCGTATAGCAATACCACGCATTCTTTTTTCAATCCAATCTTCGGGGTACCCTTTGAGCTTATAAAGAGCTCTTGTTCTTTTGGTAGCCAGTTCAGGATTTTCTATTTCTTTTACTCTTTCATAACCGATTTTCGCCAACCAGCGCTTGAATGGTTCTGCTTTTGGTGAAGGGATTGATTGAATTATACGAAAAATGCCTTCCGTATCAGCGCAATTCATTTTTTGCAAACCGCCTTCTGTTTTTATTTTAAGGGGGGTGGCAATTTGCCCCCATCCTTTAGAAAGTTCTTCATCGCGACGACGCATATCTTTAATATATCCATCGGGCTGAACAGAATCGGTTAATGCCTCAATAATATCATTTATCACAAACCACCACTCATTCTTGTGTAATGTTTTGCGGATTTTCTTTCCTTTGAATAATGCTATCTTTGTTGATTCCATAAAATTTATTCCTTAATATTTTTCAAAAAGATGTTAAGAAATTTCTACAAACAACATAAAAATTTTAAAAGAAATATCCAATATTATTTTTAAATCAATCTAATTTAATTTTTTATCAAAGTCAAAATTCAAAACAGTTTAGTATTTTTATAATTATTTTGGAGATGTTAAAGTACCAGAATAAATAATTTGCAACTAATAATAAAAAATCCTCGCCGTGGCGGGGATTTTTTATTCTATAAAATTTATTTTAATTATTAGAAAAAAGAAAACATCTTAGAAAAATAGTTAAAGCAAACTGCTGGTATATTTTATTTTTTGTTATATGCTTTCAATAATTTATTTGTCTGTTTTTGAATTTTAGTTTTCATAAACGAAGTCCAACCAAATAAATAACCTTTCCACCCTAATGCCATCTATAATCTACATCATAAACCAAGCATCCGATGGTCGTCCATCCATTGCCACTGCTTACAAATACGGCTTCAAGTTCTTCGGGTAATTTGTGTTTTATGTCAAACCACCCTTTGCCTAATTTTGGTGCTATAATATTTTTCATATTTATTTTTTTAATTTTTTATTTCAAAATCTTCATTGCTAAAATCAAATTTCGTTGTGTTTTGAATATGCTTTATTCTTATTTTATATTTTTTACTCGCAAATATATCGTTGGAAATTGACCATAAATAATAACCATTATTCAAAGTTGTGTTTATTACATAGCCTTGATACCAACCATCTTCAAAAAGGTCTATTTGTACGCTCCCAGATAAATCAGAATGCTCCCAGCGGATAACCCTTTCCGTGTTTTTATAAAATACCTCTCCACCATTCGGAGTCAATATAATTAAATCATAATTTGGCATTGGCTGTATCGGGATAGGTGAACACCTGACAAATAAAAGTAAAAAAATGTAAGTTTTATTTTTCAGTTTTTTCTGATTACACTTGCTGCATAAATCTAAAATTATTTATAATCAAAGCCAGCCAAACAGTATTAATGTTTTATTTACTCGCCAAACGAAAAGTCCGGCAAGTCCGAAAAGTATTAAATTTAATTTCAAAGCAAACTCGTCAATATAAAAAACAAAATAGTTCGGGAGCAACATGTTTACTCTATCCATTCAAACAAATATTTTATTTAACATAAATCATTTTCTTTGTTGAAATATAATTGCCTGCCACTAATTTATAGAAATAGATTCCAGAGGCGACAAATGAACCATTATCATTTGTTCCGTCCCAGCGAACAGTATATGTTCCCGGTTCATAAGTATTATGCCCAACGGTTTTAACTTTTTGACCAAGCGCATTATAGATATAGATAACAGCTTTCGTTGCTTTTTCTCCCTCAGGAATTGAAAATTGCATTGCTGTAGAACCATTAAACGGATTTGGATAGTTTTGTGCAAGTGCAAATTTATCCGGGTAAAGAGTTGCTGGAGGAGTATCTATATCGATTTCCGGTGGAACTGCAATATTTCCAGGAATCGCTAAAACGACTGCTACAAGATCAACTTTTTCTTCCGAAGTAAGTTGTGGAATACGGAATATTAAACCCTCACCCGCTTCGATTGGAGTGTTTTTTAAATTGTATGCAATAACTCTAATTTCGTTATTGCGAGAAACAACAAAGACTTCCATATGTTTTGCTCGATCAGACAACATATTAACTTCATTCGGTTTTATTGTTGAATCATTTACATGTATTCGCATTTCAACACCACGCACTGGGATTGTATTGTCAAGATTTACACGCATACCAAGCGGAGTAAATTCAAGTTTCGTAGAAGCATCTGCAAAATATTTTTGTGAACTTTTCTTCAACGATCGAATTTTTTGTTCCGTCCCACTTACAGCTAAAAATGCTCCCGGATTAGTTATATTATTTGTTGAAGAGCCATCTAAAATATTATTTCGGATGAATTGGATATCCAATGTATCAACTGTTCCATCATGATTAAGATCTGCTTTGATCGAATCAGCGAATGTTGCTTGAATACTTCCGGTAAGTATATCAATAACCGATGTAATGTCTGCAACATTCACTTCGATATCATTATTCAAATCTCCGTAGAGATAATATCCTCTCGCTGTAAACGAAACCGTTGGAACGCTGTCCACCTTTACCAAAACAGAATATATTCCTTCACGATCTCCCAGCGTAAGTAATGTGTATGCATTTCCTAGTGAATCTGTTTTTGCAGTGCTGTCGCTAAGTTGTTGCCCAGTTGCATTGCTTGGTGCTGATGCAATTACAAATTCTACAGAAACATCAGGAATCGGATTATCTTCGATGTCGTGCAATGAAATTATAAACGCACTATCAAGTTGCGACGATGTTGGTTTGTTTTGATTGTCTCCTGACGAACGATTCATCGCAAATGCTGGACCGTGTGTTGCTTTTGCAGTAAACAGGATGTCAGAAATTCCTTCACCACTTGCCTTCACTCGGTATAATCCAACCTTAGTTCCTACGGTCAACTTTGTGCGTGCAATGCCGTTCACATCAGAAGGAACAGAATCGTTTGCAAGTGATTGTCTGGTTGCATTTGCGGGAATTGAATCGATAGCAAATTTTACCATTGCACCAGAAACATTATTTCCGCTTGCATCAACAACATGAACAACAAGTTCGTTTGCAAGTATTGTAGTAATTTGAGTTGATTGATTATTGCCAGACAAAATAGCAAGTGATGCCGCTTTACCTGCTGTTGCGGTTGTGCTAAACGAAACAATTGGAACAGTATCTATTTCGGCGTTGACTATATATGTACCAGTTTTATTTCCAAGCGTTAATAGTACTGAGGCATTTCCTTGTAAATTTGTCATTCCAACGCTGTCGCTAAGTTTTTGCCCAGTTGCATTCGTAGGAATTGAATCGATAGCAAATTTCACCCAAACACCACTTACAGGATTTTCGCCGATATCTTTGACTGAAACAGTAAATAGTGAATCCAATTTCTCTAAAATTGGTTTAATTTGATTATTTCCAGAAGCAAGCAACATTGATGATGGGCTTCCCTGCATTGCCAATGTGGTAAATGATACACTATTATTTGGTAAGCCAACCACAACTGCATCTACAACATACTTACCAACTTTTTCTCCTAATGTTAAAATTGTTGATGCATGTCCAAGCGAATCTGTAATTACACTTGAGTTACTAATAATATGTTTAGTTGAATTGGGCGGAGTTGTAGCAATAGTAAATAATACAGTTGCGCCACCAACCGAATTTTCACCAATATCTTTAACTGAAACAGTAAATGCTGAATCCAAAGTCTTTAAAATCTTTTTGGTTTGATTATTTCCCGATAGCTCTGCTAATATTGCAGGAGCACCGGCTGTTGCTTTTGCAAAGAATCGCGCAGAATCTGAAACACCTGTCACTTTTGCGTTTACTCCGTACATTCCCACCTTACTGCCTAAAGTTAAACGGGTAGAAGCGCGTCCGAATGCATCTGTACGAATACTATCTGTACTCAATGTATATCCCGATGCGAAAATTGATGGTATGGAATCAATTGTAAAGATTACCATCGCGCTATCAACAAGGTTTTCACCAATGTCTGTTACCTCAACCGTGAATAATGAATCAAGTTGCGACAAAATAATTTTGCTTTGTAACGAAATTGCAACTGATGCGAGCGATTGAGCTATCCCATGCTTAGCAAATGTCGGAATTGTTAATGTATCAAGAGTTGGTGTAGTTGCTGTTACTTCATACAAACCAACTTTGTTTCCAAGAGTCAGTACCGTTGAGGCAATGCCAAGTGAATTTGTTACCACATCGGTATCGCTTAGTGTTCCCCCTGCAGTTGGAGTCGGTTTTGTTTTGATTGCAAATTTTAATGGAACATTGTTTAAAGGCGTACCGAAAATGTCAGTAATCAAAACTTTAAATGTATCCAATGTAGAAAGAATAATCGGTATAAAAGTCTGCGAACTCATGTTGGCTATGTTTGCAGGGACTCCCGCTATTTTTTCTAACGGACCAAGCGCATGAACAGTATCCGCAATTGCCCAACGCCCATTAAGATAAACATTTGATTTTGAAATAGTTTTTAGCAATGTATCAACGACTGGAATATGCCTTTTCCAGTTGATACCATTATCTGTTGATTGCCAAAGTTGCAAATTGGAAACATTATGACCATTTAATTCACTTGATGAGAATTTCAATTCAATATTTCCTACTGCTGTTGCATCGTTTGGTTGAATGTTGTAATACCGTTTGATGGACTCGTTTCCATTCCCAGTCTGAATTGCATCAGATACGCGGAGTACATTTGTAATACCCGGAGCTTTAGATGACCAATTAATAGTGGCTCCAATATTTCCAAAATTTGATGAAGTTCTCCTTCCCGAAAGATCGACATACTTTTGTATTGCTCCTTTTAATTTTCCAAACTCAAACAATGTGTCGCCAAGTGATATAACATTTCCTTTCGTGATGTTTAAAGTTACCGGTGTTGCAATAGTAAGATTTCCTGTAATCGTTAAGTTTCCTCCTCTTGTTGTTTTTGTTCCCGTTCCCGACAAACGAATATGCTGGTACTGTTGCGCTGGCAATACCTGATCGGGACCGATAAGTTCAATAGTACCATCAATCATCGTTGGTAGACCAACAATTTGATTTCCGATTTTTAATGTTCCTGTATTTGTTATTGTTTTGCTATTGAAAAGGTTTTGTGATACTCCAACATTTGTTTGAAATAAAATAATCAAAAGAAATAAAAATACTTTGCATAAAATATTTCGAGTCTTTAATAATGTTGAGAACGAATCGAGCCGTTGTAATATATTAAACGGAAACACGGTTGTTCGCGCAACACTGTTTTTATGCACCGAATCGTCTTTCAAAGAACGAATCCATGGAGTATTTGTTGATATTCCATTGCGCGGTGGATTGAAGAAAATTTTTCTCCAATCAAACCATCGCAATTTATCGTTTGTATTGTATGGTACCATAAGGTTACCTATTAGTTGACTATGAATTATAATAATATCGTTACACACTGTAATTGCTCTCATCTGAACCTATACTTTTTCAACAGATTTACATGAGTGAAATTACTTGTCATTAATTTATTTTTATATTTTTTGTCCAAAACATTTATTTGTATTCCAAAACAATTTGTTATACCACAATCTCATTTATATCGTGCCCTTTTATTTCTTTTACCTATATAAACTGATTTATGCGGAGGGTGAGAAGGGGCACTAAACACCCTCCACGATAAACCAATAATGTTATATTAATTTGTTATTCATTCCATCAAAATAGGATAGCATCCAAGAAGTGAGCAACTTCTTTGAAATAATGAATGAAACAATTGTTCTTCAAAGTTTTCTCTTTGAAGTTTTAGTTC
>CAYIXI010000023.1:2067-28440 GCA_964367235.1 uncultured Chitinophagaceae bacterium | reverse complement strand
AGATGGCGTGGCATACCAAATTTTTGTTTTGCCTGGCACTGAGTTTTTATCAAGTGCAATTCCGTATGGCGCAGATGTTGGCGCGGCTGAATAAATTCTTTTTGTAACTCCAAGCGTATCAAAAATTGACATTGGTGCTCTTATAAAGTTTGTTGAATAAATAAATCCATCGCTGTGTGCTAATCCTCTGTTAAGGGTTTGTGTTGCGTTTGTTATTGGTGTTGCTGTTTCATCAAAAGTTAAAGGATTAAATCTGTGAACAATATTATTTTCTGAGGCAAGAATGTGTTTGCCGGTAAACGCGAGATCTCTAAATCCCCAACCCTGCGTGTTGCTTGTTTGTGCTTTTGAGGAATCAAGAATGTTTCCCTTAAAATTTATAACGATCCATTTGTTGTCTGCAATATCTGTAGTGCTTGAGCTATCGCTACTAAAAACAATTGTTGAATCGTTAATCGCGCAAGCTCCGAGAATAAGTGAGTTGGGAATGCGAAAAGTATAAATTGTATCGCCGGCGGTTTAAATGCTTTTGTTTTTGTTTGGCAAAGAGGTTGTAGCTACATCATAGTTGATTTTATTTTGCGCAAATAAAATTGATGTTGACAAAATAAAAATGGTAAAGATTTTTTTCATCTGTTTTTCTCCTTTGTTTGGGTTTCTGTTTATAAAATTCTTTCGACACGATATGAAATTATTTTAACACTTTCAATAAGTTTTAATTATTTTTATATTTGAGTATGGTTTATAATCCCGATTCAACTATAGCCGCTATCGCCACACCTTCGGGCGAGGGTGGTATTGCTGTTATTCGAGTAAGTGGCGATAACGCATTTTCTGTTGTCGATGGTTTTTTTAGTGGCGCTTTGTTGTTGGCAAACGCAAAATCTCACACCGCTCATTACGGAAAATTTTCAACTATTAATGGCGAAGTTCTCGACAATGTTTTGGCTACAGTTTTTATTGCGCCGCATTCTTATACCGGAGAAAACACAGTCGAAATAAGTTGTCATGGTGGAAATTTTATTGCAAAAAAAATTTTAAGTTCACTGCTCGGTTCAAATGTTCGACTTGCCGCGCCGGGAGAATTTACAATGCGTGCTTTCTTAAATAATAAAATTGATTTGGCTCAAGCCGAAGCTGTTGCAGATTTAATTCATGCAAGCACAGAAAAATCTCATCGCGCTTCGCTTGATCAGTTAAGTGGTCTGTTGTCCAAACATATTAATTCTTTGAGAAAAAAACTTCTTGATTTGTGTTCGCTTGTTGAGTTGGGTTTGGATTTTTCGGAAGAGGGAATAGAGATAATTAAAAAAGATGATTTGCTTGCGGGATTAGATTCAACGCTTATTGCAATAAAAAATCTTTCCGATTCTTTTTCAACTGGGAAAATTATTAAGGGCGGAATAAAAACCGTATTGCTTGGTAAACCAAATTCTGGAAAATCAAGTTTGTTAAATTTACTCCTAAATACTAATAGAGCAATTGTTAGCGAAACACCGGGAACAACGCGAGATACAATAGATGAATCGCTTCAAATTGGTGGTTTGCTTTTTAGGTTGATTGACACCGCTGGTCTTCGTGATTTAACGGGCGATTCTATCGAAAAAGAGGGAATGCTGCGAACAATAAATGAAATAGAGTCCTCGGATTTGTTGATTTTTCTGATTGATTTATCTACAAAATCGCCACAAGAAGATTTAAATTATTTGATTAGTTTAACATCGAGCAAGTTTTCCAATCACAAAATTGTTCTACTATTAAATAAGGTTGATTTAATTAATCAAAAACACAATGATTTTAATATTCCAAATGTTGATTTTTCGCTTGAGATATCTTGCAAAACTGGCGTTGGTGTTGACAAATTAAAAGAAATGCTTCCTAAATTATTTATTGATGATTCAAAAATCGATCCATCTTTGCCGGTTGTTCAATCATTAAGACACAAAGAGGCACTTGAAAAGGCGTATGATTCTTGCTTGTTTGCAAAGGGCTCTGTTTTAAATGGATTAAGTGGTGATTTTGTAGCTGTAGATTTACGAAACGCGCTTGATTCGCTTGGAGATATTGTTGGGGCAACAACAACGGACGACATATTAAATAATATTTTTTCACAATTCTGTGTTGGAAAATGATTGTTTCACGTGAAACATTAAAAAGCCATTACGATGTCGTGGTGGTTGGTGGTGGTCATGCTGGGATCGAGGCTTGTTTGGCTTCTTCTCGAATGGGTTGTTCTACATTATTAATTACGATGGCTATCCATTCAATTGGAAGAATGTCGTGTAACCCAGCAATTGGTGGAACCGCAAAAGGACATTTGGTACGCGAGATAGATGCGTTGGGTGGGGAAATGGGAAAAATTGCTGACGCGACTGGGATTCATTTCAAAATGTTAAATAAATCAAAAGGTCCAGCCGTTTGGTCTCCAAGAACACAGAACGATAGAAAACTTTATTCTTTAGAGGCTCAGAAAATAATTCTATCTCAAGAAAATCTTGGTGTGATTGAGGGATCGCTTTCCGATATAATTATTGAAAATAAAATTATTAGTGGTGTTGTGCTTTTTCCCGATAAAAAAATTAATTGCAAATCATTAATTGTTTGTGCTGGTACTTTTTTAAATGGACTTATGCATACTGGTGATAAAAATAGGGTTGGTGGAAGGTTTGGTGAAGCACCTTCAAATGGAATTACTGAAAAATTGCTTTCGTTCGGTTTTGTTTCGGGTAGATTAAAAACTGGAACTCCGCCAAGAATTGATTTTAATAGTGTGGATTTTTCTCAAGTTGAAGAACAACATAGCGATAATCCACCTTTGCCTTTTTCATACCAAACTAAATCGATTAACAATAAACTTATCCCGATGTATTTAACTTATACATCAAAACTTACTCACGAAATTCTTCGAACTGGTTTTGATCGATCACCAATGTTTACAGGAAAAATAAAAGGGGTGGGTCCGCGTTATTGTCCATCGATTGAAGACAAAGTTTATCGTTTTTCCGAAAGAGAACGACATCAAATTTATCTTGAGCCCGAAGGATACGATACGAATTTGATTTATGTGAATGGGTTTTCTACAAGCTTGCCTGAAGAGATTCAGTTTAATGCGTTGCGAACAATTGTTGGACTTGAAAATGTTAAAATGCTTCGCCCCGGCTATGCTGTTGAGTATGATTATTTTCCACCTCATCAGTTGCATCACACGCTTGAAACAAAATTAATTAGTGGTTTGTTTTTTGCTGGACAAATAAATGGTACTTCGGGTTACGAAGAAGCGGCTTCACAAGGATTGATTGCTGGAATAAATTCTGCTTTAAAAATAAAAAATCGCGATCCATTTATTTTACAACGAGATGAATCGTACATCGGTGTGATGGTTGATGATTTGATAAATAAATCAACCGATGAGCCCTATAGAATTTTTACTTCTCGTGCAGAGTTTCGTTTATTGTTGCGACAAGATAATGCGGATAGACGGTTGATGAAATACGGATTTTCTTTTGGTTTAATTTGTGGGGATGTTTTTAAAAAACTAAAGCAAAAAGAAGAAAATATTTCACGCGGGATAAAATTATTTGAAAATATAAATTTGAAAAAAAATCAGGTGGAACAACTTGAAAAGAAAAAAAATATTATTTCTGTTGGTGATGGCGTTCAACTATCTCAAATTTTAAAACAAACTAGTGTAAAAATAATTGATTTAATTGAATTTGTCCCCGAAGAGGAAAAAATTATTTTTATTTACAATGAAGTTGGTGAACAAATTGAAATTGATATAAAATATGATGGCTACATAAAAAGAGAAAGAGAACAGGTTGTTCGTTTTCAAAAATTAGAAAATAAATTATTGCCTGAAAATTTCGAATACGATAAAATTCGCTCGCTGAGCACCGAGGGGCGCGAACAATTAAGGAAAATTAAACCGAGAACGCTTGGGCAAGCAACTCGTATTGCTGGCGTAACCGCCGCTGATGTTTCAGTTTTAGCGATATTTTTAAAGCTTTAGTTCCATGTGAAACAATGAATAAAAACGAATTAGAAAAAATAACAGCCTTAGAAATAACAGACGATGAGTTTAATCAAATCTCTCGTTATGTTGAATTGCTTCTAATGTGGAATTCGAAAATAAATTTGATTTCAAGAAAAAACGATTCGTCTCCTTTTTTAAGTCATATTTTGCCTGCTCTCTTGTTTGCTCAAATTATTGATTTGCAAAATAAAAATATTTTAGACCTTGGTTCGGGTGGTGGTTTGCCTGGAATACCTCTAAGTATTTTGTTTGAAAAATCTAGTTTTACTTTGCTTGATTCAATCCAGAAAAAAGTTTCGGTTCTCGATGAAATTGTAAAAAGTCTCAGTTTAAAAAATGTTTTTTGTGTTTGCGAGCGAGTTGAAAATATTAAAATCAAGCATGCAAAAAATAAATTTGATATTGTTGTTGCGCGTGGGGTTGCAACAATTAAAACTTTGGTTGGCTATTCTCTTCCGCTTGTGAATGGCAAACAAATTCTTTTAACTTTAAAGGGGGGCGATTTGACTTTGGAAAAAAATGAAGCGCTTCGTTCTTTTCCGTATATTAAAATTACAGAAATACCTGTGAGCGAAATTATTAACAACACAAACATCTTGGAAGATAAAAAATTTATATTGGTTGAAAGAAAATGAGCGACAACAAAAATTTGTTTTTACAATTAAAAAATTTATCTACCGAGGAGAGAAATCCCGCAAGTTTATCCATCGATTCAAAATCCATTGAAGAGGTTTTATCTATTATAAACAACGAGGATAAGTTGGTTGCGCTTGCTGTCGAAAAAGAAATCCCTTTTATTGCGCAGGCGGTAAAATTAGTTGTTGATTCGTTTCGTTTAAACGGCAGACTCCTTTATTTTGGCGCTGGAACGAGTGGTCGTTTGGGTGTACTTGATGCGGTTGAGTGTCCTCCAACTTTTGGAGTTTCACATAATTTGGTTCAGGGATTTATTGCTGGTGGCGAAGCGGCAATGTTTCGCGCACAAGAGGGTGCGGAGGATAAAGAAGAAAATGGTTTTCGTGATGTGGTCGAACAAAAAATTAATTCAAACGATGTTGTTTGTGGAATAGCGGCAAGTATGCGAACTCCGTATGTTGTTGGCGTGTTAAAAAAAGCAAAAGAGCTCGGCGCAAAAACTATTTTCGTTACAACTAATCCGCGAAGCATTTTATATTCGGAGGAATATAATTATTTATCAAAAAATATTGATGTTGCAATTTGTCCTGAGGTTAAGGCGGAGGTTGTGATGGGTTCAACAAGAATGAAATCCGGCACTGCGCAAAAATTAATTTTAAATATGATAACAACAACTGCGTTTATTCAAATGGGAAAAGTTTATGAGAATATGATGATCGATCTTCAACTCACAAACGAAAAACTTCGTGAAAGAGCAAAGCGCGTTTTAATGATTGCAACAAATGTTTCGTACGATGAAGCAGAAAAATTTTTACTTGCGGCGCACAATCATGTTAAAAGCGCAATCGTGATGATAAAATCAAATGTTGATTACGGTGAAGCACAAGCGAGATTACAAAAATCTGGTGGGTTCGTGCGAGAGGCAATCGAAAACAAGGTTCGTGTTAAATAAAAAAAATTAAAATCTTTTCTTGCTTTTTTCAAATAGTATTATCAAATTAGCTTATAATTTATTTAAAGGAGTTTCTAATGTCAAAAGAAAATAGTATTAATTGGAAGTGGGTTGGTGCTGGAACGGTCGTTGCTGTTGTTTTATCAAATATTTTATTTTTTGTTACCAAAGAAACTTTTGGAACTTTTTATTTACCCGCCTTTCTTGCTCTTTTTGGTTTTGTGGTTATGGGTGTTATAATTGGATATTTTTCCGATGGCGTTACAATAAAAGAGGCCGCAATTGCCGGCGCAATTTCAATGGTTTTAACTGTTTTAGTTTGGCGTTTTGTGTTTGATTATTATCCGCCAGTTGGACAGCTTGTTTTGGCGCCTGTTTTAGGGTTTGTGTTGGGATTAGTTGGTGCGTGGGTTGGAGAAGAGATGCAGGGCTCGCTTGAAGAAAACGATAAAGCAATGTCGCTTGTTGTTTTCCCCGGTTGGATAATTGCTGGAACTGTTTTTGCTTATATCTCAAACAATTTGTTGGTGTTTTTAACTGCGCCGCTTTTTGATTACAGCGACTTGGGTGTGAGGGTTTCTTATTCTATTAGCTTTCTCATTGCTTCGTTTGTGATTGGATATAAATCGCCCGGAACAACTGTTGTAGAGTCGGTTATTGCTGGGGTGTTTGCTGTTATGTTGAGTAATTTTGTTTTGTTTGTAAATCTTTATATGCGCGGATCTTCTTTTGCGCCACAGTTTGAGTTGGTTGCAACAGATGTTTTGTATGCAGTTTTATTTTCTTTTGTTGGCGCGTATGTTGGAGAAAAAATTCAACGCTCTAAAAAAAGAATTTCTTCTTAATAAAATTTTTTGTTGGTAAAAAAATAAAGCTGTCTTCTGGTGGAAGACGGTGGAAAAATAAAAAGGTCGCTCTAAGTTTTCAGGGAGCGACCTTTTTTAATTTATATTTTTTTGCTTTGTTATTTTTTCTTTTGCGATTTTTGTGATTCTTCAAGTTTGCGTTGCACTCCTTCAAACCACGAACTTTTTCCTTTTTTCTCAACTTTTTTTAGTGGCTCTTTCATCTTTTTATTTTTATAATAAATTTGTTCGGAGATTGCAAAAATATTAAATGCAAAATAATATAAATTTAAACCAGCTGGGAAATTATTAAACAATAATGTCATCATCACAGGCATCATCCAAACCAATGCTTTTTGTCGTGGGTCGGTTATTGTCATTTTTTGTTGCAGGAACATTGTAACACCCATTGCAAGCGCGAGTCCGCTAAAATCTTGCAATCCCAAAAGTGGAATTTTAAATGGCAACGAAAAAATCACATCTGGCACAGATAAATCACTCATCCAAAAAACAAAATTGCTTTGTCGAAGCTCAATTGCGTTAGAAAAAAGCGAATAAAGTGCGCTTAAAATAGGCATTTGCAACAAAAGTGGTAAACATCCGCCAGCAGGGTTAGCGCCGTAATCCCTATAAAGTTTCATCACTTGTATATTGGCTTGGCTTTGGTCCTCTTTATATTTTTGTTTTATTTCTTCAACCATTGGCGCAAGCGCTTGCATTTTTTGCATCGATTTGGTTGTTGAACGAGTTAATGGAAACATTAAAATTTTTAAAACAAGTGTAAAAATAATTATTAAAATTCCGTAGTTGGAAATAAAGCCATGTAAAAAATTAAAGAGTGGAATAAAAATATAAACTGTTATCGGACGAATCCACGACCAACCAAGCGTCATTATTTCTTCAAGGTTATAATTTAATTTTTTAATTAAACTGTATTCAAGTGGTCCTAAAAATATTTTAAAGTTTGTTTTGTGATTTTGTTCTCCTTTAAAAGGAAACGTTAGTGCGATGGTATATTTTTCTACCGAGCCCATTGGTTTTGCTTCGTAATGTTTTCCACTTAAAAATGCGCTGGTTGCTTTTTTGTCTTGTGGAATTATTGCAAGCGCAAAATATTTTGTTCGCGTTGCAACCCAATCGGTGTTTCCGTTTGGAGAGATTTCAAGATTCTCTCCAATATTTGCAACATCGAGTTCGGTAAGTTCGCCGCCAGAATAAACAAAACTTTTCGCAACGCTTGATTCGTCGTAACTATTTCTTTCCGAATACAGCAATCCGTTTTCCCATTCAACTTGATATTCGTAGTTTGCAACAACATCGTTCATATTTTTTAATTCAACATCAAAATCAAAAACATATTCGTTGTTTTTAAATGTAAAACTTTTAATTATTTCTCCGTTTGCGCTTGGGAGAGATAGATCAATTTTATACGATTCGTTTTCTTTTAATGTAATTCTCGCGGGTAGTTTTTTTACAAAATTAAATTGATGTGTTTTTGTGTTAATTATTTTTCCATCTTTTGATGTGAACAAAAGATTTAAATCGCCACCAAGGCTTTGGTCGATTAAATCAACTTTTTCTTTTTTATTCCAAAGATTATATTTTTTTAATTGCCATTTTTTTAAGACTCCGCCGTTTGTTGAAATTTGCGCTACATACAAATCTGTTTCGATTGTAATAATTTCTTCCGCTTTAATTGTTTGCGATTGAAAAAACGCGCTTGGGGGTTCTTCTTTTTTGGCTTCTGTTGTTGGGTTTTCGGCGATTTTATTTTCGGTTTGAGGTGCAACCTCAGTTTTTTGGGTTTTTATATCTTGTGGTTTTGGCGCGACATACCACATCCAAAAAATTAAAATAAAAGTAATTAAAATAAAACCGATTGTTTGTTGTCTATCCATAAAAATTTAAAGTTTTTTAAGCTGGGTCGTCTCCGCCCGGGTTAAGTGGGTTGCATCGCAAAATTCTGTTTGTTGTTTTTGCAAACGCTTTGAAGAAATTATATTTCTTGAAAGCGTCCACCGCATAGTTTGAACATGTTGGGTAAAACCTACATGAGTTCGGTAAAATTCGCGAAATTGTTTTTTGATATATTTTTACAAAAATTATTACTGCATTATTTATCATTATTCAAAATCGCTTCTAAAAAACATTTAAAACTATCTTCGTATAAAATTTCTTTTTTGTTTTGATTTGTTCCGCCAGCAATTAAAAATATTTTAAGCGCTGTTTTGTTTTTTTCTGCAAAATCAAAAAGTTCTTTTTTGTTTTTCCGATAAACTTCTCTTAACGCTCTTTTAACTTTATTTCTTTTAACTGCGAGTTTAACTTTTCGTTTTGAAACCGCAAACGCTATTTTTATTAAATCTCCCGATTTGTCGTTTTCTTTTAAAACAAAAAAAGTTAGATCTTTAAATAAATATTTTTTTCCTTTTTCTAAAACTTCTTGAATTGTTTTTTTACTTCGAAGGATTTCTTTTTTGCGAAGTGTTTCGTTCACGCTTTATTTATTTTTCGTCGCTGACGGTAAGTTTGTGTCTTCCTTTTGCTCTGCGACGCGCCAAAACTTTTCGTCCTTCTTTGGTTTTCATTCGTTCACGAAAACCGTGTGTGTTTTTTCTTTTTCTTTTATGTGGTTGATATGTTCTTTTCATTTTTTCTCCGTAATTCTCTTAATTTTTTTACAAAATAAAAAAAATTGCATCGCAAAACAAGAAAATTAATTTTTCTCTTGACTTTTTGTTTTGCTTTGTCGTATAATTAATATAAAGTCTTGTAGGTTTTTCTTGTTGATAACTTGTTTGCAATTTTTTATTTTGGCGCTGTTGGTTTTAGTTTGTTTCTGTTTTCGACCACTTTTTTATCAAAAAACAAACGTTTTCTATTTTGATTTTAACTAACTTATGCCGATTATTTAGTGTTGATAATTATTACCGCTTTCGGCTTTATTTGTAAACCAGATTGATTTATTGATGTTTTCTTAACGATACATTGTTGATATTTTTGTTGATAAGTTGAGGATTAAAAATGAACGATTCACCCCAATCAAATGAGCGTTTCGAGGCCGAAAGGGTTTGGGAAAAGTGTTTGGATTTCTTAAAAACTAAAACTCAACCACAAACTTTTAAAACTTGGTTTGAACCGATGCGCGCTGTTTGGTTTCAAAAAAACGAACTTGTTGTTCATGTGCCAAGCCAATTTTTTTTCGAGTGGGTTGATGCTCATTATCTTCCTTTGTTAAAAGAATCTTTACATAAATCTGTTGATAAAAATTCTAATTTAAAGTTTGTTGTTTCGGCGCAGGAAGAGTTTGATGATGTTGTCCATCAACAAATTACTGCGGGTGACTTACCTGTCAGCGAAAAAATTTCTCCTCTTTCTAAAAAAAGCAATACTGTAACCCTTGCGCCATTTGTAAGTCATTTAAATCAAAGATATGTTTTTGAAAATTTTATTAAAGGGGAAAGTAATCAGCTTGCTCGCGCCGCCGCAACTGCGGTCGCGAACAATCCCGGAGGCACATCTTTTAATCCTTTGGTAATTTATGGTGGAACCGGTTTAGGTAAAACACATTTAATACAAGCAATTGGTCATGCGGCGGTGAACTCTGGAAAAGCTCGGCGGGTTGTTTATGTTTCAAGCGAAAAGTTTACTGTTGAGTTTGTCGATTCAATTCAACAAGATAAATTAAAATGGTTTTCCGATTTTTATAGAAGTATGGATGTTTTAATTGTTGATGATATACAATTTTTTTCAGGGAAAGAAAAAACGCAGGATAATTTTTTTCACACTTTTAATACTCTTCATCAACTTGGAAAACAAATTATTCTTTCCTCCGATAAACCTCCGAAAGAATTAAAGGGTTTAGATGAAAGACTTGTTTCTCGTTTTCAGTGGGGTTTAGTTGTGGATATTCAGGCGCCAGATTTAGAAACTCGCACAGCAATTCTTCAAAAAAAATGTATTGATGATAAAATTCAAATTCCACAAGATGTTTTAGAATATATTGCATCAAACATTACATCAAACATTCGTGAGCTTGAGGGAGCGTTTATTGGTTTGCTTGCAAGATCTTCTCTTGATAACAGAGAAATAAATATTGATTTAGCTAAAGATGTTTTGCGCTCGTTTGTTAGTACGGTTTATAATCCAATAAATATTGAAGACATACAAAAAATTGTTGCTGACTATTTTAATATTCCTGTTGATTTGTTGCGAGCAAAAACTCGAAAACAAGAGGTTTCAAACGCAAGAATGGTTGCTATGTTTTTATCGAAAGATTTAACGCGCTGTTCTTTAAAAACTATTGGCTTACATTTTGGTGGAAGAGATCACAGCACGGTTATTCATGCGCTACAAACCGTTGAAGACCAGATGAGATTAGATGCTGTTTTTAAAAACTCTGTTGTTTTAATTAAAAAGAAAATATCGCTTTCGTTTTAATTTATAAACAATTAGTGTTGAAAAGTTGTTTTTGTTTGTTAGTTGGTTGTTGATATTTTGATATTTAATTCTATTTTTATTTTTAATTTTTATTTATCTGTTTTTATCAACATCTGTTTTTTTAAGAATCACTTTATTTTAAAAGATATTTTTATACTTATTAACATATCAATGCCTATATTCTTTATCTATTTATAATAAAATATATTGTAATTAGAAAAAAACTTTTTATATTTAATATTATTTTTAAAGGAAACCAAAATGAAATTCACCGTAAAAAACAATGACCTTTTACAAATCATTAGTAAAACAATGGGTGTTATTCCAACTCGCTCAACAATCCCGGAACTTGAATATTTATTATTTTCATTATCTGAAAATAAACTTACAGCAACCGGAACCGACACAGAGGTTACTATTATATCTAAAATAGTTGTAAAAGGAGAAAGAAATGGAAGCGTTTTAATTCCAACTAAACGAGTTTTTGAAACATTAAAAAATCAACCTGGAAAAGAAATTACATTTATAGTTGAAGATGAAAAAAGTAAAATTAAAATTTCAACCGACACAGGCACATTTCATCCAGGCGGAATTGAATCAAATAAATTTCCAGAAACACCAGCGTTAAAATCTCCAGAAAGTTTTAATATTTCAGGAAAAACTTTTCAAGAAATAATTTCAACAACAATTTTTGCTGTAAGCCATGACGATCTTCGCCCATCTATGACTGGCGTTTGTTTTGAATTACAAGACGCAACATTAAATATAGTTTCAACAGATGGACATCGGCTTGTAAAGCAAACGCTCGTTTTAAAACCAGCAACAAAAATTAATCGAACTTTTATAATTCCAACAAAAGCGTTAACACAAATTGAAAAATCTTTAAGCGACGACGATGTTCAAATTAATTTAACCGACGAATACGCAAGTTTTATTTTAAAAAACGCAACAATTATTACAAGATTAATTACCGAAAAATATCCAAACTATAACACAGTAATACCAACAGACAACAACTCAAAACTTATTGTTGAAAAATCGGCGCTTCTTCAAGCAACAAAAATTGTTGCAATTTATTCAAACACAATTTCTCATCAAGTTAGATTTGCTTTAAAAGAGAATCAAATTAAAATTGCCGCAGAGGATGTTGATTTCGGAAGCGATGCAAACGAAACCGTTTCGTGCGAATATAACGACGACGAAATGGAAATTGGTTTTAACGCAAACTATATTGTTGATGCGTTGACGCATTTAAACGGCGACTCAGTGGTTTTTAAATTAAGCACAGCAACGCGCGCAATTATAATTGAGCCAGCCGAAAAAGATAAAGATAAAGAGACAATGATGTTGGTTATGCCTGTAAGATTAAATAATTAAAACAAACAAAATGATACTTGAAAGGGCGAGACTAAAAAATTTTCGCAATCACAACAACACAGAAATTTATTTTAGTCCAAGGGTAAATATTTTTATTGGACAAAACGGTCAAGGAAAAACAAATATACTTGAAGCGCTGACATATTTATCGCTAACAAAAAGTATTTTTTCTTCGAGCGATTTAAATCTTGTAAAACACAATACAGGTTTTTTTAATATCGACGGTTCGTTTTATGATGACCGACAGATTAGATTTAATGTTTCAGCGCATTATAGCGAAAAGGAAAAAAGAAAAACATTTTTAATTAACAGCGCACCAATAAAAAAATTATCAACGGTGATAGGAAGTTTTCCGGTGGTTGCGCTTTTTCCCGAGCATTTAAAAATTACATCTGGCTCACCAGCGGAAAGAAGAAAGTTTGTCGACATTGCGCTATCGCAAACCGACCCACTTTATGTTGAAAGTTTGTTGAAATATAAAAAAGCGTTACAACAACGAAACGCACTTTTATCAAATAAAAATATTTTTGTTTCAGAAGAAACACTTGAGCCATGGAGCGAACAAATAATCGAGCACGGAACAGAAATAATTTTTGAAAGAAATAAATTTTTTAGAGATTTTGAAAAAGAAATTACAGCGTCATATAAAAAAATTACCGAAGAAAACGAATCGCCATCGGTAAAATATAAACCAACATTTGAAATATCGGATGTTGACACAAAAAAAGTTATTGCGGAAAAATTTCGCACAGCGCTAAATAAAATTTTTACAACAGAAAAAAAAATTAGGACCTCAATTGTTGGTCCACACAGAGACGACATTGAGTTGCTTTTAAACGGCACAAAACTAAACGAATTTGCTTCGCGCGGTCAACACAAAACATTTTTAGTTGCGCTAAAAAACGCTGAGTTTGCTTACTTAAAACATCGCACAAAAGAAACACCAATTTTAATTCTCGATGATTTATTTTCAGAGCTCGATGAAAACCGCGCAAAAAAAGTATTTGAAAACTTTACATCGCAAGGACAAACATTTGTAACATCAGCGCAAAATATTTTTTACAAAACAAACGAAGGCGACACAAAAATATTTATTGTTGAAAACGGAAGCGTAAAACAAGAAGAAATAAAAAATTATGCTTAAGCGTTACCCAGAAGAGCTTGGAAAAATTTTAGAAAGCGTTTTAACCCGCTACAACCTAAAAGAAAAAACAGAACAATATTCCGCAGTTGAGTTGTGGAATGAAATTGTTGGAGATCAAATAGCAAAAGTTTCATCGGCAGAAAAAGTTGAAGGAGGAACACTTTTTGTTTCAGTCAACAACGCGCCATGGAGAGCGGAATTAACTTTTCGCAGAAAAGATATTTTAAAAAAAATAGATGAAAGAATTGGCGCAGGAAAAATAAAATCAATCAGATTCAAATAATTTAAAGAAAGAAATTTGTGGCAAAAGATAAAAACATAAAAAAACAAAATGGCGAATATAACGCCGAAGATATAACGGTCCTAAAAGGGCTCGAAGCTGTTCGTCGTCGCCCTGCAATGTATATTGGTGACATCAGCGCGCGCGGACTTCATCATTTGGTTTACGAAGTTGTCGATAACTCAATCGACGAGGCGCTTGCCGGTTATTGTAAAAATATTGATGTCTCAATAAATAAAGATGGAAGCGTAACCGTACAAGACGATGGTCGCGGAATTCCAACCGATATTCATCCAGAAGAAAAACGAAGCGCGCTTGAAGTTGTTATGACCGTGTTGCACGCTGGCGGAAAATTTGATAAAAATAGTTACAAAGTTTCTGGCGGACTTCATGGAGTTGGTATTTCGGTTGTGAACGCATTGAGCGAACGACTCGAGGTTGAAGTAAGTCGTGACGGAAAAGTTTTTTATCAAAAATTTAAACGAGGCGACCCACAAGAAAAAGTTAAAGTAATCGGCAAATCGGAAAAAGGAAAAACCGGAACGAGTGTAACATTTTTACCTGACGGTGAAATTTTTAAAAATAGAAATTTTAAATATGAAACGCTTGCCGAGCGATTGCGCGAACTTGCCTTTTTAAACAAAGAGACAACGCTTTCTATTACTGATAAACGAGAGAAAAACGAAGAAAAAGAAATTTTTCATTTTGCTGGCGGACTTACCGAGTTTGTAAAATATATCGACTCAACTCGCCCATCGATTATGAAAAAATCTTTTTACGCGCAAGGTTCAGATAAAGATGAAGCGGGAAGAACGGTTGAGGTTGAAATTTCTTTTCAATACAACACGCAGTATAGCGAAAATGTTTTTTCGTATGTAAACAACATAAACACACACGAAGGCGGAACACATTTGGTTGGCTTTCGCACAGCGTTAACACGCACGCTAAATAGTTTTGCATATAAAAATAATCTCGTAAAAGAAGGTGGTATTAGTTTAACTGGCGATGATTTTAAAGAAGGGTTGACAGCGATTATTTCTGTAAAAGTTCCCGAGCCACAGTTTGAAGGACAAACAAAAACAAAACTCGGCAACAGCGAAATCAAAAGTATTGTTGAAGGAGTTGTTGGAAGCGAGCTTGCTAATTGGCTAGAAAAAAATTCTCCCGACGGGAAAAGAATTATTGAAAAATCTTTACGCGCCGCCGAAGCACGCGAAGCGGCAAGAAAAGCTCGCGACTTAACCCGACGAAAAAACGCTCTCGACTCTGGCGGACTTCCCGGTAAACTTGCCGACTGCTCAAGTAGAGACGCATCGGAATGCGAATTATTTATTGTTGAAGGAGACTCTGCCGGCGGAAGCGCAAAACAAGGACGCAACAGAAGATTTCAGGCAATACTTCCACTAAAAGGAAAAATATTAAATGTAGAAAAATCTCGTTTGCATAAAATTTTAGAGAGCGAACAAATTAGAAATATTTTCACAGCGGTTGGCGCCGGAGTTGGCGAAGATTTCAACACCGAAAAAATTCGCTATCACAAAATTATTTTAATGTGCGATGCCGACATCGATGGCTCACACATTAGAACACTTCTTTTAACTTTTCTTTTTCGTTACATGAAAGAGGTTATTGAGTTGGGACATATTTATATCGCACAACCGCCACTCTACAAAGTTAAAAAAGGAAAGCAAGATTTTTATGCTTTCGACGACGAAGAGCGAGATGAAATAATTAAAAAAATTAAATCAGAAAAAAAACAAATCAAAGATGAAAAAGAAAAAGAGGACGAAGTTGTTCTTGATGACGAAGGAGTGGTTGTAACAAAAGGTGGAATTTCAATTTCCCGATTTAAAGGATTGGGCGAAATGAATCCCGAACAACTTTGGGCGACAACAATGGATCCAGAAAAACGAACGCTTTTGCAGGTTACAATTGAAAACGCCGCAGAAGCAGATAGAACTTTTACAATTTTAATGGGCGACGAGGTTGAACCCCGAAGAGCGTTTATCGAAAAAAATGCAAAATATGTTAGAAACTTGGATGTTTAATTTTAGTGAAAGAAATTTTTAAATGGCAAACGAAAACGAAAAAATAATTCCAGTAGATATTGAAGATGAAATGCGTGGCTCGTATATCGATTACTCGATGTCAGTTATTGTATCGCGCGCATTGCCCGATGTTCGTGACGGACTAAAACCAGTTCACCGAAGAGTTTTATTTGGAATGCAAGAGCTCGGACTTTTTTCAAATCGACCGTACAAAAAAAGTGCGCGATTAGTTGGAGAGGTTCTCGGAAAATATCATCCGCATGGCGATAGCGCTGTGTACGATACAATTGTTCGTATGGCGCAAGATTTTTCTCTTCGCTATATGCTTGTTGATGGACAAGGAAATTTTGGTTCTGTTGACGGAGACTCTGCCGCCGCGATGCGTTACACCGAAGTTCGTTTAGCAAAAATCGCCGAAGATATGTTGCGCGATTTAAATAAAAACACAGTCGACTTCCGTCCAAATTTTGATGACACACTTCAAGAGCCAACCGTGTTGCCAGCACAAATTCCAAATTTACTTATTAATGGTTCAAGCGGTATTGCTGTTGGAATGACAACAAATATTCCTCCGCATAATTTAAACGAAGTTATTGATGGTGTAATTGCGATGATTGCCGAGCCAGATATTACAATCGACAAGTTGATGAAAATTATTAAAGCTCCAGATTTTCCAACCGGCGGAATAATTTATGGATACGAAGGAGTTAAAGATGCGTACAAAAAAGGAAGAGGAAAAATTACAATTCGTGCGCGCGCAATAATTCAATCGGATAAAAAAGAACGAGAAAGAATTATTGTAACAGAAATTCCATACCAAGTTAATAAAGCATCGCTCATTGAAAAAATTGCCGAACTAATGGGAGATAAAAAAATTGAAGGCATCAGCGATTTAAGAGATGAATCCGACAGAGATGGAATGAGAATTGTAATCGAGTTGCGACGCGATGCGAACGCATCGATTGTGCTTAACAGCCTTTACAAGCAAACACAGATGCAAACAACTTTTGGAGTAATTTTGCTTGCACTTGTTGATGGTCGTCCGCAGGTTTTAAAATTAAACGACATACTTGGCTATTATTTAAAACACAGAAACGAAGTAATTGTTCGTCGCACAAAATTTGATTTAGACGACGCAGAAGCGCGCGCACATATTTTAGAAGGATATATTATTGCTTTAGATAATATCGACGCAATAATAAAATTAATTAAATCATCGAAAGATGTTGAGAGCGCAAAACTTGGTTTGATGAAAAAATTTAAACTTTCAGAAATTCAAGCCAAAGCAATTCTCGATATGCGTTTGCAAAAATTAACCGGGCTCGAAAGACAAAAAGTTGAAAACGAATATCGCGAAACAATTAAACTCATCAACAAACTAAAAGCAATTCTCGCCAGCAAGTCTCTTCAAATGCAAATTATTAAAGAAGAACTTTTGGTGATAAAACAAAAACATGGCGACGAACGCCGAACTGAAATTGTCTACAAATCAGAAGAGTTTAAAATTGAAGACATGATTACCGAAGAAGAAGTTGTAATTACAATTTCGCATCAAGGGTTAATCAAAAGATTTCCTGTTAGCGGATATCGACGACAAGGCAGAGGCGGAAAAGGTGTAACTGGCGCTACAGCGCGCGAAGATGATTTTATCGAACAAATTTTTATTGCAAGCACACACAATTATATTTTATTTTTTACCGATAAAGGAAAATGTTATTGGTTGAAAGTTTACGAAATCCCCGAAGCAGGAAGAGTTGCAAAAGGAAAATCAATTGCAAACTTAATCGCGCTTGAACAAGGCGAAAGCGTTTCGGCATATTTAAGTGTAAAAGATTTCAACGAAGAACTTTATGCGTTTATGGTAACATCACTCGGACAAATGAAAAGAGTTTCGCTTTCAGAGTTTAGCAATCCGAGAAAAGGTGGAATTTTAGCAATAAAATTAAAGAAGAACGATTCACTGCGCGATGTAAAACTAACCGACAACACAAGCGATATTATTATCGGAACACACGAAGGATACGCAAACCGTTTTCACGAAAAAGAAATTCGCGTTATGGGAAGAAGCGCATCAGGAGTAAGAGGAATCCGACTTAGTAAAATTGATAAAGTAATTGGCGCAGTCTCAACAAAAAGAAAAAAGACAACAATACTTGTTGCGACAGAAAACGGATTTGGAAAACGAAGCGAGCTTGAAGAATATAGAGCAATGCACCGAGGCGGAAAAGGAGTTTACACAGTTCGCGCAAATGAAAAAACCGGAAAAATGATTGCAATAAAAGAAGTTTTGGAAACCGACGATATTGTTGTTGCAACAGTTCAGGGAATGATTATCCGACAAAGCGCGCCCGATATTAGAGTAAGCGGACGAAACACATCGGGAGTTCGACTAATAAGACTTCACGATAAAGATCGAGTTGTTGCGGTTGCAGTTGTTGCATCGGAAGAAGTTGAAGAAGAAATAAAACAAGAAACAAAAACAGAAAAGAAATTGAAAAATAAAAAATGAAAAAAGAGGAAAACCATAAAATAATTTTTTTATTTATTACGATTTTAATTTCTCTTTTTCTTAATTCGTGTATCATTCAGCAAATTGGTGGAGCCTCTTCTAAAAAACCAGAGGAATTAAAAACATATTTAAGCAATGAGTCAAAAAAATTAATTGAAAGAGCGTTTAGTGATATTGATGCAAATAAATTAGTTGATTACCACACACACATCGCTGGGATTGGGACAGGCAACAGCGGAAATTTTGTGAGCCCCGAAATGTTTTCCAGTTTACATCCCGAGAAAAATTTAAAATTTCAAGTTTATACAAACGCCGCAGGAATTAAAAATTTTGAAAACGCTGATAGAGAATATGCGTTGAGGTTGGTTGACCTAATTAAAAATATTGATAATCACGGAAAACATCTTCTACTTCCTTTTGATAAAAATTATAATTACGATGGAACGGTGAATTTAAATAAAACCGAATTTTATACCTCGAACGATTATGTTTTTTCTCTTGCAGAAGAATTTCCCGAACTGTTTATCTCTGCAATGTCTGTTCATCCTTATCGCACTGACGCACTTGAAGAACTGGAAAGGTGCGCAAAAAAAGGAATTAAAATAATTAAATGGTTGCCAAACGCAATGGGAATAGATCCATCTGATTCAAAGTGCGAACCGTTTTATCAAAAAGTGAAAGAATTAAATCTTGTTATGTTGATTCACTCTGGGGAAGAAAAAGCAGTTGATGCGGAGGAAGATCAAAAACTTGGAAATCCACTTTTGTTAAGAAAACCGTTGGATTTAGGAGTTAAAATAATCGTTGCTCACTGCGCAGGTTTTGGAGAAAACGAAGATCTGGATGACCCAGAGAAAAAGAAAGTTTCTAATTTTGATTTGTTCATTAGACTTATGAATGAAAAAAAATACGAAGGATTGTTGTTTGGCGAAATTTCTGCGATGACGCTTTTCAATAGAAGCGGGAGTTCTTTAACGACAATTTTAAAACGAACCGATTTGCATCATCGGCTTGTAAACGGAAGCGACTATCCACTCCCCGCAATAAATTTTATTATCAGCACAAAATCGCTTATGGATGATGGATATATTACAAAAGAAGAACGCCAGAGTTTAAATGAAATTTATAATTACAACCCATTGTTATTTGATTTTGTTTTAAAGCGAACGATAAAAGCACTCGGCTCAGGCGAAAAATTCCCAGCATCTGTTTTTATGAGTAACCCAAATTGTGACATAAGAAATTGAAAAATTAAAAATGAAAAAAGAATGTGAAGCAAACGAAATCGAAGTTGGAAAAATTTATAAATTTTCATTAAAAAACATTCCACTCTATTTTGCTAAAATTGAAGATGCTGGAGGATGTTGGTCAAAAATAATAGTAACCGAATTGTGCGAAAGTATTTATAAAAAAAACTATTTTGTTGGACAAAGATTTGATATCAAAACCGCACAATATGAGTACGAGGAAATTAATTAGTTTTTAAAAATCGTTTTTCTACACACTCGGCGTTGAAGTTCATAAACTCAAGTTCTCAAATAAAAAAATAATCAAAAAAGATAAAAAATTTATATATTCCTACTAACAAACCAAAAGAAAAATTTTACAAAAATGATATACGATATAATTATTGTTGGCGCAGGTCCCTCTGGCGTAAGCGCGGCTGTTGAAGCGAAAAATGTTGGACTGCAAAATATTTTACTTTTAGAAAAAAGCGACGACCATTCTTTTTCAATCAGAAAACTATATGTCGAAGGCAAACGAGTCGATGCGGCTTACAAAGGCGAAGATGTTGCCTGTGAAGGATTGATGTGTATTATTGAGGGAACTAAAGAAACCACGCTAAATATTCTCGATGAATTTATACGAGATTATAAACTTGAAATACAATACAAATCTGAAGTAGAAAAAATTTCAAAAATTAACGATTTGTTTTCAATTCACCTGACAAACAAATGCGTTTACGAATCGAAAATAGTTGTGATTGCAATTGGTGTTTTTGGGCGACCAAACAAACCGGAATTTAAAATTCCACCCACACTTAAAGAAGATATTTTATTTGATGTTACAGCCCAAACAATAGAAAACAAAAAAGTATTAGTTGTCGGTGGAGGAAACTCTGCGGCAGAAGCAGTTGAGTTTCTTGCGCACAATGGGAACGAAGTATTTCTCTCGTATCGCAACGAAACATTTTCGAAACTTAATCAAGTCAACGAAAAAATTCTACAAAATTTATTTGCAGAAAAAAAAGCAACCCCGTTGTTAAACACAAACATTATTAAAATAGAAGAAGAAAATAAAAAAGCAAAAGTATTTTTTTCCGAAACCGATGCGGTAATTTTTGATAAAGTTGTTTTCCAGATTGGTGGCTCAACGCCAGAAAATTTTTTAAAAGCAATCGGTCTTAATTTTCCCGATGGAAATATTGTTGTCGATGAAAATTTTGAATCCATTATTCCCGGTTTATATTTAGCCGGAGATTTAGTTGCAAATAAAAAAGGGACAATCATCAAAGCGTTTAACACAGGGGAAAAAATTGTTCGCGGAGGAATTTGTGAAGATCATTTAAACTGCGAATTAGAGTAAAAATATTTTATATTTAGAAAACAAACTTCAATAAAATCTAAAAACAAAAAGGTAATTATGTCAAACAACAGTAAAGGGATAATCGGAATTTTAACAGGCGGCGGAGATGTGCCGGGATTAAATCCTGCAATTCGCGCAGTAACAATTCGTGCAATTCGCGAAGGTTATCAAGTGGTTGGAATTCGTCGTGGTTGGGCAGGATTAGTTGACATCATTCGCGATAAAGATGCAGACAACAGTCTCAACTATCAATTTTTAACAGAAGAAATTGTAAATCGTATTGGACGAACAGGCGGAACATTTTTGCACACATCGCGTACAAAACCAAGCGCAGTAAAAAAATCAAACGTACCAGATCATCTAAAAGAAATTTATAATCAAGAGTTAAACGATTTAACCCCAGAGGTTTTAAAAAATTTAAACTTTCTTGGAATTAATTATTTAATTCCAATTGGTGGCGACGACACATTAAGTTACGGTGTTCGACTTTACAAAGAGGGTGTGAATGTAGTTGCAATCCCAAAAACAATGGACAACGATGTACCGGGAACAGATTATTGTATCGGATTCAGCACATGTATTACAAGAACAATTTCTTTAACAAATAGTCTGAGAACAATTGCCGGCTCACACGAGCGACTTTTAGTGTTGGAAGTTTTTGGTAGATACGCTGGTTTTACCGCAATGTTGCCAACGATGGCAGGCGCCGCAAACAGATGTGTGATTCCGGAATTTAAATTTGATATTGAACATATAACCGAGTTGATGGTAAAAGATAGAGCAAGAAGCCAAAGTAAATACGCAGTGTTGTTGATTTCAGAAGGAGCAATGTTTAAAGGTGGAGAGATGATGTTTGACGATCGCACAACCGATGCTTATGGACACGCAAAACTTGGCGGAATTGGCGACTTAGTTTCGGAAAAAATTAAAGAGCTTTCGCCAAAATATAACAACGGTAAAACAGTTGATATTGTAAATCAAAAACTTGGATACATGGTTCGTGGTGGCGACCCCGACTCGATAGACTCAATTGCGCCAATGGCGTTTGGGAACCTTGCTCTGAATTTAATTTTAAAAGGAGTTCACGGTCGTTTGGTGGTTTTAAGAAACGGTCGATACGACAATATGCCACTTGATGTAATTACCTCTTCAAAAAAATTAGTTGATGTAGCCCATTTTTACGATACAGATAGATATCGTCCGAAATATGAAAATTTTGAAATGAAACCGCTTTTCATAATGACAAACGAAATATAATTTGGTTTTATAAATTGCTTTTTTTGAAAACGACGCCAACACAAGCAAACCAATTTTATATACTATTTTAAATTATAATTTTTGAAAGATGAACCTGCAAACCTACTACGAATTTTGCCTTTCCAAAAAAGGAGTTACCGAACATTTTCCTTTTGACGAAGAAATATTGGTGTTTAAAGTTGGAGGAAAAATGTTTGCGCTATCTTCTTTAAATCAATGGGAAAAAGGCGAACCATCAATCAACTTAAAATGCAACCCCGAGCGCGCAGAAGAATTGCGGGCACAATACGAGGGCATTAAACCCGGATATCACATGAGTAAAATTCATTGGAATACAATTGAGGTAAATCAAGAAGTTTCAGATTCCTTGATTGCGGCATTGATTGACCATTCGTATGAACTGGTTTTCAAAAACTTGACAAAAAAAATCCAAAACGAAATACTTATAAAATAAAAACAGATAAACAGAAATTATTTTTTAACATTTAAAAAGGAATTACACAATGAAAACCAATCAAGAACTTAAAAATATTGTAAAAGAAAAATATGGAGAAATCGCGCGTCAATCCAAAGAACAAAACGAAACATCGTGTTGCGGCGCTGGCGGATGTACAGATTATACAATTATGTCGGAAGATTACACAAACCTCTCTGGCTACATTGCCGATGCAGATTTAGGTTTAGGTTGTGGCCTGCCAACGGAATTTGCGCAAATAAAATTTGGCAACACTGTTGTTGATCTTGGCTCTGGTGCAGGAAACGATGCTTTTGTTGCTCGCTCAATTGTTGGCGAAACAGGTCGCGTTATTGGAATTGACATGACTGAAGCAATGATTGCTAAAGCAAAATTAAATGCAATAAAATTAAATTTTTCAAATGTTGAATTTCTTCTTGGCGATATTGAAAATATTCCAATTGAAAACAACACCGCAGATATTGTTGTAAGCAACTGCGTAATGAATCTTGTTCCAAACAAACAAAAAGCATTTTCCGAAACATTTCGCATCTTAAAATCAGGTGGGCATTTTTCAATTTCGGATATTGTATTGAAAGGCGAATTACCAGAGACATTAAAAAATGCAGCAACAATGTACGCAGGGTGTGTTGCTGGCGCGCAACAATTGGATAAATATATTAACACAATCAAAGAAGCGGGATTTGTAAATACTCAAATTCAAAAAGAGCGTGAAATTAATGTTCCGAATGAAACACTAATTCAACATTTATCTTCCGAAGAATTATGCGATTTTAAAAGAAGAGGAGTTGGAATTTTTAGCATCACCGTATACGCCGACAAACCGTAAAAATTTTTACACAAACAATTTGCGTTGACTCCTTAAAAAACTCTTGTTATTATTTCCAACCGACAATTATTTATCGGCAGGTTGTTTTAAATAAAATTTTTCAGGAGACAAAGTAATGCGACACAAACAAAATTTGTTTTTCGCTCAGATTTTTATTTTTGTAAATATTTTTTTTATTTCGCTAAACGCACAAACTCGTCGCGCGCCACAAAGTGAAGATATTTATAAAATAAAAACCATAAGCAATCCACACGCAAACTCTCGCGGAATTATTTTTGTCTCTTCAACTCAATCAGAAAAAAAGCAAAAAAATATTTCGCATCTTTGGTTTCTTGGCGACGGAGAAAACAAAGCGCGACAAATTACTTTTGATGAACATAGCAATTATAACCCACAATTTTTACCAGATGGTAACAGAATTGTTTTTATAAGCGACCGCAACGACAAAGCAGAAATTTACATTATTGATTTGCGCGGTGGGAAAGAAAAAAAATTCATCAACACCAACGACGAGGTTTCCGATTTTACACTTTCGCGCGACGGGAAGTTTGTGGCGCTCGTTTTAATAAATTATCCGCAAGGTGACAAATTAAAAATTTTAGAAAAAAACAAAAAAGAGATTAAAGATGAAGATATAATCGTTGTTGACCGTTCCAATTATATGCGCGACGGAGAAGGAATTATTCAAGGCAAGCGAGAAAAATTGTGGCTGGCAAATTTATCAAACGGAAATTTTTTGCAGTTAACCGATGGTGAGTTTGATGTTGCCAATCCAGAATTTTCTGCCGATGGAAAAAATATTTTTTTCCAAACCAATCTTAAAGAGGCTGGGATAACTTACAACACAGATATTTTTTCCATTTCAATTGATAGCAAAGAAATAAAACAACTCACAACAAATCCCGCCACAGATTTATGCGCAAGCGTTTCGCCCGATGGAAAATCTATTGCATACTTTGCGGCAGAGCGACCAAAATGTTATTACGACCATCTTCGTTTGTGGATTATGCGCACCGATGGCACAGAGCGAAAATGTTTAACCGAAGAATTAGATCGCAGTATAAGTTTTGATGAACCGCAAAAAGCAATTTGGAGTGAGGATGGGAAAAAAATTTTCACACTAATTGAAGACCAAGCAAGCGTAAGATTGGCGGAAATTACAATTGCAAACAAGCAAATTCGTTTTTTAAGCAATGTTGGTAATTTAGTTCATAGTTTTGAAATAATAAATAATCGCGCGTTTACAATTTCTACCGACCTATCTCATCCCACCGAAATTTACGAAACCGATTTAAACAAAAATGAAAAAAAACAAATCACTCATTTTAACAATGATTGGCTTAACTCGGTTGAATTAGCAAAAACTCAAAAATTTAATTTCGAGAGCTCTCCCGGAATTAATATTGAAGGATGGATATTTTTTCCACCATCAATAAAAAAAGAAGAAAAACTTCCCGGCATATTACGCATTCATGGTGGACCACAATGGTTTTACGGAAGCGACTTCTCTTTGGATTTTCACATTTACGCAACATCGGGTTACGCTTTATTTTTTTCTAATCCGCGCGGCTCAACTACTTATGGCGCAAAATTTAGCGATGCAATCCGAGGCGAGTGGGGAAATAAAGATTATCACGATTTAATGTCAACAACAAATTATGTGATAAAAAATTTTCCGCAAGTTGATAGCACGCGACTTGGAATTATGGGTTGGAGTTATGGCGGAATTATGACAGCGTGGATAACCTCGCACACGCAAAAATTTAAAGCCGCAGTTTGTGGCGCGCCAGTTGTTGATTACACTGCAGATTACGGCGAGACCGATGCGCACATCGATTCCGATTACGAATTTTTTGGACCACCATGGGAAGAATCTGAACGATACCGAAAATGGTCGCCACTAACTTATGTTGCTGATGTAAAAACACCAACACTGCTTGCACACGGAGAAGAAGATTTTCGTTGCCGAATTACTAACAGCGAGCGTTGGTATATTTCTTTAAAACGATTAGGAGTTGAAACAATTTTTTTTCGATATCCTGGGGAACCGCACTCGCCAACACGACCAGCGCACAATATTCATTTTGATAACGAATCATTAAAGTGGTTTGATAAATTTTTAAAATAGAATTTATTGTCATGATGAGTTTATCCGCCAGAGGTCGCAGACTCGACTCGGTGAGCGGATTTATTGAAGCATGATGTCACCCTTCGACAAGTCACGCAAAGCCTGCGAAGCAGGCAAAGCGTGATGGCGCCAAAGGCGCTCACTCAGGGTGAAGGCATTCTTAATAAATCTTTGCGGCTTTTTCAGCAGAAGTAACAATTCCTTTAATTAAAGCTGAACTAAATCCATTGTGCTCCATCTTATTTAGCTCCGAGATTGTGATTCCTCTTGGAGCTGTAACTTTATCAACCTCATTTTCAGGATGATTTTTTACATCTTTTGTTTCTCCGCTTATTGTGATAGAAAATGTTTTCTCATCTGCATAACAAGCACCAACCTGTTACCATCCATAAATCAACTTGTTCAAATGAGTTTTTTATTTTTTATTTTGCCTCAATTTTTTTGCTTTTTGAATATCAAGATATGTTTTTTCATAATCCCTTATCATTTTTTTTTGCTGATTTAACCTTTCATCGTATTCTGATTTGGTTTCATACTCTCCCTTTGATGCAAATATATCTGGATGTTGTTTGGAAAGTTCAATAGCAATTTCAACAGCAACAACATTCCATACTCTAACTTTATTGTCTTCGCCCCCACTTACCATCTTACTTCCATCAGGGCTATATGATACTGAATTAATATCACCACTATGAGTTCCTGTCCAAAGCAAAGATCCATCAATTACATTCCATACTTTAACCTTGTTATCCTTACCACCACTTACAACCTTACCCCCATCTGGGCTAAACGCCACCGAACTAACATCTCCATCATGAATTCCCGTCCAAAGTA
>CAYIXI010000023.1:0-1967 GCA_964367235.1 uncultured Chitinophagaceae bacterium | reverse complement strand
TCTGGGCTAAACGCCACCGAACTAACATCTCCATCATGAATTCCCGTCCAAAGTAGATTTCCACCATTTGCATACCATACCCTCACTTTATTATCATTACTCCCACTTACAATTTTACCCCCATCTGGGCTAAACGCCACCGAACTAACATCTCCATCATGAATTCCCGTCCAAAGTAAAACCCCATCAGTTGCACCCCATACATTAAATGTGTTATTCTTACTCCCACTCACGACCCTGCTTCCATCGGGACTAAACAACACCAAAACAACATCCTCATTATGAATTCCCGTCCAAAGTAAACCACTAAATGTTTGAGCGTTTGTATTTATTGCAAAAGCAAAAACACAAAACAATGCAACAAAAAAGTTTATTGTAAATTTTATCGTAAAATTAAATTTTTTCATGATTTTATTTTATCTTTTAATTGTTTAAAAATTAGTTTTTAAATAAATATGATTTCTTTATATCTATCGCAAACAAAAAAGCCATTCGAGTGCAATACCCCACGCAACAGACAAACATTTTTTTAATAAATCTTTGCGGCTTTTTCAGCAGAAGTAACAATTCCTTTAATTAACGCCGAACTAAATCCATTGTGCTCCATTTGATTTAAACCTGAAATTGTAATTCCTCTTGGAGTTGTAACTTTATCGACTTCGCTTTCGGGATGATTTTTATTTTCCAACAAAAGCGATGCGGCACCCCTTGCTGTTTGGGCGGCCATCATAATTGCTTCTTCGGAGTGAAAACCAATTTCGATTCCACCTTGCGAAGCGGCGCGAATTGCACGAAGGAAAAACGCAATTCCACAAGCGCACAACGCAGTAGCCGCACCCATTAATTCTTCTTTAATAATTATACTTTTGCCAAGCGCATTAAAAATTTTTTGGGCGTAAGCGAGCGCTTCGTCTGAATCAGACGAAAGACAAGTCATTGATTGTTGAATTGCGATTGCTGTGTTTGGCATTGCACGAACAATTTTTATTTTCTTTCCCAGAATTTTTTTAATTGCTAAAATCGATGCGCCAGACACAACAGAAATTACCGTATGTTTTTTTGATTTTAATTCTGATTTTATTTGAACAAGTAGCGCATTTAATTGTTGTGGCTGAACAGCGATAATAATAATATCAGATTGCGTTACTGCTTTTTTATTTTCGCTTGAAACCACAAATCCCCGAGAAGAAAATTCTTTTAGTAATTCGGGATTTCTTCTTGTTAAAATTATTTGTTTCGGCGCAACCAATCTGGAATAAACCAAACCATTTGCAATTGATAATCCGATGTTTCCACTACCGAGAATTGTAATTTTTTTATTTTCCATTTATGTTTCTTTTATTAAATAATTTTTTCCATTTTAATATTTGATCTTTCATATTCGCTTGTTCCCAAAGGAATCTCAACAAAACCATACTTTCGATATAAATGAAGCGCAGGCAACAATATTCTATTTGAATACAAAATTAGTTTTTTAATGCCCATCGATTTTGAAGCCGACAACGAACGCTCCATTAATTTATTGCCAATCCCAAAACCTTGCGCAGAATCGGAAACAGCCATTTTACCTAACTCAAAAGTTGTGTCATCTATTTTTATTAACGAAACCGTACCAACAATTTTGTCGTTAAGTTTTGCGTAAAATATAATTCCACCTTTATCTATAATTTCACCCTGAGGATTGGAAAGTAATATTTCGTCTTTTGGTTCGACTTTGAAATATTTATTCAACCACTCAAAATTTAATATTTTTACATATTCTTTTAATGATGGCGAATAAGGAATAATTGTTATTGCATTTTCCATTTCTTTTAAAAAATTTTATTTAGATAATCGAATATACAAAATTTCCAACCGTTACAGAAATAATAAACAATGAACAATTGATAACTGTTACCAAGAAATAAAATGTTGAACCCCTACGGGGTTCCGATTTGTTGTGTTTAATATATCTACCAATATACAAT